>NZ_JAHKBE010000041.1 GCF_018789675.1 Hallella faecis
ACCTTGATTATTTAACATTTATGCGACTGCGTCGCATTCTTCTGCAAACTTAGAGCATTCTTCTGCAAACTTAGAGTTAATTCGGGAAATTTGTTGTTACCGCGTCTGAGCGTAAAAAACTCTTAGTTGTTTAATTATAACTATGGTGTGAATTTCAGGTTAGCCTCAGACGTGCGCCCGAGTCTGAGCGTATATCCCGTTTTATTCGTTTTGCGGGCCGTAAAAAGAAAGGCGCCTTGGAAGGGTGACCCGATGGGGGCGGAACCTTCCAAGGCGCTTTATTTAGTCCTATTGAATGTTGTTGTTGTGACGGCTTACTGCGCTTTGTTATTGAAGCAGGCTTCGATGACCTTCTCCGAGGCCCCTGCGTGAGAGAGCACATAGTGGTAGGCGTGTTTGCCCATGTCATTACCGTGGCTGATGGCAGCGATGACCGCATCCATCTTAACCTTGAACTCCTCGGCACCACTGATCTCCAGACCGCCGCTGCAGGCTTTCAGCCCCTGCGCCTCGCGGAACTTCTGGTTGTTAGGGCCGAAGAACACTGGCACGCCCCATACGGCTGCCTCCAACGTGTTGTGGATGCCCACACCAAAGCCACCGCCTACGTATGCCACCTGTCCGTAGCGATAGATGCTCGACAACAGGCCGAAGCAGTCGATGATGAGCACGTCGGCCTCGCCAACCGTCTCCTCTGTGGCTTGCGTGTAACGCACCACGCGGCGACCCTCCAACAGATGCATGATTTGCGACAGGTGATCCTCGCCAATGACATGTGGCGCGATGATCATCTTCCAGTCCTTGTGCTTGTTGAGATAGGGTATGAAGATCTCCTCGTCGGGAAGCCACGAACTTCCTGCCACGAAGACATGCTCAGTTTGTGCGGTGAACTTCTCCACGAGTGGCAGTTGCTTTGCCGCCTCCTTGATCTCCAGCACACGGTCGAAGCGCGTGTCGCCCACCACCTCCACATCATTGATGCCGAGCGTGGCCAACAGGCGCTTGCTCTCCTCGTTCTGCACAAACAAGCGCGTGAAGCACTTAAGCACGTTGGCATACTTGCGGCCGTACCACTTGAAGAACACCTGGTCGGGGCGGAAGATGCTCGACACGCTATACACAGGCACGCCACGATGGCGCAGGATGTGCATGTAGTTGTACCAGAACTCATACTTGATGAAGAACGCCATCACCGGTCGGATGGTACGCAGGAAACGGCGTGCGTTGCTCACCGTGTCGAGCGGCAGGTAACACACGATGTCGGCTCCCTCGTAGTTCTTACGCACCTCATAGCCCGAGGGCGAGAAGAACGTAAGCAGAATTTTATACTGTGGGAACTCGTGGCGTATGTGCTCGATGAGTGGCCGCCCCTGTTCGAACTCGCCCAGCGACGCGGCGTGGAACCAAATATAGCTGGCGTTGGGGTCGACCTTCTCTTGCAGAACGCTGATGGCCGCCTGTTCGCCCTGCCACATCTTGCGCACCTTGTCGTTGAACAAGGCCGCCGTCCGCACGCCGAGGCTGTAGAGGTTCATGATGAAGTTATACATGACTTCTCGATTTATCCAAGTGTTTCGATGGCCTTGGCCATACGGTGGAGTGTTTCCTCCTTACCCAGGAACGCTGCGATGTCGAACATGCCGGGACCCTTACCAATGCCCACCAAGGCCAGGCGCCATGCGTTCATGATGTCGCCCATCTTATATTCCTTGTCGGCGATCCATTGCTCGACGATAGGCTCTTGGCCCTCCACGGTGAAGTCGTCGATGCCGCGCAGCACCTCCATCAGTTCGGTCATTTGCTGTGCGCTGTATGCCTTCCAGCGTTTCTTCGCCGTCTTCTCGTCGTACTCGGTGGGCGCGATGAAGAAGAAGCTGCAGAGGGGCCACAGTTCACGCACGAAGCTCACGCGGTCTTTCATCATGTGAACAACCTGTTTCACGCGGTCGAACGTCTCGTCGACACCATTGTTGGCCACGATGGGGGCGAACAGGAGAGCGATCTCCTCGTCGTCCTTACGCAGGATATACTCGTGGTTGAACCACGCAGCCTTCTGGAAGTCGAACTTAGCGCCGCTCTTAGAGCACTTGCTGATGTCGAATGCCTGAACCAGTTGCTCGAGTGAGAACAGCTCCTGCTCTGTGCCAGGGTTCCATCCCAGCAACGCCAGGAAGTTGACCACGGCCTCGGGGAAATAGCCGCTCTCGCGATAGCCCGAGCTCACCTCGCCCGTCTTTGGGTCGTGCCACTCCAAGGGGAATACAGGGAATCCAAGGCGGTCGCCGTCGCGCTTGCTCAACTTACCCTTGCCCTCCGGCTTCAACAGCAGCGGCAGGTGGGCGAAGCGAGGCATGGTGTCCTCCCAGCCGAAAGCCTGATAGAGCAACACGTGGAGTGGGGCGGAGGGCAACCACTCCTCGCCACGGATGACGTGGGTGATCTCCATGAGATGGTCGTCGACGATGTTGGCCAGGTGATAGGTGGGCAGTTCGTCGGCACTCTTGTAGAGCACCTTGTCGTCGAGGATGTCGCTCTTCACACGCACATCGCCACGAATCATGTCGTTGACATGGATCTCCTGTCCCGGATCGATGCGGAAGCGCACGGTGTACTGGGCACCGTCGGCGATGAGCTGCTCCCACTGGGTGCGGTCCATAGCCAGCGAGTTGCGCATCTGCATGCGGGTGCGGGCGTCGTATTGGAAGTTTTGGATCTCCTTGCGCTTGGCCTCCAGCTCCTCAGGGGTGTCGAAGGCATAATAGGCCTTGCCCTCGTTGATGAGCTGGTCGACGTATTTCTTGTAGATGTCGCGACGCTCACTCTGACGATAGGGACCATGGCTGCCGCCAAACGACACTCCCTCGTCGAACTTGATGCCCAACCATTTGAAAGCCTCGATGATGTAATCCTCGGCTCCGGGAACGAAGCGATTGCTGTCGGTGTCCTCAATGCGGAACACCAGGTCGCCGCCATGCTGGCGTGCGAAAAGATAGTTGTATAATGCTGTGCGAACGCCGCCGATATGCAGCGGACCCGTTGGACTGGGTGCGAAACGCACTCTGACTCTTCTTTCTGCCATAGTGATAGAACGTTATTTTTTGCAAAATTACTACATTTTTTCCTTTTTAATGTATTTTTTTATTATTTTCGCACAGTAAATGGCTAAGTTTGGGGAACAAGGGCTTGCCCTTGGTTCCGCAGCGTTGGCGTTTTGGTAAGGAACATGAAATATTTCGATTTTTATAAGAACACAAGTTATATATGGCGCAGAGCCCTGACACGTGTGGGACTGGTGCTGGTTACAGTGGTGCTCATCGTGTGGTTCCTACCCAGAAGGGAAGGTAGCCAATATGTGTACGACGTGGATGAGCCATGGCGTTATGGCGACATGATCGCCCAGTACGACTTCCCCATCTACAAGACCGAGGAGACGCTGGCCATGGAGAAAGACTCGGTCCTCAAACTGTTTGTGCCCTATTTCGACTACGACAAGAAGGTGGAGGCGCGCGTCATGGAGAAGTTTGACCAGGACTTTGCGGGAGGTTTGCCCGGTCTGCCCGCCGAGTTTACGGCTGTGGTGCGCAACCGCCTGCACAGGCTCTACCAGACGGGTATCATGGAAACGCCCTTGTTCAACAGCGTGCACCGCGACACCACCAGCATGGTGCGTGTGGTGGTGGGCAAGAACGTGGAGCAGATGATCGTGGAGGACTTCTACTCCACGATGAGCGCCTATGAGCAACTGCTTTCTGACGAGAGCCTCTCGGCCGACCGACAGGCCCTGCAGCGCTTGAACCTCATCAACTATATTGAGCCCAACCTTGTTTACGACAAGGCACGGTCGGAGACTGCCAAGAACGACCTTTTAGGAACCATTCCGCCCGCCAACGGCATGGTGAAGGCCGGGCAGAAGATCATTGGTACGGGAGAGATCGTCACCGAGGAGCGTTACCGCGAGTTGGTGTCGCTCGAAAAGGAGATGAACCGACGTGGAAGCAGCATGGAGCAGGTGGACCTCAATTTCATCGGCAATGCGTTGTATGTGTTGTCGTTTGTGATCATCTTCACCATCTATCTGACGCTCTTTAGGAACGATTATTTCAACAAGCCCCGCAACATACTGATGCTTTATGCGTTGGTCACCATCTTCCCCATCATGGTGTCGCTGATGATGCAACACTCCTATTTCAGTTTTAGTGTCTATGTGTTGCCGTTTGCCTTTACGCCCATCTTCGTGCGAGTGTTCCAGGACTCGCGCACGGCCTTCATCACCCACATGGTGATGGTGTTTATCTGCGCCGCCGCCCTGCGCTATCAGTTCGACTTCATCGTCATCCAGATGTTGTCGGGATTGGTGGCCATCTATTCGCTGCGCGAGATGTCGTCGCGCGCCCAGGTGTTCAAGACCGCCCTGATGGTGTTTATCGCCACCTGCTTCACCTATTTCACGTTGCGGTTGATGCAGAGCGGCACGACGTTTAACCTCGATGCGAGCATGTATTCGCATTTCATGATCAATGGTGTGCTGCTGTTGCTGGCCTACCCGTTGATGTATGTGGTGGAGAAGGCGTTTGGATTCACGTCGAACGTCACGCTGATCGAGTTGTCGAACACCAATGGTGTGTTGTTGCGCCGGCTGAGCGAGGAGGCGCCCGGTACCTTCCAGCACTCCATCACCGTGAGCAACCTGGCGGCCGAGATAGCCAACCGCATCGGTGCCAACAGTACGTTGGTGCGTACGGGTGCCCTCTATCACGACATTGGCAAGATGAAGAATCCCGCGTTCTTCACGGAGAACCAGCAAGGAGGCGTCAACCCCTATGATAACCTCGCCGACAAGGAGAGCGCGCAAATTATCGTGGAGCATGTGGTCAATGGCGTGAAGTTGGCGGAGGAGAACAACCTGCCGGTGATTATCCGCGACTTCATCCTCACCCACCATGGTCACGGCATGGCCAAATACTTCTATATCAAATACCAGAACGAGCATCCCGACGAGATCGTCGACAAGGAGCCGTTCACCTATCCCGGCCCGAACCCTTACACCCGAGAGCAAGCCATCCTGATGATGGCCGACAGTTGTGAGGCGGCGTCGCACTCGCTGAAGGACTATTCGGACGAGAGCATCACCAAACTTGTCAATCAGATCATCGACGGACAGGTCGACGCAGGTTTCTTCACCGAGGCCGCCATCACCTTCCGCGACATCAGCGAAGCCAAGACGGTGCTCATCGATCGCCTCAAGGCCATCTACCACACCCGCATCAAATACCCCAAGCTGAACAGGTAGGATGCATGGCGCGCTCTTGGCTTGGCGCATGGGCCCCCTGTGTCTCGAAGGGGATCGCGGGCGTTGGCTGAGGCCCAAACTATTTGAGGAAGAACATGTGAAATGTAAGATTTGCGCTGTGAAAGCGGCTGAGCCGAACGGTTGCCTCTGCGCGTAAAAAGATAAAAAGAAAAGCCCCATCGATCAACGGTCGATGGGGCTTTTTATGCGGTTTGGCGGATAGTGATCAATCCGCGCGGTGCGATTTACAGGTTGGCGTTATCTTCCTTCCACTGCTCAACGGGAGGAACGATGCCGAGGTCGATAACCTCCTTGCGCATGTCGCAGAGGTGCTCGTATGACTTCTGCAGCTCAGCCAGTTCCTCAGGAGTGCCTGTGGGAACAGTGTAGTGAACGCCAGTCTTGTCGATCGTGGTGGGGAGAGCCATCATAACGTCCTTGATGCCCAGCTCGGGGAGGTTGGCGTAGCAACCTGCGGGCAGAGTGAAGGGCTCGCCACCCATAGCAGCCTCGATCATCTTCACAGCGTTGTAGGCAGGGCTCTGGAATGAGCTGCGGCCACGGAGCTTGATGATGTTTGAACCACCCTGAGTGGTCATGTGCTTGATCTCAGCCCAACGCTCGTCAGAGAGACCCATCTCCTGGAGAGGCTTGCCGTCGATCTTCACCTGAGAAGCGAAGACAGCCATCTGCTCACCGTGACCACCGTAGGTGTGGGCGCCGGTAACCTTATCCTGCTGAACACCGAACTCGAGGGCCAGAGCCTGCTGCAGACGTGTAGAGTCGAGGGCAGCGAGAGAGGTCAGCTGGTTGGGCTTCAGGCCGCTGTGGATAAGAGCGGTCAGAGCGGTAACGTCAGCGGGGTTGAATATCACCACTACGTGCTCCACGTCGGGGCAATACTTCTTGATGTTCTCACCGAAGTCGGCGGCAATCTTACAGTTGCCCTTCAGCAGATCCTCGCGGGTCATGCCAGCCTTACGGGGAGCACCACCTGAAGAGATGATGTATTTGGCGCCAGTGAAAGCCTTCTTGGCAGCCTCGGCAACCTTCTCAGGGTCGTTCATGTCCTCAACGGCAGGAGCGTAGTAGCTCAGGTTGGCGCCAGGAACGCCGCACTGCTGCATCTCGTCGAACACACCGTGCACACCTGGCTCATAGATATCGTACAAGCAGATGTTAGGAGTAAGCCCCAGCATCAAAGCGCTCTGAACCATGTTAGAACCAATCATACCGCCTGCACCGACGATAAGAAGCTTGTCATTTGTTAAATACTTCATAGTGAATTGTTATTTTTAAGAATGTAAGTGTTTATCAAGATGTGTGACGATGCGGAGAATGGCTGTGGCCGATACCTTACCGTCTCTTTTCTGCAAAGTTAATAAAAAAAGTATCTTAGCGTGCAATTATTCGGTTTTTAATTTGTTGTTTATTCTTAAAAAGCGTATCTTTGTCATGTCTATTTGGCAAAAACCAAACCGTTTAAATCTTTTGATTATGAAGGAATACATAGCTCAACGATTGGAAGCCTTGCGCGAGGTGATGCGCTGCGAGAAGCTCGATGCTTTTATCTTCCCCAGTACCGACCCCCACAACTCGGAGTATGTGCCTGACCGCTGGAAGGGCCGTGAGTGGATTAGTGGATTCAATGGGTCGGCGGGAACAGCTGTGGTGACGATGCACTCGGCCGCCCTGTGGACCGACAGCCGTTATTTCATCGCTGCTGCCGACCAGCTCTCGGGCACCGAGTTCCAATTGATGAAACTGAAGATAGAAGGCACGCCGACCATCAGTGAGTGGCTGGGAAGTGAGCTGCGCGAGGTGAGCTCCGCACAGGTGGGCGTGGATGGCATGTGCAATTCGGCAGCCAACGTGGAGGTGCTCGTGAGCGACCTGCGTCGCGAGGGTGGCATCACCGTGAGGACCAATCTCGATCCGTTGGACATTGTGTGGACTGATCGCCCGCAGATTCCCGCCTCGAAGGTGGAGATACAACCTGTGGAGCTGGCCGGCGAGACGGTGGCGTCGAAGCTGACGCGCATTCGCAAGGCGCTGCGTGACTTGCACGCCGACGGTATGCTTATGTCTGCCCTCGACGATGTGGCGTGGACGCTCAATCTCCGTGGAACCGATGTGCATTGCACTCCGGTGTTTGTGTCCTACCTGCTTATCTCGACCACAAGCGCCACCTTATATATAAATAAGGAGAAACTGACGCCCGAGGTTGAGGCCCATCTGGAGAGCCAGGGCGTGAAGATGGCTGACTACGACGATGTGCGCAAGGGTATCAAGGAATATGCTGAGTATAACATCCTGCTCGACCCGAACGAGACCAATTACACCTTGTCGCGCCTGGTCGATGTGCAGGAGGTGATTCGACACAAGAGTCCCATCCCCGCCATGAAGGCCATAAAGAACGAGGCGGAGATACGCGGTTATCGGTCGGCCATGCTCAAGGATGGCATCGCCTTGGTGAAGTTCCTGCGTTGGCTGAAGCCCGCCGTGGAGGCTGGCGGCCAGACAGAGATATCCATTGACAAGAAACTCACCAGTCTGAGAGCTGAGCAACCCTTGTTCCGCGACATCAGTTTCGACACAATCGCCGGATATGGTGCCCATGGGGCCATTGTGCACTATGAGGCCACGCCCGAGACCGACATCCCGTTGGAACCGCATGGATTGTTGTTGCTCGATAGTGGCGCGCAGTACCAGGACGGAACGACCGACATTACACGCACCATCGCGCTGGGTCCGGTCAGCGATTACGAGAAGCATATCTACACGCTTGTGCTGAAAGGCCATATTCAGTTGGAGATTTGCAAGTTCCCCTCGGGAGCCAGTGGTACGCAGATGGATATTCTGGCCCGCGAGGCCATGTGGCGCGAAGGACTCAACTATCTGCATGGCACCGGCCATGGAGTGGGATCGTACCTCAGCGTGCATGAGGGCCCTCATCAATTCCGGTTGGAATGGATGCCGGCGCCTTTCCTTGAGAATATGACCGTAACCGACGAGCCCGGCATCTATTTGGCAGGCCAGTTTGGAGTGCGCATAGAGAACACGTTGCTTATCAGCCATTACAAGGACACCGAGTTTGGTAAGTTCCTGCAGTTTGAGTCGCTCACCCTGTGCCCCATCGACACGACGCCAGTCGTCAAGGAAGAGTTGCTCCCCGAGGAAGTGGCTTGGTTGAACGAATACCACCAGCATGTGTACGACATGCTCGCACCCCATCTCGACGACGAGGGTGACAAGGAATGGTTGCGTAAAGCCACCATGCCTATCTAATCCCTACGGAACACAGTTGGCTGTCCGCCATCCCATGTGCCAAGTCTCCTTGCCGAGGCAGTTGTGGCACCTGGGGCGGCGGACTTTTTTGTGGAGCGACGATGCGAGTTGTGCGGCTTGGCACGGCAGGTAGGTGAGAACCCATAAGGAGAAGAACGAATGGTCGACAGAAAAGCGATTGACCTTTGCCGCGCGGAGAAATTAGGGGTGAAAGGCGAGCTCTTATCCATCTTGAAAGCGCCTGTTTGCGAACGCATTGCACAAAACAATCGAAAAATTTGTGTATTCGGAAAATATGATGTAATTTTGCACCCGCAAATTGTGGCATCACGCCCTTTTGCGTAAGTTTAACATTAAAATTTTAAAACCAAAACAACATGATTATTGTACCTGTAAAGGATGGCGAGAACATCGAAAGAGCGCTGAAGAAATTCAAGAGAAAATTCGAAAAGACTGGTGTGGTGAAGGAGCTTCGCGCTCGTCAGCAGTTTGACAAGCCGTCAGTCAAGAAGCGCTTGAAGATGGAGCACGCCATTTACGTGCAGCATCTGCGCGACGAGGAGCAATAAAAATTTTCCTCGGAAAATTTGGTAGTTCCAAATAATTTCCGTATATTCGTTGCCGAAAACCTACTTATGTAGAATTCAAGTGGCGTAGGATGATCGAAAAGTTCTTGAACTATCTGCAATATGAGCAAAACCGCTCACCGCTCACGGTGGCGGCATACGCAGAAGACTTACGGGCCTTTGAGCAGTTTTTCAAGAACTTGGATGGTCAGCTCTCTTGGCAAAATGTGGACACGGACGTGATCCGCGATTGGATGGAGAGCATGGTCGACAAGGGAAACAGTGCCACCAGTGTCCACAGGAGACTGTCGGCGCTTCGCTCCTTCTACCGCTTTGCGCTTGCGCACCAGCTCGTAGAACGCGACCCGGCCCACCAGGTGGAATGCCCCAAGGAAAAGAAAGCCCTTCCGCAATTCATGAGGGAGGACGAAATGGACCGATTGCTCGATGACATCGAGTGGGGAACAGGCTATCAGGGAGTGCTCGACCGTACCATCATTATGACGTTCTATCAGACGGGCATACGCCTGTCGGAGCTCATAGGACTCACCGACGCCGCCATCGACTTGCCAAACCGCCAACTGAAAGTGACGGGAAAGGGCAACAAGCAACGCGTGGTTCCCTTCGGGGACGAGTTGGCCAAGTGCCTGCAGTGCTATGCTTGTGAGCGGGATCGCTTGGAGGAACGATGTTCCGACGCGTTCTTCGTCAGCCATAACGGTTGCAAGCTCACGCCCCAGCAAGTGAGAAAAATAGTGAGGATGAGGTTGGCCGCGGTGTCCACCGCCAAGAAAAGGTCGCCTCACGTGCTTAGGCACACCTTCGCTACGGCCATGCTGAACCATGGAGCTGGCATTGAGAGTGTCAGAAGGCTTTTGGGCCATGCGAGTGCCTCCACAACGGAGATATACACGCACACCACTTTCGAACAGCTCAAGCGAATATATCATGAGGCCCACCCCAGGGCTTGAGTTTAACCTTTTAATAATAGGAGGTAACTATGGAAATTAGGATTCAGTCGATTCACTTCGACGCTACCGAGAAGTTGCAGGCCTTCGTAGAGAAGAAGACCGCTAAGTTGGAAAAATCATTTGAAGACATTCAGAAAGTAGAGGTGCAATTGAAGGTTGCCAAGCCAGCCACAGCATTGAACAAGGTTACAAGCATCACGGTCACAGTGCCGGGTGGTAGCCCCATCTTCGTCGAGAAGACATGCGACACTTTTGAGGAAGGAGTCGACCAGTGCGTGGATGCGCTTAAGGTTCAACTAGGGAAATTCAAGGAAAAATTAAGAAATCACTAAAATTTTCCTCGAAAAGTTTTGGAGATTAAAAAATAAGTAGTATCTTTGCAGCCGTTTTACAACAGGTCCTTCGACAAGTCGCAATGCGGCTGCAGGATTTGCCTCTTTAGCTCAGTTGGCCAGAGCACGTGATTTGTAATCTCGGGGTCGTTGGTTCGAATCCGACAAGAGGCTCTCCCGAAAGGGGTAAAACAAAGGGTGGTTACCAGAGTGGCCAAATGGGGCAGACTGTAAATCTGCTGGCTCTTGCCTTCGGTGGTTCGAATCCATCACCACCCACTCGGTCGGAAACGACTCACGCGGAAATAGCTCAGTTGATAGAGCACTAGCCTTCCAAGCTGGGGGTCGCGGGTTTGAGCCCCGTTTTCCGCTCAATATTTTGCTGTAATAGCTCAGTGGTAGAGCACTTCCTTGGTAAGGAAGAGGTCCTGAGTTCAACTCTCAGTTACAGCTCCACTTCTGATTTGTTCTCGACTACTTGAACAAAGTTTCGGAACCGGAACAATGAGGAACAATGAAACAAAACAATACTCTTTTGATTATTTAATTGATTAAAATAAAAAAAGTAAAGCTATGGCTAAAGAAGTTTATCAGCGCACCAAACCGCACGTAAACATCGGTACTATCGGTCACGTTGACCATGGTAAGACCACTCTGACAGCTGCCATCTCTAAGGTGCTCCATGAGCGTCTGGGAACTGGTGAGGATGTTAAGAGCTTCGATCAGATCGATAATGCTCCTGAGGAGAAAGAGCGTGGTATCACTATCAACTCTTCACATATCGAGTACGAAACAGCTAATCGCCACTATGCACACGTTGACTGCCCGGGTCACGCCGACTATGTGAAGAACATGGTTACCGGTGCTGCCCAGATGGATGGTGCTATCCTCGTTGTTGCCGCTACCGACGGTCCTATGCCTCAGACTCGTGAGCACGTGTTGCTCGCTCGTCAGGTGAACGTGCCCCGTATGGTTGTGTTCCTGAACAAGTGCGATGACGATGAAGTTGATGAGGAAATGATCGACCTCGTTAAGATGGACGTTCAGGACCTGCTCACTTCTTACGGTTATGAGGAGGAGACTCCTATCATCTGTGGTTCTGCTCTCGGCGCACTGAACGGTGTCGCTAAGTGGGAAGACAAGGTGATGGAGCTCATGGACGCTGTTGACACATGGATTCAGGAGCCTACACGTGAGGTTGATAAGCCCTTCTTGATGCCTGTTGAGGACGTGTTCTCAATCACTGGTCGTGGTACTGTTGCTACAGGTCGTATTGAGACTGGTCGTTGTAAGATCGGTGACGAGGTTCAGCTGCTCGGTCTCGGTGAGGACAAGAAGTCAGTTATCACCGGTGTTGAGATGTTCCGCAAGACTCTTCCCGAGGGTGAGGCTGGTGACAACGTAGGTCTGTTGCTTCGCGGTATCGATAAGGATGAGGTTAAGCGTGGTATGGTTGTTGTGCACCCGGGTGTCATCACTCCGCACGATCACTTCAAGGCTTCCATCTACGTGCTGAAGAAGGAAGAGGGTGGCCGTCACACTCCGTTCGGTAACCGCTATCGTCCTCAGTTCTACCTCCGCACTATGGACTGCACAGGTGAGATCACTCTCCCCGAGGGCGTAGACATGGTGATGCCTGGTGATAACGTTGAGATTGAGGTTCGCCTGATCTACAAGGTTGCTCTGAACGAGGGTCTTCGTTTCGCTATCCGTGAGGGTGGTCGTACGGTTGGCTCTGGCCAGATCACATCAATTCTCCCCGACGTGGAGGAAGAGGGTTAATCTGATTAACAGTTAATTCTAAATAAAGGGTCTCTGTGCCCTTGTGACACAGAGACTCACTTACGGGTTTAGCTCAGTTGGTAGAGCACTGGTCTCCAAAACCAGGTGTCGAGAGTTCGAGTCTTTCAACCCGTGCTAAAAGAAGATAATATGTTCAAGAAGATAGCAAATTATTGCAAGGAATGTTACGACGAACTTGCGCATAAGACTACTTGGCCAACTCGTGCCGAATTGACACACAGTGCAGTGGTTGTATTATCTGCTTCCCTTATCATTGCACTTGTAGTTTTCGGTATGGATCTCGTCTTCGAGAATCTCATGAAGTTTGTTTATCCAGGTTAATTTCCAAGAAAGAAATGGCTGAAGCAGGTAAGAATTGGTATGTGATGCGTGCGGTTAGCGGCAAGGAAGCTAAGTTGAAAGAATACATCGAGGCTGAATTGAAGCATAATCAACTGCTCGCTGATCATGTTTATGAGGTGCTGATCCCTATGGAGAAGCATGCGTCAATACGTGGCGGTAAGCGTGTGGAGAATGAGAAGATTTCTCTACCGGGTTACGTGTTTGTGCAGGCCGATTTGATTGGTGATGTCCCCACCTTGTTGAGGTTCATGCCTAATTGCCTTGGTTTCCTTGGTGGTTTGGATAATCCTACTCCTGTTCCTCAAGCTCAGATCAACCGTATGTTGGGTGCTGCTGAGGAGACAGAGATTCACAATGAGGTTAGTGTGCCCTTCGTTCTCGATGAGACTGTGAAGGTCATGGAAGGTCCTTTCAGTGGCTTTGAAGGTGTGATTGAGGAAATCAACACAGAAAAGCGTAAGCTGAAGGTAATGGTTAAGATCTTCGGTAGGAAAACTCCTCTGGAGCTCGGTTTTATGCAAGTTGAGAAGGTGACAGAATAGTTGTTACGGACTATCTTCCCTTTTATACGTTTCAATTATTTTAATAAAAAAGAAATGGCTAAAGAAGTTGCTGGATTAATCAAATTACAGATTAAGGGTGGCGCTGCAAATCCTTCACCTCCCGTAGGTCCTGCTCTTGGTTCCAAGGGCATTAACATTATGGGTTTCTGCAAGGAGTTCAATGCACGTACCCAGGATAAGGCCGGCAAGGTATTGCCTGTCGTTATCACATACTACACGGACAAGTCTTTCAGCTTTGTGATCAAGACTCCTCCCGCAGCTGTTCAGTTGCTCGAGGCTTCTAAGAGCAAGAAGGGATCAGGCCAGCCCAATCGTAACAAGGTGGGTAGCGTCACTTGGGATCAGGTGAAGGCTATTGCTGAGGATAAGATGGCTGATTTGAACTGCTTCACAGTTGAGAGTGCTATGCGTCTCGTTGCTGGCACAGCTCGTAGCATGGGTATTACAGTCAAGGGTGACTTCCCCGGTGAATAATTAACTCTTCAATTTAAATTAGTAAAATGAGTAAACTGACAAAGAATCAGAAATCAGTAGCTGAGAAGGTTGAAGCAGGGAAAGTCTATGCATTGAACGAGGCTGCTCAGTTGGTGAAGGATATCACCACTACTAAGTTCGACGCTTCGATTGATATCGACGTTCGTCTTGGTGTTGACCCTCGTAAGGCTAACCAGATGGTCCGTGGCGTTGTGTCACTGCCTAACGGTACTGGTAAGTCTGTTCGCGTGCTCGCACTGTGCACACCCGATCAGGAAGAGGCTGCTAAGGCAGCTGGAGCTGATTATGCTGGTCTCGATGAGTATATCGAAAAAATTAAGACTGGTTGGACTGACATCGACGTGATCATCACTATGCCTTCTTGCATGGGTAAGGTTGGTCCGTTGGGTCGTGTTCTCGGTCCCCGCGGTTTGATGCCTAACCCCAAGAGTGGCACTGTCACTATGGATGTTGCTAAGGCCGTGAAGGAAGTGAAGCAAGGTAAGATCGATTTCAAGGTTGATAAGACTGGTATTATCCATACCTCTATTGGTAAGGTTTCTATGACCGCCGAGCAGATCTATGGTAACGCTAAGGAGTTCATCAACACTGTGATTCGTTTGAAGCCTGCTGCTGCCAAGGGAACTTATATTAAGAGTATCTTCCTTTCCTCTACAATGAGTAAGGGTATCAAGATTGATCAGAAATCTGTCGAATAACTCTAAAAGTTTGGTAAAATGAAGAAAGAAGCTAAAGATACTATAATTGTTGAACTTGGTCAGAAGCTGAAGGAATATCCTCATTTCTACTTGGTCGATGTGACCGGCATGAACGCAGAGGATACAAGTAATCTTCGTCGCAAGTGTTTCAAGGAGCAGATCAAGATGGTCGTTGTGAAGAATACTCTTCTCCACAAGGCTCTTGAGGCAACTGAGACCGACTTCTCTGAACTTTATGGTGCTTTGAAAGGTAACACTGCAGTGTTGTTCTGCGAGACTGCCAATGTACCTGCAAAGTTGCTGAAAGATAAGGAAATTGCTAAGGCTGGCGTGCCCTCTTTTAAGGCCGCTTATGCTGAGGAAGGTATTTTCGTTGGTGCCGACAAGCTCGACGAGTTGTCTTCTATCAAGAGCAAGAACGAGGTTATTGCAGATGTTGTCGCTCTCTTGCAGTCTCCTGCAAAGAACGTTATCTCTGCTCTGCAGTCAGGCGCTGGCACCATTCACGGTGTGCTTAAGACTTTAGGCGAGCGCCCTGAGTAACAAGGTTTTGATGGCTCCTATATCATGGAGCGTCGAACTATAAAGTCTATTCATTATTAACAAGAAAAATTAAAATTAGAATAAAATGGCAGACGTAAAAGCTATTGCAGAAGAGTTAGTAAATCTTACTGTTAAGGAAGTTAATGAGTTGGCAACTGTCCTGAAGGACGAGTATGGTATCGAGCCCGCCGCTGCAGCTGTTGCTGTGGCTGCCGGTCCTGCTGCAGCTGGTGCAGCTGAGGCTGCTGAGGAGAAGACATCTTTCGATGTTGTCCTCACTGACATCGGCGCTACTAAGCTTCAGGTTGTGAAGGCTGTTAAGGAGGCTTGTGGTCTCGGTCTGAAGGAGGCTAAGGCTCTCGTTGAGGGTGCTCCTGCTACAATCAAGGAGGGTCTCTCAAAGGACGAGGCTGAGAACCTGAAGAAGGCCATCGAAGAGGCTGGTGCTAAGGTTGAGCTGAAGTAAGCAGTCAGAGGTTAGACCTCTCAACTTATTATAACATAAATGGTTAGGATTTGCCCAGTCGGTGAGTCCTAACCTTTTTGTGTCTTTCAAGTTTTTTTTGTATCTTTTCAAAGAAAACTTCACAGGTAACAGATTCACAAATCATTTTTATGACCAAAGTTGTAAATAACAGAGTAAATTTCGCAAGCGTCCATAATCCGTACCCATTCCCGGATTTCCTCGACGTTCAGCTGAAGTCATTCCGCGACTTCTTGCAGTTGGACACTCCGCCTGAGGAACGCAAGAACGACGGTTTGTATAAGGTGTTCGCAGAGAACTTCCCTATCACAGACACGCGTAATAACTTCGTTCTTGAGTTCTTGGATTACTATATCGACCCGCCCCGCTATTCTATTGATGAGTGTTTGGAGCGTGGTCTGACATATAGCGTACCCTTGAAGGCTAAGATGAAGCTTTACTGCACTGATCCTGACCATGAGGACTTTGGAACGTTTATCCAGGATGTTTTCTTGGGTACCATTCCTTATATGACAGATAATGGTACGTTCGTCATCAATGGTGCTGAGCGTGTTGTTGTTGCTCAGTTGCACCGTTCTCCTGGTGTTTTCTTTGGTCAGGGCGTTCATGCCAATGGTACCGTTCTGTACAGTGCTCGTATTATCCCGTTTAAGGGTTCTTGGATCGAGTTCGCTACAGACATCAATAATGTCATGTACGCTTACATTGATCGTAAGAAGAAGTTGCCCGTAACAACCATGTTGCGTGCTATCGGCTACGAGTCTGATAAGGACATCTTGAAGATCTTCGATCTCGCTGAAGAGGTGAAGGTTAACAAGAAGAACCTGAAGGCTTGCCTGGGCCGCAAGCTCGCTGGTAACGTTATGAAGACCTCTTACGAGGAATTCACTGATGAGGATACCGGCGAGGTAACGCTCATGCAGCGTAACCAAGTAATCTTGGATCGTGGCACCGAGATCACTGAGGACAATTATGATTTGATCCTCGATAGTGAGGTGCAGACCATTTTGTTGCACAAGGATGAGGAGACAGCCAATAAGTTCTCTATCATTTTCAATACGCTTGCTAAGGACCCCAGTAACTCGGAGACGGAGGCTGTTCGTTACATCTATCGTCAGCTTCGTAATGCTGATCCTGTGGATGACACCAGCGCTCGCGAGGTTTTCCAGAACTTGTTCTTCTCTGACAAGCGTTACGACTTGGGTGAGGTGGGTCGTTATCGTATCAATACCAAGCTCGGTCTCGACACGGATGGCGATGTGCGCGTTCTTACCAAGGAGGATATCATTGCCATCATCAAGTATCTGATCAAGCTCATCAACTCTAACGCAAGCGTTGATGACATCGACCACCTTTCGAACCGTCGCGTTCGCACCGTTGGTGAGCAGTTGGCCAACCAGTTCTCTATTGGTTTGGCACGTATGAGCCGCACCATTCGTGAGCGCATGAATGTTCGTGACAATGAGGTGTTCACACCGACCGACTTGATCAATGCCAAGACTATTTCAAGCGTCATTAACTCGTTCTTCGGTACCAACCCGTTGAGCCAGTTCATGGACCAGACCAACCCGCTCGCTGAGGTGACTCATAAGCGTCGTCTTTCAGCACTCGGTCCTGGTGGTTTGACCCGTGAGCGCGCAGGTTTCGAGGTTCGTGACGTTCACTATACACACTACGGTCGTCTCTGTCCTATTGAGTCGCCTGAGGGACCGAACATCGGTCTGATTTCTTCGCTCTGTATGTATGCCACCATCAATGAGTTGGGCTTCATCGCCTCTCCGTACCGTGTGGTGAAAGACAGCAAGGTTGACATGGACAACGACGATGTTGTCTACCTCACCGCAGAGGAAGAGGAAGGTAAGTTCGTTGCCCAGGGTAACGCTCCGTTAAGAGAGGATGGTTCGTTCATCCGTGCCACGGTCCACACCCGTAAGGCTGCCGACTTCCCTGTTGTCACTCCCGATAGAGTCGACCTGATGGACGTTGCTCCTCAGCAGATCGCTTCTGTGAGTGCCGGTCTGATTCCTTTCTTGGAGCACGATGACGGTCACCGCGCCCTGATGGGATGTAACATGATGCGCCAGGCCGTTCCTTTGCTCCATAACGATGCTCCTATCGTGGGTACTGGCTTGGAGAAGCAGGTGTGTGAGAACTCTCGTACCATGGTGATGGCTGAGGGTGAGGGTGTCATCGAGTATGTTGACGCTACAACCATTCGCATTCTTTACGATCGTACGGAGGATGAGGAGTTTGTGAGCTTCGAGCCCGCTCTGAAGGAATATCGCATTCCTAAGTTCCGTCGTACCAACCAGAATATGACCATCGACCTTCGTCCTATCTGCGAGAAGGGCCAGCGCGTCAAGAAGGGTGATATCCTCACAGAGGGTTACGCCACTGAGAATGGTGAGTTGGCACTGGGTCGTAACCTCTTGGTGGCTTACATGCCTTGGAAGGGTTACAACTATGAGGACGCTGTCGTTATCTCAGAGCGCATGGTGCGCGAGGATGTGCTGACATCAGTCCACGTCGATGAGTATTCTCTCGATGTGCGTGAGACAAAGCGTGGTGTTGAGGTCTTCACAAGCGATATCCCCAACGTGAGCGAAGAGGCCACTAAGGACCTCGACGAGAACGGTGTTATCCGTGTCGGTGCTCGTGTGGAGCCCGGCGACATCATGATCGGTAAGATTTCACCTAAGGGTGAGAGCGATCCTTCACCTGAGGAGAAGTTGCTCCGCGCTATCTTCGGCGACAAGGCCGGTGACGTGAAGGACTCTTCATTGAAGGCCAATCCTTCGTTGAGCGGTATTGTTATCGACAAGAAGTTGTTCACTCGTGCTGAGAAAACCCGTGAGTCGAAGAAGCAGGATAAGATCCTGTTGGCTAAGATCGACGAAGAGTATGAGGCCAAGCACGAAGACCTGAAGAACATGCTGGTCGACAAGCTGATGACTCTTACCAACGATAAGACCTCACAGGGTGTGAAGGATTACACAGATGCTGAGATCATCAACAAGGGTAGCCGCTTCACGGTAGCCGCTCTGAAGAACCTCGAGTATGATGGTGTTCAGAGTAATGGCTGGACGGATGATGAGCGCATCAATAACATGATTCAGCATCTGATCATGAACTTCATCCGCAAGGACAAGCAGTTGGCCGCTGAGCAGAACCGCCGCAAGTTCGCCATTACCATTGGTGATGAGTTGCCTTCTGGTATCTTGAAGATGGCTAAGGTTTACATTGCCAAGAAGCGTAAGATTCAGGTGGGTGATAAGCTCGCCGGTCGCCACGGTAACAAGGGTATCGTGTCTAAGATCGTACGTATGGAGGACATGCCGTTCTTGGCCGATGGTCGTCCTGTCGACCTCGTGTTGAACCCGATGGGTGTGCCTTCTCGTATGAACCTGGGACAGATCTTCGAGGCTATCCTCGGAGCTGCCGGTAAGAAGATGGGCGTTAAGTTCGCCACACCTATCTTCGATGGTGCAAAGCTCGACGACCTGCGCGTGTGGACCGACAAGGCTGGCCTGCCCAACCTTTGCTCAACAACCGTTTACGACGGTGAGACGGGTGAGCCGTTCGACCAGCAGGCCACAGTGGGTATCACCTACTTCTTGAAGTTGGGCCACATGGTTGAAGACAAGATGCACGCTCGTTCTATCGGTCCGTACAGTTTGATTACCCAGCAGCCGTTGGGTGGTAAGGCCCAATTCGGTGGACAACGTTTCGGAGAGATGGAGGTTTGGGCTCTTGAGGGCTTCGGCGCAAGCCATGTGCTTCAGGAGATGCTTACCATCAAGAGTGATGATGTCACCGGGCGTTCTAAGGCTTACGAGGCCATCGTCAAGGGCGACTCTATGCCAACACCAGGTATTCCTGAGTCTCTGAATGTGCTCCTCCACGAGTTGCGTGGTCTTGGACTGAGCGTGAAGTTGGATTAATGTTTGAATATTGAAAAGTTAGAAACATGGCTTTCAAAAAAGATACAAAGGTAAAGAATAATTTCTCGAAGATTACCATCAGCCTTGCATCTCCCGAGGAAATCAAGGAGAACTCGTATGGTGAGGTCACCAAGCCGGAGACTATCAACTACCGTACCTACAAGCCTGAGCGCGATGGTTTGTTCTGTGAGAAGATTTTCGGTCCCACGAAGGATTACGAGTGCGGCTGCGGTAAGTACAAGCGCATTCGCTATAAAGGCATCGTTTGCGACCGATGCGGAGTGGAGGTAACAGAGCGCAAGGTGCGCCGTGAGCGTAGCGGACACATTGAGCTCGTTGTTCCCGTTGCCCACATTTGGTATTTCCGCTCTCTCCCCAACAAGATCGGTTACCTTCTTGGACTTCCTACCAAGAAGCTAGATACTGTGGTCTATTACGAGAAGTACATCGTCATCCAGCCCGGTGCCGTTGCTGGCATGAAGAACCCCGAGACGGGCGAGGACCTCAATGGCTCGCACCGGCTCGACCTTCTTTCTGAGGACGAGTATCTGAATATCGTCGACAACAGGTTGAGCGACACCAACGATCTTCTTGACGATTCAGACCCCAACAAGTTCATCGCCAAGATGGGTGCCGAGGCCATTCTCGATCTGCTCCATGAGCTGACCATCGAGGATGCCAATGGTCTGACAGGTCTCGACAAGCTCTCTTTCGAGCTGCGCGACCGCGCCAGCAACGACTCAAGCCAGATGCGTAAGACTGAGGCCTTGAAGCGTCTGCAGGTTGTCGAGGCATTCCGTTCCTCTAAGAATGTGAACAAGCCCGAGTGGATGATCATGAAGATTATTCCCGTCATCCCGCCTGAGCTTCGTCCGCTCGTTCCGCTGGATGGTGGCCGTTTCGCCACATCCGACCTTAACGATCTCTACCGTCGCGTCATCATCCGTAACAATCGTTTGAAGCGCCTGATGGAGATCAAGGCCCCCGAGGTCATTCTCCGTAATGAGAAGCGTATGCTTCAGGAGGCTGTCGATTCATTGTTCGACAACAGCCGCAAGGCCAGCGCCGTCAAGAGCGAGTCTAACCGTCCTTTGAAGTCGCTTTCCGACTCTCTGAAGGGTAAGCAGGGTCGTTTCCGTCAGAACCTTCTCGGTAAGCGTGTCGACTACTCAGCCCGTTCGGTTATCGTCGTCGGTCCTGAGTTGAAGATGGGTGAGTGCGGTCTTCCTAAGTTGATGGCCGCTGAGCTCTATAAGCCGTTCATCATCCGCAAGCTCATCGAGCGCGGCATCGTGAAGACGGTGAAGAGCGCCAAGAAGATTGTCGACCGTCGTGAGCCCGTTATTTGGGATATCCTCGAGAACGTGATGAAGGGTCATCCGGTGCTGTTGAACCGTGCCCCGACACTTCACCGTCTGTCGGTGCTTGCCTTCCAGCCCAAGCTCATCGAGGGCAAGGCCATTCAGTTGCACCCGTTGGCTTGTACACCGTTCAACGCCGACTTCGATGGCGACCAGATGGCTGTCCACCTTCCTTTGAGCAACGAGGCAGTGCTTGAGGCTCAGATCCTGATGCTTCAGAGCCACAACGTTCTGAACCCTGCCAATGGTGCTTCCATCACCGTTCCTTCACAGGATATGGTGCTTGGTCTTTACTATATCACCAAAATTCGTCCCGGAGCCAAGGGCGAGGGCCTTTCTTTCTATGGTCCTGAGGAGGCAATCATCGCTTACAACGAGAAGCGTTGCGACCTTCACGCTCAGGTGAAGGTGCTTGTCGACGATCTCGTCGATGGCAAGCGTGTTCGTCACATGGTCGAGACCTCTGTGGGTCGTGTCGTGGTCAACGAGCTTGTGCCTTCAGAGATTGGCTTCTTCAATGGCATCATTTCTAAGAAGTCGTTGCGTAACCTCATTGCCATCGTAATTAAGTCGGTGGGTATGGCTCGCGCCTGCACCTTCCTCGATGGCATCAAGAACTTGGGTTATCGCATGGCATACCTCGCCGGTCTGTCGTTTAACCTCGACGATATCATCGTTCCTGACGACAAGAAGGCCATTGTTCAGAAGGGTCAGGATGAGGTCGACAACATTACCGCCAACTTCGATATGGGTCTTATCACCGATAAGGAGCGTTACAACCAGGTGATCGATGCATGGACACACGTCAACGCCAACCTGAAGAAGGCTGTGATGAAGCACATGACCGAGGCCGACCAGGGCTTCAACGCCGTGTATATGATGCTCGACTCTGGTGCTCGTGGATCTGCCGATCAGATTGCCCAGCTTGCTGGTATGCGTGGTTTGATGGCCAAGCCTCAGAAGGCTGGTGCCGAGGGCAACTCCATCATTGAGAACCCTATTCTTTCTAACTTGAAGGAGGGTATGTCGGTGCAGGAGTACTTTATCGCCTCTCACGGTGCCCGTAAGGGTCTTGCTGATACGGCTATGAAGACTGCCGACGCCGGATACCTCACACGTCGTCTTGTCGACGTGGCTCACGATGTGATCATCACCGAGGAGGACTGCGGTACCTTGCGTGGTCTTGAGTGCCGTGCCTTGAAGAATGGCGACGAGGTCATCTCTTCTCTGTCAGAGCGCATCCTTGGTCGTGTTTCTGTTCACGATGTGGTCGATCCTCATACCAATGAGGTGATCGTTGTCGCTGGTGAGGAGATCCGCGAGGACGAGGCCGAGCGCATCGAGAAGTGCGGTGTCGAGATGGTTGAGATCCGTTCAGTGCTTACCTGTGAGAGCAAGAAGGGCGTATGCCGCAAGTGCTACGGCCGTAACCTTGCCACCGCCAAGATGGTTCAGATGGGTGAGGCTGTCGGCGTGATCGCCGCTCAGGCCATCGGTGAGCCGGGTACCCAGCTTACGCTCCGTACCTTCCACGCTGGTGGTGTTGCCGGTAACGTGGCAGCCAACGCAGGCATCAAGGCTAAGAACGAGGCTCGTCTGAAGTTTGAGGAGCTGCGCACCGTGCCTTACGTCGATGACAATGATGTTGAGTGCCAGATGGTTGTTAGCTGCTTGGCCGAGGTTCAGTTCATCGATCAGAATACCGATATCGTCCTGTCGTCTATGCAGGTGCCTTATGGTAGCTCATTGTACTTCAAGGATGGCGACAATGTGAAGCCAGGCGATCAGATTTGTCGTTGGGACCCCTTCAATGCTGTTATTGTCAGTGAGTACGCTGGTAAACTCTGCTTCCACGACGTGGTTGAGGGCCAGACGTTCAAGGCTGAGACCGATGAGACCTCTGGTATGACAGAGCGTATCATCACCGATTCACGCGACCACACCCTCGTTCCTACGGTCGATGTGGTTAACGCCGACGGTGAGGTGCTCGTAACCTATAACTTGCCTGTGGGCGGCCACTTGGTTGTTGAGAATGGCGACGTCATCAAGACTGGTACCACATTGGTTAAGATTCCTCGTGCCGTGGGTGGTGCTGGTGATATCACCGGTGGTCTGCCTCGTGTCACCGAGCTCTTCGAGGCTCGTAACCCGTCTAACCCTGCTGTTGTGTCTGAGATCGATGGTGAGGTGTCAATGGGTAAGCAGAAGCGTGGTAACCGCGAGGTGATCGTTACCTCTAAGACCGCCGACCAGAAGAAGTATCTCGTTCCTCTGTCACGTCAGATCCTGGTTCAGGAGCACGACGCCGTTCGCGCCGGAACACCGTTGTCTGATGGTTCTATCACTCCCAACGACATCCTTGCCATCAAGGGTCCGACGGCTGTGCAGGAGTACATCGTCAACGAGGTGCAGGACGTTTATCGTCTGCAGGGTGTGAAGATCAACGATAAGCACTTCGAGATCATCGTTCGTCAGATGATGCGTAAGGTGCGCATCGACGATCCGGGCGATACCATCTTCCTCGAGCAGGAGTTGGTCGACAAGCTCGATTTCGCTGATGAGAACGACCGCATCTGGGGCAAGAAGGTTGTCACCGACGCTGGCGACTCTGAGGTTCTCGTGAAGGGTCAGATTGTTTCCGCTCGCAAGTTGCGCGACGAGAACTCAAGCCTGAAGCGTCGCGACCTGAAGCTCGTTCAGGTGCGTGATGCCGTTCCCGCCACTTCTACACAGGTGCTGCAGGGTATCACCCGCGCCGCTCTGGGTACGAAGAGCTTCATGAGTGCCGCATCGTTCCAGGAGACCACGAAGGTGCTCAACGAGGCCGCTATCCGCGGTAAGGTCGACCATTTGGAGGGCATGAAGGAGAACGTTATCTGCGGTCACCTCATCCCTGCCGGTACAGGTCTTCGTCGTTGGGAGAAGATCATTGTTGGTTCACGTGAGGAATACGACCGCATGGAGGCCAACAAGAAGAACGTCCTCGACTTCGCCAACCAGGCTGAAGAGCAATAATCCAGTCTTTAATATAGACTCTCTATAACCCGATGGCCGCCAACGCTCCAAAAGAGTGTTGGCGGCCATTCTGTTTTCTCCTCATTCTTCGTTTTCTCTGCGTGGCGTAGCCCGAGCAAGTTGGGCTCTTTACCTTTAGCTCAACCAAAACAATCTTGTCTCCCTCATGTTTCCTTCATGTTACGTTCGTGTTACATTCGTGTCCCGTTTGTGTAACTTTTTTCATCTTTTCCGCTTATCTGCTTGCGAGATTTTGCCAATATATGTAACTTTGCAGTTGGATTAATAGTCATCAAAAATGTGTTCGACCCGTGAAGGGCCCCTGCAAAAAAAAAGAACTTTAGGATACTATAACTATCAAAAGATGAAATTAACTATCAAAAATGTATTTCGCAAGGCACGGCGTGCCTTGTTGACTGCCGCAGCCATGCTTTCCGTTGCAAGCGCTTCAGCGCAGACCACCGTGCAGACCACCTTCAAGGTGTGCCCGCTCAATGTGGACGGTCTTCCCCAGAAATTTGCAGGAATCAATCTCAACCCTGACGGACCGGGTTCCGAGGGAACGCAGAAGATTGCCCAGTACATTGTGAAGAGTGGCATCGATGTGCTCGGATTGAGCGAGGATTTCAACTACAATGGCGACCTGAAGGTGGGTCTCGATGGCCAATACCAGATGGGCACATGGCGCGGACGCATTGCGCTGAACAACGAGGGTAACGTCGACCTGATGAAGCTGCGTTTCCCTACTGACGGCCTTCAGTTTCTCGTGAAGAACGGTTACTCGTTCGATGCTGAGAGCTGGGCTCCGTGGAACCAGAACTATGGTCACTTCTCTGATGGCGCCGACGAGCTCATCACCAAGGGCTACCGTTACTACCGCGTCAACTTCGGCCAGAACATCGTTGTGGAGTTTTATATCATGCACATGGATGCTGAGACCTCCGATGCCGACAACAAGGCGCGCGCCTCACAGTGGAAGCAGCTTCGCGATGCCATCATTGCCAACAACAGCGGTCTTCCGAAGATTGTGATGGGCGACACCAACAGTCGTTACACTCGCGACGACATCCTCAACCTCTTCACCAATCCCATCGTGGCCGATGGCAACTACACCGTGAGCGATGTGTGGGTGGAGAAGTGCAAGGGCGGCCTCTATCCTGAGCTGGGTAGCGAGGCGCTTGTCGTTCCTGAGGCCGACCGCACCAAGTCGAGCGCTTATGTTGCCAACGAGATTGTGGATAAGGTTCTCTATCTTAACCCCACCCACGGTGGCATGCAGCTCACCCCCAACTCCATCGTGTTCGATGCCGACAATTATCTCAAGGCCGACGGCACCCTGCTGGGCGACCACGTGCCTGTGGTCGTTGAGTTCCGCGCTGAAGGCACAACCTACGCTCCCGCCACCTCCGATTCGTTCTGGCGCGGTGAGACATGGGTGGGCAACGATCAGGCGGTCTATCTTTATAATGTGGGTAGCCACTATTTCGTGTCCAACGACTTTGCCCCCGTGGTCACCAACATCACGCAGGCTCCTATCTGGCATATCTATGGGGGCGATCAGTTTACCATCAGCAATGAGGATGGTTATCGTCTGCAAATGGGACAGTTTAAACAACAACAAGGTGTGGTGTCAGGAACTGGTGCCACCACGTTCAACAACCACGAGCCAGGTATTACCGCTGGTAGCCACCGCATCGGATTGAAGGATTTTGGGACTTTTTTAGATACGCGCACCCACTTCTTTACCGTTGCCACGGAGAAAGGAAAGAAAATATATACCGCTGCTGAGACCAAAGATGTCTACAACGACTGGCTTCTCATCTCTGAGGAACAGAAGCAGGCTTATCTCACCTATGTGGGCCTCTACAACAAGGCGCTCAGCTTGCTCGGCACTCGCGAGGACCTCGACGCCCCGCTCTCATCCGTCCTTCAAGACACCCAAAACTCCAACTACTCTCGCAGCGCCGACGACATCAAAAAGTTGCAGGATATGATCACCGAGTATGAGCGTCTCAACGTGAAGATCACCGACGCCAAGTTTGCCACCACATGCCTGCCTTGGAACGGCATCGTGCCTGCGGGTGTCAAGGTGTTTACCGCCACGAAGTACGACGACAAGGCCACTCCCTGCTCGGTGATCCTTAAAAGCTATGAGGGCGACGTGCTGCCTCAGGGCGTTGGCGTAGTGCTCTTCTCTGAGACTCCCGGCACCTACACCTTCACACGCACCGACGCTGAGGCTGCGGCTCCCGCCGACAACATCCTGAGTGGCACCTACAAGCGCATCGCAGGCGGCAACCTCGATTTTGAGAACCACAACTATATGTTGCTTGGCAACAAGACCGCTGGCGTGGGCTTCTATCGCTTGGCCGAAGATTCCTACATTCCTGCCTATCGTGCTTACATCCTTCGCGACAAGACGGCTGCGAGCCTCATGGCCAAGGTGGTTTTCAGCGACGCCACGGGTGTGGCCCAGGTGGAAATGCCCACCAACGCCAAGGCCACAGGCGTCTATGGCATTGCCGGCGACAAGCGCAGTAAGATGGTGCGCGGCATCAACATCGTTCGCATGAGCGACGGCTCGGTGCGCAAGCTACTGGTGAAGTAACTTCCATCTCATGAAATTAGGATAACATCAAGCAAACTATAGCATCATTGGTTATGAATGATAAGAAAACATATATCTGCCGCCCTCAGACCGTAGTGGTGAGAGTGGCCGTAAGCAACATGATATGCACGTCGATTCCTTCACACGACAAATCTACCGACGAGACGATCAAAGGTGAGGAGTCGCTCTCCAAGGAGCACGTCAACGCATGGAACATGTGGGACGACGAGTCCAAATAATATCTAATAAAGATCCCTTTTTTCCAATGGCATCTCCAATCCCCGGGGATGCCATTTTTTTCATTTCATTAGTAAGCAGTTTGTGTCAAGCACAATCTTTCTCATTTGCGAGAAGCTCGTAAATGTTCATTTCCCCATGAAGGAGCGTCAAAAGGCAAATTACGCGGGCTGAAAGCCCAATGACCTCCATAGCCCAGGGCGTCGCTTCGCTTGCCCTGGGCTATGAACTTCTGTCCCTTCGGGACGTGCTGGTTTGACTTTCGACCTCTGGTTTTCTTGCTGCGTCTTGATGTACTACATCATGTGAAGAATCCTCATAAAAAAGGATCATCCGACATTTGGAGTGAAAAAGAACACACGTGAGTATTTACGCTCAGACGCGGTAACAACGAATTGAACGAATTAAC
>NZ_JAHKBE010000042.1 GCF_018789675.1 Hallella faecis
TCACTTTATTTGATGAATTTTAATAACCATGCGATTTTATCGCATCAGTACTAATGTAACATTATAACGTTTTCGTAAGCCAGATGGGCAGGACCGAGTTTGCGCGTGTTTTGCCATGGTAAGAATCCTATCTTATCTTTCTACTTTGTTGTTTTGTGGGCCAACTTTATAATTGTGCCTGTTTGGCGTTCTCACTCCTGCTTCGCTGCTACCTATGGATTCTTATCGCCATTAATGCCTGTTACTGCGGGCTACTCTTATAAGGGCCCAAGCGAGAGGTGCCCAATAATGAGCGGTGGTCTTACACGGGCGGCGATGGGCGGTGGCGTTGGGTAGCTTCATAGGGCCATACACAACCCCAAAATGTAACACAACTGTAACAGAATTGTGACGTCAATGAAAATTAAAGTGTGTTACTTTGCAACATAAAATAGAAAAAAGAATTATCTTTGTAAATATGGAAGAAGAAACGAAACCCAAAATCTTAGTGGTCGACGACGAGGAAGACCTCTGCGAGATCCTGAAGTTTAACCTTGAGACCCAAGGATATGACGTCACAACGGCCTACTCAGGCGAGGAGGCCCTGGAGAAAGACGCCGCCAGCTTTAACCTCATCTTACTTGATGTGATGATGGGAGGCATGAATGGTTTCGACGTGGCCCACCGCCTGAGAGCCAATGAGGAGACACGAAATACGCCAATCATCTTCCTAACAGCCAAGGGTACAGAGAACGACAAGATCATGGGCTTCAACGCTGGCGCCGACGATTACATATCGAAGCCCTTCTCCATTCGCGAAGTGCTCTTGCGCATCAAGGCCGTGCTCCGCAGATCACATCAACCAAAGGCTGAGCAAAAAGAACGCCACCAATTGGTATTCAATAAGTTAATAGTAGACCTCGACCGCAAGACCGTGAGCGTGGAAGGTCAGGATGTTGACTTTACCAAAACCGAATTTGGCATTCTTTGCACACTACTGGAGCAGCCCGGACGTGTGTTCTCGCGCCACGATCTAATTCGGCAGATCTGGCCTATGGACGTGATTGTTTCCGACCGCACGGTGGACGTGAACATTACCCGACTCCGCAAGAAGCTCGGCCCCTACTCCGACAACCTCGTGACCCGACTGGGGTTCGGCTATTACTTCGATGCTTAAACCCCTCATGTAAATGGCTAAAAAGTTATCCATTGGAAACAAGCTATACCTGAGCGTTCTGTCCCTATTTCTGCTCTTCGCCGTGGCATTCATCGTGTTTCAGCAATATCGCGAGAAACAGTATAAGGTGGAAACGCTCAACTTGCGGTTGCAAGACTACAACAACCAAATGCATGAGGCGCTGGTGAGCGGTGGGAAAAATAACGCCGCATGGCTGAACAACTACCTCACACGCCACGCCATACGCGACCTTCGCGTTACGATCATCAACAAAGACGGACGCGTAATATTCGACAACGTAAGCACTAACATCAGCCACATGGGCAACCACATTCGTAGGCCGGAAGTGAGACAAGCGCTGAACAAGGGCAACGGATCATCGGTCGACCGAAATAGCAAGACCATGGGGCACGACTATTTTTATAGCGCCACCTACTATCCACAAGACAAATATGTTATACGCTCCGCCCTACCCTACAATGTGGATTTGGCCAAAAGCCTGAAAACCGACCAGCACTACCTATGGTTTGCCGCGGTAATCATCCTCCTGCTCACCGTGGTACTATATAGGTTCACCCACAGGCTGGGAAGCAACATTACAAAGTTGAACGAGTTTGCCACCAAGGCTGACCACGATGGAAAGATCGAGACCGACGAGCTCGTTAATTTCTCAGCCGACGAACTGGGCGACACCGCTGAGCGTATCGTGAAACTCTACCTGAAACTGCAACGCACACAAAAGGAGCAGAACGTGCTGAAACGCCAACTGACACAAAACGTGGCGCACGAACTGAAAACGCCTGTGGCAAGCATACAAGGATACCTCGAGACCATTTTGGAGAATCCGAAAGTGGACGAAAACACCCGCTCGATCTTCCTGCAACGCTGCTACGCACAAAGCAAACGACTTACATCTCTGCTTGCAGACATGTCGATGCTCAACCGCATGGACGATGGGGCGCAAATGCTGTCAATCGAAGATGTGGATGTGGCCGAGCTGATCCAAACTGTAGACAAGGAGTCACAGTTTGCGCTCGAACAACGAAACATGACGATGACGTGCAACATACCACCACACATCCTGATTCGCGGAAACAGAAGCCTGCTTTACAGCATCTTCCGCAACCTCGCCGACAACGCCATTGCCTACGCCGGACAGGGAAAGCACATAACGCTTACCGCCCAAGAGAAAGACGGCACGTGGCACTTTACGTTTACGGACGACGGCGTAGGAGTAGCGCCTGAGCATCTTGCCCGATTGTTTGAGCGGTTCTACCGCGTAGACAAAGGGCGCAGCCGAAAAATGGGAGGAACAGGATTGGGACTGGCCATCGTGAAGAACGCCGTACTGGTGCATGGCGGATCCATCCAGGTAAACAACAACCCCAACGGAGGATTAAGGTTCGACTTTAGCCTAAAGTCATAAAAGCAAGCAATACAGGATCATATAAATGCGCCCTGATACCACATTAGTCACATGGTACCAGGGCGCAACTATTGTTATGGGGGTGGATTACAAATCGTCGAAACTGATTGGCACCTCCACGGGTGTCACCTTAACGGTTTTGTTTTCCAAGCGACTCGCCTTCTTCTCGGATGCTGCAGAGAGGTGCCCCGTGAGATACTGCTCAATCACGAGCGAGGCCAGCGGAGCGGCAAGGTCGGCGCCAAAACCACCATTCTCCACATACACGCTTACCGCTATTCGCGGACTGTTCATGGGGGCAAAGCCCATAAAGATTGAATGGTCGTGACCCTCGTTCTCTGCCGTGCCCGTCTTTCCACAAATGGCGTAGGCCGGCGTGTTGATGCTTGCAGCCGTACCACTCGTAACGCAAGCCCTCATGCCCTGCACCACAAGGCGATAGGCCTCAGCTGTACCCATAGCCTTGACAGGCGTGGTAAACTTGGCGTCGAGCTGCCCATGGGCCGCGGAATCGTGGATGTGGGGAATAAAATAATATCCTCGATTGGCAATCAGAGCAGCTAAATTACAGAGTTGCAACGAGGTAGTCTTCACCTCACCCTGCCCCATTCCCACCCACATGATGGTGGTGCCGTTCCAGTTGCCATGGTGTGAATTGAGAGAGGCCGAATCGGGGATGGTGCCGCCCGCCTCATCGGGAAGGTCCACCCCAAGGGGATGGCCCAGACCCATGCTGCGCATATACTTGGCCCAGGTGTTAATGGCGCGATACTTGGTGAGGTAGGTCTTGCGGTCGTCGACCATCTCCTGGAATGCCTTACAGAAATAAGAATTGCACGATTGACCAAGGGCTTGCACAAGGGAGAGGGGCGAACGATGCTCGTGGCAACCAATATGAATGCGATTGAAATAGAAACCCTTATGGCAAGGATAGGTCTTGTCGGCAGGCAATACGCCTTCGGAATACATCGCCAACGCTTGCGCCACCTTGAAAGTGGATCCTGGAGAATAAACCGCCGACACGGCACGATTGATGCCCTCGTCGACGCGATCGCGACTCACCAAGGCGAGGATGCGGCCCGTTGAGGGCTCTATGGCGATAACGCTACCCTGCTTATTGCGCATGAGGCGGGTAGCCAACTGTTGGAGCCGGTCGTTGATGGTCGTCGAATCGCCCTTTAGCGCCTTGGTGGCCCCAGAGGTCTCGCGAGGCAACCGCTGAGCGGCTACAGGAGATACGGATAACGAAAGCACACCCACAAATGTCAAACAACTTTTCAAAAATAATCCCATACTACGTTTTGCACTTTTGAAAATGCAAAAGTACACATTTTCCATGAGTTGCGCCCCATTTGCCAGCAATAATCGGCCTTTTTCCAAGCACAAAACGATCCCTAACCGAAAAATAACACATCTCATGTTAAAAACCAGTCCAATAATTTGCATAAACCAAGAAATTAACGTACCTTTGCAGTCGAATTTGAAAGGCGCTCTATTTGAAGCCTTACAAACAAGGATGCGCACACGTTTCCAAAGTCTAAAGACTCGCTAGCTCAGCTGGTAGAGCACAACACTTTTAATGTTGGGGTCATGGGTTCGAGCCCCATGCGAGTCACAAAAGAAAGGAAGGGTATCTGAGAAAGATACCCTTTTTTCGTTTGCAACATATAACATATATCAACTCACAATACCTAAAATAGAATACTATCAACCATTAAATAGAATACTGTCAACCATCAAAATGAATTAAAAACACCGCCGCACGATGGGCTAATGCTTATTTTGCGACACTCAACCCAATGATCCATGCGTAAACTATTCTCATCACTCCTGTTTCGCATCGCCCTTGCGATTGCACTTGGAATTATTTTAGGCAACGTTCTTCCCGATTCCGTTGCCAGAGTGTTTATGACCTTCAACGGTGTGTTCAGCCAATTCCTTGGGTTCATGATCCCGCTGATCATCATCGGCTTGGTTACGCCCGCCATCTCCGAGATAGGCAAGGGATCGGGCAAACTGCTGCTCCTCACGGTGGCAATAGCCTACGCCGACACCTCGTTTGCCGCCTTAATGGGCTACGGCGTGGGCGAATGGTTGTTTCCCTCATTGGTGGCAAGCACCGAAAGCATGGCGCAAGTGGCTAAACCCGAGGACTTGCAACCTTATTTCACAGTATCGATACCGCCCTTACTCGATGTAATGAGCGCCTTGGTGCTGTCGTTCATCATGGGTCTGGGCATTAGCTATGGACAGTTGCAAACCCTGCGCAATTGTTTCAACGAAATGAAAGATGTGGTGGCTGGCGTGATAGCCAAGGCCATCATCCCCCTGCTGCCCCTGTACATCTTCGGCATTTTCCTCTCTATGACAAATAGTGGCCAGGTGCTTCGAATCGTCACCATCTTCGCCTATATCATATTGGTGATCTTTGCGCTCCACATCATCATCCTGCTCTACGCCTACACCATTGCAGGCCTTACTACCAAGCGCAACCCATTGCGCCTATTGGGTACCATGCTCCCCGCCTATCTCACCGCTTTGGGCACATCTTCGTCGGCCGCAACAATCCCAGTTACCTTTGCCCAAACGTTGAGAAACAAGGTGAGCGAGGGAATAGCGGGATTTGTCGTACCCCTGTGCGCCACCATCCACATGCCAGGTTCGGCCATGAAGATTTCGTGCTGCGCCCTCACCATCTGCCTCATTAACGGCATGCCACACGATTTCGCCACCTTCCTCCATTTCACCCTCATGCTGGGCATTGTCATGGTGGCGGCTCCGGGCGTGCCAGGTGGTTGCATCATGGCCGCATTAGCTCCGCTGGCAAGCATCCTTGGCTTCGACACAGAAGCGCAAGCCTTGATGATAGCCCTTTACATTGCCATGGATAGTTTTGGAACAGCCTGTAACGTTACCAGCGATGGCGCCATAGCCATTGTGGTGGATAAGATAAACGAAAACAAGAAGTAACCACACAATATCACACAAATTATCCTTTCGTTATCCACGAACCCTAAACCAAAATCGGTTATAAGATTCTAATGAAAGAATTAATAACATCCTAATAATCTTCCTGTTTCGGTCTTATGACCGATTGGAGATTAAAGCGAAAATGGCTTATTTTGCCGTCCACATGACGATGGGCGCAAAATAAGCCATTCTTATATAAGGTGTTGTGGACGCAACAGATACCACAACAAACGAGATGTACTGCCTATTAGAAGCGATAGCCGAGAGTGACCAGCATTTGGTTACGCTTGTTGCTCACCTTCACACCATCAGCTATACAGTTGTCGGGAGAAGAGGCGCTATTGGCCACGTAGCTCATGAAAGGATAGAAATCACCATCAGTCTGACTGTATTGGTATGCCAAATCCACAAAGAACTTCTTCATCTGGTAGCCAAAGCCTGCCGTTACGCGGTTGGTCGACTTCCAGTTGGTGTAATCGGTTGAGGTGGCATAAGCCGAGCCCGGGCTTTCAAGACTTCCGTCGCGGAACCCATTCTCGCTAAACATCGGACTCATATAGTTGTAACCCAAGCGGATGGAGAATTCGGGCATAGGCTTAAACTCCATGCCCAGCTTCAAGGTGCTTACGCCCTTCAGAGTCGATTTGGTGTGGCGGTTCATTGTGCGATCACTTGAGCTCTGCTGGAAATAGTAAGACCAATCGTCGTAATAGCCGTCATCATTGATACGGTTGTCGATGGAGCCATAGTCGGAATACTCGTAGGTGGCGCCCAGAGCCAAGCATCCTGCCAAGGTGTGGCCTAAGCTAACGCCAAACTTCCAAGGCGTGTAGACCTTGTAATCATAGTCGGCCTTCTGGCCTTTGTCGAGAGAGCCCGCCGCGTCGGTCATCGTCACATCGTTAGCCGATGAAAGCGTAAGGTCATACCACGTTGGAGTATTCACATAAAGGCCTATGCGGAAGGGCGAGGTCTCAACAGGACGGAAAATAACACCAGCCTTCAAGTCGAAGCCTTGGCCATCGATGCGCAGGTCTTCCCACGACTCGGCCATGGCGTTCTGCTCCAGGTTCTCCGTGTAATAACTATTGGAGCGATAGTTCACATCACGCAAACCAACAGTCAGTCCAAGAAACACACGGTCGTTTAAGTTTCCGCTGATATTGAAGTCATACTCGCCTATATAGCCCTTTTGGTATTGCCCAAAGAGATACTCTGTTCCGTTGAGGTAATCTAATCCCACCTGCTTGTTCTCCTCATTCATGATGGGGGTCAGCAAAGCCGAATAGTTGGCGTCCACACCATTCCAATTGTAATCGGTTCCATAGGGATACTTCATAGCAGTCAGTTTGTTCTGCGAAGCCTTGTTGAGCACACCACCAGCAGTAAGTATCTGATCGAAATTCCTGCTCTTGTGATAGTTGAACGCAAAGTTCAGGAAACTGCTTTGACTTGTACGGAAAGCATAAACTAAACCTACCTGGTCAAAGCTCGCATTGGTCTTGTTGCCATCTATACGAGCGTTAATACCGCCAAAGGAAGGTGACGTGGTGGCGTCTTTCTGCGCCACAAATCCACCCGAGAGCGACACCTGGCTGGATCGGAAAAGGCCTATGCCAGCCGGATTGCTTCCAATGGTAGAGATGTCGGCTCCCAGAGCCTCCATGGCGCCACCCATGCCCACGTAACGGGCTGTGCCGTTGAGCTCACTATCAACCAACTTCGTGTCCTGATAGGTTTCCTGGGCCGACAGAGGAACTGCCACAAGGGCCAATGCTGCGATGATACTGTATTTTGTTTTCATCATAATAATGTCTTATATAAATAGATGTTGTTTCTTTAAGGGGCTTAAAACCTCGTCCATAACAGTTAGCGTCGGCCACCACCAAAATGGCCTCCGCCACCACCGCCAGAATGGCCACCACCGAAGCCTCCGCCTGAGCGTGAGCCTCCGAAGCCACCGCCAACGGATCCGCCAAAGCTACCCGACGAAGGAGTGTTGCTGCCAAAGGAGTTGTAGGAGCGGCTTGGCGTATAGGTGCGGTTTTGCGAATTGGAATTGTAGGTTCTGTTGGTACGCGAACCAAACGAGCGATTGTTGTTGCTTCGTGAAGTGTAACTGTTGCGTGAGCCCGTGGTAACACGATTGCCGTACGCCCCATTGTATCGTCCGCTCGTTGATCCGACGCCAGACTTGCTTCCAGCGCCATAACTCCACGTGCGGTTACCCGTCAATCCGCGAGGATTGCCACCAGCGTAATGGATGTGGACACCACCCCAATAGGGATAGTTCCAGCCCCAGCCATACCAACCACGATAATAGGGCCAGCCCCAACCGTAGTAACCAGCATAGCCATAGTACCAGGGATCGTACCAACCACCATACCAACAGCCATACCATCCTCCATAGCCGCCATAGCACCAAGGGTCATACCATGGGTCGTAGAAGCCATAGTATCTTGGTCCCCAGTAACCATAGAACCAAGGATTATAGAATCCATCCCAACGGCTCATGCGGCGTGTATATCGAAAATCCTCATCGTCCCAGTACGAATTATTCTCATAGGCAAATGAGGTGTCGACATAGCTGGAATCAGGATAAACACCAGCACCTTTCTGGAATTCGAACACATCGGCACTCAACGAGTCACCACCAATAGGCTGATAATGACTGCAAAAGCGACCTCTGCGGTTATACTCATCTACATTTCGGCTGCTACCCACATAGTATGCGGGGGGCTCTTGAGCCACATCTTTTGCCTTAGACTTGCTCGGCATGAAATACATGTCGTCGCTCTGAGCCCAAGCCTGCAAAGAAATTGGCCCTGCAAAAGCTAAGAGAAGAAAAATCTTTTTCATATCTGTATGCTTTTAAAATACCTTCTTTTTCAGCTTGCAAAAATACATTTGTTCTTACTGCAAATATAAGGAAAACCCCTAAACTATGATAGGTTTTTCCCTATTATTTTTTAATTTTGCAAAAAATAACAATAGCAAGATGAAATACAAAGTAGCACACTTTAAGGTGACAGGACCTGACGCTTTGAGGCAGACGGCTCGCGACTTAATATCATGCGTGGCGGGAGAAGTTGGCTTTGAGGCATTCGAGGAAACCACCGACGGCCTGAAAGGCTATGCGCAAACAGAACTATTCGACCAAGGAGCGCTCGATTATTCGCTTTCCACATTACTCTTGGAGGGTGTCAACATAACCTATTCGCTCGAAGATATGGAGGACAAAGATTGGAACGAGCAATGGGAAGAATCGGGATTCGACCCCATCAACATCAACGGACAAATCATCGTGTATGACGCACGACGCGAACAACCCACGGCCCCACAGGGCTCCACGCTTATTGGCATCAAGGCCATACAGGCTTTTGGCACAGGCACACACAACACGACGCAAATGGTGATAGAATCGCTCTTGCAACTTGGTGCCGAAGGAAAGCGCGTGCTCGACTGCGGATGCGGAACGGGCATCCTGGGCATCACCGCATCCAAGTTGGGCGCCAAGGACGTTGTGGGCTACGACATTGACGAATGGAGCGCCGACAACGCCAAATACAACGCAGAACTCAACCATGTGGACAATATGCAGGTGATGTTTGGAGACGCCTCCGTCTTGACCCACGTGTCGGGTCTTTTCGACGTGATCATGGCAAACATCAACCGCAATATCCTGCTCAACGATATGGAGGCATTTAAGGAAGTGATGGCTTCCAACGCCCATCTCATCATCAGCGGATTCTACGAAAGCGATATTCAACTTCTCCTTGACAAAGCCACCGCATTAGGCTTTACGGAAACAGGACGTAAGAAACAAGAGGATTGGTGCTGCCTGATGTTGCAACTGAAAGCTTAAGCGACGTCAGCAACAACAAGCGACAACAGCGACATAAGGTCAAAACTCAGAACGAAGAACACAGAGCATAACTTATGCTTTAACGAAAAAAGCAGAGGTGTCAAGGAATCATATCCTATGGCACCTCTGCTCATATTAGGCGGCAGACTCATCAATTGTTGACAGATCCGCCCACAATATCAAGAAGTTCGCTTGTGATGGCTGCCTGACGACTCTTGTTGAACTCAAGGTTGAGGTCCTTCAACAGTTCATCGGCATTATCGGTGGCAGATTGCATGGCCACCATACGAGCGGCGTGCTCTGAAGCATTGCTGTCGAGCAAAGCCGTGTAAACCATCAGGTTGAGAAGCTTAGGGATGAGCACCGAAAGTACCGACTCCATGTCGGGCTCCACGATGAAATTGTCATTCAGCTCAACCACTTCTTCGCTCTTACGGCTTTTCGACACGCCTTTCTTGCGCAAATACTCCTGGGCCTTCTGCGTTACAAGGTTAGAACTTAGGTCACGATCGTTGTAATTGCCGATCTTCTCCGTAGACAAGTCGATGGGAAGGAAGGTGCGACGAGTGAGGATTTGAGTTCCTGCACTCTTGAAATGATGGTAAATCATCTCCACCTTATCGTATTCGCCATCAACAAACTTCGCCGCAATCTCCTTGGCGATGTCTGCACAACCTTTCGCATTAGGCTTATCAGCCAACTCTGTAAAGTCGCCAGCACATTGGCAACCCAGTTTCGTCACCTTCTCAGCAACCTTACGACCTATCGGATAAATCGTAATGTCGCTGATTCCTTGAGCCTTATAACCCGCAATAGCCTGCTGCATCATCCTAATGACGTTGCCATTAAATCCGCCACAGAGTGAACTGTTAGACGAATAAACGATCAACGCCACCTTCTTCACCTCACCACGCTCCAAGCTGTAAACGCTTTCAGCATCGGGCATGGAAACCAAGAAGCCTTTCAAGATATGCTCCAACATGTTCTCGTAGGGAAGCATGTTCTGAATGGCGGTCTGAGCGTGATGGAGCTTGGACGACGCAACCATCTTCATGGCGCTCGTAATCTTACGAGTGCTCTTTACAGATGCAATGCGGGTTTTGATCTCTTTTAATGACGGCATAGGCTATTATTTCTTAAACTGTCTGGTGACGTTTGCCATCACTTCCTCGATCGTCTTGACATCTTCGTCGAGAAGCTTGCCAGACGCAAGGTTGTCGATGACATCCTGGTGCTTGGTACGCATCTGCTCCAAGAACTGATCCTGGCAAGAGCGAACCATCTCCACCTCCACGTCGTGCATCAAACCATGCACACCACAATACAGAATAGCGATTTGCTCGCCTACAGGCATTGGGCTATACTGGGGTTGGATAAGAAGCTGGTTGTTCTTACGTCCTCGGTCGATTGTCATGGCGGTAACAGGATCCATGTCGCTTGAGAACTTGGAGAAGCTCTCGAGCTCACGATACTGGGCCATATCGATCTTCAGCGTACCGGCCACCTTCTTCATACTCTTCACCTGTGCAGATCCACCCACACGGCTGACGGAAATACCCACATTGATGGCAGGGCGGAAACCCTGGTTGAACAAGTCAGTCTCCAGATAAATCTGTCCGTCGGTAATGGAAATCACGTTTGTGGGAATGTAAGCCGAAACGTCGCCAGCCTGAGTCTCGATGATAGGAAGGGCCGTCAGCGAACCTCCACCCTTCACATGGCCCTTAAGGCTCTCGGGCAGGTCGTTCATGCTCTCGGCAATCTCCTGCTGGTCATTGATACGTGCGGCACGCTCAAGCAAACGTGAGTGAAGGTAGAACACATCACCAGGGTAGGCCTCACGTCCTGAAGGACGACGCAAGATAAGCGACACCTCACGATAAGCCACAGCCTGCTTAGACAGGTCGTCGTAAACCACAAGGGCATCGAACCCACGGTCGCGGAAGTACTCACCAATAGCAGCTCCCGCAAACGGAGCATAATACTGCATGGCGGCAGGATCGGCAGCCGTAGCACTAACGATGATGGTATATGGCAGAGCGCCATGCTCCTTCAACGTCTGCACCAATGCAGCCACCGTAGAGGCCTTCTGGCCAATGGCTACATAGATGCAATAAACAGGCTTTCCAGCCTCATAATTGGCTTTTTGGTTAATGATAGTATCAATGGCTACAGCGGTCTTACCCGTCTGTCGGTCACCAATGATCAACTCTCGCTGTCCACGACCAATAGGAATCATTGAGTCGACAGCCTTCAAACCTGTCTGCAAAGGGGTCTTCACCGGCTGACGATAGATTACACCTGGAGCCTTTCGGTCCAAGGGCATCTCAAACGAATCAGTCAGGTCAATGTCACCCTTGCCATCAATGGGCTCACCCAGAGGATTGACCACACGGCCCAGGAAGTTGTCGTTCACACGAATCGAAGCGATATGGTGTGTACGCTTAACCTTCTGTCCCTCTTTGATACCAGCCGTAGAACCCAAAAGCACACAACCCACGTTGTCTTCCTCCAGGTTCATCACGATAGCCATGGTGCCATTTTCAAACTCAAGCAACTCACTGGCCTCTGCATTACGCAGTCCGTAGATGCGTGCCACACCGTCTGAAACGGTCAGCACCGTACCCACCTCGTCAAACTGCTCAGCAGAGTTAACGCCTTCGAGTTGCTTCAGCAGAACCTCAGACACCTCGCTTGGTCTAATTTTATCTGACATTGATTATTTCTTTAATTGATTAAGAATCGTGTTAAGTTTCGTCTTGACACTTGCATCCATCCGGTAGGTGTCATACTCCAAGATGAACCCTCCGATAATATTGGGATCCACCTCTGTGTTGAACTCCACCGTTCCATGAGTTTTACTTTCCACCATTGCCTTCATCTTACGCTCCGTTTCGGGCGAGACAGCAACAGCGGTAGTCAGTTTTCCTCGAGTGACGTTTTTCTGTTGACGATAAAGCGTTAAATAAGAAGCAGCCATAAATTGCAGGGTGCTCTCCCTACCCTCGTTCAGAACAAGTTGAAGGAAACGTTGTGTCAGGTCTGAGACCTGTCCACCACAAGCTACCTCAAGCAAGGCATTCTTCTTGTCCTTATCGAGCATGGGATTGTCTATCGTGGAGCGAAGGGCCGGTACTTGGAGATAACTCTGCGAAAGCACAAGCATCTCCTTATATACAGCATCCTCTTGCTTCATATCCGTAGCGCTCTTCAAGAGTGCGCGGGCATACCTGACCGATATTACACCTAAATCCATATGCTACAACTATTTACTCGTTTTGTCATCAACAGTCACTTCATCCAGCAGTTTGTCAATCAGTTCCATCTGCTTGCCGTCGCCAGAAAGCTTCTCGCGCACAATGCGCTCAGCAATCTTCACTGACAACTCAGCGACCTGAGCTCGGATCTCACGAATAGCTTGTTGCTTCTCCGTCACAATTTCCGCTTTCGCGTCATTAATCAGGCGAGCACCTTCGTCCTTCGCTTTCTCCTGAGCCTTAGCGACAATCGCCTCACGGGTCTCGGTAGCCTCCTTCATGATGGCTGCCTGTTTCTCGCGGGCTTCCTGCAGAATGGATTCTCCTTCTTTCTGGATATTGGCAAGTTTCTCGTTGGCCTCATGCGCTTTGCGGAGACTATCGTCGATGAAGGCCTTGCGCTCCTTTACCATCTTTGAGATGGAGGGGAAACCCCATTTACCCAGGATGCAAAGCGCAATCAGGAAGACAATAGTCATCCAGAAAAGCAGGCCTGTACTTGGCATTAACAAATCCATACGCAGCGCTTAACTCTTACGACGATTAGATGCAAAGGAATGCTACAACCACTGCGAACAGAGCAACACCCTCCACCAAAGCAGCTGCTACGATCATGTTCGTGAAAAGCTTGTTCATCACCTCGGGCTGACGAGCCATAGCGTCCATGGCCTGGCCACCAATGCGACCAATACCGATACCTGCACCGAGAACAGCGATACCAGCGCCGATACCAGCGCCCAACTTAGCAAGACCTGCTGCAGCTTCAGCTGCCAATAATAATGAAATCATAATCTTTAAGGTTTTTATTGTTATTATTAATGTTTATTTTTCTCTTGCGAGTCCAATGAAGATAGAACTCAACATTGTGAACACCATTGCCTGGATGAAGCAAACCATGCACTCGAGCAACATCATGAACACAGCCATCACAATGCCAAGCACCGACATGCCAATCATTACGGCCATGGCCTTTGCGGCAACAATGAAGATGATGCAAATCAACGATACCGCAATGGCGTGTCCAGCCATCATGTTGGCAAAGAGACGAATCATCAAAGCGAAGGGCTTAGTGAAAATACCCACAAACTCAATGACAGGGATAATCGGGAACGCCTTCAGGGCCAAAGGCACCTCGGGCCAGAAGATATCCTTCCAATAATGCTTGGTTCCACTAACCTGCGTGACGATGAATGTGCACACGGCCAAGAAGAAGGTAATGGCGATATTACCCGTCACATTACCCGATCCCGGCGGGAACGGTATGACGCCCATAATGTTGCAGACTAAAATGAAGAAGAAGCATGTCATCAAATAAGGAGAGTACTTCTCGTAACCTTCCTCGCCGACACCAGGCTTAATAATGTTGTCTTCCACATACATCACCAACATCTCCACCAGTCCGGTGAAACCACCGGGGGCGGCATCGCTGGCCTTGTGCCTACGATACCAACGGGCAGGCAACAGGATGCACAGAAGCAGTATCACCACATTAATGAACATCACCGCCACAGTCTTTGTGATGGAGATGTCGAACGGCAACACTTCCTTCTCGCCCTGCAGCTCCACCACCTTGCCAGCATGCTCGCCACGAGTGGCGATAGCCAGTTGGGCGGGGCCCATGCGATAACCCTTGGCGTCGGGTTCATGCGCAAACTCAGCCGTACTAAAGACATGCCAACCCGTGGAACTCTTCACTATAACCGGCAAGTTGATGACGATTGAGCGGTCGCCTATTTCGGTCACGTGCCAATCGTAAGTGTCCTTGATATGCTCAAGCACTATCTCGCTGGCATTTATCGACTGCGACTCATTAGCCTCAGCTCCCACCGTAGGAAGCCAAGCCATCATCAGCACCAACAGGCAGACAATATGTTTAACCAATTTCATTTGTATGCTTATCTATTAATTTTTATCACGTGCGTAACCACCATCATTACCCCATACATGATGAGTACCATGGCGGCAAACGACTTAGCCTCTTCCAGGCTTTCTGATATGACGAACGCGTGTACACCAACTAACGTCAGAACAACTTGCGCCCGTATCACCATAAAAGCAAAGCCGAAATACACCAATAGCTGAGGAGCCTTCCGTTCAAAGAAGGAACACCCCAAGAGCCACATCAGTCCTAAAACGATGAACAACAGGGCACAACAGACGATAGCAGTCAGTGAAGGCATCATGGTTTTCTGGATTTATTTTTACGGGAAATCATCATTCGCATGACAGCCGTTACCACGAACCACAACGCAAGTGCGCCCAGCGCTACCCATACAACCTTGTTTAGCCAAGCGGTTTCTTGGATAACGTTAAGGACCGTCAGTGTCGCCAAGGTACCCCCGGCAATCATCCACAATCCCATTTTGCGCACTTTGTTGATGTTATTCATTGCATTGACTGTTGTAGGTTACACCTCCACGCAAACGCAGACTTCGTTTTTCTTAACCTCAACGAATCCGCCATGCACTTCGATGCTTTGTTTGCCGTCCTTACCTGTGTACACCACCATTCCGTCGGTCAACGAGGAGATGATGGGGGCATGGTTGTCGAGTATCTCGAATTGTCCGAGCGTACCAGGCACTATCACACTCTCTATGTCGCCATCATATACGACCTTTTCGGGACTAACGATTTTAAGTTTCAGCATGACTCAAAGTATTAAAAGCCTTCAAACCAATGATTAAGCCTTCGCTGCCTCAAGCAGTTTCTTACCCTTAGCCTTGGCGTCCTCGATGGTACCGACATTCATGAATGCCTGCTCGGGAAGGTCGTCGACCTCTCCGTCGAGAATAGCGTTGAAGCCCTTAATCGTGTCCTCGATGCTAACCATCACGCCAGGTACACCCGTGAACTGCTCTGCCACGGCGAACGGCTGGCTGAGGAAGCGCTGCACACGACGAGCGCGGTTCACCACGAGCTTGTCCTCGTCCGACAACTCATCCATACCCAGGATGGCGATGATGTCCTGCAACTCATTGTAATGCTGCAAGGTCTCCTTCACACGCTGAGCGCACTCGTAATGTTCCTTACCTACGATAAGCGGATCAAGAATACGCGAGGTGGAAGCCAACGGATCAACGGCAGGGTAAATACCCAGCTCGGTAATCTTACGGTCGAGCACCGTTGTGGCGTCGAGGTGCGAGAAGGTTGTGGCAGGAGCGGGGTCGGTCAAATCGTCGGCAGGCACGTAAACAGCCTGCACAGAGGTGATAGAACCTTTCTTCGTAGAAGTGATTCGTTCCTGCATGGCACCCATCTCCGATGCCAAGGTAGGTTGATAACCCACAGCCGAAGGCATACGACCCAACAGAGCCGACACCTCAGAACCAGCCTGAGTGAAACGGAAGATGTTATCGATGAAGAACATGATATCGGCAGGTGCTCCATCCTTACCTCCATGATCGCGGAACTCCTCTGCGACGGTCAGGCCCGAAAGTGCTACGGAAGCGCGTGCCCCAGGAGGCTCGTTCATCTGACCATAGACAAGGGTGGCTTGCGACTTGCGCAGCTCCTCTGGATCGACCAGCGAGAGATCCCACTTGCCTTCTTCCATGGCTTTCATAAACTTCTCACCATAGCGAATAACGCCCGACTCGAGCATATCGCGAACAAGGTCGTTACCCTCACGAGTACGCTCACCTACTCCAGCGAACACCGAGTAACCATCGTGTCCCTTGGCGATGTTGTTGATCAGCTCCATGATAAGCACGGTCTTACCCACTCCTGCTCCACCAAAGAGTCCGATCTTACCACCCTTCATGTAAGGCTCAAGCAGGTCGATGACCTTGATACCCGTAGCCAACATCTCTTTATGGGTTGACAACTCGTCGAATTTAGGAGCGGGACGGTGGATGGGATAGCTACCAGTCATGTCGAGGGTCTTCATGCCATCGATAGGCTGTCCAATCACGTTCATCATACGTCCCTTGATCTGCTCGCCAGCAGGCATGGTGATAGGGCTACCCGTGGGCACCACGTCCAAACCACGCTGTAAGCCATCGGTATTGTCCATTGCCACACAACGAACGGTATCCTCACCAATGTGCTGCTGCACCTCAATGATAAGGTTAGAGCCATCTGGGCGTTTCACCGTCAAGGCTTCGTGAATCTTAGGCAACACCTTCTCGGCATCTTGTCCCTGGGTGTCGAAATAGACATCCACCACAGGACCAATAATCTGGGAGATGCGCCCATTAATATGTGCCATAAACTATTTAGATTTAATGTTTTGTTATTATAAGAATTGGGTTTGCTAAACAGAGAATTGCCTTAAATGCTCAGGTCGTCGAGCACCTTAATAAGCTTTCGGTCGAAAGGCTTGTCGGATCTGATCGCCTCAGATAGCGGCACGTAGACCACCTCGTTGTTGCGAACTCCGACCATCACGTTGCGCTGTCCCTGCATAATGGCTTCAATGGCTCCCACTCCGGTACGGCTGGCAAGGATACGATCGTGGGCTGACGGGCGTCCGCCTCTCTGCAAATGACCAAGGATTGACACGCGAACATCATATCCTGGGAATTCCTTCTTCACACGGTCGGCATAATAAAGAGCGCCGCACTTAGGACTCTCCGACACGATGACGATACAACTCTTCTTAGATTTGCGTATGCCGCGCTCCATAAACTGAGCCAATTGGTCGACGTCGGTCGTGTCCTCCGGGATGATGGCCGCCTCAGCTCCACTTGCGATAGCCGAGTTTTGCGCCAAGTAACCAGCGTCTCGTCCCATTACCTCAACAAAGAAGATGCGCTCATGGCTTTGTGCCGTGTCGCGTATGCGGTCTACACACTCCACAATGGTGTTCAACGTAGTGTCGTAGCCTATCGTCGAGTCGGTGCCATACAGGTCGTTGTCGATGGTTCCAGGCAGTCCGATGCAGCACACGTCATACTCGCGCGCAAACTGCATAGCTCCTGTCAGAGATCCGTTTCCTCCAATAACCACCAACGCGTCAATCTCCTCTTTCTGCAATGTGGCATACGCCTTTTCCTTACCCTCAGGAGTCATAAACTCCTTGGAGCGCGCCGTGCGCAGTATCGTTCCACCCTGCATAATGATGCCCGACACATTCTCGGTAGTGAATGGCTTCACCTCATCATTAATGAGGCCGTCATAGCCTCGGTAAATGGCTTTGATGTTAAACCCGTTGCATATTCCCGCACGGGTTACCGCACGAATAGCTGCATTCATACCAGGCGAGTCGCCACCCGAGGTCATAATGCCTATTGTCTTAATCTTTGCCATAGCTTATGTTGTTATTTTTAAGTTAAATCACGCATATATCATCAGCGCAAGGACTACAAATCCCAATGCGGCTCCAATGGCCGCCATGCCGCCAACGTTTTTAAAGTACCATCCCAAATGGATACGTTCGGTCTTCATCAGGGTTATTCCCGCAGCTGACCCTATTGCCAAGACATTGCTGCCAACGGCCGACCCGTAGGCGATGAGTTTCCAATAGTCGGCATTCATCTCTGTCGATGGATTGAGAGATGTGAAACTTGCCACGGTTGCGAAATTGTCGAGGAACGAACTGATGACACCCGCACACACGCCGAACGCCCAATCGCCCGGTGCCACGCCGTCCAAGAAATGCCATACATCCGTAAGGATTCCCGTTTCCTTCACCACGCCAAGGGCCAAAATGATTCCCATGACAAACAGGATAAGCTGATGGTTACCATAGAACAAAGCCCGTGGCATGCGTCGGCGCACCATCGCATCCATATTCATCAGTTTGCGATTGAAAACCTCGTTGACTATCCATAACACGCCCAACACGCACAGGGCGCCGATGAACGGGCTCAACTTGGTGATGGTATGAAAGGTTGGGATGAACCACAATCCGCCAATACCAACAAAGAGCATGAGCAGTCGTTGCCACACATTGAGGCGCGTGTCGTCGCCACGATAAGGCATCGTTATCCACTCCGTCTCCACTCGGCCTGGCAAGCTACGTCCAAGCCACCATGTAGGCACAACCCACGCTACCAAGCAGGGAACGATAAGCGACATGGAGTAGTTCGTGGCGCTCACAAGGCCATTGTTCCAAAGCATGAGCCCCGTTGGGTCGCCAATAACCGTCATGGCGCCACCACAGTTGGCCGCCACCACGATGGCCGATCCGTAAATCATGCGGTGACGGCGATTGGGTATGATTTTACGCATGATGACCAGCATCATCAAGGTTGTGGTAAGGTTGTCGAGATTCACGGAAATGAGGAGCGTCACGATCGCCAATGTCCACAACATGCGCTTTCCGCTTCGCGTTTTCAATAATTGTGAGATGAAATCAAAACAACCATTGTTGTCCAGCACCTCCACAATGGTCATGGTGGCGAGCAGGAAAAGCACTATTTCCGAGGCTCTTCCCACATATTTCAGAAAAACGTTGCCTGCAATAAACTCCTTCACGGAAACACTCGTCGACGCTGCTCCCCCTAAGAAATTCTGGTATTCCACAGGATGTTGGCTCATGACGAAATCTGCCCCATAACTGATATAGAGCACCCACCCTGCCGTGCATGCGAATATAGCCACAGCAGCCTTATTCACCTGGGTGAAACATTCGGTTGCGATAAGCACGTAGCCTACAAGCAGTATTCCGATAATAATCAGAGCTATCATCTGTGTTTTCTTTTGTTGCAAAGGTAACGAATAAAAACCAATGCCCAAAAAGTTTTTCACTTTTTTATACCGATTTAATGCATTCGAAACAACAAAAAAGTTCCCTATGTCCTCCTTTTCTTCTTTATTGTCCGGAAAGTCATCACACATCATTGGCCCACGAGGCTACGGGTGGCTACTCACACTCCTATTCCAACACCAAACAGGCAGATAAAAGCCCTGGCCAGCAACAACCGAAGCAAAGGCCGCAAAGGTTCACAACCGCCCCATCAATTTGCGCAGGAAGAAATAGCCATTCTCCTGCAACATAAACAAGCGCCAATGTCCTTTGCATGGCATATAGCCCACCTTTCTCCTTAACGAAGGTTTTATACGCTGCCCTTCCATTGAGCGCCAACTGTCTCTTATCAGCGCCAAGGCTCTACGTTGCGCAAATGTGGACAAGCTTGTTCTATGCTTGAACCACAACATGTACATATCCACCACATTCAGCCAACGATGGTTCTCGTAGAGATTTAGCACATCGTCTGCCACACGGAGCGCCACCAACTGCCGTTTCATGCTCTGGTTGGCCACCAAATAATCGAACCGGCGCAGGTTAAACTGGTGAGAAACAGACGTTTGCCTTTGCCGATAATAGTAGGTCCCCTGACATGTTCTCACCTCACGCGACGCCAAATAATGAAGGCGCGTGGTGTTATCGTCGCTAAAGGCACGGGCACTCTCGTCATAAGGATATCGCTCATGGATGGTGGCGCGCACCATATAAACTCCGTGGATCTTCCACGTGAGCGACAACACAAACGCTTCATCGCCCCGTAAAACATCAAAAGGCTTCATCGAAAACTCGTCCTGACGGCTTTCATTATAATAATATAAGGTGTGAAACAGTACGCTATCGGTCGAAGGATGAGCCCGAAACACGCACACCGCTTGCTCCAAACAGTCATCGGCCATCCAATCATCGCTATCAAGAAAACACACAAATTCTCCCTTGGCTTGGCGAAGGGCCACGTTCCTGGCATGCGCCTGCCCTTGGTTTTTCGGAAGCGCGACCACCTGTATGCGCTCATCGAGGTCCGCGTAATGTCGCAACACAGCCAGTGACTCGTCGGTGGACGCATCGTCGACACACACCACCTGAATATCGCGAAGCGTTTGCCTACGCAACGACTCAAGGCATTGGGGTAGATAAGCAGCCGTGTTCCATACAGCCACAAGGATTGTTACTTGGGGCTTGCTCATCATTCATTGTTTTGGTTGGACGATTTGCGAAAACGCCTCAACAAGCGATCTTTCAACGCCTGCCACAAATTGGATTTGGAATGCAGCACCCATACCGACAGGACAAGCGACACGGCGGCAAGCAACAAGCCAACCACCCAATAAAGCCATCCTTCAAACGCGTAAGTGCCCAAGAAGGCCAATCCGCCCAACGGCATTTGAAAGAGCGCGTAGAGTTTCACTTCGCGCGAGGCCACAAACCTATAGCGCCAATGCGAATAGGCCATCACCACCACAAAATTGAGCCCACTGGCAAGAAGCAATCCCAAGCCTGTACCCCACAGGGAGAGGTAATGGTAGCCCAATATGACAAGCACAACGAAAGCGATGTCGTACACAGCCTCCAGCAACAGGTAAGCATGCGAGTCGCTCCGCGACAGGGCGATATACTCCACCGGCAAGGTGAGCGCGCGGAAATACATGGCCAGAACCACCACCTTCATCATACCGAGGATGGGCAGGAAATGGCCGCTATAGAGCAACGGCAGAAGGATGGGCAGGAACACCAAGAACAGCACCAGCAATGGAGACACCAACAACAAGGACACCTCCATCTGGTGATTCACCACTTGGTTAAGGCGCGCGCCGAGCGTGGGAATGCCCGACAGACGTGGGAAATAATCGGTTTCCATTGCCGAGAACACCATGCCAGCATAGGTCATCGTCATCACATAGCCCGCATTGTATAATCCCACCGCCGTCAGTTGGCCCGACGTGCTCAGGTAAGACCTAACCACAAACTCGGCTCCACTACCCAAGATGCCTGCAAGAACAAAGGCCATTCCCAGTCTCACCATACCAAATCCCTCGCCCAACAATGTTCTCGACAATGAGAACGAGGGCGCATAGAGCCGGAACGAGAACACAATGGTGGTCAGGCATTGCATGAGCGCAAACAGAACAAGCGACAGGACGATACCCGACTGGCCAAACTCATAATAAATAGGGACAGAGCACAATAGCGCCAAGAACACGCAACAGAGCGATATGAGCGCCAACGGTCGCAACTTGCGCACCCCCTTCAAGACAGCCGTCTCGCCACTGGTGATGGCCATCAGGCCCACAACGGGCGACAACAAGACAAAATGAAGGGTGTGGTTGCCCCAGGTAAACGTCCACTTGTCGAAAAACGGGCTGAACACGATGCACACCACCATTCCCAACAACGCCGTGAGCAAACTCCAAGAACGCACCAAACGCACCACATGGCGCACTTTTTCGTCGTCACCCGTGTCGTAGGCCTCCGACAAATTCTTCACCGCACTCATCGACAAGCCGAAGTTGGTGGAGTCGCTCACCAACTTAATGGTGGAATTGAAAAGCGACACCAACCCCATGCCGTCTGGGCCGAGAAGAAGCGCAACAAGCTTATTGCGCACTATTCCGACCAGAATGCCCAGTCCTTGCACACCACCGAAAAGGCTGGTGTATTTCAAGATATGTGAATAGGAGTCGTCTTTTTCCTGTTTTTCCATTAATATTTTAACGCTAATCTTCTCATATTATTATAAAAATAGTAACTTTGCATCATCATTTAGCCTATTTTTTCGCACATGACACATGTGCAAGGCTATCCCACTTGAGATTTTGAGCATTATGGAGAACAAGAACGACCGACCTCTCGTCAGTTTCATCGTGACGACCTACAACTTGCCCACCACTTTATTGTGCGAATGCCTCCAAAGCATTCTCTCACTCTCTCTGAGCAAGGAAGAACGCGAAATCATCGTTGTAGACGACGGCTCTGAGGTGTCGCCCCTGAACGACTTGGTGGAGCTTCGCGATAAGATTGTCTACGTCAGGCAGCGCAACAAGGGATTGTCGGAAGCCCGCAACATGGGTCTGGTCTGCGCACAGGGTAAGTTCATACAGTTTGTCGATGGCGACGACTACCTGATACAGGCTCCTTACGAGCATTGCCTCGACATCGCCCGATACAAAGACGCCGATATCATCCTTTTCCACGAGACGGAGGAAGAACAGCCCGAGGTACCGTTCGAGTGTAACGGCCCCATGACGGGATCGGCCTACATGCACCAGTACAACCTCCGGGCGTCGGCATGCGGCTACTTGTTCCGCGCCAATATTTTGGGCAACCTGCGGTTCACACCCAACCTGTTGCATGAGGACGAGGAGTTCACGCCCCAACTCTTCCTGAGGGCCGAGCACATGTATTTCACCCCATCGAAAGCCTATTATTACCGCCAACGGTCGGGCTCCATCACCCAAGAGGACAACATGCGCCACATGGCCAAGCGGCTCGACGATACCGAGAGCATCATCTTGCGCCTGCTCGACATTGCCCAACATTCGCCCGAAATGGAACGGGTGGCGCTCAACAGGCGCATCGCCCAACTAACGATGGATCATCTTTACAACATCATTCAGCTAACCCATAGCGCCCGCCACCTCAACGAGGCCATCGAGCGATTGCGCAACTACGGACTGTTCCCCCTACCCGACAAGAACTACACCAAGAAATATGTGGCTTTCCGGAAGATGATCAACACCAAGCTGGGACGCCGCATCCTGCTGCTTACAATCAGATAAGACGCATGAGGATACTGCTCATTGGAGAATACAGCAACGTACACGCCACCCTGGCCGAAGGCCTGAGGGCCTTGGGCCAGCAAGTCACCGTAGTGAGCAATGGCGACTTCTGGAAAGACTACCCACGCGACATCGACCTCTCGCGCCGACCTGGCAAATGGGGTGGATTGGCCTATTTGGCGAAAACCATGGCCACGCTCCATAAGTTGCGCGGCTACGATGTGGTGCAACTCATCAACCCCATGTTTCTCGAACTGAAGGCCGAGCGCATCGCGCCCATCTACAAGTATCTGCGAAAACACAACAAGAAGGTGTTCCTCGGAGCATTCGGAATGGACTACTATTGGGTTCACGAGAACATCACGCGTATGCCCCTTAGGTATAGCGACTTCAATATCGGCAACCGCCTTCGCAACGACGAGCCGGCAATGAGGGAAAGGCGCGACTGGATAGGTACGGCCAAGGAGAGCCTCAACAAGATGATTGCCGAAGATTGCGACGGCATCATCGCCGGGCTTTATGAGTATTGGGCCTGTTACGGTCCCTTGTTTCCCCACAAAACCACGTTTATCCCCTTCCCCATCAAGCCCAAGACGCAACCTATGGCCTATCAGGAGGGCAACGCCCCACACCCCCTCCGGCTATTCATCGGCATCAGCAAAGGGCGTTCGGCCTACAAGGGTACCGACATCATGCTGGAAGCAGCCCAAGCCATCAAGACAAAATATCCCCACTTGGTGGAACTGCGTATTGCCGAAGGCGTTCCTTTCAACCAATACACCCAGATGATGAATGGCTCCGACGCTATTCTCGACCAGCTCTATAGCTACACGCCCTCCATGAATCCCTTGGAGGCCATGAGCCGTGGCATCATCTGCGTGGGCGGAGGCGAACCAGAGAATTACGACATTTTGGGCGACAACGACCTCAGGCCCATCATCAATGTGGAGCCGACCCGCGAAAGCGTTTACAACGCCCTGGAATGGATGGCGACCCACCTCGACGAGATGCCACGCCTCCAAGCGGAGAGCATCGCTTACACGGAGCGTTATCACCATTATGTAAAGGTGGCGCAACAGTACCTCGATTTCTACCAATCATCAAGTGGAGCAACCCCCAAGTAGCCATTGGCCTGTTTGGGCGCTCCGTTCTCACGCCACCTTCTCACTCCAAGGAAGCGTTCGCACAAGCCTTGCTTTGCTCATCTGGCATAACGAAAAGCGCAGATTGCGTCGTTGCCGAAAACACATTCTGCAACAAACATCCATATTGCATGAAAAAACAAAGGTGATTTGTTTGTAATTTAGGATTTATATAGTATTTTTGCAGCAACATAAAAAATAACTATGAAAGAGAAAAAAGCGATTACGCTAAAGACATTGACCAAGAGCAATGTATGGGATATTCAGGAGAATGACGTCTTCCGCATGTGGACGGCAGCCGAAAAAGACGTTGACCTGAAAGACTACGCACGCAAGTACTTAGACATTATCCGAAGCGCATTCGAGGTCGAGGAAGTCAAGATCGACAAGCCCGAGATCATCAAGAAATATGAGGCGCGCGGATTGAAAGTTGGGACGATCCGGATGGACGAGAACACCAAGCAGAAGATCGCCATCAAGAAGAAGCCCATCTCTCGCGTGACCGATCTTACTTACGAGAACATTCGCCACATCACGGCCACCAAGCTCATCGAAGTGCTTGAGCGCAACTTTGGAGGCGGCTGGGATTCTCTTCCACAAAGTATCCAAGACATCATACAGAGCGGATTCGACATCTCCACCACCACCCTTCCCAAGGACCGCATGCATATGCCCGGAGGTCTTTACGAAAAGAAGGTGAACGATGGATATGAGGTGTTGGAAATACCGAAGGGTTTGTGGATTGAGGCCATCTTCGCAAAGGAGAAGCCGCATGTGGAGGTCTTAAAGAGCAGAATGAGCAGCCTCGACGACTTGACGCGCGGAGGCGACCTCGATGACGACGACGATGAGAACATGGATCTTCCGTTGGACGATTTCAAGCACGATGAGGACGAGGACGACGACTCGTTCGACGACGACAAGCTGACCGAAGAAAGCTATCGCACCACTTACGAGACCGACCCCGAGGACCTGATCAGCGAGGCCGAGGACATCTCCGACGACGAGTACTAAGAATTCTACCATCAAGAAACAAGCATAAGATAGGAGACAAGCATCAGCATGGTGCTTATCTCCTTTTTTATTGTCCTTCACTCTATTTGTTAAGGGAAAATAGCCAACAAACTATATTGAAAACTACAGCATTTTTTGGAACGAGAAAATAGTGGGACGCAAATAAGCGATTCTCACACACTTTTAATAACCGCTTAATAATCAGATAGTTACCAATCCAACCCTTCAATTAGTTATTCTTTTTCCTCATCTCTCACCACGAAAGATGCCCTTTCGAGCCTCGAAACATGCCAAGACGAACCACGCAACATGCCAAAACGCAATGCGATAGATGGTTTATCGCAACTCGAAAGATGCCCAATCGCAAACACGACGCTTCCCAGCACCATTTCTGCTCCTTAAAATCTTCCCATGCGTGCGCTATTTCGCCCGAAAAAGCCAACAAGCTTTCTGACCAAACGACCTGACAATTGCTATTTCGGCAACCTCCGCACCCATGCGAGATATCAAGTGGGTTGCCCTATTGATTGCTGTGCGATGGTCAAGGTTGTGGCAGGGTGGAGTTTTCGTTTGGTACAAAAATTGCTCCATGATTGAAAAGAAACACCTCCAAAAGGAATGAGTTCCTCGGATTTTATCTGCATCTTTGCCACGCCTGTTGAAGATTCACTTGATTTCTATGGCAACACTAAGTTAAATGTATCTTCCAACACGGCAAAATCCCTGAGCCAGCCCGTCCTGCCGCTTGCCAAAGCAAAAACTGTTTGTTGTTCAGGAACTTATATAGTTAATAACCATAGTGTTGCGGAATGAAGGATGAACTATACAATAAAAGACCTCACACAAGGTGCCAAGGCAATGGCAAGAAGTGTATTTGGAAAAAAGGCAGAATACCAGCTTCAGTTTAACCACGAAGAAGATAGCTTGTGGTATATAGATTACCCCAATTGGGCGTTTGAACATCATAACCTACTAATGGTTAATGGTGCGGATGAGCTCTGTGCTTTTCTTTCTGATGACGACAAATTCACAAAAGTAAGTGTTATCCCATCAAAAGAAAGAAAAGAGCATAAAGGGTATTTTGAGCTCGAGCAACTTGAGAGTGGACTTACAACGGGCAGTACATACAATGTAAACAACCTCGAGGGTTTCACCAGAAATATATGGATATGTCCTGTAACGTTGTTTGTATTAGGACAATATCCCAAATTTATATATGTAAAGAAACTATAGGCACTTCGCAGCCAACTACCGTAAAGGGCCTACACCCATGTTGCCGATTTGGGATAATAGTTGTAACACACATTTAGGTGGAACTTATTGGGCACAGCTCCTCTCAGGGGTTGTGCTTTTTCATTTTATGAATCATGAGAATCAGCTAACCACGATTTGGGTTTAACCACCACCAAACAAATAAACAAAAAAGCGAGAAGCATTTAGCTCCTCGCTTGCGGTGCGTACGAGACTCGAACTCGTGACCTCCTGCGTGACAGGCAGGCATTCTAACCAACTGAACTAACGCACCTTAAAGGTGCAAAACGGACTCAAGAAGCGGTGCGTACGAGACTCGAACTCGTGACCTCCTGCGTGACAGGCAGGCATTCTA
>NZ_JAHKBE010000043.1 GCF_018789675.1 Hallella faecis
CGGACTCAAGCGGATAAGCGGCCGAATCAAGAAGACAGAAATCCTAATCATCTTCTTCGGCATCCACACGGCTAATGCAGTACAACTGGCAAGAAGAATTGCAAAAGCGGAACTCCATCAGGCTGCTTAACCTCGTATAGCATTATCCTCCATGCAAGGGATAACTATGCCCTGACAAGACAAGAATCGACCAAAATTACGATAAAACTCCGAAAATAAGCAGACGATGGCAACCTCGGAAGGCATACCCTCGTCTATAGATATTGAATTCTTAGAATTAAACGACAACCCCTAATTAAATGCAACTAACTGAAGTTCAATATGTTATCTTTCAATATGTTTCTGCGGTTCGCTGGGGAATGATTACCTTTGGGTGTTAAAACCAACAAGAATCGACATGAAATACTACTCCCAATACCACAGTTGCGAGCTGTTTGAGCTTCAAGTGTCTCTCGGGTTTGAGCAAGCCCCAACCGTTGGGTGAAGCTTGCCGACAATCTTCCCTGGGACAAGATAGAGCAGGGCTTGTCGACAAGGTCCGGTTGATCCAACTGCGCTGCCTGGCGGACTTGCTGACATTCCTTGATTTCCTACCGGGCAGTCAAGCCGTCTCCTCTCGTGCTTCAGCCGGCATGATTGCAAGTGTCTCAAAACCTTTCGGCTTACTCCCGAAAGACCTTGCCCTAATTGGGATGGTAGCACTCCAAAGTTGGGCTATTCAGTGCAAAAAAGTGCAAAGCAAGTTAGGGAAAGCTGTTGCCTATACCGTTATGCAAGGCAAGTATAACTACGCGTAGAAACGTGGGACACATATGGTCTCAGAAACTGTGCGGACAGTAAAGGCAAGAAGCCTTTTATTGACTTCTTGCCTGATAGAGGGTCTTCGTAATGGTGTAAACGGAAGGTTACTTCACTACAAATTTCTTTCCGTTGCGAACATAGATGCCGGGTTGCAGCGATTTGACGCTTGTGCCCAGACGCTGACCATTGATGCTGTAGACTACACCGTCGGCAGTGGCATGGTTCGTTGATACTTCGCTGATGCCTGTGGCGTAGCTGCTGATGAAATCGAAGGTGATCACGCCGTTCTCCTCTGCAATGTTGGCCAAGGCTTTGTCTACCTTGTGGAACGTGCTATTGGTGGCTGACTTGGGATTTGTGCCAGCATACCAATAGAAGTTGGGGATGCTCATGTTGTCGTTGAGGGCCGTAACGTTGCTGGTTCCGGGATAGGGATCGCCCTTATGGCTCTCTAAATATTTGTTGCTGTTGGCCTTGATATACGATGACAGGCATTCGCCATCGGCTGGCACAACGGCCATACCTGGCTTCCCGGCTTCGTTGTTGAGCTTGGTGTTGATGTAGATGTTGGTGTTGCCCACCTCGTTGACATGGTAAACCAGCAGGCCGTGGCCAGGCAGCGACCGGTTCCAGCCTTGCTTCTGGATGTTCTCCAAGAGGAAATACTCCAAGGGCTCCTCGTCGTTTTGAATCTTATAGACTACGCCGCCCTGCTCCGTTGTCTTGTTCATTTGGATGCCCGTAGCGCTTTCTTTGAGCGTCTGTGTGGTTACGGGCCACTCCATCTGAGTCTTTTCCCATGCGGTGTAGGCCGTGGGGCGATAGCCGTTGCTAACATATTCGCCACCGTCCATCAAGTCCCAGTACTCCATCTCCTGGTTGTTAACACGGGCTGAGGTGGTGGTGGGGTAGATATCGGGCAGGCCCAGTGCGTGTGAGAACTCGTGGCAGGTAACGCCTACGCCAGTAATCATCAGGGTGGGGTCGGTGTTGCTCACGGCGATGGGCGACAATTCGCTGGCCATGCTGTACCAGTTGAGCTTCAGGCCCTTGAACGTGCCATTGGCTGCGCCAGTCTTAGCCCAAACGGTGTTGGCGCCGCCGCCATAATTCTGACCGATGCCAGCGTAGATGATGTAAACACAGTCGATGAGGTTGTCGCCGTCGTTATCGTAGACTGATGCGTCGGCCACAGAGTCGACAATCAGGCTGAGGGCGTCATTGACAAGATCGATCGATTTCTCACCCGATGACGAGCTCTCAGGGCTCTTGCCATAGTATTCCATGGCCTTGGGAAGGGTGACGGGGCCGTAAATGTCGAACTTGGGACGGAACAGTCCACCGCTCATGTCATGGAAATATTGGCTCACACTGCCGTGGTTGCGGTAGTTGCCGTTGCCCAGGTCATCGAGTGTTCCTTCTTGGTTGAAGAATTGTTGGAACGCTTTCTTAGGCTGTTTGACGGTGATGGCCGAGTCGGCAAAGTTGACGAGGATGGTAAGGATGCGTGGTGAGCCCTTGTGGGGCACGTAGTTGGGTGATGGCTTGCCCAACACCTTGTGGGTGCTCTTCTCGATAGGCACGATGTCGTGCTTGCCGAAGCGCATGCCGACTGTTCCTTCCTCGTCAAAGACAGGGGCGGGAACCTTGTTGCCCCAACGGTCGGTTACTATGTTTTGAGACCAGGCGAAAGCGCTGGTCAAGCACAGAGCAGTAGTGAGTATAAACTTCTTCATAATGGTTTCGTTTCTGTTATTTGTCTTTCGTTCGTTGATCAAAATGATATTGTCCTTTGTGTTGTGTGCGTCGACCGTACTCGATGGCATGGTGCGGACAGTGGTGGTAGCAGGCAAAACAGGTGAGGCATGAGCCGTCGTGCCGCCATTGGGGCGTACTTCCGGGACCGCCAATGATGTCGTGGACAGGACATACTGAGGCGCAAATGCCACACGCCACGCAACGCTCGGAATCGACATGGAAGGGGCGGTCGGTAATGAGCCGGTGGGTGAAATAGCCGCCAATGATGCGTGAGTTGATGCGGGGCCAATGGCCTCGGTGCAGTTGGCGTACTCCTTTCTCACGTTTCGCGATGATGGGTTCGTAGGATTGGAGCAATGCGGCGGCCTCGTCTTTCTTGGCCTTTTCCTTCGCCTCCGTGTCAACATCCATGAAGGGTAAGCCAACATACGACTCGGGCATGATGAGCGAGAAGGCTGAATCGAGATGGATTCCCACTTCGCTCAAGTCCTTTTCGAGTATCTCAATCGTCTCGCCGATGTTGTCGCCGGCTGTGCAGAGGGCATAAACGTAATGCCCCTCTGCCCTTAGGCGAAGTCTTGAAACGAAGTCGCGCACCAATTTGGGCGGGCGCCAACCATGAACGGGGAAGCAGAACCCGATGCGTTCGCCTTCCTTTAGGTCAGGGGAGAACGTGCCGGTGGGGTGGTCGGGGATGAAGACAAGCTCCTCTTGGGTGGCCTCGCTAAGATACTGGGCTGCCCAACGTGTGTTGCCTGTGCCTGAGAAATAGAATATCATGTTTGCAAAATTATGAAAAAAAAGGCACAAAACAAGTCTGTCGGTCAATAAAAGACGTGTTGACAGCTTATTGTGTGCCTTTTCCGTTTATTTGGTCGCAGCATCCTTGTATCATGTTGCGGATTTGCGCTATGCGCGCTTTTTTATTGGTGGTGTATTGAGTGTAATAGAACCATGCGCTCTGTAGGTTGTCGAGAGCGTCGATCCATTGGTTGCGAAAAGTGTGTATGAGTCCTATCTTGTAGTAGGCGTCGCCTTTCTCGTTGTTGTGGCAGACGGTGAGCATCTGTTGGTAATTGAGCAGGGCCTTGTCGTATTCCTTTAGGTTGAAAAGGCTTTCCGCATTGGCGAAGTAGTAGAATGAGCGTTCCTGGGGCGCGAATTTCTCCAACTTTGGAATGGCTTTGCTGAGACATTCCGTGGCGTGCTCGTAGTCCCACTCATAGTAATAGCACACGCCTAGGTAGGCCTGAAACCGTGGGTTGAGCCGATAATGCTGGTTAAGGTCCTGAAGGATAAGCATCGACTCGTGGTATTTCCCGTTTTGGAAATAATCGATGGCCATCCCCAACCGTTCGCTGTCCGTTGGTTGTGCCCATGCCCCGATGTTTCCCGTCATGGGAAAGACAAGGAACATAAGCACCGTACTGATTGTGCGGAGGTAGCGGACGGGTAGGGATGTCTTGCCTAACGTGTGATGGCGAAGGATCATTCAGTGTAGAAGTTGATGAGGTCACGCAGTGCCTTTTGGCAGGCTGGGCAGAACTCCGGAATCTCGTTGGTGCGCATGCGGCAGTCGTTGCAGGCGCGGTAAACGCCCTTCATCTTATAGCCGCCGCCTTCTACGAGGCCAACGCCGGGCTTCTTGCCAATCATTTCTTCCCATTTGCCCTTGAAGTTTACCTTCGTGGTGATGTTCTTCTCCCAAGGCTCTACATCGAGAGGATACATGTTGACCTCTTCGTTTTCGTAAGCGTACTCATCTGCCAGACCGGCGAAACTGTGTCCGAACTCATGCACAACGACGGGTTTCGACCACTTGTTGTGGATGGTGGAGAGAAGGTATGAATTGAGGATGCCACCGCCGCCATAGCGCTCGGAGTTGACCAACACGAGGATGTGCTCATAGGGAGTACCGGCCAGTAGGTCGTGCATGTCCTTCAGGTTAGAGGTCGTGAGGTAACGCTCGCTGTAGTTGGTGTCCCAGTGTGAGTGCAGGGCTGTGTTCTTCCAGATGCCCTTTCCGGGCTCACTGGCACCGCTATCTTTTGACGGCGACTTCACGGCAACGATGTTGAAGCGGTCTCTCATACCCTTGAAAGGCTCGTGTGCGAACAGGGCTTCCATGGCCATTTTTACATCTTGTATGAAGGTGCCCATCTCCTCGGGACGGTAACCTTCGGCAAGATAGGCCAGGTGGATGCAGTTGTTAGTGTCTTTCGCCTGTTGAATAGTCTCGAACGGGGTGACGTCGCGATAGCCTATCTGGCGGATGAGGATGTCGGTGGGCACCACTTGGTGCGTGAGCTTTGAAGTGATTTCGCGGCGGTTGTTGCGTAGGTCGAGCGTGATGTCGACGGTGTCCTTGGGCATTGGCACGAGGAACACGTTCTCAAACGAACGCTCTGTGGTCAAAGCCTCGGGTTCTTCCTGCCACTCTTGAAATAGAGTGGAGAAGGAATTGCGGTAGATGATACGCTGGGTCTTATGGTCGCGAACGGTGATTTGCCCGTTGCCCTCAACGGGAACCTCAGCAAGGCGCTTGCGCTTGCCATACCAACGAGGCTCAACGCAGAGTTGGTCGAGCGCAATGTGCTGCGTGTTATGGGTACCCGAGAAAATGTAGTCGATACGAAGTGTCTTGTCTTGGAAATACTGACTGAAGTCCTGTGCTGTGCTGCTGATGCAACACAACACGGCAAACGCTGCTGTTAAGAGTGTTTTTTTCATAATGAGTTAGATTAATAAACCTTTAGCACTTCACCGACACGGATCTGGTGGTCGGGTGAGAGATGATTTTTCTTGTATAGGTATTTTACACGCATGCCGTAGTATTGCGAAATCATATACATGTTTTCGCCAGCCTTAACGACGTGTGGACGGTTTTTGTATTGCTTGGGAGCGCGACGGCGTTTTTTCTTCAGATAAACAATTTCACCTGCATGCAGCACATCCTTACGGCTGCGCTCGTTGTAGGAAGCCAGTCGGCGATAGCTGAGCTCGGTCTCTTTCGCTATCGACTTGAAGGTGTCGCCTTCGCGCGCCACGATGTAATAGTTCTTATTGAAGATATGGATGGGGTGTAGCCCCGCATTGGTGTCGGCGGGGCGGTCGTTGCCTGCGCGCTGGGCCATGAACCTGTCGTAGCTATGCGCCTTGTCGTATTGCCACAACTTATAGAGGTCGATGAGGTCGATAAGCTTCTTCGCATAGTGGGGGTTTGTGGCGTATCCGCATGCCTTGAGGCCATTGGCCCAACCGCGATAGTCGGTCGGTTTCAATTGGAACAGGCGGGCGTAGCGTGTGTTGCGTGCGAGGAACTTGCTGTGATCTTCGTAGCTTTGGCGTGGATTGTCATAGGCTCGAAAACACTCGTTGGCAGCGTCGTCGTCTTTGTTCATTGTGCGGCCTGTCCACCCATGACACTTGATGCCAAAGTGGTTGTTGCCGCGTGTGGATAGATCGCTTTTTCCTGCGCCACTCTCAAAAAGGCCTTGGGCTAAGGTGATGCTGGCAGGAATGCGATATTTAAGCATCTGCTCGATGGCGAGATCCTTGTATTGATCGATGTATGTCTGGTATTGCTGGTTCCATTTCATTTGCGCCTGTGCAGCGATGGAGGCGCAAAGCATGAGGAGACAGCTAAATAGTTGTCTGAAACGAGGCATGTGAGTTGTTAACTTTACATTTAATGCAAAGTTAATAAAAAAAGCCTATAGTCAAGGATTATAGGCTTTTTTTAACGTTTTGAGGAGACGAAAGGTTGACTTAGTGGCTTGCGGCGTTGAGAAGAATCTCAGACAACGTTGGGTGAATGTGCACAATTTCAGCCAAACGATCGGCGGTTGCATCAAAGTTCATCAGTGTTGCCACCTCCTGAACCATCCATGAGGCCTCTTGTCCTAAGGCATGGCAACCGATCAGTTTTCCCTGGTCGTCGCATACCAACTTAAGTAATCCGTCGGTAGCCTCAGAGGCTTGTGCACGGCCATTGGCACGATAGAGTGATTTGCGTACAGCGCATGCTATGCCCATTTCTTTGCACTTGTCTTCGGTAAGTCCCACAGAAGCAATTTCTGGGTGAGTGAAGACGGCAGCAGGCATGATGTTGAGGCGAATGTTGTCGGTTTTTCCTAAGATGTGGTTGATGGCATGGAAACCTTGGAATGTGGCTGCGTGTGCAAGCATCTGGCGACCGTTGACATCGCCAATGGCGTAGATGTGGGGCACAGTGGTCTGCATGTTGTCGTCGACCTCGATACCTCTTCTTCCCACTTCGATGCTTGTGTTCTCAAGCCCTAAGCCCTCTACATTGGCTTGGCGACCTGTAGCTACCAAGATGCAGTCGGCCTCGATGGTTTCTGAAGTTCCCTTCTTCACGTTTTGGTAGGTAACCTTGTCGCCATCCACTTGCTGAAGTCCGCATCCGAGATGGAACACAATACCCTGCTTCTCCATCGACTTACGCAAGCGACGAGCAAGCTCTTGGTCCATGGGGGGGAGGCATTCCTTCATGAATTCGATGATGGTGACTTTGCTACCAAATGCCCGAAAGACGGAGGCCATTTCCAAACCAATCACACCTGCGCCAACAATGCAAAGATGCTGGGGCGGAGTAGAAAGGTTGAGCAGTTCCTCTGACGTGACCACACGTGGGTTGGCGCGAATCTCGTCGGGGCTCAATCCAGATACGGGAGGCATCTTGGCCTTTGAGCCTGTGGCTATGAGGATATCCTTTGCTTTGACAGTTTCTTCGCCCACAGCTACGGTGTTGGCGTTCACAAGGGATGCGTGTCCGTGCAGGAAGGTGATAGAAGGTTGACCGAGAAGAGCTTCGATACCTTTCCGCAATCCATCAATAACCTGATTCTTGCGGTCGATGGCGGCAGCCAAACGCATTGCGCCCTCATTGGGAACGGCAACAGCTTTTTCCGCGTCGTGAATCAACGCCTTTGTGGGAATGCATCCGCAGTTGAGGCAAGTGCCACCTGCGAAGGCTTCTTCAGCGATAACCACTTGCAGGCCATGCTTGGCTGCAAAGGCAGCGGCCTCGTATCCACCGGGGCCACTGCCAATGATGATGAGATCAGTTTGTATCATGAACTCGATTGCTTATGGGTTCTCGGGGTATGTCAGAACAGGATTCTTAGCTGCGAGCACATCGTCTACGCGGCTGATAGGAGCGTTGTGGGGAGCTGTCTTCACCAACTCGGGATCTGTCTTGGCCTCCTCGGCAATCTTGCGTAACACAGCAACGAATCCGTCGATGCTCTCCAGACTCTCCGACTCAGTAGGCTCAATCATCATGGACTCGTGGAACAGAAGTGGGAAGTAGATCGTAGGAGCATGGTAGCCGTAGTCGAGCAGGCGCTTGGCCACGTCCATCGTGGTAACACCTGTAGACTTGTCGGTCAAGCCATTGAACACAAACTCGTGCTTGCTCAGGCCCTTGATGGGAAGTTCGTAAACATCCTGCAACTTTGCCTTGATATAGCTGGCATTGAGCGTTGCGGTAGGACCAACCTTCTTAATATACTCGTAACCGAGGCTGAGGATGTAGGCCCAAGCGCGCATCTCCACGAGGAAGTTGCCCTGATAGGGGTTGACTGTCGGGAAGAATGACTCCAACTCCTTACGGCACCCCACAGGGCCGCTGCCAGGTCCGCCACCACCGTGAGGTGTGGAGAAGGTCTTGTGCAGGTTCAGGTGAATCACATCGAAGCCCATGTCGCCCGGACGGCATACGCCGAGAAGCGGGTTAAGGTTAGCTCCGTCGTAATACATCAGACCGCCACATTTGTGAACCATCTCCACGATCTTGGTGATGTTGTGCTCGAAGATGCCCAATGTGTTGGGGTTGGTCATCATCATGGCTGCAACCGTGTCGTCGAGCTTGGTTGCCAAGTCGTCGACGTCGACGGTACCGTCTTCCTTACTCTTGACCTCAACAACGTCGAGGCCACACACCGCTGCCGAAGCAGGGTTGGTGCCATGGGCTGAGTCGGGGACGAGTACCTTTGTTCGCTTAAAATCGCCGCGGCTCTCATGGTACCCTCTGATAATCATCAGGCCCGTGAGCTCACCATGAGCACCAGCGCATGGCTTCAGGGTGACGGCACCCATACCTGTAATCTCACACAGCATCTTCTTGAGCTCATCAGCGAGAGCTTGTGCTCCTGCCACCGTAGAAGCTGGCTGAAGCGGGTGCAGGTTGACGAATGCGGGATGGTTGGCTGCCTCCTCGTTGATCTTGGGGTTGTACTTCATCGTGCATGAGCCTAATGGGTAGAGGCCGTTGTCCACGCCGAAGTTGTTGCCGCTATGATTGGTGTAATGTCTGACCACAGTCATCTCGTCGCACTCGGGCAGGGCAGGTGCTTTGGTGCGGCTTACGTCTTTGCGTAATTCGTGATGGGGGAACTGGTTTTTAGGAAGATGGTAACCAACTCGCCCTGGACTGCTCAACTCAAAGATGAGACGGTCGTATAATTTGTTGTTCATGGATTGTTTCGTTTAATGGGTAAGGGCGTTTAGGAAATCAAAGCAACCAGTTGGTCTATCTCTTCCTTGGTGCGCTGCTCGGTGACGGCGAACATGACGGTGTCGTCGGAGATGGCTACGCCGCCCATGAAACCGTTCTCGACCCACTTCTCTTGGAGAGCCGCGAGGTCGCCATCATACTTGACGCAGAACTCGTTGAGGAATTCCTGGCCAGGAAAGGCATCGCAGAAGTGTCCGGTAGCGATCAGTTGGTCGTGCAGATAGTGGGCTCCATCGCATCCCATCTGTGTGGCTTCCTTCAGGCCTTGCGGTCCCATGAGCGACATGTAGATGGTGACCCAAAGAGCCATGAGACCCTGGTTAGAGCAGATGTTGGATGTAGCGCGCTGTCTTCTGATGTGTTGCTCGCGTGCCTGAAGTGTCAATACGAACGCACGTTTGCCGTCTTGGTCGACAGTCTGACCGACGATACGTCCCGGCATTTTGCGCATGTGCTTCTCTGTAGTACACATGTAACCGATGTAAGGACCTCCCCATGACAAAGGAATGCCCAATGATTGACCCTCGCCAACGGCGATGTCGGCACCCCATTCTCCTGGAGTCTTCAGCATAGATAGGTCGGCAGCTACGCTATTGATAATGAGCAAGGCTTTTGCTGCATGGCAACGATCGGCCACGCCAGTATAATCCTCTACGATACCGTAGCGGTTAGGCTGTTGTACGATGAGGCCAGCCACTCCACCTTGAGCCAATGTCTCGTCGAGCGCCGAGAAGTCGGTTGCGCCATTGACTGTGGGTAACGACAGCAACTCGAGGCCATGGAAGTGTGCGTATGTCTTTACCACCTCTTTCACCTTGGGATCGATTCCGTCGCTGAGAATGACCTTGTTGGTCTTCTTGGTCGATGCTACCGCCATAAGTGCGGCCTCGGCTGTTGCAGTAGAGCCGTCGTACATGTTGGCGTTGGAGATATCCATGCCAGTGAGTCGAGCCATCATGGTCTGATACTCGAAGATATAGTGCAGAGTGCCTTGTGATATTTCGGCCTGATAGGGAGTGTAGCTCGTCAAGAATTCCGAGCGCTCCACGATCTGCGGGATAACAGCGGGCGTATAGTGGTCGTATGCGCCTGCTCCTGCAAAACATACCAATTGCTTGTTGAGCTTGCCGAATTCGGCGAGCTTCCTACGAATCTCTATTTCGCTTTGCGATGACGGCAGGTCATAGTCTTTCTTGAGCCGCACGTTATCGGGCACGTCTTTATAGAGATCGTCTACCGATTCAATTCCGATGACATCAAGCATGTGCTTGATGTCATCGGATGTTTGTGGGAAAAAGGGATGCATTTACTGATTTTTTGAGTTGTAAGTATCCTCGTCCATGAGGCTCTCAAGCTCCGAAGGATCGGAAAGCTTAACCTTTATGATCCAGTTCTCGTTGGCGTCCTGGTTGATGAGCTCGGGGCTGTCCTCCAAACTTTCGTTCACCTCAACCACTGTGCCGCTTACGGGTGACAGCAGGTCGCTTGCGGCCTTCACGCTCTCTACGGCGCCGAAGACCTCACCAACTTCTACATCGTCGTCCACGTCGGGCATGTCCACATAGACGATGTTGCCCAACTGCTTTTGTGCGTAGTCGCTGATTCCAACGTATCCAAATTCTCCCTCTACACGAACGTACTCGTGTGACTCGCTAAAATAGGTCATGATTCTTCTTGTGTTTTAATGGTTATTGTTATTATTATTATGTCTTGTGGTTTTCCCGTCCTGTTGTAGGCGGTATGGGCTTATTTCTTGTAATGCTTGTCGTAGAACTTCTTCTTGACGATTGTTGCGGGGAAGGTCTTCTTGCGGATTTGCACCTCCACGCGGTCGCCCAACTTCAATGAAGAGTCAACCAATGCCACGGCACAACTCTGGTCGACAGAGATAAGGCGATAGCCTGTGGTGACCTCACCAACCTCTACGCCATCTTTCAGCACCTTATATCCGTGGCGAGGCACGGCGCGGTCGTCGAGCATGAGACCTCTGAGGCGTCGAGCCACGCCCTCGGTCTTCTGCTTCAGCAGAGCCTCCTTGCCGATGAACTCGGGCTTGTCGAACTTGCAGAACATGCTAAATCCAGCCATGACGGGTGAAATGTCTTGTGACAGTTCGTCGCCGTAGAGAGGGAGACCCACCTCGAAGCGGAGTGTGTCGCGGCAACCCAGTCCGCAAGGTTTGCAACGACCGCTTTCCATGAGCTTGTCCCATTGGTTAACGATATACTCGTGGCTTCCGTAAATCTCAAAGCCATCCTCGCCTGTGTAACCCGTGCGGCTGACGATAACTTCCACGCCATCCACATTGAGGGTCTTAGCTGTATAGAACACCAAGTCCTTGCAGGGTATTTGCAGCACTTCCTCCATGACGGTTTCAGCCTCTGGACCTTGCACGGCCAACTGGCCGTAACGCTCTGAGCAATGGTCGATGTTGACGTTGAATCCCTCAGCGCTCGTCATGATCCACTCCATGTCTTTGTCGATGTTGGCAGCGTTGATGACGAGGAAATACAGTTGCTCGCCCATCTTGTAGACCAACAAGTCGTCGACGGTGCCACCGTCGGGGTAGCACATCATGCCGTAGAAGATTTGGCCAATGGGGGCTCCAGTTACATCGTTTGTGAAGATATGGTTGACGAAGCGCTCGGCGTCCTCACCAGAGATGAATGTCTCACCCATGTGGGATACATCGAATACACCGCAATGCTGGCGCACGGCGTTGTGCTCTTCGATAATAGACGAGTACTGGATAGGCATGTCGAAGCCTCCAAAAGGTTGCACGAGTGCGCCCAATGCTACGTGGCGATCGTAAAGGCAAGTTCGTTTGTTCATAGATATTTATTTATGGTTGTTAATTTAATGACGTAGTAGTTGACTGTACGGGTGGTAGGGATTATAGGTGCTTACAACTATTTTCCGTAGATGAAACTTGGCTCGAGATATTCTTTTTCGATCTCTTTGATTCCCTCGATGTCTTTCTCGTTGAGGCTGACTGATGATGTGCAGATTGTAGCGCGCAGCTTTTTCTTCATCTCCTCCAACGACAGTGGTGTGAAATCCTTGAGCAGCGTGATGCGTTGACGCACGCTTTGCACACCATTGCGACTCAGTTTCTGTTTACTGGGTGTGATGGCGTTGGTCATGTTCTCCATGTTGGTGTCGTAAAGGAGCGTGCCGTGAGCGATGACGCGGTCGGTCATGTGCAGGATGGCATTGCCCGAAATCTTTTGCCCGTTCAACATGATGTCGTTGTGGTCGTTGCGTTCAGCGGGAATTCCAATGGCGTTGAACGATCGTGTCAACATCTCCATGTAGTATGCGAAGCAGTTGTCGACGCTCTCCTCGCCAGTGATGTATGAAAGCATTACGTTTCCCATGTCGGCGTAGACGCAACCGCCACCGCTTTTCCTGCGGTAGAACTGAATGTTGTGCGATTTGCAGTATTCGATGTTCACCTCGTCCTCGATGACTTGGTTGCGACCGAATATGACGGTCGGATTGACCTGCCACATGAAGAAGCAGTCTTCTCCCTTGTAGATATTTCTAGCTACATATTCCTCCATGGCCAAATAGAAAGGCAGGCGCATGGTGCCTTTTGTGTCTATGTCGACGTAGATCATGGTTAATACTTCGTATTAGGTTTAATAATTCCGTGCAAATATACATATTATAATCATACGTTCCAAACTTTTTCAGTTAAAAAAACGTTCTATTATAAAATGGCTTTGAGGGGGATGCTGAATCACTTTTCTACCCAAAGAGTTTTGCTTCATTGGTAGCGTTGTTGTGCTCGTTACCGGAGGAAGTTAACCTTTTGAAATCAAGTTTGTTTTGTTGGGATTCTTCCTTGAAAATGGGACGTTTTCATAAAGCCTAATGGGCGAAGCAATACTTGCCTTAACCATACTGTGGCGAGAAAATGTGGCATCAATAAGAAACAAAGAATGGGCAATGCTATAAAATACAGCATTGCCCGAAAGATGCTTTCTACCTATTTTTCTATGGTTGATGCCTTGATCTTCCTGTTGGATGATGGACATCTCATACGAAAATAGGTGAGTTGTTAATGGGGAAAGCCGCATCAAGTTGCGGTGCCCCTATGGCTTATTCGCCCTTGTTGTTTTTCAGTTTCTCCACATAAGCGTCGATGGCAGCCACGGCGGTGATGTTTACCACATCCTGCACGCTTGCCTCGAAGTCGGTGAAGTGGATAGGCTTGTTCAGACCCATCTGGATCGGGCCAATGACCTCCACGTCAGGATCCAATCCCTTGAGAAGCATGTAACAACTGTTGGCAGAACTCATGTTCGGGAAGACAAGCGTGTTGACATCCTTGCCTTTCAGGCGTGTGAACGGATACTTGTCGTCGCGGAGCTCTTTGTTCAACGCGAAGCTGACCTGCATCTCACCGTCGACGGCCATATCGGGATAATCCTTCTGCAAGCGCTCTACAGCTTGGTGTACGGTTACGGGTGAGCCCACTTCGTCGGTACCGAAGTTGGAGTAGCTGATCATGGCCATCACTGGTTCGTCGTTGAAGAACGACACGGAGTGTGCGGCCAAGCGAGCCACATCGTAGAGCACACTATCGTTGGGATGACGGTTGATGAGCGTGTCGGCGATGTAGTAGATGCCCTTCTTTGTATTGAGAATGTGCATGGTGGCAAATGTATTGTAGGCGGGATTGATGCCTACCACTTCCTTGGCCACCTTGATCGTGTTGCTGTATTTGGTGTAAAGGCCTGTGATGAACGCATCGGCATCGCCTTGCTCCACCATTGACATACCAAAGTAGTTGCGTTCGTACATCTTGTCATAGGCTTCTTCGAAGGTGTAGCCTTGGCGTGCGCGTTTCTCTGAGAGATGCTTGGCGTATGTGGCGCGACGTCCTTGCTCCTTGTCGGCGCGCATATCGATGATTTCCACACCAGAGAGATCCAACTTCAAACGGTTGGCCAGGCGTGTGAGGCGGTCGGGGTTACCCAACAGGATGGGCGAGCATATGCCCTCTTGAAGCGCCTTTACGGCAGCTTTCATCATGGTGGGGTGACCACCCTCGGCAAACACCACGCGCTGTGGGTGCATGGCAGCGGTGGCATGAAGTGTGCGTGTGAATTTTGTCTCCTGGCCCAGCATCTGGCGCAGTCGTTCCTTGTATGCCTCCCAATCGGTGATGGGCGTTCTTGCCACGCCGCTTTCTATGGCGGCTTTGGCTACTGCAGCCGACACCTCTGTGATGAGGCGTGGGTCGACGGGTTTCGGTATGAAATATTTCGGTCCGAACTGTAGGTCGCTAACATGGTACACCTCGTTGACAATTTCGGGGATGGGCATCTTGGCTAGTTGGGCAATAGCCTTGACGGCAGCCAATTTCATCTCCTCGTTGATGGCTCTGGCATGCACGTCCAATGCGCCGCGGAAGATGTAGGGAAATCCTATAACATTGTTGATTTGGTTGGGGTAGTCGGAACGCCCAGTCGACATGAGTACGTCGGGACGAGCCGCCATGGCGTCTTCGTAAGAAATCTCGGGGACGGGATTGGCGAGTGCGAACACGATGGGATGGTCGGCCATTGACCTAACCATGTCTTGTGAGAGCACATTGCCTTTCGATAATCCTACGAATACGTCGGCGCCCTTGACTGCCTCCTCCAGAGTGTGGATGTCGGTGCGGCTGGTGGCAAATTCAGCCTTCTGCTCGTTCACGTTCTCGCGGCCTTTGTAGATTACGCCACGTGAGTCGAGCATCACGATGTTCTCGTGCTTCGCTCCGAGTGAACAATATAACTTGGTGCAACTGATAGCGGCAGCTCCTGCTCCGTTGACCACGATTTTTGCTTCCCTGATCTTTTTGCCAGCCACCTCAAGTGCGTTGAGCAATCCAGCGGCCGAGATGATGGCCGTGCCATGTTGGTCGTCGTGCATCACAGGGATGTCGAGCGTCTGCTTCAGGCGATTCTCGATATAGAAACACTCTGGAGCCTTGATGTCTTCGAGGTTGATTCCTCCGAATGTTGGCGCAATCTTCTCAACGGCCTCGCAGAATTTCACAGGGTCTTTCTCATTGACCTCAATGTCGAATACATCGACGCCTCCATAAATTTTGAAAAGCAATCCCTTACCTTCCATGACAGGCTTGCCACTCATGGCGCCAATGTCGCCGAGTCCGAGCACGGCTGTACCGTTGGAGATAACGGCCACAAGGTTTCCCTTGTCGGTGTATTTGTAAACGTCATCGGGATTGTTTTGTATTTCCAAACAGGGGAAGGCAACGCCTGGTGAGTAAGCCAAACTTAAGTCGGTTTGGGTACGGTATGGTTTTGTGGGCTTAACCTCAATCTTACCTGGTCTGTCTTTGAAGTGATACTCCAATGCAGCCTCTTTTGTGATTTTTACCATATTGCTTATAATTTATGCTTTGTTCGTGATGTTGTTTAGGTGCAAGCGAGTGCTATGAGATCTTTCTCTATTGTTGCTAATTGCAACCTCTCATCGGCAAAGTTAATAAAAAACGAAGTAACAGCCCTAAGTTTTCACTATTTTTATTATCTTTGTAAAAGATAATCGGCTATGGGCCATTCGGAATTGAACCATCCTGTTGCCTCTATGCGCATTCTATGCGTTCACGAAAGTGCATCCCGTTCGTCAACGATTCTTTCTGATAGCTTGAGCTGATGTAATCTCATCCACATCACCAATAGTTGCTTTGTAATATGACTCAACCAAACTACACAACGGAACATAGGGAAGCGCTTCGTGAGCAGATATTGAAGGTTGCTACACGCGAATTCACGACGATTGGCGTCAAGTCTGTGAAAATGGACGACATTGCCCGTAAGTTGAAGATTTCCAAGCGTACTCTTTATGAGATTTATGACAATAAAGAGCAGTTGCTCTTGGAGAGTGTGGCGCGTAGGATACATGAGTTTGACGCCACATTGGAGCGTTTCGACTCAAGTGGCGAGAAACAGGTGATAGATATTCTCCTTGAGTTTTATCGTCTCCAAATGGAAGAATTGCGCGATATGAACCCTGTTTATTATGAGGATTTGCACAAGTATCCGCGCGTGATGTCGTTCTTGGAGCAAGTCAACAAGGAGCATAAGGCTCATAGCAAGGATTTCTTCAAACGTGGTGTGCTGGAAGGTTATTTCCGCAATGACTTCAATTATGAGTTGATCAGTCTGTTGGGCAATAACGTGATGCAAAATGTAATGGAAAGCAAACTCTATAACACTTACAGTTTGCAAGACATCTTCCGCAACGTTGTCATGTTGTTCATACGTGGGCTGTGTACTGCCAAGGGCATTCTGGAACTCGACCGCCAGTTGGAGAGCAGGGCGTAAGGTTTTGTCGTTTCCCATCACCGATGGCCTAAATGCCAACGGAGGTTTGGGTTGATGATTGTAGAATAAAAACAAATCCCGCAAGATGAGAAGTTGATACTTCCAATCTTGCGGGATTCTTATAATGTCGTTATGCTGTTGCTGCCTTATTTTGTGTAGAGGAATCGCTTGATGGAACGCTTCGGGGTCTTTTCAAACTCTTCGTTGTGCAGGCGGATGGCCGACAGGTTGCAATAGTGGGGCAGAATCGTATTGAGCTGCTTGCGGTTCTCCTCCATGATGTTTTCCAGGTCGGTGTCGTTGAAGCCCATTTGCTTGGCTTCCTCAAAGTCGGGGTAAACCAGTCCCACGAGTTTGTCGCCTTCTTGGATCACCACGCTCTCAACCACCATAGTCATGGAGTTGAGCTTGTCCTCTATCTCCTCTGGGTAGATGTTCTGTCCGTTAGAACCTAACAGCATGTTCTTCGAGCGGCCCTTGATGAATACGTTGCCGTTGGCGTCCATCGTGCCGAGGTCGCCCGTGTGGAACCATCCCTCCTTGTCGATAGAAGCGGCAGTGGCCTCCTCGTTCTTATAGTATCCCAACATGACGTTGGGGCCCTTGCATAAGATTTCGCCAGGGACGTTCTGCGGATCTGAACTGTCAATACGCACCTGCATGTGCAGGGCTGCCTTTCCGCATGAGCCTGGAACAAATTCTTGGTAGTCGGCGTAGCAGATGATCGGTGCACACTCCGTAGCTCCATAGCCCACTGTGTAGTGGAAATGAATCTGGTGCAGGAAGGCTTCCACCTCTTGGTTGAACGCGGCGCCGCCGATGATGATCTCGTAGAAGTTGCCTCCGAAGGCTTGGGTTACTTGCGTGCAAATTTTCTCGTAAACCTTCCTGTTGATGCCCGGCATCTTCATCAAGAGACGCATCTTGGGATCCTGGATCTTCGGGAACACCTTCTTCTTGATGATCTTCTCGATGATGAGGGGTACCGAGATGATGACGCGTGGCTTCACCTCGGCAAAAGCTGCTGCGATGATGGCGGGTGAAGGAATGCGTGTCAGGAAGAAGATGTGGCATCCCTTGATGAACTCAAAGAGGAACTCGAACGACATACCATACATGTGAGCCATAGGCAAGATGGAAATGATATTGTCGCCAACCTTGATCTTGTTGCCTAATACGTGTTCGGCAAAGTCGGCATTGCTCCACAAGGCGCGGTAGGGAACCATCACACCTTTCGAGAATCCCGTTGTGCCGCTGGTGTAGTTGATGAGTGCCAGTTCGTCGGGGCTTTGCTCCTTATAGTAACTGATGTGCTCCTGACGGAAATACTTGGGGTATTTGTGTCCAAACATCTCGTTGAGGTGTTCGCGTGCATACGTCAATTTGTCGGTGCGCGAGAGCACAAGCGAATAGTCGGGAATGTAAATAACACCTTCAAGATGGGGCATCTTGGTAGTGTCGATCTGTGTGGCCACCACGTCGCCCACGAACAACAGTTTGGCGTCCGAGTGATTGACGATGTTGTGGATTTGGTCTGCCGTGAACTCATGCAGGATGGGCACGGCCACCGCCCCATAGGTGAGTGTGGCCAGGAAAGCGCACGCCCATGCCGAGCTGTTTCGTCCGCAGAGCGCAACTTTGTCGCCTCGCTTCACGCCCGAACTTTCAAACATGATGTGCAACTTGGCGATCTTGCGGGCTACGTCGTGGTATTGTAGAACCGCACCCTTAAAGTCGGTTAGCGCGTCTTTGTGCCAATGGTCAATGATGCTCTTTTCGATGAGCTCGTTAAAACTGGGGATCTGTTCCATGATCTTGGTATTGGTTGTTATGCCTCTTTGTAGAGGTATCGTTTGATGGATTTCTTGGGTGTTTTCTCAAACTCCTCAGCTTGGAGTCGTATCTCGCTGATTTTGCAGAAGCTAGGCAACAAGTTGTTTAGTTCCTTTCGGTTCTGCTCCATGATATTTCTCAGGTCGTCCTCGGTGAATCCGAGCGACTCGGCTTCGTGCATGTCGGGATGAACCAATCCCACAAGCTTGTCGCCCTTTTGGATGATGAGGCTCTCGTTGACCATGGCCATGGAGTTGAGCTTGTCTTCTATCTCTTCTGGATACACGTTTTGTCCGTTGGAGCCGAGCAGCATGTTCTTGATGCGTCCCAGGATGAAGACGTGTCCGTCTTTCGACATCTTGGCGAGGTCGCCTGTGTGGAACCATCCGTTCTCGTCGATCACGGCTTGTGTGGCCTGCTCGTTCTTGTAGTATCCCTTCATGACGTTCAGTCCGCGCGTAATGATCTCTCCGGCCTCGTTCTCTGGGTCGTTGCTGGCAATTCTCACTTCCATGTGCTTCACGGGCGTTCCGCACGATCCTCCCACGAAATTGTCGTAGTTGGAGAAGGTGATGAGCGGTCCTGTCTCTGTCGTTCCGTATCCCATGGTGATGGGGAAATGGATGCTTGTGAGGAATTCCTCCACCTCGCGGTTCAGTCCGGCTCCACCCACAACGACCTCGAACGCCTTGCCTCCAAACACATCCATGACGGTCTTCAGCATGTGTTCTTTCACCTTCTTGTTGATGCCCGGCATCTTCATGAGGAGCTTCACACGGTTGTTGTTGAGCTTGGGGAACACCAGTTTCCTTACAATTTTCTCCACGATGAGTGGCACCGAGATGATGACGTCGGGGCGAATTTCGATGAAGGCCTCCTGGATAACCGTGGGGCTCGGTAAGCGTGTGAGGAAGAAGAGGTGGTTTCCCAAAACAAACTGGAGCAGGAACTCGCACACCAATCCGTACATGTGAGCCATGGGGAGGATGTCGAGCACGCGCGAGTTGGCGGGCAGTTTGCTGCCCAACTCATCGATCAGGAAGTCGATGTTGCTCCAAACCGATCGGTAGGGGAGCATCACTCCCTTTGAGAAACCTGTTGTGCCACTGGTGTAGTTGATCATGATCAGCTCTTCGGGCTGGTCCTTATGATACTTGACGTGCTCCTTGCGGAAATACTTGGGATACTTGTGTCCGAACATCTCGTTGAGGTGCTCTCGCGCGTAAGTCAACTTCTCCGAGTTGCTTACCACAAGTGAATAATCGGGAATATAGATCACTCCCTCCAAGTTGGGCATCATGTTATAGTCGAGTGTGGTGCTTACCACGTCGCCCACGAAGAGCAACTTCGACTCTGAGTGGTTCACCACGTTGTAAACCTGTTCAGGCTTAAACTCATGCTGCACGGGCACGACGATGGCGCCATACGTCACGATGGCTAAGAAGGCGCATGCCCATGATGAGCTGTTGCGTCCGCAAAGCGCGATTTTGTCGCCCTTGCAGACTCCTGAACTCTCAAACATAATATGGAGTTTCTCTATCTTTCGTGCCACGTCATGATATTGGAGTGTGGCGCCCTTGTAGTCGGTCAGGGCGTCTTTCTCCCAATTCTTGATGATGGCTTGTTCTAGAAGCAAATTAAAACTGGATGCTTTGTCCATTGCACAAATAGAAATTTTGTGTGCAAAGGTACAACCAATTATGCACATTTCCAAAATTCATGTGCAGTATTTTTCGTTAAAATGTATCATTTATGTAACTTGCACACTCTTTCGGAGCGTGCAAGTTGTGTTTTTCCTTATTATGTTATGGCTTGTCCGTGATGGTTTAGTGGCTTATTCGTACCTCATGCTCTTGGCTGGGTGGATGTGCGAAATGAGATAGCTGGGTGCTATAAGCACAAACAGGCTGATGAGCAAAGTGGCTACGTTCAGGATGATGAGTAGCGGGATGTTGATTTCCACAGGCACGGTGCTAACGTAATAGGTTGCCGGGTCGAGCTTGATGATCCCCGTCCATTGCTGGAGCAATGCCATGCCGAGGGCGATGGCGTTGCCGATGAGGAGCGCCCTTCCGATGATGAATGCGGCAAACCACAGGAAGATGTGGCGTATGGTTTTGTTGCGCGTTCCCAATGCCTTGAGCACGCCTATCATGGTGGTGCGCTCGAGGATGATGATGAGCAGTCCTGAGATCATGGTCACGCCAGCCACCGACACCATCAGTACGAGGATGATCCACACGTTCATGTCGAGCAAGTCGAGCCATGAGAAGATCTGCGGATTGATGTCTCTGATGGTCTGTGTAGCGTAGGTTTCACCATAGCGGTCCTCCGTTCGGTTAATTTTTTCTACAAACCGGCTCTCCACTTCGTCCAGTTGCTTGAAGTCGTTCACGGTGATGGCCGCTCCCGACACCTGGTCGGGCTGCCATGCGTTGAGCTTGACGGTGGTGTAGAGGTCGGCGAAACACATCACCTGGTCGTACTGCGAGAGATTGGTTTGGTAGATGCCTTGTATGGTGAACCGCCTCATGCGCACCCCGTTCTCATCGATGAAATAGGCGAAGATTCGGTCGCCAGCATTCACCTTGAGCTTGTCGGCGATGTTCTGTGAGATCAGTATGTGGTTGCCCGACTGGCTGTCGGAGAATTTGGGAATGGATCCCGCTACCATGTTCTGGTGGATGAACGTGGTGTCGTATTCTTGCGCAACGCCTTCGAACATCACTCCCAGGAAGTCGGTATCGGTCTTGAGGATGCCTTGCTTGTAGGCAAATCGCTCCACGTGCTTCACGCCCTCTATGCCTCCAATGACCTTTATCATGGAGTCGTTCATGGCGATGGGCGCCTGGTCCGACGACATTTGGGTCATGAAGTTGGTTACCTGGATGTGTGAACCAAAGCCAATCACCTTGTCGCGGATGGTATGCTTAAAGCCGAGCACCACAAAAACCGAAAGGAGCATCACGACCAATCCTATTGCCACACCGGCTGTGGCAATAGTTATGGCAGGGCGGGAGACGTGTTGCCTTCCGCCTTTGTCCTTATAAAGTTTGTGGGCGATAAAGAAGGAAAAATTCATTTTCTACCAGGGTATGCCTCCAATGCTTTTCTGAGGATGAACAGGGCGCGCTCCAAGTCGTCTTTCTTCAGCACGTAGGCAATGCGCACTTGGTCGACGCCTGCGCCCGGTGTGGTGTAGAAACCGGCTGCAGGAGCCATCATGACGGTCTCGCCCTCATAGTTGAACTCTTCGAGGCACCATTTGCAGAACTTGTCGGCATCGTCGACGGGGAGCTGGGCCACCGTGTAGAATGCGCCCATGGGAATGGGTGAGTAGACTCCTGGAATGCGGTTGAGGCCGTCGATAAGACACTTGCGTCGCTCCACATACTCGTCGTAAACGTCGCGATAATACTCCTCGGGAGCGTCGAGCGATGCCTCGGCCACAATCTGTCCGATGAGAGGTGGCGAGAGGCGAGCTTGGCAGAATTTCATCACAGCCTTTTTCACCTCTTCGTTCTTGGTGATCAATGCGCCGATGCGGATTCCACATTCCGAGTAGCGCTTCGACACGGAGTCGATGAGAATCACGTTGTCCTCAATGCCCTTGAGGTGCATGGCGCTGATATAGGGTGAACCCGTATAGATGTATTCGCGGTAAACCTCGTCGGAGAAGAGATACAGGTCGTGCTCCTTTACCAGGTCGCGTATCTGGTTCATCTCGCGGCGTGTGTAGAGGTACCCCGTGGGGTTGTTGGGGTTGCAGATGAGTATTCCGCGTGTTCTCTGATTGATGAGCTCGTTGAATTTCTCCACCTTCGGCAAGGCGAATCCTTCCTCGATGGATGTGGCGATGGTGCGAATCTTTGCTCCAGCCGACACGGCAAACGTCATGTAGTTGGCGTAAGCGGGCTCGGGCACGATGATTTCGTCGCCTGGGTTGAGGCAACTCATAAAGGCAAACAACACGGCCTCTGAGCCTCCTGTGGTGATGATGATGTCGTCGGCCGACACATGGATATCGTACTTGGCATAGAAGTCCACCAGTTTCTTTCGATAACTCAGGTAGCCTTGCGACGGACTGTATTCCAGCACCTTGCGGTCGATGTGCTTCAGCGCGTCGAGGCCGCATTGCGGTGTGGGCAGGTCGGGCTGTCCGATGTTGAGGTGATAAACCTTTATGCCACGCTCCTTGGCAGCAAGCGCCAGGGGGGCAAGCTTTCTAATGGGTGACTCGGGCATTTCCAAGCCGCGTACGGATATTTCTGGCATGGTGTGTTTTCTTTATGTTATGCGCCTTTAAGGAGCTCAATTTGCTGCAAAGATATATTATTCTGTTGATATTTGCAAAGCACTTTACTATTTTATTTTGATTTATTTCCAAATCGGCCCTCGGATTGTTCGTGGAGTGGGGTGGTTGCCGCTATGGTTTATACCAAGGTGCGGCACCTGAGCATGTCGATGCGGGGCTATTGGGGCATGGGTTTCAGGTAATCCAGAAACCGCTTGGTGCTGTAGTTCATGATGAGCTCATCGGGCATCTCGGCTTCTTCTACCAATGGCATGATTTTGTCATACTGCGCTATCATCATCGATATGTGGGCGTCGCTTCCGAGAATTACGGGCACCTGATGCTTCTTGGCCAGTTGGAGCAGTTCGAGGTTGTTGGGGCGCGCCACGGTCTTGTGGCGGGCGGGCGCCAACGAGTGGTTGTTGATCTCGAGCAACGTGTGGGTCTCCTTCGACGCCAGCACCAGTTGCTCGAAGTCGAGCAACGCCGTGCCGTCGCCCGGATGGCTGATGATTTGCACGTAGGGGTTGCGCATGGCTTGTATCACGCCCGCTGTGTTTTCCTCCTTTGTTCCTCCCTGCCAGCACAAGCTGTGTATGCCGGCAATGCGCAGGTCGAGTGTGCGCAGGTCGCTCTCGTCGAGGTCTATCTCTCCCTGGGTGTTGAGAATGTTGAGTTCCGCTCCCATCATCAGCTTCACACCATACATCTCGCGTGGCACGCAATGCATGTTCCGGAAATAGATGGGTTGGCACGTGCCGGGTATGCTGGGTCCATGCTCTGTGATGCCGAGTATCTTCAGTCCCATGTGGGCTGCTGCTGTGGCCATCTCCTGGATGGTGCTGTATGCGTGGCCCGAAGCCACGGTGTGGGTGTGTACATCGAGTTGTGTCTTCATGATTCCGTTTTTTTCTCATGCAAAGGTACACATTATTTGAAAACCGAAGCATTTTTTTTGTTAATTCTTGTTTCTTGGTTTGTCGCAACACCTCCTACCTCTATGCACGGTCTTGCCATCTTCGTCGGGCTTGTCGATACGCTTTGTCACTCCGGTGGCGCAAGAGAATTGGTTGTTGACATGCCTGATGGTGGGCCTGCGCTTGGCCGTAGCGAGCAGTTGCGCAACAACATGTTGAATATACTAATGGCAATCGTTAAACCCTAATCTAATGACCGATTGAGGTTTAACGAACGCGGGGATAGATAGCTGTGGGAGGGGCGACAAGGATTTGTCGAGGGCGTAATCGTGACTCAAAAATCGAAACAATCTATACCGAAAACTACACGTTTCTTTTAAACGAGAAAAATGTTGGGCGCAAATATAAGATTCTTGACGAGTTTTTGTAATTGCTTATCAATCAGAGGTTTATCGCAACGATGCTTCGCTCGGCGTTTCGGAAACAACTTTCAACGTTGCGAAACATGCCTAACCGAGGCGCGAAACATGGCCTTTTAAAAGACGAAACATGCCCGATCGAGGCTCGATACATGTCCAGGCGCAACTCGAAACATGCCTAACGTTGAAATCAGGCTCCGTTGTTTGAAGCAAAATCTTGCAAATACAGGATTTTCCTCGTCTATTTCACATAAAAAGTGCGCACGTTTTTTTCAGAACAATCCCAACAATCCAATGGCACGCATCGATAGTTTCATCTTGATAGTCCGCCGATTCTTCCCCGTCGACTCTTTGCTGGTGAGATTCAAACCAGGGGCGGGGGATGGCCTGATGAGCGCCATGTAGCGGATGACACCCGTCGTGTTCGACCCCATCATGTTTCTTTTCCAAGCATGGGTGAGTAGGGTGACCTATTTGCCCACGAATCTTGGCATAGCCTCGCCGACAAACGGCAGATGGCCTTGTGGCCACATGCTCGCTCGTTTGGCTTAGCGAAAACAATGTGAATAACAGGATGTTTTAGTTAAAGAATTGCAATATATGATGGTGATAATAGTGAAATTATAACAAAACATGTATCTTTGTCTCGCAAATGATATACCAATTGTTCATATACCATAAGGCTCTTCGTTTATAGTAAGTGGGCTGCATCCCCCTACAGACAACTTATTATTAACGAGACAAACATTTAATGGGCTTAATCATTTTATACTTTTTAGGTGCTCTGTCACTATCCTTTTTATGTTCCGTCCTTGAGGCGGTCCTCCTATCCACTCCCATGTCGTTCATCACGATGAAGGAGAGCCAAGGCTACAAGGCCGCCCCGTTGATGAAGCAATATAAGAACAACGTAGACCGTCCGGTGGGAGCCATCCTTTCCCTCAACACCATTGCGCACACCATTGGGTCGGCGGGTGTGGGCGCAGAGTCGATCAAACTCTTTGGCGAGGAATATTTCGGGCTCATATCGGCCATTCTAACGCTATTGATTTTGGTTCTCTCCGAAATCATCCCGAAGACCATTGGCGCCTCATATTGGCGTTCGCTCGCCATGCCATCCACCAAGATTATCCGTGTGCTTATTTTCATCACCTATCCGTTGGTGCTGCTCTCCGAGCTCATCACGCGTGTGTTCAGTCCGAAGGGGCAGCAGGCTTCGGTGAGCCGTGAGGAGGTGTCGGCCATGGTCGATGTGGGCGCCTCGGAGGGCATCTTCCGCGAATCGGAAAGCAAGATCATCAAAAGCTGCATTCGTCTGGCGGGTGTCAAGGCCCGAGAGGTGATGACGCCCTCCATTGTGGTGGAGTCGGCTTATGTGAACCTAACCGTCAAGGCGTTCTACGAGCAGCAAACTTGGAATTTCTCACGCATCCCGGTTTATGAGAAAAACAAGGAGTGCATCATTGGCTATGTGCTGAAGGATGTTGTGCTGAAAGCGTTGTCGGACGACAAGTTCGATACCAAGCTCTCAGACCTGATGCGTCCGATACTCTCTTTCAATGAGAGCGATTCGGTGTACCAAATATGGGAGAAGATGTTGGAGAAGCGCGAGCACATTTCCGTCATTGTTGACGAATACGGTTGCTTTCGTGGCGTGGTGTCGATGGAAGACGTGATCGAGACGATGACCGGTGTTGAGATTGTCGACGAAGACGATGTGGCCGTGGATATGCAGGCTTTCGCCAAGGAAAAGTTACGCATGATGCGTGCGGAAATCCATTGACCGATTGGGGTTGAACGAGAGTATGGGCTTGTTGCGGATAGGGCAAACAAAAAAGAGAACTCTACATAAAGTAAAGTTCTCTTTAGCTCTGTTGTGACTCCGACAGGATTCAAACCTGTAACCTTCTGATCCGTAGTCAGATGCTCTATTCAGTTGAGCTACGGAGCCAAACCCTATTTGTTTTTGCCCGTTAAAGTGATTCCGACAGGATTCAAACCTGTAACCTTCTGATCCGTAGTCAGATGCTCTATTCAG
>NZ_JAHKBE010000044.1 GCF_018789675.1 Hallella faecis
TGCGTTAGCCAAAATTCGTTCAAATTGGGAATCGTAAAACGATTACATCAATTCGTTAATTCGAGAAATTCGTTGTTGCGCCGTCTGAGGCTAAAAATGAAATTCATTCGGGGTGAGAGAGAGAAGGAAAAATTATAACCAAATATATTTAATGTTTAACTAAAAAATTTCAGGAGGACAAAACTATGAGTATTCGTTATCGCAAGTATCAGGAGAAGCGCGAGGGCAACAAGAACTACGGCAAGTGGTACGGCCGCGCCGTGCATCTCAACAACGTGAGCACCAAGGAGCTGGCCGAGGAGATCGCACACGCCACCACCGCCACCTACGCCGACACGCTCGCCGTGCTCAACGAGCTATCCGTGGCCCTGCGACGCCACCTGCTCAACTCCGACCGCGTGGAGATTGAGGGGCTCGGAGCCTTCAAGGTGGGCATCAGGACCGTGGCGGCAGCCACCTCGGCCGACTTCGGCGCGCAGAACGTCAAGGGCTACAAGGTGCTCTACCAGCCCTTCAAGCGCTTCGTGGGCAACGGACAGGTCACCGACAAGAACCGCCGCGCCGGCAGCTACGTGATGTATCTGCTCGAGGGCGTGACCGCCAAGGAGGCGCCCAAGAACGTCGTGGTCGACTCGAAGGACGTTTCCGACCCCAAGGTGTAGCGCCCAAAGCCGTGAGCAAGCCATCGAAGCCGTGAGCAAGCCATCGGAGTAATGAACCAACAAACCAACAGGAGCCATGAACAAGGACAAGTGGAAGACCCTGCTCAACCTCATCGTAACCATCCTCACCGCCATAGCAGCCACGCTCACCACGCAGAGCTGCATGGGGGTGTAGGGGAAAGCGGAGGAGTCGAAGAGCCAAAGGGCCAAAGGGCCGAAGAGCCAAAGCGACATCGCCGAGCCCACATAGTTTGATTTTAGTAGCCAATACGTTCTCGTCAGAGAGCCCATGAGGGAGCACCGGTTGCAGCGATTGCAATCGGCGCTTTTTTTGATTCATCACCCCGAATGGCTTTCTCTTTTTAGCCTCAGACGGCATCTGCGCGCATCAGCGGGATCTGTGGGAGAATAAAAAAACGCACCCTTGTTACATTGTTTCATGTTACATGTTACAATAAGGTGGTTCCACATGTCGCATCCGTCACACCCTTGCCATTCTACCTCGCCCTAAGCCATCCGGACAGGCTATGTAGCATGGCGGCGTCGGGCGGCGTAAACTCGAACGAGTAGAAAGGGGGCTTAACAAGAGCTGGTTTGCTCCTCTCAACTTATGGTGAGGAATGAATAGAGCAGCCCTATATGCATCTTGAATTATAGAGATAATTCCATACTTCCAAAGCGGGTCTTTTCAATCTGATGATTGGATCGATGAAATACAACCTCCCGTCTTCGTCGCATAGTACATTGTCGCTAAGATTTGAAATATCAGTTATCGCCAAGTATTCATTTCCATAGAAATACTTGTCTTCTTTGGATAAGCCGAGATTGTTCCGAAGATAATCGTCTATCATTTGTTGAGTTGGCACTCTAAACATAGCCGAAATGTTTTTTTGCTGCAATACGATTCTGATACCTTTGATATCTTCTGATATTCCGATGAAGCGGTATCTGGTATTAGGGAATAACATGTTGTGTATCAGATGCTCGTAGATGATATCCTCCGGATGTGTCTGCTTCAAAGGAGCCTTGGAAAATGGAGATTTCATCTTGGTAAAGACACTTGCGTCTTTGCTTAAAAAGACAACACTCTCTCCTGTTGGAATCATCCGTTGGGTGCCGAATTTATTCCAATCAGCCTTATCTATATATAAGCCGTGCTTCTTGGCAATACCAATCAGCCGATTACATTCCGCTTCCTCAGCAGTTCGCGAGCTTTGCCTGATATTTCCATGTCGTTGAGCGGATACCCCAGTCTCAAACACTCGAATATCGCTTCGGTCGCTATCTGCCTGTACTTTTTGCTCACGTTCATAAGATATTCGAGAGCCGTTTGACCGCTTACCAAATATATAGTCGATAATTTTTCTTCCATAATTCTCCATTTTGGTGTTTTTGTGCAAATATACGCCAATTATTTTGAAACAGCCAATGATTTAGCGAGATTTATCCATATCATTTATTTGTGGTAAAATACGGTTCTTGAAATACGTATGGTTGGCGTCGCTTTGCCAAGAGGGTTTTACCGAAGGGTGTGCCACCTCCTCCATATACATTTATTGTTACATGTTACATTAAGGTGGTTCCGCATGTCGCACGTTTCATAATGTTGAATGGTCCAAGGCGGGCTGAAGTCCAAGAATACGCATAGCCCAGTCAACCCAAGGCGGGCTGAAAGCCCAATGGCCTCCATAGCCCTTCTGCGTGCCCGTTCTGACTTCCACACATACAACTCTCCGCCTGCGAAAAATCTGTGCCATCTGCCGCGCCAAAGGCGCGATCTGTGGAAGCCCATCACCCCGAACGGCATCTGTGCAAATCCGTGAGATCTGTGGGAAAATAAAAACGTTACATTGTTACATGTTACATGTTACAATAAGGTGGTTCCACATGTCGCCATCCGCGGGGCGCGCCCCTACTGCTCCCGATGCCGTTCCACGAGGTCGGCCATGATCTTGCGGTCCGCCTCATCCACCTCGTATCGGTCGAGCAATGCCTTGTCGGCCGCCAACTGCTCGCGGACGGTTAACGTTTGGCGAGGCGCTGACTTGTAGGCCGCCATGCCGCCAGCCATGAGGCGCACAGCCTCATCGATGCGACCCTCAAACCAGCAGCAGTAGGCCGCGTTGACCGAATCGGTGGCCACACGCTTGTCCGACGCAAGGAGCGTGGTGTAGATGCTGTAAGCCTGCTGCGTGTTTTTCATCCACAGCTCGGCCCATGCCAACGCGCGCTTCACGTTGAGGTCGTCGGGATGCTCATAATGGAGCTTGAAGAGCATCTGCCGCGCCTCGTCGGCCTTGCCACAGTTGAGAAGTGAGACCGACAGGTAGAGGGCGCAGTTGCGGTTGTCGGGATGCAGCGCCAGCATAGCCCTGTAATGCTTGGCCGCCTCCTCAAAATGGGCCTGGTGGAAGCAAGCCTGCGCCAGGGAGCGGATGGCCTGCTCGTCGTGGGGCTGCATGCGCAGCAGCTGGCGGCAGGCCTTCTCTGCCTTGGCATACTGCTTGAAATGGAGGGCCACACAACCCTCCATGCGCAGGTCGTCGGCGTTCTGGGCATCGTAATAGGCCTGAAGAAGGGCCGACAACAACGCAAACTTCTTCTGCTTGAGCAAGAACAGCTGCATGTTGCGCGCCTCGTCGGCCATCGCATGGGTGAAGATCGGGGCAGACAAAAACACATGGTTCTCGTCGAACGGGTTGGCAAAACGCTTGCGGCCATCGTTCAACATGGCAAACCGATAAAGGTCTTGCAGGTATTTTCGGCGGATATAGGCCTTGCCCTGTGGGCCATCGCCTTCGGGCATGCCCGATTGCAGCTCGCCCTGCTCCATCATGTTGCGGAGGCTCTCGGGCAAACTGCTGAAGACCGACGAGACGCCAAGCGTAAAGCTATACTTGTCGGAGTCGCAGAAAGGTCCATGCAGCATGAGTTGCTTGATGAAGTTCGACTGCAACAAGCCTTGCGTAAGATGCTGCAGCTGTGGATGTTCCGTATAGAACGGCATAAACCAGTTGCAAAGCGTATAGAAGAAGGAGAAGCGCTTCATGTGGGAGAAGCCGCCAAAATAGATGTCGGCCCCACGCTTCTGCATATCAGAAATCTTTTGGAAACTCGCCTCGAGCTCCTCCATCTTCCTGTCGTCGTCGGGGTGCAGAATATCCATCATAGGGTCCTCCTCTTTCTCCTTGATGCCAAACCGCGAAACCTCGAAGTTCTGGTTCTTCATGATGTTGGGCATGATGTCGTTGCGGAGCGTCTCTTGGTCGCGTGCCGCGTTCTGGCAGAACACCACCTGCTTCTGCAGTTGCAGCACCTCCTTGCGCACCTCGGGCTTGGCAAGGAGGTCGGCAACCCGCTCACCCACCTCAGGAAAGAGCGCGAACCCATCGTTGCCAACGGCAAACACCCATCCCACGAGGGCCCGTTGGCGGATGGCCTCGTCGTCGGCCAGGGAGAACACCTCGGTCAGGGCGATGGCCTTTTGCGGATCGGGTACGTTGAGGGTGGCCATGGTGATGGCCGACACCAGCGTCAGCGCATCCATGGCGTCGATGGTGGGCGAAGAGAGCAAGCGCGCCATGTCGTGCGCCATGTCGGCGTTCCATTGGCTGGAAACCACAATGGCGTTGAACAGGTTGCGCATGAAGTTGAAATGCGCCTCATAGAGCTCCTTGGAGCGTTGCTGGCGCACCTGCTCCTCGTCTAACGAGAGCATGGCCACGTCCTGCACATGCTTCACCAGCTTCTGCTCGATGCCCGTTGGGTCGAGCTTGGTGCTGGCCGTGAGCCGAACCAACGGGGAGAAGAACGGGTCGTACTTACGCTCAACCTCCACCTCCATGTTGCGCAGCAACGACGACATGCCCCTCACCAAACGGCCGTAGAGCGCGTTGCGCTGAGGGTCCTTGAAGCCCTTGAGCATAAAGTCGGCCATGAGGCGATAATCGTTCTCAAACTCTTCCAGCGCCTCGCTGGAGAAAGCCCCTGGCGTTTGGCCCTGCAACAGCCGTATGCCCTGCAAAGCCTGCGCGAAGTCGTGGCTTTCCACAAGTTGCCCATGGAGGTTGGCTATTTGCTGAATGAGCTCCACCCCATCCTTTTGTTGTTGGTCGTTTACCGTCTGCATCGTTTTCCGAATCGTTACTTGGCACGCTCAAGGTCTGCCTGTCGTGGCGCCGAGGCGTGCGGATATTTCATATTGGGGAGGGCGTTGATGGTCTTCTCGTCGGCGCCCATGTATTTGGCGATGACCGGGGCGTAATGGCGCACCCCGTTCTTGTTGATAGAGTCGCACATCTGGTTGTACACCTTAATAAAAAGCGAGAGCTGGCGCTTTCGGTCGGCGTCCTTCATGGCTTTCTCGCTAAAGGCTATAACACCCAGCCTGATGTCCTTGCTCTTGGTGTCGAGCAGCACCGTGTTCTTCCACAGACGCGCCGTAGTGGCCTGGGGCTCAGGGAGCAGCATGGCGTCCATCTCGTTGTTGAGCAGCATGCGCAGCCTTGTTTGCACATCATTGACCTGTATGCGGAACACGTCGCCCTTGGGCTTCGCCTCCCGCACGGCCAAGTCGGCGAGATAGTCGGTGGCCGAGAAACGCGTCATGGCTATCATCTTCTCAGCCAGTTGGGCCACGCTTTTCACGCGCGCCGTGCGGTTGGCTACCAGTTGCCAGGAGGCGTTGGTGGCCGCCACATACTGAAGGGGCGTGCCCATGCGGCGCAACCTCTCGGTGCGAACCAAATCGGACACCACGCCCTCCACATAGCCGTTGGCAATGAGCGTGTCGCCATCTATCTGGGCGTTGCATTGGCGAAGGTGCACATCCACCCCCGCCTGCTTAAAGCAGCTGTCGGCAACGGCCACGAAAAGCGGCAGGCAGTCCATCGTGGGCGTGGTGGCTATCTTGAGGGCGGCCGAATCGGCGCGCAACAAGGCTTTGCGTTGTTCACGACTCAGCCTCCGCTGTTTCTTCACATCCGCGCCGCACGAGGCGAGCACGGCAAGGAGGGCTATTATCAAACACAACTTCATATTATTCATAATTGCAAAGTTACGAATAAAAATTTTGTAATACTGAGAAAAATATATTATTTTTGCCTAAAATTAATAGTGCTCATGGCAAAAGACAAGACGATGTTTGTGTGTTCCCATTGCGGATACGAGTCGGCCAAGTGGTTGGGCAAATGCCCCTCGTGCGGCCAATGGTCCACGTTTAAGGAGATAAAGGTTGCGGCCGACTATGGCACGGCAGCCGCCAAACAAGCGGCCCTGTCGGTAAGGCAAGGCAAGGCGGGCGGCGTGAGCGACCCGCGCCGCAACCATCCGGTGAAGCTCCACGACATCTCGCATGAGGCCGAGCCACGCATCGACACCCACGACGAGGAGCTCAACCGCGTGTTGGGCGGCGGCATCGTGCCAGGCAGCATCATCCTCTTGGGCGGCGAGCCCGGCATAGGAAAATCCACGCTGACCCTGCAAACCATCCTTAGCATGCCTGAGCGCAACATCCTGTATGTAAGCGGAGAGGAGAGCTCCCACCAAATAAAGATGAGGGCCGACCGACTGCGCCCCACCAGCGCACAGGGCGAGACGCCCAGGGGCGAGGTGTTCGTGCTTTGCGAAACATCGCTCGAGAACATCTTCGCCGAGATACAGGAGGTGCACCCAGAGCTGCTCATCGTAGACTCCATACAAACCATCGCCACCGACACCGTCGACTCGTCACCCGGAAGCATCACCCAGGTGAGAGAGTGCGCGGCGGCCTTGCTGCGCTTCGCCAAGACCAGCGGCGTGCCCGTCATCCTCATAGGCCATATAAATAAGGAAGGCACATTGGCCGGACCGAAGATCCTGGAGCACATCGTCGACACGGTCATCCAGTTTGAGGGCGACCAACATTACATGTACCGCATCCTAAGAAGCATCAAGAACCGATTTGGAAGCACCTCCGAACTGGGCATCTACGAGATGGGGCAAGAGGGCCTGCGACAGGTGTCGAACCCCTCGGAGCTGCTGCTCACCGAAGACCACGAAGGCCTGTCGGGCATAGCCATCTCGTCGGCCATCGAAGGCGTGCGACCGTTCCTGGTGGAGACGCAAGCGCTCGTTTCCACAGCCGCCTACGGCACGCCACAGCGCTCGGCCACAGGGTTCGACCAGCGAAGGCTCAACATGCTGCTGGCCGTGCTGGAGAAGCGCGTGGGATTTAAGCTCATACAGAAAGACGTGTTCCTGAACATCGCGGGAGGCCTGCGCGTGACCGACATGGCCATGGACCTCAGCGTCATAGCCGCCGTGCTCTCGAGCAACGTCGACACGCCCATCGAGGCGGGATGGTGCATGGCGGGCGAAGTGGGACTCAGCGGCGAGGTGCGTCCCATCAGCCGCGTGGAGCAACGCATATCGGAGGCCGAGAAGTTGGGGTTTACCCACATGATCATCCCCGCATACAACTTAAAAAGCATCGACAAGAAAAAACACAAAATACAACTGCATCCGGTCAGGAAGGTGGAGGAGGCCCTTCGGTTCCTGTTTGGATAAGCACATTCAAAAAAAACGTTAGCAAACCATGAAAGATTCAGTAATCATCGTAAGTGGCGGCATGGATTCCATCACCATGCTCTATGAGTTTAAGGACCAAATAGCGCTGGGCGTGAGTTTCAACTACGGCAGCAACCACAACAACCGCGAGATTCCATTCGCAGAGATGCATTGCAAGCGCCTCGGCATACCGCATATCACCATCGACCTCGGCTTCATGCCACAATACTTCAAGTCGAGCCTTCTTGAAGGGGCCGACGCCATTCCCGAGGGCAACTACGACGAGGAAAACATGAAGTCGACCGTGGTGCCCTTCCGCAACGGCATCATGCTGAGCATAGCCATAGGCATAGCCGAGAGCAACCACCTGAAACACGTGCTGATGGCCAACCACGGCGGCGACCACACCATCTATCCCGATTGTCGCCCCGCATTTGTAGACGCCATGTCGGCGGCAGCCCAGGCGGGCACGTTTGAGGACGTAACCATTGAGGCACCCTACACCAACATCACAAAGGCCGACATAGCGCGCCACGGAAAGCAACTGGGCATAGACTACAGCGAGACGTGGAGCTGCTACAAGGGCGGAGAGGTGCATTGCGGACAATGTGGCACCTGCCGGGAACGCCAGGAAGCCCTCCGCGAGGCAGGCATCGCCGACACCACGGAGTATGAAAACCCCGCATAGAAAGCCCGCTCCTTGCCAAGATTCTCTGGCAAACACAGCAACATTATATAAAAAAGCAAAAAATGTGGCTTAGCGGGTATACAATCTCTCATCTTTTTAGTAACTTTGCCGTGCAAAAAGATTATTTTTCATTTAACACATAAGATAAAATGACAATTGACGAATTCAACTTTTCAGGCAAGAAAGCCATTGTTCGTGTAGATTTCAACGTACCATTGGATGAGAATGGCAATGTGACTGACGACACCCGTATTCGCGGTGCCCTCCCCACATTGAAGAAGATCCTGGCCGATGGCGGGTCTGTCATCATGATGAGCCACATGGGCAAGCCCAAGGGCAAGGTGAACCCCAAGCTCAGCCTGCAGCAGATTGTTGGCAAGGTGTCAGAGCGCCTGGGTGTCGACGTGAAGTTCGCTCCCGACTGTGGCAACGCTGAGAAGGAGGCTGCAGCCCTGCAGCCCGGAGAGGCCCTGCTGCTCGAGAACCTGCGCTTCTACCCCGAGGAAGAGGGCAAGCCTGTAGGTGTCGAGAAAGGCACTCCTGAGTTTGACGAGGCCAAGAAGGCCATGAAGGAAAGCCAGAAGAAGTTCGCCCAGAAGTTGGCTTCTTACGCCGACGTCTATGTCAACGACGCTTTCGGCACAGCTCACCGCCGTCACGCTTCAACCGCTGTCATCGCCGACTACTTCGAGCAGGACGCCAAGATGCTTGGCTACCTCATGGAGAAGGAGGTTACTGCTATCGACAACGTGATGAAGAACGCACAGCACCCCTTCACAGCCATCATCGGCGGATCTAAGGTAAGCTCTAAGCTCGGCGTCATCAAGAACCTGCTCGACAAGGTCGACAACCTGATCATTGGCGGCGGCATGGGTTACACATTCATCAAGGCACAGGGTGGTAGCATCGGCGACTCGCTCCACGAGGACGACTTGATGCCCGAGGCTCTCAACGTGATCGAGGAGGCCAAGAAGAAGGGCGTGAACCTCAGCCTCTCGGTTGCCACCGTTTGCGGCCGCGAGTTCTCTAACGACACCGCTCGCTCAGTATTCCCCATCTTCTCTATCCCCGAGGGTTGGGAGGGCATGGATGCCTCTGAGGAGAGCATCGCTGCTTGGAAGGAAATCATCATGAGCTCTAAGACCATCCTGTGGAACGGTCCTGTGGGCGTGTTCGAGTTTGAGAACTTCGCACACGGTACCGGCGAGATCGCCAAGACCGTTGCCAAGGCCACTCAGGAGAATGGCGCTTACTCACTCATCGGCGGTGGCGACTCTGTGGCTGCCATCAACAAGTTTGGCTTGGCCGACAAGGTGAGCTATGTGTCAACAGGTGGTGGCGCTATGCTCGAGGCTATCGAGGGCAAGGTGCTTCCCGGTGTGGCTGCCATCAAGGGCGAGTAAAACCAAGCCTGCACTTCAAGACTGAGCTTATATAAATAAGGATAGGTCTAAAAAAGCATAAAGCCTTTCGCAATCATCGTGTTGCGAAAGGCTTTTCTTATTTCCCCTTTCATCATTTGGCGAAAGGCTTTGCTTATTTCCCTTTCATCATTTGGCGAAGGGCTTTGCTTATTTCCCTTTATTTGCGTTTTCTTCCCCGCCTTCTCGCGGTCGTCCTAAACAATTTCGGAGGGCGAAGACACAAGGTGCGTGGCACCATGCTCCAAAAGAAACTCCTTGCTTCGGAAACCCCACAGCACGCTGATGCATGGCATGTGGCTGTTGCGCGCCGTATCGATGTCCACGTCGCTGTCGCCAATGTAGACGGCAGTATCGGGCGAGGCTTCCAACTGGCGCAATGCCTCCTCCACCGTGTCGGGGGCGGGCTTCTTGCGGATGTCGGGACGTTCGCCAATGGCCACCTCCACATAGTCGCCAAAGAAATGCTTCACCAACTCTTGCGTGGCAGCATAAAACTTATTGCTTACCACCGCCAACTTGGCGCCCTGGCCCTTCAGGCGACCCAACATTTCCAGCACGCCCGGATAGGGTGCCGTGGTGTCCAAGTTGTGAACCATGTAATGCTCACGAAACGCAGCATAACATTCCTCGAAGCGAGGATTGTCAACACCCTGAGGAATAGCGCGTTCCATAAGTTTCTTCACTCCGTTACCTACAAATCTTCTTACCTCATCGATGGTTCGCTCGGGCATGCCGCACGACCGCAAGGCATAGTTGCAACTTGCGGCCAAGTCGGTCAGCGTGCTCAGCAATGTGCCATCAAGATCAAATATATAGCTCTCGTATTTCATGATTCGTTATATCGTCTATCCCAAGCAACTCGTCGTGGTAAACCAACTTGCACTTCGTGCGGATGTTTCCACCATAAATAACCAGTTGCTCGCCATCTTCCAGTCGTATCACATCGGCCTTGCGATTGTCGCCACTCTCCCACTCCACAATGTCGTGGGTGGCTTTGTCGACAACCACATACTTGAACTCGAACGGGAACACCATAGCGTAGGCGTTGATGGTAAGCATCCAGTCGCCATCGCCCACATAATGCATGGGAAGATAGCGACGCACATTCCAAACGCCCAACGTCGGCTCACTACCAAGCACCGCCACCAAACAGTTCTCGCGTACCTGAGGTGCCGATATGCGGAATATGACGCTGCAGTTGAAGCACGGCATGGAGCCAACCTGCTTTGCCTCTCGCTCTTGACTCACGGGATAGATATAGTGCTGCAAAGACAGGTCGCGCCAAATGTCATGAAAGATGTAATTTCGCGACACATCCAAGCCGAACATGCGAGGAACGGCGTTCCATTCCTTACGCATCACCTTGCCCGCATCATCCTCAACCTGATAAGTGTAAACAAGATAGCGGATGGGAACATGGGTAAACACAATGCCTGCCGTCTCCACGGTCCATGTATCGCCGTCGTCGGTGCGCATGGGCTCGTTCACATCGCGCACATGCCCATCCTTGTCTATATAACGGATACACACGTGCATCGACTGCCCAAAGGGCGTTTTGTACCTTATGCTGAAATTCAACTTCATATTGCAAAGATATATAATTCCGCTTAAAATGCTAAAAGATAAAGGAAGAATGTTTTGAAAAATCATCCTTTTCATGTAACTTTGCATCAGTTTACAATCGCAATAAATGATGAAAAACAACTGCAAGAAAAAATATCTCACGCCTGCAGCGTTATGCCTTTTGGCTTTGCTCGGCATTGGATATTATTATTTTTTCACATCCTTCACAGGCAAGAACGAAACTTGCTACGTCTACGTCGACGACGACGACAACTACGACTCGTTGCTCGTGAAGCTACAACCCTTTGCCACCACACACGGATTGCACGCCTTCAAAACCCTTTCGCGCCACAGCAATCTGGTGAAACACGTGCGCACAGGACGATTCGCCATCAAGCCGTCGATGGGCGCGTTCGTGACATTCAGACACATCAAGAACGGGATGCAAGAGCCTGTGAACCTCACGGTTCCATCCGTTCGCACCATGCAGGACCTTGCTGAGGTGCTGGGCAACAAACTCATGCTGGATAGCGCCACCATCGCCCAGGCGCTCAGCAACGAGGACACTTGCCACGCCTATGGCTACGACACCACGACAATAGCCGCTCTGTTCGTGCCCAACACCTACGACATCTACTGGAACATCTCGCTCAGCGGATTGCTACGCCGCATGCAAAAGGAGAACAAACATTTCTGGAACGACACACGCTTGGCCAAGGCCAAAGACCTGAAGTTGACACCCGAGGAGGTTGCCACGCTCGCCAGCATTGTTGACGAGGAAACGGCCAACAACAAGGAGAAGCCTATGATTGCGGGTATGTACTACAACCGACTGATGCTCCGCGACGCCGAATACCCCAACGGCATGCCGCTCCAGGCCGACCCCACCATCAAGTTTGCCCTCAAGCGCTTCGAGCTCAAGCGCATCTACCACGACATGCTCCATGTTAGCAGCCCCTATAACACCTACGTCAACCCTGGCCTGCCCCCTGGACCTATCCGCATAGCCAGCGTGGCGGGTATCGACGCCGTGCTCAACATGGTGCACCACAACTACCTCTACATGTGCGCCAAGGAAGACTTCAGCGGAACCCACAACTTCGCCACCACCTATCAAGAGCACATGAACAACGCCCGTCGTTATTCGGCTGCGCTCAACCAGCGAGGAATCAAGTAAACTTCTGAACAGGCAACCAAGCGCCCCCTCAGGGCTTTACACATTAATCATTATAGGCAAAACGCAACCGCAACCCTATCGTAACACTTAACGGTAGGATTGCGGTTGCTTTTTGTATGTTGATGCGTGCAAGGAGAAATGAAAAATGGCGCTTGCTTCACAGCGAGCGCCATTAACTCTCAATAGGCATTAGTCTTCTTTAAGGTAAAAAGATTGTATTCAGGATAACGATTGCAAAAGTACGCATTTATTTCGATTCCACCAAGGATTTTCTAATTTATTTTCGATAATTTTTTTAGGGGATGGATTTTCGGTTCGTATATGCAATATGTGGCAAATACTACAAAAACCGAACATAGTTTGGCCTTTTTACACTTATTTTGCACATTCTCAAAAACACAGATAATGTAACAGGAAATTACCATTGGCCACACTTAGGATAAGCTATTTTACGCCTGCCAATCTTGTTTGACTAATTTCCTTACATTCTCAATAATTCTCACCTCGCTATATTCTATTAAAACTTGATGGATAAACGTTCTCTTACATTCCTCGCACGATCTGCCATCCGTTTCGGTAACATTATTATCAGGCAGAATATATAACAAACAAAAATGTTTTTTCCCTGTTTTGTTTCAAAGTCAAACATCAACAAATACGCCACTCCTGTCTCGTCTATCCTTTCCGAGCCCTACCATCCCTCCCCTTACGCCCCCTTGCCAAGCCGCAAAAGTGCAAGACCACAGAATATGTTACGCTTCTTTCAATAGAACAAAGATACAACCCCGCAACCGCCTCGTGGAACGTAATATCATTTTACCTCGTCTGTTTTTTCTAATAACAGGCAAGGAAAACCAAAATCGCAATCATAAATCAACACGATTCTTCGACAATTCTTCATAACGGCCTCTCCCAACCAATCTCACTCTTAGACGACTCGCCAACGCGCAGATCGACATAACTACACAATGCCACAACAATCAGTTGCACATTTTAACGCTACGATGATGAATTTTTGTAGATAAATGATTAACTTTGCAACAAATAATAATAGAATAAACAACACAAGATGGAAATCAAAGAAAACAACAGCGAAGAGAAGCGCAGCGTGAGTTTTGTTGAGCAGTTGATTGAGGAAGACCTTGCAGCTGGCAAGAACGGGGGCCGTTTGCAAACCCGCTTTCCGCCAGAGCCCAACGGCTATCTTCACATTGGTCACGCAAAGGCCATCTGCATGGACTTCGGTGCAGCAGAGAAATACAATGGCGTTTGCAACCTTCGCTTCGACGATACCAATCCCTCGAAGGAGAACAACGAATATGTAGAAAACATCCTTCACGACATCAGTTGGCTGGGATTCAAATGGGGAAACATCTATTACGCTTCCGATTACTTCCAGAAGCTGTGGGATTTTGCCGTTTGGATGATCAACAAAGGCATGGCTTATGTAGACGAGCAGACCTCTGAGCAGATCGCAGAGCAGAAAGGCACACCTACTACCGCTGGAACGCCAAGCCCATACCGCGACCGTCCCGTTGAGGAGAGCCTTCGACTGTTCGAAGCGATGAACACGCCTGAGGCTGTAGAAGGCTCGATGGTGCTTCGCGCAAAGCTCGACATGGCAAATCCCAACATGCACTTCCGCGACCCCATCATGTATCGTATCATACAGACCCCTCACCACCGCACAGGAACCAAGTGGCATTGCTACCCCATGTACGACTTCGCACATGGCCAGAGCGACTACTTTGAGGGTGTAACCCACTCTATCTGCACACTCGAGTTTGTGCCCCATCGTCCGCTCTACGATAAGTTTGTGGATTTCCTGAAGGAATATGATGGCACAGCAGAGAAAGGACTGAACGACTTCCGCCCACGACAGATTGAGTTCAACCGATTGAACCTCACTTATACCGTGATGTCGAAGCGCAAGCTCCACACTTTGGTCGACGAGCATCTGGTGAACGGATGGGACGACCCCCGTATGCCGACCCTGTGTGGCATGCGCCGTCGTGGCTATTCGCCCGAGTCTATCAAGAACTTCATTCAGTCAATAGGATACACTAAGTTTGACGCACTCAACGACATGGCTCTCTTAGAGGCCGCCGTACGCGACGACCTCAACAAGAAATCGACCCGCGTGTCAGCAGTTGTCGACCCCGTGAAGCTGGTTATCACCAACTATCCCGACGGACAGTCGGAAGAGATGGAAGCCATCAATAACCCCGAGGACGAGACTGCAGGAACACACACCATCACTTTCTCAAAGAATCTTTGGATCGAGCGGGCCGACTTCATGGAGGACGCTCCCAAGAAGTTCTTCCGTTTGGCACCGGGCAAGGAGGTTCGACTGAAGAACGCCTACATCGTGAAGTGCACCGGTTGCACAAAGGACGCAGAAGGAAACATCATCGAGATTCAGGCTGAGTACGACGCCGACAGCAAGAGCGGAATGCCAGGCGCCAACCGCAAGGTAAAGGGCACACTCCACTGGGTAAGCGCCGACCATTGCGTCAAGGCAGAGGTGCGCGAGTACGACCGTTTGTTCTTCGTGGAGAATCCTTCGGCCGACGAGCGCGACTTCCACGAGTTGCTCAATCCCGACTCTTTGCACGTGAACAACTGCTGCTACGTTGAGAAATACGCCGCAACACGCAAGCCTGGCGAGTACCTGCAGTTCCAGCGCATCGGCTACTTCATGGCCGATCCCGACACCACCGACGCCGCACCAGTATTCAACAAGACTGTGGGCCTCAAAGACGCCTGGGCTAAAAAGAACAAGTAATCTCTGTAATAAAGCAATTATTCTTCTTGGTAGTTCCTGAAATGAATAACCAATTTGATGACATATTAAAAAGATATGAAGCTGCCCGCTCTGCAGGCAGCTCCATTTATCTGGAACCCGACGACCTCACCGACATCGCCGAATACTATCACCTTCATGGTAGATTGACCGATGCCATAGAGGCCATCGATCTTGCCATCAACATGTTTCCTGGAGCAACGCAACCCTTGACCTTCAAGGCGCGTGTGGCTATATTGGTGAACAGGAATGCAGCCGAAGCCATGCAATGGGCCGAAAAGATAGACGACAAGACAGACCTCGACTATTATTATATTGTGGCCGAGATCATGGTTGCCGACCAACGCATAGACGAAGCCAACCAATATCTGAAAGCAAAGGAAAACGATGTCTGCGATGACGACCTTGAAGACTACTATCTTGACGTGGCTACCCTTTTTGCCGACTACTCGTGCACAGACATAACAGAAGAGTGGTTGAAAAAAAGTAGCCTGACCACCGACCCACAATACCGTGAGTTGCAGGGACGTGTGGCATTGGGGAAAGGGCAATTCGACCTATGCGAGCAGATATTCGACAAGTTGATCGACGACAACCCATACAACACCGACTATTGGAACACCATGGCGTTGGCGCAATTTCAACAGGGCGACACGACCGCTTGCATAGAGAGTTGCGACTATGCGTTGGCCATAGACCCCGTAAACGCCGACGCACACATCCATAAGGCAAACTCCTTGGCGATCATAGGCAACTATCCAGAAGCCATCAAGTTCTACAAGAAACTTCAGGCGCTTCAGCCTTATAGCGAGTCGCCCGACATGGGCATTGCATCGATTCTGGCTGCGCAAAACCACCCTCAAGAAGCGCTTGCCCACTTGAAGACGGCAGAGAAACTGGCTACAAGCACCTCACCCAACAAGTTGGAAATTCTCCGGCAACAATGCATCCTAAACGCCCAATTGGGCCATCGGGCCGAAGCGTTGGCCTGCATCAGGAAGATGGACGAGCTTCCCGACCGCAATACCGCAGAAAACAATGTGCTCAGAGGCTACCTTTATCTTCTTGAAAATCAACCAGAAGTAGCCCGCGTTTGGTTTAAGCGCGCCGTCGAAGCATCCAACAATGACCTACGTATACAAACGCTTATAGCTTATTCGACCTACGAATGTGGCTACACCCAGTTTGCCCACGACCTTTTTAGGGAAATCATGGATGGTGGTCTTGGCAAAAACATGCCTGAAGGATGGGCTTTCTTGGCATTGTGCGACGCCGACTTGGGGTTGCGTTCCGAGTTCTTGGCCGACCTGCATCAAGCTGTTCTGCAAGGCCCACTCAGGTCCAAGCCTATGCTCGAGGGCATTTTCCCAGAGGGAACGCCATTCGAAAATTACGAAGAATACGCCAAGGAGCACCCTGAGCTTGGCGCTTGGCCTACGAGCAGCCGAGAGAGCTAAATGCGTGAAAGCTATCCACGCTTCATCATTAATAACATTAACAATAACGATTTAAGAAAGAATGAGCATCATTTCAACCTTACTCTCCAATCTCAATTATGGCACCATCTTTTTCTTGATGCTTTTGGAGAGCACGGTCATACCTGTGCCGTCAGAATTGGTTGTGGCTCCTGCCGCTTATCATTCCGCAGCCGGAAACCTCGACATCTGGTTGGTTATCCTCTTCTCCACGTTGGGTGCCGACGCCGGCGCCTCCATCAACTACTTAGCGGGATGGTTGTTGGGAAGACCTGTCATTTGGCGTTTTGCCGATTCCAAACTGGGAAAGCTCTGCATGCTCTCACACGAGAAGATAGAGAAAAGCGAAGCTTATTTCAACAATCATGGCATGGTGGCCACCATCACAGGGCGCCTCATTCCAGGCATTCGCCACCTCATCTCCATTCCTGCAGGATTGGCAAAGATGCACTATTGGAAGTTCATGCTCTACACAACCATCGGTGCGGGGGCATGGAACTGCATATTGGCTACCATGGGGTGGTATCTCCACACCATCGTGCCCGAAGACCAACTGCATGACAAGATCTTGGAATACGGCGAATACATCAAGCTGGTCATTGTGGCTCTTGTAGTGATTGCCATCGCATACTTCACCATCAAATGGTTTATGAAGCGCAAAAGCAACAAAGCCCAATAAGCAACCACAAGGCCTAAACGCCGTGTTAAGCCACAAGGCATTGAAAACAAATAGGTCATTAGATGACAGATAGCACGTCTACCTTTTATCTAATGACCTATTTTCGTTATGCCTTCGGAGTGTCTTCGAAAAGATTGTCGGCTTCAAGAATCTCGTCTTCATCAAACCACTTCGACAGTTTTGCGTGGGCTTTCGCCTTTACATCCTCCGACACATCGCCCCAAATTTTCTTCAATACGAATATCAATACGGCCAAATCATCGCCCAAGCCAATGATTGGGAACGCATCGGGAACCACATCGAGGGGTGAAATGAGATAACCCAGGGCGCCTACTATAATGGCCTTGTCCTTAAGCGACACTTTGTCACTCTCCAATGTGTAGTATAAAATCAGCGCCGCATACACCAACTTTGCGCCAGCGCGCTTGGCAATGCGCGAAATCTTCTCGGCAAACCCACTCTCGGTGAACCTGTCCTTGTATGCCATAAAATCAGGTAATTCCATAATCTAATCGCCTTATCTGTAATTTATTCGTGATTGCGTACGTATTTTTCAATATCGCTAACATACTCACTCACATCCTTATTCGAACGCTTCAAAGAAGCCAATTTGCTATTTGTGACAACCATCCTAACCGCCTTAATGGCGCATGCCAAAGCCAAGCCCATACCTATTCCCACCATCAACGACCATTTACCCCAAGGCAACATCGACTCGGGAAACGCGCTGAGGATAAGCGTCGGAATGATGGCTATGATGCCATAAACCGTCAACTGCGACCGTTGTGAACCCTCACGGTCAAGCACTATCTGGTAGTCGTAAAGATAATCGTCCACCATTTTCTTCGTCAAACGATAGTCGTCCAGCTTCGGAAAGCCAGCATCGTCCTCATGGCGCTCTATCATCCCTTGCACCTTGTGCTCGTAGTCGTCAAGCAAATTGGGTTGGAGCTCTTTCATCTGTCTTGTCAAAAATAAATGGTTACATACAAATAACTAAAATAACTCGATAATTATTATACCTGCGCTACAAAAAAATGAAGCGTAGTATAATAAAAAGTAAGGCAGCACCCTGGTAAGCCGGGTTCTGTTTCCCCTTATGAAATAAGGAGAGCTCCATCATTTATCCAGTCGACAAGTCACCCTGCCGCTCAAGCGTTCTACCCTCCATCGTCAGGCTCAAGGCCTGTCGGGCAGGCAACCCTTAATGACGATGGTATACATGAACTTGCAGCCTCCAGCCGACACAGCTCTGCGATCACCCGCAGACTGGTGGTCTCTTACACCACCTTCTCACCCTTGCTCCTCCACGTGGGAGGGGCGGTTATTTTCTTCTGCCTACACCTGCCGTCGCCGACAGCTTCCATTTTCAGAAGTGGAGCGCCTTATGCTGCCCGGACTTTCCTCTCGCACCTCAAGGATGCCAGCGATAGAGCCGGGGTACTGCCTTACAAACTGCAAAAGTAGCAAATAAAATTGAGACAGGTGCAACGAAACGTAAGATTTTAGAGCCCATCCGTTAGATTTTGCCACATGTATCCGTTAATGTGCGAAGATTAGCGACACATCATCCTGCCAAAATTGGCATAACAAAACGAATGTAAATATTAGACGTTTTCTGCTAAAGAAGCGTTAAGTGTTAAAATCAAAGTGTTAAAATGGGATAAAGTAGACCGACAATATGGCACATTTACAATTTTTGCGCCTATATTTGCATGCGTTAATGACGTGGACCATCCGCACATATAAATCAGGAAATGGGCACGGCTCATGGTTGAAAACCAAACAGATAAAAAAAGAAAACAACAAACCATAAACGTATGAAAAAGTATTCCAGTTACTTGATCGTTGGCCTTAGCGTTGTAGCGCTGGCCTTCTCTACCGGATCATTCATCAAGGTGAACGCTGCCACCGAGCAGACGGTTGCGGGACAACCCGTCGATTTGACCTACGCCTCACAAAAGGCGCTTCCCGCTGTGGTGCATATCAAATATGTACAAAACTCAAAGGTTCAGACGGTTGAGGTACAAAGCGACCCCTTCTCCGACTTCTTCTCCGACCCCTTCGGATTTTTCGGCAATCCACAGGGCAATGGAGGCAAGCAGAAGCGAAAAATCCAAACTCCAAAGAGGGAAGCCACAGGCTCTGGTGTCATCATTAGCACAGACGGCTATATCGTCACCAATAACCATGTGGTAAATGGTGCCGACGAACTGACCGTAACGCTCAACGACAACCGCGAATTCAATGCACGCATCATTGGAACCGACCCCACCACCGACTTGGCCCTTATCAAGGTGGATGGCAAGAACCTGCCCACCCTGCCCATCGGCGACTCCGACAAGTTGAAGGTTGGCGAATGGGTCATCGCCGTTGGCAACCCCTTCGGCCTTAACAACACGGTAACGGCTGGAATCGTTTCGGCCAAGGCCCGCGGACTGGGCGGACAGAGCGATGGTCCCAACATCTCAAGTTTCATTCAGACCGACGCAGCCATCAATCCGGGCAACTCAGGTGGCGCCCTGGTCAACTCTCAGGGCGAGTTGGTGGGCATCAACGCCATGCTCTATTCTCCCACAGGATCCTACACGGGCTATGGCTTTGCCATTCCCACAACCATCATGAACAAGGTGGTAGAGGACTTGAAGAAATACGGCACCGTGCAAAGAGCCGTTCTCGGCATTACGGGTGGCGACGTGCTCAACTATATCAACCAGCAGAAAGAGGCTGGCAAGGAGGTCGACCTCGGAACCAACGAGGGCGTTTATGTCGACAAGGTGGAAGACGGTAGCGCAGCCTCTGCTGCCGGATTGGAGAAAGGCGACGTCATTGTCTCCATCGACGGAAAGAACATCAGCAAGATGGCCGAATGTCAGGAGATCATGAGCAGCAAGCGCCCAGGCGACAAGGTTACCCTTACATGGTTGCACAACAAGAAGAAGCAAACCAAGACCGTTACCGTGAAGAACGCCCAGGGCAACACCAACGTGGTGAAAATTGCCGATCTCGACGTGCTCGGCTCAAAGGTGATTCCTGTAAGCAACGAGTTGAAAAAACAACTTGACATCAGCTACGGCTTGCAGGTGAAGGATGTGAAGAGTGGTGCGTTCAAGGACGCAGGCATTAGCGACGGCTTCATCATCCTCACAGCCAACGACCAGCAGATGAAGGAGATATCCGATCTGCAGAAAGCTGTCAAGGAGGCTTCTACCAGCAAGAACCCCGTGCTCTTCATCACAGGCATATGGCCATCAGGAAAGACCGACTATAAGGCTGTTAGGGTGGGCGAATAAATTCCACGAAACACGCCATTACATCATATAAGCATCGAAGGCGGAGCACTTGTTTAAGCGCTCCGCCTTTTTGGCTTCTCATCCCCATTGCTCCACAACGGACCGATTCTTCCATGCGCATCAACGTCATAACGGGCTACGCCAAAAGAACAGCCCACAAGCCCGACTGCAAAAACAAACATCGGCAAGGGGCGAAAAGAGTCTCAAGACGCCTTAAATTGCCACCAATTTCTGCCTATAAACGATTTGGCAAAAAAATAATCACTATTTTTTGATGAAAAGAAACATTACTATTTTATTTTTTGTACCTTTGCAATCAAACTAACTGCCACAGACCTAAGATGAGACAACTGAAAATCACAAATTCAATCACCACCAGAGACAGCGTGTCTTTGGAGATTTACCTACAGGAAATCAGCCATGAGAAGCTCCTCTCCACCGAAGAGGAGGAAGATTTGGCTAGGCGCATACGTGAAGGCGACAAAAAAGCATTGGAACGCCTCACCAAAGCCAACCTGAGATTTGTGGTTTCGGTTGCCAAGCAATACCAAAACCAAGGACTATCCCTGCCCGACCTTATCAACGAGGGCAACCTGGGACTGATTAGGGCTGCGGAAAAGTTCGACGAGACAAGGGGATTCAAATTTATCTCCTACGCCGTGTGGTGGATTCGCCAAAGCATCCTGCAAGCCATCGCCGACCAAAGCAGGCTGGTACGCCTGCCACTCAACCAAGTGGGGTCGGTCAACAAGGTAAGACGAATCGTCAGCAAGTTTGAGCAAGAGAACGAGCGCCTGCCAAGTCTCGATGAACTCTTGGACAAGATCGACATTCCTGAGGACAAGCTCAAGGATGTCATCAACGCACGAGGCAAGCAGGTCTCTGTCGACGCCCCGCTGTCTAACGACGAGGGCAACAACCTGTTGGAGATGCTCCCAAACGACAACACGCCCAATACCGACAACCAGTTGGTTCTGGAGTCGCTACAAGAGGAGATTGGACGGTCGCTGCAAACGCTCAGCGTAAGGGAGCGCAACATTCTGGAGGCGTTCTTCGGAATAGGCCAACCCGAGATGACCCTTGAGGAAATTGGAGAGAAGTATGGGCTCACCCGAGAGCGCGTACGCCAACTTAAGGAGAAAGCCATACGTCGACTGCGACACGACGACCACAGCAAGCGACTAAAGTCGTACTTGGGATGATGGCTCACAAGGGCATATTGGCCCTCAACAACAGGGTACAAAAGATCATAAAGACAACAAGGATAATGAACTCGAAAAAGATTATTATGACATTGGCAGCCATGCTTCTTACTACAGGAGCATGGGCTGCGCTGAAGCCAAAGACCATTTACGTCTATGGATTTGCCGCATCGTTCAACGATTCAACGGTTTATTTCACAGACATACAACAGGTGGATTCGGCATACATCGACAGCAAGACGAAGTTCCTTTATAGCCGCGAAAACTATTCTTATCAGTTGCGCGATTACTTGGACAACATTGGCTTCAAGAACGCCACGTGCACCACGTCGTTTGCCACCACCAAGAAAGAAGCCGAAAAGAAATACCTTGCCTTGCGCAAAAGATACCTGGGAGGCGGAAACTATAACATCCACTATCTCAAGGAGTCGGAGTTTCGCTTCCAACCCATCTCGGGCGACATTGAGATTATCAAGTAACGAATGGAGAAGGTTTGCCGCTTTTGCATAGCCGACTTTCATGTTGAAATCGTCTTCCAAGGAGATGGTGCCAACTCGTTGCGACTCATTCCGTCGTTTGAGCCTTTCCGCGTTAATGACAAGACGACGCAACCTCTTTTCCGCCTGATAGTAGACGACGACCTGAGCCCCTTCCCCAAGGCGAGAAGGGAGCGTATTCGCGAATTCGACACGGGCAACGGCCTAACAGTTGTGGATCGGCTCGACCAAGGTGGCTACCAATACATTATAAGAAACCTCGATGGCGCCGACTGTTGCCTGCTGATAACCAACAACGATTTCAGCGAATGTCGTTGTGCGCTCAATGGCAACTACAACATGCGTTGTTTTGGACTCAACAATGCGCTCATGCTGGCCTTCGCTTTTGCCTCAAGCAGGCAACAATGCTTGCTGATCCACGCCTCGCTGGTGCGACAAGAGGGATACGGCTACGCTTTTGTTGCCAAGAGCGGCACAGGCAAATCCACACAGGTGAGCATGTGGCTACGCCATCTTCCCGGATGCGACCTCATGAACGACGACAATCCCATCATCAGGATCATTGAGGGACAGCCCTACATCTACGGCAGTCCATGGAGTGGCAAGACACCCTGTTACCGCAACGTGAAGGCACGGCTGGGCGCCGTAACCACTATTGTCAGGGCAGAGGCCAACCACGTGGAGCGCCTGCGCCCCATAGAGGCTTTTGCGTCGCTGCTACCCGCATGCTCCACCATGAAATGGGACGAGCCCACCTACCGCCTAACCTGCGACGCCATTACCCATATCGTAGAAAGCACGGGCATCTACGCGCTCCATTGCTTGCCCAACCCTGAATCGGCTATTGTATGCAACAGAACCATCAAAGTGAAATAATCGGTCACGAAAAGCTAATACCCAACGCCATCCTGCTGCCCGAAATAGTGAAGCTCATGGATGAGGGCCACACCGTAACCATCCGCCTGAGAGGGTTCTCCATGCGACCCTTCCTGGAGGACAACCGCGACAAGGCGTTGCTAACAAAGGCCATCAACCCAAAAGTGGGCGATCCCGTGTTGGCCGAAACGCAACCCGGTGTTTACGTCTTGCATCGCATCGTCAGTATTGATGGCGCCCACGTGGTACTCAGGGGCGATGGCAACCTACTTTGCGAACATTGCCAAATAAGCGACGTTAAGGGTGCGGTGGTCGGGTTTTACCGTAAGGGACGCACCACCCTCGACAGGACCGATGGGCGCAAATGGAGAGTTTACTCGTACCTATGGACCCGCCTCTACCCCATTCGCCGATGGCTGCTGGCCTTTTACCGCCGTATATGGATTCCCCTGTTTGGCGTGGCGTAACAATACAAGGACCAATCGGTCTTCACTTTTTACAGTAAAAACATCATCATCAACACACCATCATGAAAACAAAACCCGGTTTCAACATCCGCAACGTTTGTGGCGAGAATATCCTTGTAGCTGAGGGCAAGGAAAATATGGACTTCAGCAACATCATCAGCATGAACGAGAGTTCCGCCTTCTTGTGGAACGAGGTGCAGGGTAGCGAATTTACCATTGAGGACATGGCCAAGATTCTTACCGACAATTACCAGATCGACGACAACACGCCCCTTCCCATGGCTACCGCCTTGGCCGACGCACAAGCTGTGGCCAGACAATGGAGGGAATGTGGCATTATCGACGACTGATCGGAACGAGGCACATCTACACGCCCTCCTAAAGGCAGGACATGTGGTTGATGCCAACACCCTGCAATGTTACCGCAGTCATCTCACATATGACGAATTGAATCACCTTCTCTCCACCTCCTCAGGCGGTGCCTTACGCCCATGCAGCACGCATTGCGCGAAATGCTGATAACGGCAGCCCCCACACCCTTTCGTAAAAAGAGATCTGCGAACGACTATGGCCAAAGAAGCCGTATGCCAACGATACGCTTTACACGCTTGTGAGAAGAACAAAGCCCATCATCGAGGCGAATAGCCAACTCCTTATCACGTTAGAGGAAAGAGCTACACGTTAGCAATCAAGGTGTAAACGGGAGTTGCGATATGGTTACCCCCCTATTGTAATATGTAACATTACTAGTGATGCGATATTAATCGCTTAACTATAGTTATATATTTGATATTTAGGGATGCTCGTAAATCAGTCAAAAACAACCTAACGATCTAATTGTCAGTGTT
>NZ_JAHKBE010000045.1 GCF_018789675.1 Hallella faecis
AGGCATACCCTCGTCTATAGATATTGAATTCTTAGAATTAAACGACAACCCCTAAGTTATATGGAATCTTTCAGATTGAACTAACCATTGATCGACATAAGGAATTCATTGTTGTCGCGAGCCGTGGCCAACGGGTCGTGGATGGTACGCATGGCCTCGATGGGGTTCATATCGGCAATGTAGTTGCGGATGCCACGCATGCGCTGGAGCGTGATGTCGTCTTGCAACAGGTCGTCGCGACGCGTGCTCGAAGCCACCAGGTTGACAGCCGGGAACATACGCTTGTTAGACAATGAGCGGTCGAGTTGCAACTCCATGTTACCCGTTCCCTTGAACTCCTCGAAGATCACCTCGTCCATTTTTGAACCCGTGTCGATAAGGGCTGTGGCAATGATGGTGAGCGAACCGCCACCCTCAATGTTACGGGCCGCACCAAAGAAACGCTTGGGTTTCTGCAGGGCATTGGCGTCGACACCACCGGTAAGCACCTTACCACTGGCAGGGCTAACGGTATTGTAGGCACGAGCCAGACGGGTGATGGAGTCGAGGAAGATTACCACGTCGTGACCGCACTCAACCATTCGCTTGGCTTTCTCGAGCACAATGCCGGCAATCTTAATGTGACGCTCGGCAGGCTCATCGAACGTAGAGGCGATGACCTCGGCGTTGACCGTACGCGACATGTCGGTAACCTCCTCAGGGCGCTCGTCGATGAGGAGCATCATAAGGTATGCCTCAGGGTGGTTGGCGGCAATGGCGTTGGCTATGTTCTTCATCAAGATGGTCTTACCCGTCTTTGGCTGAGCCACGATGAGGGCGCGCTGTCCCTTACCGATGGGCGAGAACAGGTCGACAATGCGGGTCGACAAGTTGGTTGTGGCACGATCGCCGCAGAGATTGAACTTCTCCTCGGGGAAAAGCGGAGTGAGATGCTCGAACGGCATGCGGTCGCGTATCTCGGCGGGATCGCGGCCGTTGATCTTGTCGATGCTGGTCAGGGGGAAATATTTCTCGCCCTCGCGCGGTGGACGCACATGACAAAGGATGGCGTCGCCAGTCTTCAGGCCATAACGCTTTACCTGGTTGTTAGCCACATAGATATCGTCGGGCGAAGAAAGGTAATTGTAATCGCTCGAACGAAGGAAGCCATAACCGTCGGGCATAATCTCGAGCACACCGTTGGCCGTGATGATGTCGGCGAAATCGTAGTCGGCCTCAGGCTCAGCCATTTGCTGACGCGTAGGAGCAGGAGCCTCCTCTTGCTGACGATATGAAGCGGTGGGGTTGTCGAACATGTCGTAGTTGGGCACAGCCCCCTGGTCCTCGATGGGGAGGTCCACCACAGGGATGAAATCGGTGCCATCACCGGGGTCGCCGTTCCACACACCGTCGTCGGATGGTTGCTGGGATGCGCCGGCACTCTCGTTGTGGGCCTGTACCTTGGCCTGCAACATGGCAATCTTATTGTCGTTGGCGTTCTTGTCCTCCTGAGAATCGCGATTGAGCGAATAAGCCTCCTCGGGAATGAAAGCGTCGCGGCTTTCGGAAGGTGAAGCCTCGGGCACTTGGTCGAAGTTGTGGGCCTGGGGAGCGTCGGCCATGGTGTTATCCTGTGATGTGCTCTGCTTGGCCTGTGCAATCAGCTCGAGCAACTCACGCTCGCGCTTGGTCTTGGGACCGCGGTGCTTAGGAAGCGAGGCCAACTCGGCCTCAAGCGACTGCACATCGAGAACGGGAGTTTCCTCCACCTCGCTCTTAAGAGTCTGGGGATCCTTGAAAAGGCCGGGCTGCTCGGCAGCGTTTCGTGCCTTCTTGGTATCGAAATTCTCGCCTGAATTGCCATTGACCGAATAAACCTTGTCGGGCTCGGTCTTAGCAATACGGATGCGCTTGCGCTTGGATGAAACCAAAGGGTTGTTCTTTCCCTCCTCTTCAGCCTGCTTGTCGAGAATGGCATAAATCATGTCATCACCCTCCTGTCCTTCACCGACAGGAACGCCAAGAGAGTTAGCAATATCCGCAAGTTCAGTGGAACTTTTAGATAATAAGTCGTCTTTGCTATACATATAGAGTATAATGAATGTGTTCCAGAATGAACGTGTTTCCAACGTGGAAACACAGAGTGTATGTATTACATTGCAAAGTTACAAAAAATCAGATGAAATATGATCAATGGCGAACACAAATTTTAGCCATTAACAAATATTAATATATGAAATCCATTGCAAAGAAAACGAGCTGACTCCATAGGAATCAGCTCGTTGATGAATATGCAATCTATTGATTACTTGTTGGTCTTGTCGAGATCAGCCTTCAGCTTAGCCAACACGTCGAGGTCGGCGAGTGAAGTACCGGCAGCGACATTGTTGATAGCGGGAGCCTCGCTCTGCTTGCGGGGAGCGTGACGGTGTGTCTTCACCACGTCGTCCTTCACATCCTCGAATGTGCGAGAGTGAGACAGGATGATGCGGCGTGTCTCCTTGGCGAACTCGATCACCATGAAGGGCAGAACCTCACCCTGCTTGGCCTGGCTGCCATCCTCCTTCTGGAGGTGCTTAGGAGTAGCGAAGCCCTCACCACCCTCAGCGAGTGTGACAACAGCGCCCTTGTCCATCATCTCAGTGATAGTACCCTCGTGAACTGAGCCGGGAACATAAATCTTCTCGTACTTGTCCCAAGGATTCTCCTCGAGCTGCTTGTGGCCGAGGCTCAGACGACGGTTCTCCTTGTCGATCTCCAGAACGACAACGTCGATCATAGAACCAACAGTTGTAAACTCTGAAGGATGCTTCACCTTCTTGGTCCAGCTCAGGTCAGAAATGTGGATCAGACCGTCAACACCCTCCTCGAGCTCAACGAAGATACCGAAGTTGGTGAAGTTACGAACCTTAGCGGTGTGCTTGCTGCCAACAGGATACTTGGTCTCGATGGTCTCCCACGGATCCTCCTTCAGCTGCTTGATACCCAGGCTCATCTTGCGCTCCTGGCGGTCGAGAGTCAGAATGACTGCCTCAACCTCGTCGCCAACGTGCAGGAACTCCTGTGCTGAACGCAGGTGCTGGCTCCAGCTCATCTCTGAGACGTGGATCAGACCCTCAACACCAGGCTGGATCTCAACGAATGCACCGTAGTCGGCGATAACGACAACCTTACCCTTCACGTGGTCGCCAACCTTTAGGTTAGCGTCGAGGGCATCCCAAGGATGAGGAGTCAGCTGCTTCAGACCGAGAGCAATGCGCTTCTTCTCCTCGTCGAAGTCGAGGATAACAACATTGATCTTCTGGTCGAGCTCAACAACCTCGTGGGGATCGCTAACGCGGCCCCAAGACAGGTCGGTGATGTGCACCAGTCCGTCGACGCCACCGAGGTCAACAAACACACCGTAAGAGGTGATGTTCTTGACGGTACCCTCGAGAACCTGACCCTTCTCCAAGTGAGAGATGATTTCCTTCTTCTGGGCCTCCAACTCGGCCTCGATGAGAGCCTTGTGAGAAACCACAACATTGCGGAACTCCTGGTTGATCTTCACAACCTTGAACTCCATGGTCTTGCCTACGAACACATCGTAGTCGCGTATGGGGTGAACATCAATCTGGCTGCCGGGCAGGAAGGCCTCGATGCCAAACACATCCACAATCATACCGCCCTTAGTGCGGCACTTGATGTAACCCTGGATAACCTCGTCGTTGTCGAGAGCCTCGTTGATCTTCTCCCAGCTCTTGCTCAGGCGAGCCTTCTTGTGAGAGAGAACGAGCTGACCCTTCTTGTCCTCCTGGTCCTCAACATAGACTTCCACCTTGTCGCCAACCTTCAGGTCGGGATTGTAGCGGAACTCAGAGGCGGGGATGATGCCATCGCTCTTGTAACCGATGTTGACAACAACCTCTTTCTTGTCGACAGAGATAACGGTACCCTCTACAACCTCATGCTCCTGAATCTTGTTGAGAGTCTCGTCGTAAGCCTTCTCCAGGTTTTCCTTGCTGGCAGCGCTCAGTGAGCCATTCTCAAACTCCTCCCAATTGAAGTCGTCCAATGGCTTAACGTTTTTGATGTCGTTCAAATTTGACATAAGTAAATAAATGTTTAATAATTAATAAAGTTAGACTTTATGTGAAATAGTCGGGTGCGGACATACCACACCTTCGCAAATCGGGTGCAAAGGTACTTATTTGTAGTGGATTAGGCCGAATTACGCAAGAACTAATATTAGGCAATTATGGTTTTTTAACAGACTTGGAGGTTTTTAGTCCTCCTTTTTTCTTGCGATTGATGCCAAGCAGGTCGCGCCAGCCATTGAAATCGCGCTTCAGGATGAAGCCGATGCCTTGGGTATTGAGCGAGTTGCGGGTGAAATAACGGTCGTTGGTCTGGTTGTAGACGCGCACGCTAAGGTTGCCATTAGGCATGATGAGATAGCGAATGTCGAAGTCGCCGATAAACGATGTGGTGGCATTGACATTGTCGCGATAGCCAAACTGGCCATTGATGAGCAGGCGGTTGTTGAGCATCCTACCACTGAGGAGGCCCTCATACTCGGCGTTGTTCCACCCCTCGTCGCCCGTGGAGATATTAGCGCCAAAGTTCCAGTTGTTGTCGTTGATGACGGTACTCAACACATTGTTGATCTGCTGACTGAGCTGGCCGCTAAGAATGCTCTGCATGGCGAGGCTGGTTTGCTTCTCGCCATTGTTGGCACCCATGGCGTTATTGCTGCCTGGCGAGAGGAAACGACCGACGGCCAGCAGGTAAAGCACCTGTTGGTTCATCTCTTCCTCACTGTTGATGATGCTGTAAATCATCTGCTTGGCATCGGTGCCTACGGTGGGCAGGTCCATACTGAAGTCGACCTTGGGCGAGGCGGGCGTTCCAGTGATATTCATCAAACAGTTCACACGGATGTTATTGCCCGAGAAGCTGCGGCCCAACTGCAGGTCGGAGAGGCTTACGGAATTCAACTGGTATTGGGCTTTCAGGTTGAGATCGGCCTGGTACGGGTCGCCACCAAAAGCGATGAGGCCTCCCTGAAGGAAGTCGAAATCGCGCTTGATGATGTTTTGGATGGTCAGTTTGTAAACGCCATGGTCGATGAGATAGTTGCCATAAACATCCAGTCCACCTTTATTATAATAGAAGGCACGGATCACGCCTGAGCCGTTGAGCGAGATGTAATCGCCCGAGGTGTTGTCCATGATGACCTTCAACGTGGCGTCAGCTGTGGTGTTGATAAGGAAGTTGATATGGATGTTGGTGGGCATGTCGTAATCATCGTCATCATCGTTGGACGTCGGGTCTAAATGCAAATGATCGCTCGCCAACGACATCGTGTCGCGAGAGGCCCAATGGATAAACTCGCGCGAGGCGATGGCATCGGGATTGGAGACATTGTAGACGACCTGCGATCCTTTCTCGGGCGTGGCGTTGATGTCGATGATCACCTCGCCCGAGCGACCTTTCAGATGAACGTCGCCACTGGCGTACACCGTGCCATAGAACGCGCTGCCATCGCTGCCGTCCCAATCGTAGCCAAGCAGGTGATGGAGCTGCACGTCGAAGTCGTAGGTCAGGCGCGACAGGTGCTGGTGGTACAACGAGCCGTTGAACACGCCCACATTGCCATTGCGGTCGCGAAGGGTGTCGCCCGAGAAGCGAATCTCATTGACGAGGAAGTGGATGGTGTCGTTCTGAAGCTCGTAGGTGGTGTTGAGCGGCTTGATGTGCATGGTGCCACGGGCCACGGCATCGCCCGTGAGGTTGATTTTCTTCAAGTCGCCCCAAAGACGCAGGTCGCCATTGATGGTAATGTCGGCGTCGCCCATGAAACTGGAACAGAACGACTGCACGAAATCGCCACGAGTATCTTTGGCCAGGATGTCCAAATCGATGTAATTGCGCTTGGGCGACACATAACCTCGTATGGTGGTGAGACGCGTGTCGGTTACCCACAGGCCGCCGAGGGTGTCCACTGCCTGGGCGTCGATGTCGATTTGCTCTTCCTCTGGGTTCCATCCCACCTTGGCCATCAGGGTTCCCATATTGCCATCCTCAAACTGGAACCGATTGACACGAAGGTCGGCATGACCGCCCGCCCCATCAAACAAATGGGTGACGTAGGCCTGGCCCGACGCAAAGCCGCTGAACTCAACCGAGTGGAAGCCCACAAGGTCGAGAACGTACTCTACGTTCACATCCTTCAGATCAACGGTGATGGAATCGTCGCTGCCCTTGGAAGCCACGCCTGCCACCTTAACGTATTGGTGGCCACTGCTGACGGCCAAATCGTTGACTTCCAGGTGGTTCTTACTGTAAACAACACTTGCGGGATGAATGGTAAACAAGGTGTCGCCAATGGACAGCTCAGACTGGCGCATGTTGAAACGCGCCTCGGTGACTCCTTGGTCGTTCTTGCCAAACTGAATCATGGAAAGCAAACGGCCCTTGAGACGATGGCGACGGGCGTGGTTGTCGAGCCGGATTTCGGTAGACAACTCGTCCTGCTCGGCCGTCGCGTTGACCTGCAAATCGGTTCCGATGCCATTAGAACCCATTTGGATAGCCTTGACCTCAGCGCACAGGTTCTCATTAGGCGACGTAACACTGACGTTCACTTGACGAAGATGGCGGTTGCCGTAAACGATATCAGGGGCATTAAGCTGTAAATCAACATATCGCGATTGGGACGACAAGGTGGCATTGAGGTCTATGGGGGCGTTGATCTCAATGGGCAATCCGAGCAAATGGCGCAGCCAATCGCCACGCGTAATTGACGCTTGGAGTGTAACGTTGTCGGAACGGACGGGACGGTGGCGAAGTGGGGTGAACTTCTGGAGACTTGGCAACTGCGCCACGACAAGGTTCTCGAGATTTTGCAACAGGGAAGCGTAGTCGAACTTGCCCCGCACTTCACCATGGCCGAAGTCGCTGTCGAAAGTAAGGAATCGCTCTGAGGCATTGGAACCCAAGGCCAACTCTAAGTTGTCCAAGCGATACTCCTCATCGGCCTTGGTGACATAGAAGTCGTTCACCTTGAGGTTTCCAGCGAGGGTCGAAAGCGAGCGACCACTGAAGTCGGCCGCCACACGGCCGCCGTAAACAGCGCCCGCTTGACTGTTTCCCGCAAAGTGCAAGGCAGTTGGGTTCACCTTGGTGACCACAGCCGTCAGATTGCCCGACGGACAACTCTTACTTCCGTTCCAAAAGCCTTGTACCACAGCGGCAACATTGGGGTCGTCGATGGCCACCTTACCCTCGGCTTGCCCTTGGTCGTAAGTGGCGTCGAGGGTGAGACCCTGGTACTTATATTGGTTCCAATCGAAGCGGCCAATATGCCCCTTGGCTACGTAACGCTTATGCGGAAGGTCGCCAGTGACATCCAGATTGGCGGCCAACAATCCCAAACGAGCGTCGTCGAGGATCTTGCCCACGTTTACACCGTCGGTTTCGAGATGGCCCTTAAACTTGTTGTCGACCATGGCAAACGCAAGGTTGGCATCACCCTCAGAGGTGTGAAGTGTGCCTTGCGCCTTCACGTCACGCCCCACTCCACTTGCCTTGCCGCGATAGCTCACATCGCCCAAACGCGGCACAAAGGCAGGAAGGCGCGACGAAAGCAGGCTCAGCAAGTTGTTGTTGACAGCGAAACGCTCAACAACAGCATTCCAACGGGGCTTGGTGCTCCACGACAATACGGAGCCATGGGCACTCAAAGAGGCGTCGGCCGGAGCAGTCAACAACTTGGCGTGGGCCTCGTGGGCGATAATGGCGTCTAACCGATGGATGTTCAAACTATTGGAGGTTCCCGTAAAAGCGATGGAGAAAACCAAGGGGGTGGCATAGCGACCCAACGCCTTATCCAGAAACGCCATGTCGCGAGGACTGATGTAGGAAGTGTTGATCTTACCGTCGAAATGCAACGAACCAGACTCCAACTGCTTATTCCGCACACGATAGTTGGCTGTAATGCCGTCGGTCAACAACTGGGATTGGGGCATGAGCAACTTGAAATCTTCCAAATGAGCATGACGGGTGTTGGCCACAACCTTGAACGAAAGACTCTTCAAACGGAAGCCTGAGCGCTCATTGAAGGCTATCTTCTTGACGTTAAGATTCAGAGAATCGTCGCGCAGGGCATTGAGAATAATATGGGAACTCAGGTCGCGAACGTGTAAATGGTGGACGTCGAGCGTAGCCTTACGAGGCACATTGAGCTGGTCGTAGCTCATCTCACCATGACGGATAATCAAACTGCTGATCTGCAAATCCAAGGGCTTGTGGCCCGTCGTGTCCTTCGACGCAAGCGAATCGATGACGTATTGAATATTAAGCGGCGAGTCGGCATTCGCACGATAAAGACGGGCCTTCATGCCAAACACCTGCGCCGACGTAATGGCAACTCTACCATACATGGCCTCCAGGTAATCCACCTTGACCGAAAGGCGGGTGGCCTTAAAAAAGGGAACGCCCTTTTGGTCGACCAACGACACGTCGTCAACGATCAAGCGATTGAACAACCCCACATCAACACGCCCCACAGAGACTGGGGTGCCCAACTTCGACGAAAGGGCCCGAGCCAACCGATGAGCAATGAACGATTGAGCCATGGGGATATTTACCATGACGACAACGACCACGTACAAGCCTACCAAAGCCCATACAATCGTATTGATGAAATGTTTAACCCTTTTCAATCTTTATGCAAAATTAGAAAAATAAACTCATAATAGAAATAAAATCAGCAAAAATATCCTAAATGAATTAAATATTGTGTATATTTGCAGCTGATTTGGAAAGATGCAACACAACTGACCTATAAAAGTCAAGAAAAGTTGAAGTCCGCATACTATTATTGGATATCAATAAACAATTATATTCTATTTTATGGCAAATGTTATTAAGTTGCGTAAAGGCTTAGACATTAACCTAAAAGGAAGAGCCATCAAGAAAAAGGTAGAGTGCCAAGCCTCCAAGACGGTGGCCTTGCGCCCTTCCGATTTCACCGGCATCGTCCCCAAGGTTGTTGTCAGGGAAGGAGACCATGTCCTTGCTGGTGACGCCTTGTTTGTCAACAAACAATTTCCCGAGGTTAAGTTTGCCTCACCTGTGAGTGGAACAGTCAAGTCAATCTTGCGCGGAGAGCGTCGACGCGTCTTGAGCGTCAGCGTAGAAGCCGACGACAAGTTGGACTATCGAGACTTCGGTCAGCACGATGCCAGCAAGATGGACGGAAACGCCGTGAAGCAGTTGCTGCTTGAGGCCGGTCTGTTTGGTTACATCAACCAACTGCCGTATGCCATTTCCACAGATCCCTGCACTACTCCTAAGGGCATTTTCGTCTCGGCTCTGCGCGACATGCCGTTGGCCAACGACTTCGAGTATGAGCTGGAGGGCAACGAGGATGCGTTCCTGGCTGGTTTGAAGGCCCTGAACCGCATCGCAACAGTGCATCTGGGCGTGGGCGCCAAGCAAACGGCAAAAGCGCTGACAGAGGCCCAGGACATCGACCTCAACGTATTCGACGGTCCTTGTCCGGCTGGCAACGTGGGCGTGCAGATCAACCACATCGACCCGGTGAACCGTGGCGAGACGGTTTGGACGGTAGACCCCACATCAGTTATCTTTATCGGTCGCCTGTTCCTTACAGGCAAAGTGGACCTCCGCAAGACCATCGCTATTGCCGGAAGCCAAATCAAGGAACCTGCTTACGCCGACGTTTTGGAGGGAACCCAATTGGCCGACATCCTTAATGGCAAACTGGTTGCAACCGACCACGTGCGCATCATCAACGGCAATCCGCTGACCGGTGAGCGCGCTACGCTCAACGATTACTTAGGCGCCCACACATCTGAGGTGACAGCCATTCCCGAGGGCGACGACAAGGAGGAAATCTTAGGATGGATTCTGCCGAGAACGAAAGACTTCTCTGTGTCGCGCAGCTACTTTTCATGGCTGCAGGGCAAGAACCACGAGTATGACCTCGACGCACGTATCAAGGGTGGCGAGCGCCACATGATCATGAGCGGCGAGTACGACAAGGTGCTGCCAATGGACATCTATGCAGAGTTCCTCATCAAGGCCATTATCACCGGCGACATCGACAAGCAGGAGCAACTCGGCATCTACGAGGTAAGCCCTGAAGACTTCGCCGTGGCCGAATTTGTGGATTCCTCAAAGCTGGAGCTGCAGAAGATCGTCAGACAGGGTCTCGACATCCTGCGCAAGGAGAATGCTTAAGATAGGACAACACTTAGGTAATTAACACATAAAAACTATGAGTGGATTAAAGAAATATTTCGACCAAATAAAACCTCTCTTTGAAGAGGGCGGCAAATGGCACGCTTTCCAAAGCATCTACGATGGCTTTGGCTCATTCCTCTTCGTGCCCGAGACCACCTCGAAGAGCGGAGCGCACATCCATGACGCCATCGACTCCAAACGCATCATGAGTATGGTCGTCATCGCATTGATGCCGGCACTGCTGTTTGGCATGTACAACATTGGATACCAAAACGCACTGGCTGCAGGCAAGCTCGCCGAAACCAGCTTCATGGGCATGTTCGTCTTTGGACTCCTGGCCATTCTTCCCAAGATTCTTGTCAGCTACATCGTTGGTCTTGGCATTGAGTTCGCATGGGCACAATGGAAGCACGAGGAGATTCAGGAAGGATACCTCGTTAGCGGTATCATCATTCCCCTGATTATCCCCGTCAACACACCGCTGTGGATGCTGGTGCTGGCCATTGCTTTCTCCGTTATCTTCGTTAAGGAGATCTGGGGCGGCACAGGTATGAACATCTTCAACGTGGCCGTTGCAGCCCGCATGTTCTTGTTCTTCTCTTACCCAAGCCAGATGACGGGCGACAAGGTTTGGGTGGCACAGGATTCTATCTTCGGACTGGGCTACACACTACCTGAGACATTCACTGAGGCCACACCGCTCGGACTCATCTCACAAGGCCTGAACAGCAACGCCACATTGTCTGATATGATCTTAGGCTTCATCCCTGGCTCTATCGGTGAGACATCGGTCGTTGCCATCGCTATAGGCGCCGTCATTCTCTTGTGGGCAGGCATTGCCAGTTGGAAAACCATGGCTTCGGTATTCCTGGGTGGTATCGCAATGGCCCTTCTGTTCACAGCAACTGGCTCAACCCCTATCGCATGGTATGAGCACATTGTCCTGGGCGGTTTCTGCTTTGGAGCTGTCTTCATGGCAACCGATCCCGTCACCTCAGCTCGCACCGAGACAGGCAAGTGGATCTACGGCTTCCTCATTGGCGCCGTAGCCATCATCGTTCGAGTGATGAACCCTGGCTATCCCGAGGGTATGATGCTCGCCATCTTCTTCGGAAACATGTTTGCGCCGCTCATCGACCATTGCGTGGTGGAGGCCAATATTTCCAAACGCGCAAAGCGGGCAACCAATAAATAAGGAGTAAAAGCATGAAAACAAATTCCAATTCATACACGATTACGTATTCGGTAGTCCTTGTGCTGATTGTCGCTTTCCTGTTGGCATTAACCTTCCAGGCACTCAAGCCTGCTCAAGACGCCAACGTTGCGCTCGACAAGCAGAAGCAAATCTTATACGCCCTCAATATCCGTGGCCTGAACAACGAGGCCGCAGCACAGAAATATAAAGAGGTGGTTATCTCCGATGACATCATCGGTGAAGACGGCCAAGTGAAAGAGAGTGGCAAGGCTGGCGGAACCGAAAAGGGTTTCAAACTGAACTCTGCCGACGCAAAGAATGGCAAACTGGCCGTGTTCGTCTGCAAGGTGGACGGCAAGACAAAATATGTCATTCCCGTTTACGGCATGGGCCTTTGGGGCGCCATCAACGGTTACATTGCCATTAACGATGACAAGGCAACGGTTTTCGGAGCCTACTTCAACCACGAGAGTGAGACCGCTGGTCTGGGATCAGCCATTAAGGACGACCAGGCATGGCAGGAGCAGTTCCAAGGCAAGCACCTGTTTGCTGGCGACAACCACACATCCATTGCCTTAGCTGTGGAAAAGAAGGTGGAAGATCCGTCGACGCAGGTCAACGCCGTCACGGGTGCCACCCTTACCTCTAATGGTGTCACTCAGATGCTTCAGGAAGGTCTGGGACAATACACTAAGTTCCTCAATGCAAAATAACATCAAACTTTAATCCTAAAAAGATGAGTTTATTAAGCAAACAAAACCGAGAGGTTCTCGGTAACCCGTTGAACCTCGACAACCCGATACTGGTGCAGGTGCTTGGCATCTGTTCAGCGCTTGCGGTCACCGCACAGCTCGAGCCAGCCATCGTTATGGGTCTTGCAGTGACCGTCATCACGGCATTTGCCAACGTGATCATCTCGGTCATTCGCAACACCATTCCTATGCGTATCCGTATCATTGTGCAGCTCGTTGTAGTTGCCGCCCTGGTTACCATCGTTAGCCAGATCTTAAAAGCATTCGCCTATGACGTGAGCGTTCAGCTCTCGGTGTACGTGGGTCTGATCATCACCAACTGTATCCTCATGGGTCGCCTTGAGGCTTTTGCCATGATGAACAAGCCTTGGCCAAGTTTCCTCGACGGTATTGGCAATGGCTTGGGTTACGCCTTGATCCTTGTGATTGTGGGCGGCCTGCGCGAGCTTTTGGGCCGCGGCAGCCTTCTGGGCTTCCAAATCATCCCCGATTGCTTCTACGACTTCGGCTACGCAAACAACGGCATGATGACCATGCCTGCCATGGCACTCATCCTGCTGGGTTGCGTTATTTGGGTTCATCGTGCATTCTTTTACAAAGAAGATAAGAAATAATTATGGAACACCTCATTAGCTTGTTTTTCCGGTCCATCTTTGTGGACAACATGATATTTGCCTTCTTCCTCGGCATGTGCTCGTTCCTTGCCGTATCGAAGAACGTAAAGACATCATTCGGTCTCGGCTTGGCCGTTACCTTTGTGCTGGTGGTGACCGTACCGGTTGACTATCTGCTTCAGACGAAAGTGCTCGATCCGCTGGGCCTGTCATATCTGAGTTTCATTCTCTTTATCGCTGTCATTGCTGGCATGGTGCAGATTGTAGAGATGGTTGTGGAGCGTTATTCGCCCTCTCTGTATGCCTCACTGGGTATCTTCCTGCCGTTGATCGCTGTGAACTGCGCCATCATGGGTGCCTCTCTGTTCATGCAGCAGCGCATCAACCTTGATCCGAGCAACACGCAGTACATCGGCTCCGTCTGGGATGCCATCGTATATGCCTTCGGCTCAGGAATTGGTTGGGTGCTCGCCATTACATCAATGGGTGCTATCCGCGAGAAGATGCAGTACGGCGATGTTCCCCAGCCCTTGCGCGGACTTGGCATCACCTTCATCACCGTAGGACTTATGGCCATGGCCATGATGTGCTTTTCAGGACTTAAAATTTAAAGATCATGGATTTCAGTTTCATCATCAATAGCGTAGGAGTGTTCCTTGCAGTGATACTCCTTTTGGTCATCATTCTCTTGGTGGCCAAGAAATACTTAAGCCCGAGCGGCAATGTCACCATTACCATCAACGACACCAAGACCCTGAATGTGCCTCAAGGCGATTCGCTTATGACCACACTCAACGCCAACGGCATCTTCCTCCCCTCCGCTTGCGGTGGTAAGGCCAGTTGCGGCCAGTGTAAGGTTCAGGTGCTCGAGGGCGGCGGTGAGATTCTCGATTCAGAGCGTCCCCACTTCACTCGCAAGCAGATCAAGGAGCATTGGCGTCTCGGATGCCAGACCAAGGTCAAAGGCGACTTCAAGATCAAGATCGACGAGTCGATCATGGGCGTTAAGGAATGGGAGTGCACCGTCATTAGCAACAAGAACGTGTCGAGCTTCATCAAGGAGTTCAAGGTGGCTCTTCCCCCAGGTGAGCACATGGACTTCGTTCCTGGATCATACGCCCAGATCAAGATTCCAGCATACGACTGCATCGACTACGACAAGGATTTCGACAAGTCGCTGATTGGCGAAGACTATATCGGCGCATGGGAGAAATTCAACATTCTCTCGCTGAAGGCCCACAACCCCGTTCCCACGATACGCGCCTACTCTATGGCCAACTATCCCGCTGAGGGCGACATCATTACCCTTACCGTCCGTATTGCAACCACTCCGTTCCTGCCGCGTCCGCAGGTTGGCTTCCAAAACGTACCTACAGGTATTGGCTCAAGTTACATCTTCAGTCTGAAGCCCGGCGACAAGGTAATGATGAGTGGTCCTTATGGAGATTTCCATCCCCATTTCGACTCTAAGAAGGAGATGATTTGGATTGGTGGAGGAGCAGGTATGGCTCCGCTCCGCTCGCAGATCATGCACATGACGAAGACGTTGCATTGCACCGACCGTGAGCTCCACTTCTTCTATGGTGCCCGTAGCCTGAATGAAGCCTTCTTCATGGAGGATTTCTGGGAGCTTGAGAAGCAATTCCCCAACTTCCATCTCCACCTCTCATTGGACCGTCCCGATCCCGTCGCTGACGCAGCCGGCGTGAAGTACTATGCAGGCTTCGCGGTCAACTGTGTACGCGACACCTACCTGAAGGATCATGAGGCACCAGAGGACTGCGAGTACTACCTTTGCGGACCTCCCATGCTTATCAAGACCGTAACCGACTATCTCGATAGCCTGGGTGTCGATCCGGAAAGCATTATGTACGACAATTTTGGTTAATACAAACAAACCAAAATAAACTTATAGCAAACATTAACAAAGCCGCTGATTTTCAGCGGCTTTGTTGCGTTTATAGGGGTTAAGAGTTTCTGTGGGTTGTTATAGGCTTGGAGGGTCATTAAAGCAAGGAGAGACAAGAAAAATGCTGGTGGCTCGCTCAAATATGAGCGAGAAGATCCTGCTTCGGACGAGATGCAAAGACCATAGGGGGTATGCAACCAAGCAAAAAGATGATAAGGGCAAGGTTGGTAAGCGAAACAAGAGCGAATAAGAGGGAAAAAGACCGAAAAAGAGAGAAAAAAGCTGGATAGTAATATTTTTTAAGACTCTGTCTAACTTGCATAATATCAGGAGTATTCTACGAGAAAATGGAAATTTCAAGACCACGCGTCTTGACATAAATCAAAAAATATCAAATAATCCCTTCTTCAACACAATAAAAGGTGTTATTTTAGAACAAACGGTAGCCCCTGTTCAAAAAAAATGTCGTACTTTTGCAAACGGATAACTTGATAATCAGAAAGTTATTTTAAAGAGAGCATTAAATTTACTTAATCATGACAGAGAAGAAGACTACAAGTAAGGCAGCCGCAACAAAGGCAACTGCAACAAAAACAACAGCAGCAAAGAAGACTACAGTAAAGAAGACCACTAAGAAGGCTACGGTATTCGTAGACGCTGACAATGCTGGTTTCCGCGCTGGTGATGTTTACAATGCACTTGCAGCAGCTGGTGAGGCTCAGAGCGTTGAGGAGCTCGTCAAGACCACTGGTAAGACAGAGACCGAGATTCTGCTGGGTATAGGATGGTTGCTCAAGGAGGGCAAAGTGAAAGGTGCTGAGGGTAAGGTTGTACTTGCCTAATCGTATAAAAAGCCATAAAAGAGCCGCAGCTCATAAGCGTGAGTTGCGGCTCTTTTTTATTCAAATTCAGACATTAGACCCAACTTGGTTATACCATTTGCCATTCACGACGCCATCCCATTCCGCAAGGCCATTCTATCGGCATGTAACATTCTGCACCGTATCGGCCCAATACGCCACACCATCAGCATGGCTATAGCAAACGGCAGCAAACGAAGCATCGCCAAACAGAAAACAAAATAACCACAAGTGGTTTATTTATGAGAGAAGAGATCCTTAAAATCCTCGCTGAAGCTGGACCTGAGGGCTTGCGCGTTCGCAAGATTATCCTTCATGTCTATAATTCTCAAAACGACCTATTCAACAAGGTTAGTTTGGAGGAGGTGAAGCGTCGCGTGTTGCTCTTTCTCCAACAAAACAGTCGCTATTCCCAAGACCTCTTAGACCATCCCTCATGGGGAACCTATCGTTTGAACCCCAAAAGCATCAAGGCCCAAACCACCCAATTGTCATTTCTTCCTACGGAGGACGAATGTCCTGACGTTGCCCAACAGAAGCCGGCCAAGCAAACAGGGCCGACGCTGTTCGACAACATCAATTCATAACCTCCCAACCATGGAACGATTGGGCGCCATTGCCTCATCTACCAGTAACGCTTTTACAAGATCAAGGCAAAAGGCTCGACTACTATCAGAGGAGCCCCTTGCATTAGCAACCCATCATCGCCCCTCGTCTCATACCAAGCACCAGTAGCAGAATGGCATATCAGATGAAGAGCAAGCCTATTCTGAACACCAAGGCCGATACCACCCAGGCCGTGAGCGTGGTGTAAGCAGCTGCGAAAAGCGCCCACTTCCACGATCCCGTCTCGCCCTTGATGGCCGCTATGGTAGCCAAACAGGGGAAATAAAGCAACACAAAGAGCAGGAAGCAGAAAGCCGTCAGCGTAGCCACTGCCTCCACACGCCCATCCGAAGGTGCCAAACCATGCATCTGAGCCACATCGCCCACCATGAGCGTGTGCAGTTTTTCGTATCGGCTCTCGCCTTGGCCCACCTCCGAATCGTCGGCCAGGCTCTCGTCGTTGGCGTAAAGCACGCCCATCGTGGAAGCCACAATCTCCTTAGCACCCACACCAGCAAGCAGACCAACGTCCATCTTCCAACTGAATCCTTGGAGCTCGAACACAGGCTCCACGGTCTGTCCAATACGTCCGATATAGCTTTGTTCCTGCTGCTGTTGCTCTGTGAGCGCCTCGTTGTGGGGGAAGTAGCCCAAAGCCCACACAATGATGGTCGACACCAGGATGATTCCTCCCATTTTCTTGAGATACTGCTTGCCCTTCTCCCACGTGTGTCGGCTCACAGCCTTGGCCGTGGGGAAACGGTAAGGCGGCAATTCCATAACAAACGGTGTGTCCTCGCCTTTCATCATAAACTTCGTAAAGACCTTACTCATCACCACCGCCATAGCGATGCCAATCAGATAAAGTGCCGTCATGATAACCCATTGCATTTTCAGCGAGAAGAACGTTCCGATAACCATTATATAAATAGGTATGCGCGCCTCACAGCTCATGAACGGCAGCACCAACATCGTTACGATGCGCGAGCGACGGCTCTCAATGGTGCGCGTGGCCATCACCGCTGGCACATTACATCCAAAGCCCATGATGAGCGGGATGAACGATTTGCCATGCAGTCCCATCTTATGCATGAGCTTATCCATGATAAATGCCGCACGCGACATGTATCCACTGTCTTCCATAAACGAGATGAAGAAGTAGAGAATCAGAATCTGTGGCAGGAACACGATAACGGCTCCCACACCACCAATGATGCCATCCACCAGCATATCCTTCACAGGTCCATCGGGCATGTAGGTTCCCACGAGTTCGCCCAGCAGCCCCACACCCTGGTCGATCCAGTCCATAGGATAAGCGCCCAGGTTGAACGTCACAAAGAACATCAGCGCCAAAAGGGCTATGAAGATGGGGAATCCCACGAACCGATTGGTCAGAATCCTATCCAACAGGTGCGTAAGCTGATAGGTGTCCTTTCCATTTCCCGTGGTATAGCCGGCTTCGGCAAGGGCGCCATGTATAAAGCCATACTTGGCATCCATGATTGCCGTTTCCGAATCTTCCTTCGTTTCCTCCTTCACACGCTTGGCCGCCTCGTCGCGATGTTTCAGAATCTCATCAGCGTCGGGGAACGTCCTAACCAGCTGCTCCACCTCCTTGTCGTTCTCAAGCAGTTTGATGGCCAGGTAGCGCGTAGAGTAGCGCTCGCGCAATCCGTGCTCCTTCTTCAGGTGATCTTGTATCTCGGCAATGCCGTGCTCTATCTCATGACCATGCTTGATGTGGATGTGACGGAAGTGGGCGTCGGCACCCTCCGTAGCCTCATACACCTCAATCACCTTATGGAAGAGTTCCTTCACACCGCGACCCGTGGTGAACACCGTGGGCTGCATGGGCACACCAAAGAGGCTCGACAGGGCATCGAGGTTGATGTTGTCGCCTCGTTGCTCCGTCTCGTCAAACATATTGAGGGCCACCACCATACGAATGTGCATATCGATGAGCTGGGTGGTCAGGTAGAGATTGCGCTCGAGGTTCGATGCGTCGATCACATTAACCACCACATCGGGGGTCTTCTCAACCAACTGCTTGCGAACATACAGTTCCTCGGGCGAATAGGCCGATAACGAATAGGTGCCGGGAAGGTCAACGAGATTAAACTCGTAACCCTCAAACGTGGCGTGTCCCTCCTTCGCGTCGACGGTCACACCGCTGTAGTTGCCCACGCGCTCATGGGCGCCACTGGCAAAGTTGAACAATGAGGTCTTGCCACAGTTAGGGTTTCCCACCAGCGCCACATTGATCACCTTATGTCGCTTATCAGCCTCGTCGGCCAACTGGGCGTCGGTAATGGCCACGTCGTCGGGATCGCTCGCCTCCACCACGGTGCGCAGTTGGTCGGCATCCTCCAGCCTATCTTGTTGTCTTATCTGCCGTGCCTCGTGCTCGGTAACCACCTCAATCATGTCGGCCTCCGAGTGGCGCAAACTAACCTCATAACCCATGATACGGTATTTCACGGGGTCCTTGAATGGGGCGTTGAGCAACACCTCCACGGTCTTGCCTTTGATAAAGCCCATTTCCACCACACGTTTGCGAAATCCGCCATGCCCCATCACCTTGACGATGATGCCTGTTTGGCCTGTATGCAACTCTGATAATTTCATGTTACGTATTGCTTAAAAATCGCTGCAAAAGTACAAATATAAATTGGCAAAGAGTAAGCAATGGTGAATTTTTACCATACATATACCTACTAATAGGTATGGCGCGAAACAAATGGCGCATCACAATACCTAAAAGAGAGAAAGGTCGCTGCGGCTTATCGGCTTACTTGCGGCTATCGCTCTGCTCCTTGTCGTGCTGACGCATGCCTCTGCCTGGGCGTGGATAGATTTAACAAAAATCGCAACAATCTACATAGGAATCTACACTGTTTTTTGAAACCATCTCGCCTTCGGCCGCAAATACGCGATTCTCGGCACACTTTCGCAACCAGCTGACAATCAATGCTTTATCGCAAAAGCCCATCTTCTTTCATTTCGCGCGTCACTTTACACCATGCGAAACATGCCTAACCGCAATGCGATACATGGTCTTTCGGGTGATGAAACATGCTTAACCGCAATGCGATACATGGTCTATCGAGACGCGAAACATGGCTTATTGTGAACGCAAAGCTTCGTTTCGTCGTTCCAAACGCACAAAAAGGGGCGTTTGGCTATCTATTTCACGCGATAATCCGAACCAACTTAATGACCAAAATTCCCAACAAATTGTCTAAGGCCCAATCTGTCCAGAGAAGGCCCTCGACGCAACAACTCACTGAAAGGCGAACGCACAATAAAACCCGAAATTCATGTCCTTACATGGGGGTGTGTCAAAATTCACACCCTCTTTTAAAATATCACAAAGCCCGAACTTTCACAAGCTCGGGCTTTGCTATTCCATATTTTTTTTGTACCTTTATGGAAAGAAATTTCTAATATGTCAAAGGTACAATTTATTCCCAATCTAAGCAAGGAAATCCTGCTTTTTCCTTCAAGAATCGACGAAGATATCGCCGATGACGCTCCAGTACGCATTATCGACTATGTGCTTGACAAGATTGATATCAGCAACATATTGAAACTTTATCATGTAAAAGGGCGTAATGCATTCTATCCCCGTATGATGCTCAAGGTGATCATCTACGCCTACATGAACAATATTTATTCTTGTCGCCGCATAGAGGAATTGCTAAAACGCGATATCCACTTTATTTGGCTTGCAGGCTACAACAAGCCTGACTTCATCACCATCAACCGCTTCCGCAACCGTGTGAAAGACGAGATTTCAAACGTGTTCACACAGTTGGTTCTTCTGTTGGCAGAGAAAGGTTTTATCACACTTGATGTGGAGTATGTCGACGGCACGAAGATAGAGTCCAAGGCCAACAAGTACACCTTTGTCTGGCGCAAGAACGTGGAACGCAATATAGACAAGCTCAAGCGTCAGCTTGCCGTGCTCCTGTCTCAGGTAGACGACGCTATAGCCCAGGACAATGCAATCAAGCCCGAGTCAATCGAGATAACCCCAGCCATTATCTGCGAGATAACATCACGTCTGAAAGAGGAGTTGTCGAAAGAGGGCCACAGGCAAAAGAGGCGAAGAAAGCACTGCGTGAGAAAAAGAAGCAGATAAAGGAGATAGAGAAAAAGGCGGTCTCTCTTGCAGATTATGAACAGAAGAAGGAAACGCTCGGCAAGAGAAACTCCTTCAGCAAGACGGACCCCGATGCCACCTTCATGCGCATGAAGGAGGATGCGATGAACAATGGACAGACCAAACCTGGATACAATCTGCAGATAGGCACCGAGAATCAGTTCATTCTCAACTACGCCTTGTTCCCCAATCCCACAGACACTCTGACATACATTCCATTCATGTGCTCCTTTGCTGCACGCTATGGACATCTGGCAAGTACTGAGGTTGCTGACTCTGGCTACGGTTCTGAGGAAAACTACCGCTTTATGGAGGAGAACGGTATCGAGGCCTACGTCAAATACAACATGTTCCACAAGGAGCAGCGTATGCACTATGCTCCAAGTCCATTTCATCAGGACAGCTTCTTCTACAATGCCGAACAAGACTATTATGTATGCCCGATGGGGCTGCACATGGAACGCATTGGCACCAAGCTCGACAAGACAGCAAATGGATACCAGACGGAAAGCGTAAGGTACAGAGCCCAAAACTGCGAAGGATGCCCGCTTAGAGGATCTTGTTTCAAGGCTAAAGGAAACAGAGTCATAGAAGTCAATCACCGCTTGAAGGAATACAAGCGCAAAGCATCAGAAAGGCTGACATCTGAGGATGGAATAAAGCATCGAGGTCGTAGGTGCATCGAACCAGAGGCGGTCTTTGGGCAGATGAAGGCTGACTACGGCTACAAACGATTCAGACATTTTGGAAAAGACAAGGTCGAAATGGACTTTGCCTTCTTTGCCATTGCCTTCAATCTGAAGAAAATGTGTAGAAAGTTGAAAAAGGCGGTATAATGGGCCTGTGTTTGCCATATTTTCTGTTTCGTAGAGTGTCTGGATGGCAATTTTAAGACAATGGGGCACCATATAACAAAAATAAATAAAAAACTTTGGTTTTACTCTCGCTAAACGATATACAAAAGGAGGGTGCACCATAAATGACCATAGTCAATTATGACACACCCTCCTACCTGAACCCTAAGGGGGGATTCTTAGCGTACAGCGCGTTTACGACCGGGACGGTTGTTCTTGCAGTCTTCCTCATACTTGGCAAACTGTTCCGCGGTCATTATTTTCTTCACCTCAGCCTTGTAGGCCTCGCGTTGCTCCTTCATAATCTTCATCATGGCCTCGGCCTGCTCCTTTGTGGGGCGCTGCGCTTTGGAGGCATGCTGGCAGCTGTCGCACTGCGCCTTGTCAAGCTGGCGCTGGCCCATGCCTGGGCGGCGAGCCATAAACTTGCCTTGGTATGTCTCGTTCAACTTCAGCAGTTGCTTGGCCTGGTCGTCGTTGAGCCCATAGCGCTCCACCATGCGATTGGTCATCTTCTGCACCATCTCTGCCCTATTCTTGTGCTGGCTTCCGACCTGCTGGTCGTCATTACTCTGTGCATTGGCAGTCAGCACCATGCTCAGCGCAACTACCATCATCATCAATAATTTCTTCATCATTGTTTGCGTTATTAATAGTTCTACTTGTTTTCAAGATTCTTGTGAACCTCTGTTTTGTTGTACAACTATTGTTTTGACGCACATACCTACCAAGGGTTTAACGCCTACGCCATAAAAACCTTACTTTTCTTCCGCAATTTGTATGATGCGCCTGCCGCTTCTATTGCTTTGGTCGATTATGAGCGGCACACGTTCTACCACCACCATAGAAGTGTCGAGACCCAATGCCTTTGGCTCGTCGATACCTATCTTGCTGATAAGAGCGTATAAAGTCATCAACAAGTTCTGCTGGCGGTTGCCGGAACTCTCCGGATAATATACGCGATGAATGATGATGAATCGGAAATCTCCAGGGATTCTGTTTTTGCGAAGCGAAGGATAAGTGCTTCTTAAATCCACCTTCTTGCTTGCCACAAGATCTTCCACCACTTGTCGCAGATATAGACTCACACGTGGTTCTATGCGGAAACCTATGTGCATCGTTATGCTGTAAAGCGTGTCGGGCACAAGGGTTTCGCAGCTGTATTCCAATGTGTCTGGTGTATCGGCAAACTCCATGTTGATAAGCCAGTAATGGTCAGCACGTTTAGGCTGCTTGTTGATGATTGAGTAGAGCAGTTTGTCGTCTACGGTACCTTCCTGGTTGGCATGGTTTATATAGACAAGGTTGGAGGCGTACTTGGGAATGCTCTCGTCGGTCTTGATGTCGGAGATAATCTGATAATAGTCGTCCAGAGGTTTGGCGCTGATATAATGGCGGCGTATCTTCATGGCTCTCACCCATACATACATCATCAGGAACAGGATGCCGCCTATGAGCATCGTACACCATCCTCCTGCGAGAAACTTCGACAGGTTGGCTGCCAGAAAGATGGCCTCGATGGTGCAGTATGCGCCCATAAACAATATCGTGAGGATTCGCGACACGCCCTTGCTGTGCAGGTAGAAACCGAGCAACAGGGTGGTCATCAGCATAGTGATGGTGATGGCGAGTCCGTAGGCTGCCTCCATGTGCGAGGAGTCGCGAAAGAGCAGGATGATGATAACCACGCCGATGTACATGGCAAGGTTGATCATCGGGATATAGAGCTGTCCCTTTACATGGGTAGGATGCTTGATTCGCATGCGGGGCCAGAAGTGCAGGTTCATGGCTTCGCTCAATATGGAGAAGGTTCCGCTGATAAGTGCCTGACTCGCAACGATTGCCGCACCCGTGGCCATGATGATGGAGAAGAACAGTAGGCTCTGCGGCATGATGGAAAAGAATGGATTCACGGACAATGCTGTCGGCACATGGTTCAGCACCCATGCTCCCTGTCCTAGATAGTTGAGAATGAGCATGGTCTTAACAAAACCCCAGCTGATGGCGATGTTCTTCCTACCGCAATGCCCCAGGTCGGAGTAAAGTGCCTCAGCACCCGTGGTACAGAGAAATACGGCACCCAGAATCAAGAACCATTCTGGTGATTTGGCCAGCAGTATGGCTGCATAATAAGGATTGAAAGCCTTCAGTATCAATGGATAAGACGTGATGCTGAAAGCTCCCGTCACGCCCAGCAGCAGGAACCAAAGCAGCATGAAGACTCCGAACGACTTGCCTATGCTTTCGGTGCCAAAGCGCTGCACGAAGAAGATGATCGTGATAATGGCAAGGGTGATAGGAATGACCGGCAGGTTGGGACTGATGCTTTCGAGTCCTTCGATGGCTGTGGTAACCGTGATGGCTGGGGTAATGATTCCATCTGCCAGCAAGGTGCTTGCGCCAATGATAGCCAATAAATAAATCCACTTGTTCTTGAGTCGGCGCAGCAGGGCATAGAGGGCAAGAATGCCTCCTTCGCCATTGTTGTCGGCTCGCAGTGCCACGCATACGTATTTGATGGTGGTCTGAAGGGTGAGCGTCCAGATGATGCAGGACAATGCGCCCAGGATAGTGCTCTCGTTGATGGTTTCGCCTGTATGGAGGATGGCCTTCATCACATAGAGGGGTGATGTTCCGATATCTCCAAACACGATGCCTAATGTTATGAGCAATCCCAGGAAGCCTACTCGATGATGATGGCAGACTGCTGAACTTTCTGTTTTTTCTTTCATATTTATTCTCTTAATTAGGGATGCTCGTAAATCAGTCAAAAACAACCTAACGATCTAATTGTCAG
>NZ_JAHKBE010000046.1 GCF_018789675.1 Hallella faecis
CCGCCTTCTTTCAAAAGAGCGAAGCCCGAGGATTCTAACGAGTCTTCGGGCTTTTGCGTGTTGTAGGAAGTAGGGCTCTTGTCCTCTTTGTGTGGTATTTGGCCTTATGCTTGCTTCAAGGTGTATGTCCTTGTGCTTGCTGCAAGATGTATGGTCTTGTACTTATTGGAAGGTGTAAGGTCTTACTTGTTGTAAGGTGTAGTGACTGTAACTTGTGTTCAGTAGTAGAAGTTGTTTACCAAGAGAAATCTGGTAAGAAACATAGAGATGTCGCATTTTCTTAATAAAAGCGCATGCCTTAATTAAAGGCATGCGCTTTTATTAATTGTGTTACCAGCTTAGGTACTAATTGATTACAAAGTGCGTAATTTTCTTTATGAAGGACATTATTTCTTTTGTTTCAACTTTTTGAGTTTTCGTTTGGCTTCAGGTATATCGGGACAAAGGGCTAATGCTTTTTCGTAGTTACGGATGGCTGCTTCCTTCATTTTCTCCATTTCGCATTCCTTGCCCATGATTACATACTCAACAGCAAGTTTTTTCAAGAAGTCGTTTTTCTGTTGTATTTGGTCTTGTAGCTCCTCGATCTTCTTTTGTTGTGTGTTAATGATGTTGAGTTTACGTCGGATAAGCCTTTTTGATGCAGGTTTCTCTATGTCGTAACGACTGTGAATGGCCAGGAAGAAGGCGTCGAGTGCAGCTTGCATGTCACCTCTGTCGAAGGCTTGCATGGCATCCCAATACTCCTTGTCGGCCTTCGACTGCTTGAGGGCGGTGCTAATGGCCGTGGGGTCGTTGTAACTCTTAGCAAAGTTCTTGACTTCCGTGCGTACGAAGATGTCGTTGCGCTGAATAGGATTTTTTAGGGTTAAGCCCTGTAGTGAAGTGCAGCGTGAGAGGGCGACGTAGGTCTGTCCGCCTGCGAAGACGCCACCGGTGAAGTCGAGATTTACGCGGTTGAACGTTAGCCCCTGACTCTTATGGACTGTAATGGCCCATGCCAAGCGTACAGGGAATTGGGTATAGGTGCCCAATTCTTGCTCCTCGATCTTCTTCTCCTGTTCGTTGAACGTGTATCTTACGTTCGACCATTTCTCGCGTTCCACATCCAGTTCGTTCCCGTCTTCTGCAACTACATAGATGCGATCGTGATTCTCTTCATCGAAACCAATCACGGTGCCAAGGGTGCCGTTCACCCAACGATGGTCCATATCGTTTTTGACGAAGAGCACCTGCGCACCAATCTTCAATTCCAACTCTTTTGGGGTGGGAAGGCTCGACTCTGGAAATTCTCCTTCGATGACGCCCATGAACATTTCAGCGCCTCCAGGGAGATCCGACAACCGTTTGTTGTTGATGAAGTCGACCGTGTCGCGGCGTGCTGACAATGTAATGGATAATTGCTTATCGTTGGTTGTCTCCGTTGCTTGGTTGTCGTCGAAAGTGACACGCTCGTTGAGCAGCGCCAGGTCGGTAGTACTCACTTGTGACGTGCGGATATGGTCAAGGATGCTGATGAATGTAGGATCGCTTTGCCTGTAAACCTTCCTCAGTTCGATGGATACCAGCTGCATCTGGTAGAATATCTTGGCGTCGAAAAAATAGGCAGACGCATAAAAGGGACGCAATAATTGCCAATCGTCCTCACGTACCACAGGTTCCAGCTGGTAGATATCGCCTACAAACAACAACTGTTTGCCACCAAACGGCTCGCGCATGTTGTGGCAATAGATGCGTAGCACCTTGTCGATAAAGTCGATGATGTCTGCGCGAACCATACTGATCTCGTCGATGATGATGAGTTCCAACTCACGCAGAATCTTGATTTTCTCACTGTTGTATTTTAACGTCTTGCGAATGTTGTGAGGCGTGTACTGGGTGTCGTTGGGTAGTAGGGGGTGGAAGGGCAACTTGAAGAAACTATGCAGAGTGGATCCTCCCGCATTGATGGCGGCGATACCCGTAGGGGCAAGTATGATGTGTTTCTTTTTGGTGTGCGACGCTATGTATCGCAAGAAAGTGGATTTACCCGTCCCCGCTTTCCCCGTAAGGAAAAGCGAGCGGCGGGTAAATTGTATGATTTGAAGTGCTTGTTGCAGCTCTTCATTCTGAAGGTCTATTTGAGTTTCCCCAGTTGTAGGCATAAGTATGTTTAGAGATTGTCGAAATTGACAGTTTCCTCTGTCTTGTGCTTTTTGTCAGTGCCTGTCTCGGTCTTTTCCTTTCCGAGTGTGGTGCCTTGCGATGGCGTGGTAATGGGGTTGCCATTCTCATCGAGCACAATCTCCTCATCGGTAACCATCACGCTATCACGATGCAGACTTGATGAGTCGTTGCGTGCCGGAGCGTAGTAAGGCGAGCAATCGTACATGTCCTTGGTGATGCTCTCGTCGTTAGGAGTTTGGAACTTAGCGTGGTACTTCTGGAAAGCAGGATCTTCCATGACCGAATGGATGAAGTAGCCGCAGATGGGCAATGCCGTCCTTGCGCCCTGTCCGAGCGCACCTGTGCGGAAATGGATGGAGCGGTATTCACCGCCTACCCATGCGCCCACAACCAGGTTGGGGCTGACTCCTACGAACCAAGCGTCGGAGTGGTTGTTAGTCGTTCCCGTCTTGCCACCCCAATCGGTGTCTCTAAATGAGTTGCCTGCATATTCGGCGGCGGACAGGCTCACCGATGTGCCACCACCGTCGTGTGTGCCGCTCATGAGCAACTTTTGCATGAAGAAGGCGCTCTTGTATGGGATGACTTGCTCGGACGTGGACTTATCCACGAACACCTCGTTGCCGTCGCTGTCGACGATGCGCGTCACCAACGTGGGTCGATGGTGCATGCCGTTGTTGGCGATGGTGCAGTAGGCACCTGCCAACTCGAGCAGGTTGACATCACTCGATCCCAAGGCCAAGGCTGGGTTATCGTCCAATGGGCTCTCGATACCCATTTTTTGAGCCGTTTCAATGATGTTCTTGATTCCCAATTCCTGACCCAAGCGAACGGCCACCGAGTTGATACTCTTGGCGAACGCGCTCTTCAGGGGGATGGAATCGCCCGAGAATGAGCCATTGGCGTTTGTCGGGGTCCAAGTGGTCATTTCCTTTTTCTTTTTGTCGTAGACCTGCATGGAGATGTATTCGTCGCGTCGCTTATCGCAAGGAGTGAGACCTTCGTTCATAGCCTCGGTATAGACAAACAACTTGAACGTAGATCCAGGCTGTCTTTGCGCCGTTACCTTATCGTATTTCCACGACTTGAAATCGATGTCGCCAACCCATGCCTTTACGGCACCCGTTTGAGGTTCCATGGCCACCATTGCGCAATGCATGAAGGTCACCATGTACTTGATGGAGTCCTCTGATGTCATCATCTTGGTGATGGAACCCTTGTCGTAGTCGAACACCTTCACAGGGTGTTTCCATTCCTTATAATAATAAGTCACAGAGTCGGGCTGGTCGGGGAACCTTGCTTGTAGGGCCTTATAGAAAGGCTGGCGCTCGGCAATGCTTTGCACAAAGTTGGGGATTACCTGATGGTTCTCGTCTTGCCAAGGCTCCTGACGCAGCCAATTGGAGTCTTGGTTGCGGTAGATGCTCCAATGGTTGTTGAAGTTCTTCTGCACAATCTCCATTTGCTTCTTAGCGGCCTCCTCAGCATATTTCTGCATCTTGGAGTCTAAGGTCGTGTAAATCTTCAATCCCGAACTGTAAAGGTCGTAATGGTTCTCGTCGCACCAGTCCTTAAGTTCATCAGAGATGGCCTGGCGGAAATACAAGGCCTGGCCATCGTAGTTTTCCTCCATCTTATAATGCAAGGTAATGGGGATGGCCTTCAGTGAGTCGTACTCCTGACGAGTGAGGTCGTTGTGAGTGCGCATGTTGTTGAGAACTGTGTTGCGGCGCACAAAGCTCTTCTCGGGGTTCGACTTAGGATTGTATAGAGTGGTGGCTTTCAGCATACCCACAAGTACGGCGGCCTCCTCTGTCTTCAGGCTGTCGGGGGTTGTGTCGAAGTACGTTTTGGCAGCTGTCTTGATGCCATAGGCGTTGGAACCGAAGTCCACGGTGTTGGCGTACATGGTTATGATCTCCTTCTTGTTGAATACGGTCTCCAACTTCGTAGCAATGATCCATTCCTTACTCTTGATGATGAGTATCTTCAAACCAGGAATTTTTCCCAGTAGCCCCGTAGAGTAGTTGGAACGCACACGGAACATGTTCTTTGCCAACTGTTGGCTGATGGTAGATGCGCCACGTCCATCGTGGTGTAGCACCGCATCTTTCATGGCACTGAACACGCCCACGACGTCGACGGCCATGCCACGGGGTCGCTTGTAGTAGCGCTCGTCCTCGGTGTCGATGAGCGCCTTGAAGAAAGCGGGAGCCACCTCTTCGTATTTCACGGGAGTGCGGTTCTCGTTAAAGAATTTTCCAATCAACTTGCCATCGGCACTATAGATTTCCGAGGCTTGGTTGGTCTGCGGGTCGAGAATGCCCGAAAAATATCCTGGGCTCCTTCCGAAAAGCCAAAGGAAATTGATGTCGACTGCTCCCAGGTACAATAGGAAGGCGACGATGAGTGAAACGAAAGCGACACCTGTTTTGGTGTACCATGCTCGTCCGCGATACAACCCTTTATACCATGGCCAGAATTTGCGCATCATACGCCAGAACCAGCCTGCCAATGCCTTAATCTTTTTCATTGCTTGTTGATATTATATTATTGCAAATATACGAAATATGTCGGTTAACGTGTCTTCTGATGGATGAAATTTAAGATATCTTCAATGTTTTCGGGTGAAAACCAAGTGATATCGGTATCTTTCTTGAACCAAGTCAGTTGTTTGCGCATATAGCAGCGTGAGTTTGACTGGATTTGCCTGATGGCCTCTTCGAGGCTGATGGTGTTGTCGAAGTAAGCGAACAACTCCTTGTAGCCCACGGTGTTTAAGGAATTGAGCCCACGTTTGGGGTAGAGCGCCCTTGCCTCATCAATCAGTCCGTGGTCGACCATTTCAAGAACGCGCTTGTTGATGCGGTCGTACATTTCCTCCCTGGGGCGGTTCAATCCTATCTTGATGATGTTGAAAGGGCGTTCCTTCTTCTTCTTTGTGCGGAAGGAGGAGTAGGTCTTTCCTGTCATGTGGCATATTTCCAAGGCATGTACCACACGTCGAGGGTTGTTTCGGTCTACGATCTGCCAATGCTCGAGGTCTAACGTTTTCAATTCCTCGACAAGGGCGGGAAGTCCCTCGTCGGCAAGACGTTGCTTCAGTGTTTGGCGTGTTTCGTCGTCGACGGTAGGAATGTCGTCGATGCCGTTGCACACAGCATCGATATACATCATGCTACCACCAGACATAAGACAGTTGGGGTGGGGAACGCCGTCTTCCTCGCCATTGTATAGACGCTCCAGGAGAGCCAACACTTCCTGTTCGAACATGGAAGCGCTATAGTAATCTTCTAAGTGATGGGCGCCAACAAAATAATGCTTGGCAAGCGCAAGTTGGGCCTTGGTGGGCGCGGCGGTGCCTATAGGAAGTTCGGCAAAGATTTGGCGCGAGTCAGCGTTGATGACTGGCGTGTTGAGCTGTTGGGCGACTTGAATGCAAAGTTCGCTTTTTCCCACTCCTGTCGGTCCTAAAATAACGATTAGATTTTTAGTCGTTGGTAACATCAAGGAATCGCGTTGTGATGGTTGTTTGCCAAGCTATTGTAAGAATTGAGGGCGTGCCGTAGCGCATCCCTCAATTCTTTTTATTGGTAAGTAGGAACAAAGATGATGTTCCTTCGTTCGTGCGTTGGTAATGTGTCGGTCTATGCGTGTTGGGTAATTCGTTATGCATGTCGTGTGCGACATGAGTTAGCGAATGATACCGCGCTTTGATGATGACACAAAATCGATAATGTATTGAATCTCAGGCGTAATCTGAAGTTCGCTTTTGATCTTCTTGATGCCCTCGGCCAAGATACCCTCGCTATAGAGCATGCGATAAGCGTTGTGGATGAGATCAATGAGGTCGTTGCTGAATCCGTGGCGTCTCAATCCCACAAGGTTGATACCTGCATAGCGAGTGGGCTCCTTGCCTGCAATAATGTATGGGGGAATGTCTTGGCTAAAGCGGCAGCCGCCTTGGATCATGACGTAACCTCCGATGTGGCAGAACTGGTGGCAGAGCACCACAGCACTTATGATGGCATTGTCGTCGACGGTGACCTCGCCTGCAAACTTGGTAGAGTTGCCGATGATGAGTCGGCTACCCAAGATGCAATCGTGCGCCACGTGCATGTTCTCCATCAGCAGGTTGTTGTCACCCACCTTGGTGGTTCCTCGTGAGGCGGTTCCTCGTGAGATGGTTACGTTTTCGCGAATGCTATTGTTGTTGCCCACCTCGCAGATGGTATCCTCGCCTTTGAACTTCAAGTCTTGTGGCTTGGTGGAAATGCTGGCTCCGGGGAAAATCTCGTTACCGCTTCCTATGCGCGCTCCATAGTTGATGGTGACATTGTTCTGTAGAACGTTGTTGTCGCCCAAAACCGTGTTGCGATCGATATAGCAGAATGGGCCAATGATGTTGTTGTCTCCCAGTTTTGCCTCGGGATGCACGAATGCTAATGGACTTATCTGGTTCATAGTAAGAGATTTATTTGTTTTTTATGATTTGTGCGGTGAAGGTAGCCTCCGACACTACGTGGTCGCCGACGAACATGTAACCCTTCATGGAGCTGATGCCGTGGCGGACGGGGCCAAGGAGTTCTACTCTGAAAAGCAAGGTGTCGCCCGGAACGACTTTGTGCCTAAACTTCACATCGTCGATTTTCAAGAAATAGGTAGACCATTTCTCGGGTTCTTCCAACTGGCTCAAAACCAACAGTCCACCACATTGAGCCATAGCCTCGATCTGGAGCACACCAGGCATGACGGGCTCTTCTGGGAAGTGTCCTTGGAAGAAGGGCTCATTGGCGGTGACATTCTTTACGCCCACGATGCTTGTTGCGCCCATGGCCACCACCTTGTCGATGAGCTGCATGGGGTAGCGGTGGGGCAAAAGCTGGCGGATGCGGATGTTATCCATCAGCGGTTCGTCGTTGGGGTCGTAGATGGGGGCTTGGATTTCGTGCTTGCGAATCTCCTTGCGCATGAGGCGCGCAAACTTGTTGTTGATGGTGTGACCTGGCCGTGTGGCAATGATGCGACCCTTGATGGGTTTGCCGATCAGTGCCATGTCGCCAATGATGTCGAGGAGTTTGTGCCTTGTGCACTCGTTGTCCCACATCAAGGGCTTGTGTTGGATGTAGCCAATCTTTGTGGCATCCATGTGTGTAACCTTAAGCAGGTCGGCCAACTTGTCCAACTGTGCTTGCTCCACCTTTTTCTCGTAAATTACGATGGCGTTGTCGAGGTCTCCGCCCTTGATAAGGTTGGCCTCCAACAAAGGCATGATGTCGCGCACGAAGACGAAGGTGCGTGCAGGTGCTATTTCCGATGAATAGTTAGCTATGTTGTCGAGTGTGGCAAACTGGCTACTGATGAATTTCGATTGGAAAGAGCACATGGCAGTTACCGAGAACTGCTCATCGGGCAAGATGGTGATGCACGATCCTGTTTCCTCATCGCGCACCTCGATTTTCTTGCGAATGATATAGTAGTCCTTCGGAGCGTTCTGCTCAACAATTCCCACCTCGTTGATCTTCTCCACATAGGGGTTTGCTGAACCATCCAGGATGGGGAACTCAGGGCCGTTGACCTGAATGAGGCAGTTGTCGATGCCCAATGCGTAAAGGGCCGACATGCCATGCTCGATGGTCGACACTCTGACCTCGCCACATTGGAGAACGGTTCCGCGCTGTGTGTCGCCAACGTTCTCGGCGATGGCTTCGATGATGGGTTCGCCCTCTAAGTCAATGCGTTGTATCTTGTAGCCTGTGTTTTCTGGAGCGGGATTGAAAGTCACGGTAAGACTTAGGCCTGTGTGAAGTCCCTTTCCGTAAAGGGAGAAACTTCCGCCAAGCGTCGTTTGTTTTGCTGTATCCATGTGCTTCATTGTTTTTTCTTTAATTGTTCGACTTCTTTCTGCAAAGCCGTCAGTTGCTTGTACATCTCAGGCAAGCGCTGGAAGATGGCTTGGCTCTTGAAATAGGGCAGCTTCTGCATGGGAGGCGTACCGATGAGCGTCTGGTTGCTCTCCAATGAGCCGGGCACTCCTGATTGTGCGCCCAAGAACACCTTGTCGCCAATTTGGATATGTCCGGCGATACCCACTTGTCCTCCAAACATACACCACTCTCCAACCTTTGTGGATCCTGCCACGCCAACCTGGGCTGACATGACGGTGTTCTTTCCGATGTCGGTGTTGTGTGCAATTTGCACAAGGTTGTCGAGCTTCACGCCCTTGCGCACGTAGGTTGATCCCATGGTTGAACGGTCTACGCAAGAATTGGCGCCGATTTCCACATCGTCCTCAATGGTTACGATGCCAATCTGCGGAATCTTATCGTATTGTCCGGTTTCCACGTTAGGTGCAAATCCAAATCCATCTGATCCGATGACGGTTCCTGCATGGATGATTACTCGGTTTCCCAACTTACACCCGTAGTAAATGGTGGTGTTTGGGTATATGATGCATTGCTCGCCCACTTTCACGTTGTCGCCGATAACGGCATGGGGATAGATTTGGCATCCGTCGCCAATCTCCACTCCGTCGCCGATGTATGCGAAAGCTCCCACATACACATCCTTGCCTATTGTGGCCTTGGGAGAGATGAATGCCAATTTGTCTATGCCAGTCTTTTTGGGTTTGGCAGCCTCATACATCTGTAACAGCTTAGCCACACAGTCGCGTGCGTTTTTCACTCTGATAAGAGTAGGCTTTACGGCTTTTTCAAGGTTGATGCTCTCGTCGATCAGGACAATGCTTGACTGTGTATCGTCGAGGTAATGAGCATACTTGCCGTTAGCCAAAAAAGAAATGGCTCCGGGCACGCCTTCCTCAATCTTCGCAAAAGTGTGAACCTTCGCGTTTTCGTCGCCCTCGATTTTTCCTCCGATGAACTGGGCTATTTGCTTTGCAGAGAATTCCATTTTTAGTTTTGATTGAAATATTTCTGCAAATATAGTAATTAATATTTAAAAAAGAGGAAAAACTCGATTAATATTTGGGTTTTTAATTAGTAAAGGCGCGCAATTGCACAATTGCGCGCCTTATGTGAATTGAAAATACGGGTTGATCTCATCCAAACCCGATGCCCGATGGGGCTTAGATCTTTTCCAGTTCGATGGCCATTTCCTGTTGCAGGGCTTTGGCCTTTTCTGCTGCCGCCTGGGCGAAGTCTTCACCTTGGCTTGCGTAGATGATGCCACGGCTTGAGTTGACGATCAGTCCGCACTCCTTGGTCATTCCGTATTTGCAAACCTCTTGCAAGCTTCCGCCTTGAGCGCCAACACCTGGAACCAGCAGGAAGTGGTCGGGCACAATTTTTCGGATGTCCTCAAACATCTTGCCTTGTGTGGCGCCCACCACATACATCATGTTGTTTTTGTCGCCCCACTCGGTGCTTTTCCTAAGCACCTTCTCGAAGAGGCGCTCGCCATGTGCATCCTCGGTCAGTTGGAAGTCGGCCGATCCTGCGTTTGACGTGAGTGCAAGCAAGATGACCCATTTTCCCTGGTAAGCCAAGAACGGCTTGACGCTGTCCTCGCCCATATAGGGGGCGATGGTCAGCGAGTGGACACCGAAATCCTCGAAAAAGCTCTTGGCGTACATGTTCGATGTGTTGCCAATGTCACCACGCTTGGCGTCGGCGATGATGAAGTGGTTGGGGTAGTTTTCCTTGAGATAATTGATGGTCTTCTCGAAGGTGGCTATGCCCTTGAGCCCCATGCTCTCGTAGAATGCGAGGTTGGGCTTGTAAGCCATACAGTAGGGGGCCGTCGCATCGATGATTTGCTTGTTAAACTCGAATGCGGGGTCTTCCTCTTTCAGCAGGAACTGTGGGATCTTGCGAAGGTCTGTGTCGAGTCCCACGCATAAGAAAGTCTTCTTGCTGAAGATCTGCTCTATGATTTGTTGTCTGTTCATGGTATTGGGTCTATAATTCGTTTTCTTTCAGTTTCTCGGCGTTCTCCACAACGATCAAGGCGTCGATCATGTCTTGGATGTCGCCCGCCAAGAATCCTTGCAGGTCGTGTGTGGTGTATCCGATTCTGTGGTCGGTAACACGGCCCTGTGGGAAGTTGTAGGTTCTGATCTTGGCGCTTCGGTCGCCCGTCGACACCAATGAGCGGCGTCGGCTTGAGATGTCGTCCATGTACTTCTTATGCTCATGGTCGTAGATGTATGTGTACAGACGGCTCAGGGCTCGTTCCTTGTTCTTGGGCTGGTCGCGCGTTTCGGTACATTCGATGAGGATTTCCTCCACTTCGCCCGTCTCAGGATTCTTCCAGGGATAGCGCAAGCGGACGCCCGAGCTAACCTTGTTGACGTTCTGTCCACCGGCTCCGCTGGAACGGAATGTGTCCCACTTGATGTCGCCCTCGTTGATGTGCACCTCAAACTTCTCCGCCTCGGGCAATACGGCTACCGTGGCCGCGCTGGTATGCATGCGTCCTTGGGTCTCCGTGGCCGGAACTCGTTGCACACGGTGCACGCCCGACTCATACTTGAGGATGCCATAAACGTTGTCGCCAGTTACGGCGAAGTCGATCTCCTTGTATCCGCCAACAGCGCCTTCGTTGGCATCTGTTACGCTCACTGTCCATCCCTTCTTCTCGCAATAGCGCTTATACATATTAAAGAGGTCGCCTGCGAAGAGGGCAGCTTCGTCGCCGCCTGTTCCTGCGCGAATTTCCATCTGCACATTCTTGGCGTCCTCGGGATCCTTGGGCACCAAGTCGAGTTTGATTTCCTCTTCCAGTTTGGGTTGCAGGCTCTCGTTCTCTTGCAGTTCCTCTCGAGCCATAGCCTTCATGTCGGGATCGCTTTCGTTGGCCAATATGTCCTTAGCTTCCTTGATTGCGTTCAGGCATGCTATGTAACGCCCTCTGGCGTCCATGATGTCGTCGAGGTCTTTGTATTCCTTTGTCAGCTTGACGTATCGTTGCTGGTCGGCAATGACCGCCGGGTCGGTAATCAGCATGCTTACCTCCTCGTATCGACTTACCAAGCCTTCAAGTTTTTCCAGTATCTTGTTGTTGTCTGCCATGTTTCAGTTTGGTCGGATAAAACGAATGGGTGGTTTTCCTTTTTTAATTAATAATTGAACTCGCCATATTCGCTCTTGATGGTCAATGAGCGTGTGCCTTCCTCGATGCGTCCCACCACCTGTGCGTCGACGCCAAAGCTCTTGCTGATGGCTATCACCTGGTCGGCAAACTCCGGCTTGACGTAGATTTCCATTCTGTGGCCCATGTTGAACACCTGGTACATCTCTTTCCAATCGGTTCCGCTGCAGTCGTGGATGATTTGGAAGAGTGGGGGGATGGGGAACATGTTGTCCTTGACGACCTTGCAGTTCTCGCCCACGAAATGCAGCACCTTTGTCTGTGCGCCGCCTGTGCAATGCACCATTCCGTGGATCTCAGGATGCAACTCGTCCAATATCTTTCTGATGATCGGTGCGTAGGTGCGTGTGGGTGAGAGCACCAGCTGTCCGGCATCCACCGTCAATCCCTCGATTTTCTCGGTCAACTTATACTTTCCGCTATACACGAGCTCGTTGGGGACGGCTTGGTCGTAGCTCTCGGGGAATTTCTCCGCCAAGTATTTGGCGAACACGTCATGGCGTGCGCTGGTCAGTCCGTTGCTTCCCATACCTCCGTTGTATCTGTGCTCGTAGGTGGCCTGTCCTGTTGAGCTCAGGCCCACGATGACGTCTCCGGGTTTGATGTTGGCGTTGTCGATGACATCGCTACGCTTCATGCGGCATGTTACGGTAGAGTCGACGATGATGGTTCTCACCAGGTCGCCCACGTCGGCCGTCTCGCCTCCCGTGGGCCATATACCCACTCCCAGTTGGCGCATTTCCTCAAGGAAGCTATCTGTTCCATTGATGATTTCGCTGATGACCTCTCCGGGTACGAGCATCTTGTTTCTACCGATGGTGCTCGACAGGAGGATGTTGTCGACGGCTCCCACACAGAGCAGGTCGTCGGTGTTCATCACTATGGCGTCTTGTGCGATGCCTTTCCATACGCTCAGGTCACCGGTTTCTTTCCAATACATATAAGCGAGCGACGACTTGGTGCCAGCCCCGTCTGCGTGCATGATGTTGCAGTAGTCGGGGTCGCCGCCCAGAATATCGGGTATGATTTTGCAGAAGGCCTGTGGAAAGAGGCCCTTGTCTATGTTTTTGATGGCGTTGTGCACGTCTTCCTTAGCGGCGCTGACGCCACGCATCATGTATCGGTTGTTCATGGTTGATGGATGTGTTAATGGTGATTATTCTTTGCTGTTCCAAAACTCCCAACTGGCGAAGGCTTGGAGCAACAGCATCTCCAGTCCGTTCTTGACGATGGCTCCGTGAGCCTTTCCCCTTTTCATGAATAAGGTTTCGTCGGGGTTGTATATGAGGTCGTAGAGCAACGTATGCCCGTCCATGGCCTCATAGGGTAGGTTGGGACATTCGTCGGCGTGCGGGTACATGCCGATGGGCGTGCAGTTTACGATCACATTGTATTCCTTAATGGTTTCTGGCGTGATTTTGCTGTATTGTGTTGTTCCTGGCTTTTCGGTTCGGCTCACCTTCAAGGTTTCCAGTCCGAGCTTTCTCAGGCCATACTCGATGGCTTTCGACGCTCCGCCTGTTCCCAGCACGAGCGCCTTCTTGTGGAATCGCTCAAGCAGCGGCTCGATGCTTTGGGTGAATCCGATGACGTCGCTGTTGAATCCCTTTAGGATGGTTTTGCTTCCCTTGTGCGTCACCCTGATGACGTTTACCGCCCCTATCTCCCTTGCGTCTTTGCTTAGCGCATCGAGAAACCCTATCACCTTTTCTTTATAGGGAATGGTGACGTTAAGCCCTCGCAGGTTGGGGTTTGAGTCAAGGATTTCAGGTAATCCGTCGATCGACGGAATCTCAAAATTCTCGTAGGTGGCGTTGATGCCCTCGTTTTCAAACTTCTCGTTGAAGTATCCGATGGAGAACGAGTGGCCCAAGGGGTAGCCGATTAAACCGTATTTGTCCATAGTCAGAATTATTTTTGAGCATAATACATGGTGCAGATGCCAAAGGTCAATCTTCGGAACGAAGCTTGTGAGAAGCCTGCCTTCTTGAGTATTCCCACCATTTGTTCTCCTTGTGGGAATGCCTCAATGGATGCAGTGAGGTATTGGTATGCTCCCTTGTCTTTCGAGATCAGTTTTCCGTAGACGGGGAGGATGGTGTGCGAATATATCTTGAAGAGCTGCTTCATGGGGAACGACACGGGTGTGGTGAGCTCCACCAGGCTCAGCTGCCCTCCGGGCTTCATCACTCGGCAAATCTCCGCCAATCCCTTGTCGAGGTCTTGGAAGTTGCGTATGCCGAAGGCCGATGTGGCGGCGTCGAACGTGTTGTCGGGGAACGACATGGCCAAGCAGTCTTCCTTCCTCATTTCGACCTTTCCCTCCAGATGTGCGTGCTTCACCTTCTCCCTTGCCACTTTCAGCATACCCTCGGATATGTCGATGCCGACGATCTTTTCGGGGCAGAGCGCTTGGGCTGCCAAGATGGCGAAGTCGCCCGTTCCGGTGGCTATGTCGAGTATGCGCTTGGGTTTTCCGGGCGCCAACTGTCTGATGGCGCTTCTTCTCCATCCCTTGTCGATGTTCCACGATAGGCGGTGGTTGAGCGTGTCGTAGGTGGGGGCGATGTTGTCGAACATCTCCTCCACCAATTTTTCCTTAGCGCCCTGCTTTCCGTAGGGCTTTATCTCTTCTTGCTTGTACATTCGTGCTTATTGTCTCGAAGCCAGGTATTCGCTGACGTTCTTCTCGATGCGTGCGGCGATGTCGCCCTCCTCGGCAGCTTGGTCAAACTTCTCGCCCGTGATATGCTCGTAGAGCTCCACGTATCTGTCTGACACCTGCTGGGCGTACTCGTCGGTGATCTCTGGCATTTTCTCTCCGGGCTGGTTCATGAAGCCACGCTCGATAAGCCATTGGCGCACAAACTCCTTCGACAGCTGGCGCTGGGGCAGCCCCTTCTCCAGTTTCTCCTCGTAGCCGTCTGCGTAGAAGTAGCGGCTTGAGTCGGGCGTGTGGATCTCGTCGATGAGGTAGATCTGTCCGTTGCGTTTTCCAAACTCGTACTTGGTGTCAACGAGGATGAGTCCGCGCTTGGCGGCGATCTCCTGACCGCGTGCGAAGAGCTTGCGTGTCCAGTCCTCAATGACGGCATAGTCCTCTGCCGACACGATGCCCTGCTCGATGATCTCCTCGCGTGAGATGTTCATGTCGTGGCCCTCGTCGGCCTTGGTTGTGGGAGTGATGATGGGCTCTGGGAAGCGCTCGTTCTCGCGCATTCCGTCGGGCAGCTTCACGCCGCAGAGCTCGCGGCATCCGTCCTTATAGGCTCTCCATGCCGAGCCGGTGAGGATGGAGCGAATGATCATCTCCACGCGGAATCCCTCGCACTTGAGGCCCACGGTCACCATGGGGTCGGGTGTAGCCTGCTTCCAGTTGGGGCAGATGTCGCTTGTTGAGTCGAGGAACTTTGCGGCAATCTGGTTGAGCACTTGTCCCTTGAAGGGGATGCCCTTTGGCAACACAACGTCGAATGCGGAGATGCGGTCGGTGGCCACCATCACGATGAGGTCGTCGTTGATGTCGTAAACGTCGCGCACTTTTCCGTGGTAAACACTCTTCTGTCCATCAAAATGGAAATCGGTACTAGTTAATGCCTTCATGATAAATTATTTATAATCTTTAAATCCTTGTGTCTGCGTTTGTTTCCTGCGTGCTTCTGTGGTGCGAGCCGCTGGTGGCCTTGCTGTCGGCCTGCTTGTCGTAGTCGGCGTAGGCGTCTACGATGCGTGTCACCAACTTGTGGCGCACAATGTCCTTTTGCGTTAGGTTGACCACCGATATGCCCTCTATGTCCGAGAGAATTTCGAGCGCCTCTTTCAGTCCGCTCTTCTGTCCTCTGGGCAGGTCGATCTGTGTCATGTCGCCTGTGATGATCATCTTCGTGTTCCATCCCATGCGCGTGAGGAACATCCTGATTTGTGCGGGCGTGGTGTTCTGTGCCTCGTCGAGGATGACAATGGCATCGCTGAGCGTTCGTCCGCGCATGAAAGCGAGGGGTGCGATCTGTATGACGTGCTTGTCCATCATGTCTTGCAGCCGGCTTGCCGGCAGCATGTCCTCCAGGGCGTCGTAGAGCGGTTGGAGGTAGGGGTCTATCTTGTCCTTCATGTCGCCGGGCAGGAATCCCAGTTTCTCGCCGGCCTCTACTGCGGGTCGGCTCAGTATGATTTTCTTCACCGCTTTTTCCTTCAGGGCCTTTACGGCGAGGGCAATGCTCAGGTAGGTCTTTCCCGATCCAGCTGGTCCCACGGCGAATGTCATGTCGTTCTTGTTGAACGCGTCGATGAGTCGCTGCTGGTTCTCCGACCGGCTTTTGATGGGCCTTCCGCTTACGCTATAAACCAGTACGCCCTTGACGCTATCGGCCTTTGTGGGTTGTCCTTTTATGATGTCGAGGATATCTTCGTCGTTGATGGTGTTGTATTTCACCACGTGTCGGCGCATGGCTTCGAGATCCATCTCCACCTTGGCCATCTCGTCCTCGTCGCCCAGCACGCGAATCACGTTGTCGCGAGCTACGATGCGCAATTTGGGGTAGAGCGACTTAACCATTTGGAGGTGACCATTGTTGACGCCGTAAAACACAACGGGGTCGATGTCCTCAAGTACTATATGTTTCTCTGTCAATACCTTAGTTCTTTTTGTTGTGTATAATATGTTGCAAAATTACGATAAATATGTGAGATATCATTCTAAAAATATAAAAATTAAGTGTTCGGAACGAATATTTTATAAGCCTTTGTTTTGCCATTTTTCCTATTTGTGCTAATTTTGCAGGTGAAATGAAAATTAGCAAATCAAGATACATCCTTTCTTTTTTGGGCGCCACCTGTGTGTTGGCGTTGGTGCGTTGTGCTTTTCCGTCGGTGGCTAACGATTTGTCGCACGATGCGCCGAGCCCATCGGTTGCCGATTCGTGCGAGGCTCAAGTGGCAGACGGAAAAGTGGCGAATGGCGTTTCGTCCGATAGCATTCAATCGGTTGATGCGCAATGTGTTGATGATTATTGTTTGAGCGATTCTGCAAAGCTTCGCTCGCGCTTCTTCAAGGCCGACGGAACGCTTGCCAAGAACCGCATTTTTAGTGTGCCGGGGTTCCAGGTGTCGTTTCCCGACCAGAACGATGTGCAGCTTGAGGCCGCACAGAAGCATGGTGTGAAACCGGTGGTCGACCGCGAGGACGCCGAGAACCGCAAGTCGGAACTGGTCTTTGTAGGCGGCAACATGTATTTCTATGTGGATCGGTTGCGCAATAGCATTCCTTATTTGGTGCCGCGCGCGTCGGTGTTGTTGCAAGACATCGGCCAGGCTTTCTTCGACAGTTTGCAGATGAAAGGTGTTCCGTTGCATAAGCTGATTGTTACCAGCGTGCTTCGTTCGAAGGCCGATGTGGAGACGCTTCGGGGTCGCAATGGCAATGCCACGCAAAACAGTTGCCACCTGTATGGCACCACGTTTGATGTGTGCTACAACCGTTACAAGACGGTTGAGGCTCCTGGTGAGCAGCGCCGTGCGGTTCGCAACGACACGTTGAAATGGGTGTTGTCTGAGGTGTTGCGCGATATGCGCGAGAAGGGCCGTTGCTACGTTAAGTATGAGGTGAAGCAAGGCTGCTTCCATATCACGGTCCGGTGACGCCGTGGGGATAGGGGCTTTTCCGCCCTTATCTCATCTTATACTCCTCGCTCTTTCCCAACGGCGTACCCTCGTTGTCGAATTGGTGGTCGCGTATCATCCAATGTTGTTGGCTTTGTGCTGCCGATGGGTTGATGCATCTCGAGGCACGCTTGATGGTAATCCTGTTGTGTTTATGGGAGATGGAGAATCCCTCGCCTATAAACTTCGTTTTCCTTGTTTTCGAATCATACATCCACAGCTCCTGTCCGTTTTCGAGATAGGAGGGTACCATCCCCTTTTTGTCGATGGCAATGAAGAATGTGTTTTTGTCATCGCTCATCCAAGTGGCAATGATGGAAGCGTAGGGGCGTGAGGAAAACGTCACCTCCTCGCGTCGGTTGGTCCTCACGTCGTAGCGCAGGAGCCTGTCGCGCAAGGTGTAGTAGAGGCAATGGCGTCGGTTGTCGGTGTATTTTGCAACGATCTGTGCCTGTCCTGGCAACCTCTTGGCCACGGCTTTTACGCGGTTGGCGATGGGTGTCTGCGCCATGGTTCCCATGGAACAGAGTAGGGCGATGAAGAAAGGGTACTGTCTTTTCAAAACACAAATGGGTGAGAAGGTTGGGTTCTTGCTATATTTCCCCTCATCAAACACGATTCTGCGTAGGATGCTCATGCCCGAATGGGGCTTGAAAATCCTAATCTTGGATTTGCCTTGAACGCCAATGTTGGATTTCTGCTTGAATCCCAATGTTGGATTCCTGCTTGAATCTTGGGGTTGGATTTTGGGGTTAAATAAAACCCTGCTGGGGTTGTAGAATCTTCCCCAGCAGGTGTTGTCTTGTTCAGGCGTATGCGTCTTTGCTTGGATTAGTAGGCAAACAACGGATAGTCCTTCATGGTCTCGTTCACTTTCTCTCTTACGCGCTTGATGACCTGCTCGTTCTCGGGGTCGGCCAGCACCTCGTCGATGAGGCTTGCTACGAGATGCATGAGGTCTTCCTTGGCGCCACGTGTTGTCATGGCTGCTGTGCCGAGGCGGATGCCAGAGGTCTGGAATGCGCTACGCTCGTCGTAAGGAACCTTGTTCTTGTTCACGGTGATGTCGGCTGCCACGAGGGCGTTCTCGGCCACCTTGCCCGTGAGCTCGGGATACTTGGGGCGCAGGTCGAGCAGCATGGAGTGGTTGTCGGTACCACCGCTCACAATGTCGTAACCTCTGTCGATGAGGTCTTGTGCCAATACGGCAGCGTTCTTCTTCACCTGTGTGGCGTAGTCGACCCACGACGGCTGCAGGTTCTCGCCGAAAGCCACGGCCTTGGCGGCGATGACGTGCTCCAACGGTCCACCCTGGTTTCCAGGGAATACGGCGCTGTTGAGCAGCATGCTCATAGGCTTGACCACGCCCTTCTTAGTGGTCAGGCCCCATGGGTTGTCGAAGTCCTTACCCATCAGGATGACGCCACCGCGCGGACCGCGTAGCGTCTTGTGGGTGGTGGTGGTTACGATATGTGCATATTTCACGGGGTTCTTGAGCAATCCGGCGGCGATGAGACCTGCGGGGTGAGCCATGTCGACCATGAAGATGGCTCCCACCTCGTCGGCGATCTTGCGCATGCGCTCGTAGTCCCACTCGCGGCTGTAGGCCGATCCGCCACCGATGATGAGCTTAGGCTTGTTCTCCAGGGCGAGGCGTTCCATCTCGTCGTAGTCCACGCGGCCCGTCTCGCGGTTCAGCGTGTAGCCCACCTGATGATAGAGTATACCTGATGTGTTGACGCTACTTCCGTGTGAGAGGTGGCCGCCCTGGTCGAGGTCGAGACCCATGAAGGTGTCGCCTGGCTTCAAAACGGCGAGCAGCACGGCCTGGTTGGCCTGTGCGCCAGAGTGGGGCTGCACGTTGGCATACTCGGCGTCGAACACCTTCTTGATGCGTTCGATGGCGAGTGTCTCCACTTGGTCTACGATCTGGCATCCGCCATAGTAGCGCTTTCCAGGATAACCCTCGGCGTACTTGTTTGTGAGGTAGCTGCCCATGGCAGCCATCACCTGGTCGCTCACGAAGTTTTCTGACGCAATTAATTCCATGCCTCTAAGCTGGCGCTGGTGCTCTTGCTCAATGAGGCTGAAAATCTCTGTGTCTCTTTCCATTGGTAATGATTTTGGGGTTAATAATGAGTTTTAATGATTGCTATTCTGCTTGTTCACACGAGGGTTCACACCAGTTCCACCTTGTTCATGTCCTGCTCCTTGTCGCAATAGTGGCATTTGAGTATGCCCTTGCTTTTGTCGACAATGGTGAAGAAGGTCGACATGGGCTCATTGTTTGTGATGCACTTGGGGTTGTTGCATTTCACAATTCCGTGTAGCTCGTCGGGGGTGTCGATGGTTCGCTTGTCCACCACCTCGTAGTTTTTGATGACGTTGAGCACGATCTTTGGCGCGATGACCGATAGCTGGTTGATTTCCTCGTCGGTGAAATATTTGTTGGCGATTTTGATGATTCCTTTCTTTCCGATCTTCTTCGACGGCAGGTTGTATCCGATGGTTATTTGCGCGTCGAGGTGGTCGAGGTCGAGCAAGCGTGCCACTTGGTAGGTTTTCTCGGCGGGTATGTGGTCGATGACGGTTCCGTTCTCGATGGCCGCCACCTGCAATTCTTTCTTTCCCATGATGTTTTCGTTTTTTACGTTGGTGCTCATTGTTTTCACTCGCCGATGATGGTTGTGTCGTTCTTCACGTCGTCCAGGCTGATTCCCAGGCAGTAGCAGAAGAGCGCTTCGCGTGCGAACAGTCCGTTCTTGGCTTGCTGGATGTAGTAGGCGTGGGGGTTGTCGTCCACGTCGTAGGCTATCTCGTTCACGCGTGGCAGCGGGTGCAATATCTTCATGTTGGGCTTTGCGTTGGCCAGCATGTTGTTGCGCAGGATATACACGTTCTTCACTCGCTCATATTCCATGAGGTCGGAGAAGCGCTCTTTCTGCACACGTGTCATGTACAGGATGTCGGCGTTGGCAATCACTTCCTCGTCGAAGGCTGTGTGCTCGTGGTATTCTATGCCGTGCTTGTCGCAATAGAGCTTATACTCGTCGGGCATGGCGAGCTCCTTGGGCGCTATGAAATGGAAGGTGGGGTGGAAGTGTCGCATGGCCATGATGAGCGAGTGTACGGTTCGTCCGTACTTGAGGTCGCCCACGAGGTAGATGTTCAGGTTTTCCAATGTGCCCTGTGTCTTGTAGATCGAGTAGAGGTCGAGCATGCATTGCGATGGGTGCATGTGTGCTCCGTCGCCTGCGTTGATGATGGGCACGGGCGCCACCTCGCTGGCGTATTGTGCCGCACCCTCGATGAAGTGGCGCATCACGATCACGTCGGCGTAGTTGCTCACCATGAGGATGGTGTCTTTCAGGGTCTCTCCCTTGGTGGTGCTTGATGTCTTGGCGTCGGCGAAGCCTATGACTCTTGCGCCAAGGCGATTGGCTGCTGTTTGGAAACTGAGTTGTGTTCGAGTGGATGGCTCGAAGAAGAGTGTGGCCACAACCTTGCCATTCAGAATTTCTCTGTTAGGGTGCTTTTCAAATTCTTGCGCCATTCCAAGCAAATACTCTATTTTCTCCTTGGAGAGGTCAGCAATGGTCACAAAGTCATGTTTTTCCATTTTGTCTTAATTGATGGTTGCGTTTTCGACTGCTAAGTTAATTATATTTTTTCATTTGTGCATGAGTTTTTGAAGAAAAATTGTATTTTTGCAAAAATAATGTGATTTTCCAAGATGAGAAAGAAGTTCATTCATATATTATGGTTAGTGCTGGGGCTGTTGGTGGGCACCACCACCTTGTTGTTTTTCCTCATTTGGTTTGGGGTGGTGGGCTATTCGCCCGACATTGAGAACCTGCAGAACCCCATCAGCAAGTCGGCCTCGCTGGTCTATTCGGAGGACGGCAAGGTGCTGGGCACCTACAATGCCGACAAGGCCAACCGCATACCGGTGTCGTTCTCCAAGTTGTCGCCCCACCTCGTCCACGCCCTTGTGGCCACCGAGGATGTGAGGTTCTATGAACATTCGGGCATCGATTTCATCGCCCTGGGCCGTGCCATCGTGAAGCGTGGCCTGCTGGGCCATGAGAGCGCGGGTGGTGGTAGCACCATCACGCAGCAGTTGGCCAAGCAGTTGTATTCGGCTCCGGCCAGCTCGAGCGTCGAGCGCATGTTGCAGAAGCCCATAGAGTGGGTGACGGCCATCAAGCTGGAGCGCAATTTCACCAAGGAGGAGATCATTGCGCTATACCTCAACTATTTTGATTTCCTTCATGGCGCCGTGGGCATCAAGACGGCCGCCAACACCTATTTTAATAAGGAGCCCAAGGACCTCACGGTCAACGAGGCGGCCTTGCTCATCGGCCTCTGCAAGAACCCGTCGCTCTTCAATCCCGTACGCTATCCCGAGCGTTGCAAGGAGCGCCGCAATGTGGTGCTGGCGCAGATGGTGAAGGCGGGCTACCTGTCGCAGGCCGAGGGGCGCGAGTATGGCGCGCAGCCCATCGAGCTCCATTTCCACCGGGCCGACCACAAGGATGGTGTGGCGGTGTATTTCCGCGAGTACCTCAGACAGTATATGATGATGGAGCGGCCCGAGCGGAAGAACTATCCCTCGTGGAACTACAGGCAGTTTGTGATCGACTCAATAGCCTTTGCCACAGATCCTTTGTGCGGTTGGTGCAAGAAAAACACGAAGAAGGATGGCACGTTCTACAACATCTATACCGATGGATTGAAGATCCACACCACCATCGACTACAAGATGCAGCAGTATGCCGAGGAGTCGGTCTATGGCCATGTGGCCCGCTACCTCCAACCTATATTTAATAAGGAGAACAAGGCGAAGCCCAACGCGCCATTTACCGAGGACCTCACGCCCGCCCAGGTGAAGCAGATCATGAACCGTGCCGTGAGGCAGAGCGAGCGCTACCGGGTGATGCAGGAGAGCGGCTGCTCGGCCGAGGAGATTGAACGGTCGTTCCGCACGCCTGTCGACATGACGGTGTTTACCTATCATGGCGACATCGACACGGTGATGACACCGCTCGATTCCATACGCTACTACAAGTCGTTCCTCAGGGCCGGCTTCCTCAGCATGGACGCCCACAACGGGCATGTGAAGGCGTATGTGGGCGGCATCGACTTTGAGCATTTCCAGTACGACATGGTTATGGGCGGTCGCCGACAGGTGGGATCGACCATCAAGCCCTTTCTCTATTCGCTCGCCATGGAGAACGGCGCGTCGCCATGCGACAGGGCGCCCAACGTGCAGCAGACCTATATGGTGGGCGGAAAGCCATGGACCCCACGCAACGCCAACCGCAGGCGGTATGGCCAGATGGTGACGCTGAAATGGGGATTGGCGCAATCCAACAACTGGATATCGGCCTATCTCATGAGCCGCCTGAACCCCCGGCAGTTTGTCAACATCCTGCATAAGTTTGGCATCAACAACCCCGACATCTATCCTTCCATGTCGCTCTGCCTTGGTCCCTGCGAGGTGTCGGTGGGCGAGATGGTGAGCGCCTACACCACGTTTGCCAACAATGGCATCCGCATCGCCCCGATGTTTGTTACGAAGATCGAGGACAATGAGGGCAATGTGGTGGCCGAGTTCCAGCCTCGCATGAACGAGGTGATCAGTTCTGCGAGCGCCTACAAGATGCTGGTGGAGCTGATGGCCGTTGTCGACGAGGGAACGGCGGGTCGATTGCGGTTCCGCTACCACATCCCAGGAGAGATTGGCGGCAAGACGGGTACCACCAACCGCAACTCCGACGCGTGGTTCATGGGCTTTACGCCCCAGCTGGTGAGTGGCGTGTGGGTAGGCGGAGAGGACCGCGACATCCACTTCGACAACATGCGCATGGGGCAGGGCGCCACGATGGCGTTGCCCATCTGGGCTTATTTCATGAAGAAGGTCTACCGTGACCAAAGCCTGCCCTACGATTCCACGGCCGTGTTTGATGTGCCCGAGGACTTCAATCCTTGCGGGCACGAGGATATGACCACCGAGCCCAACGAGATCGACGAGGTCTATGAATAACGGGGGGCGACTCTCAATGCCAAGTGCCGGATGCCTGAACGATTCTCAATGCCGGGTGCCCGAATGGCCATTCGGCTGTTCAACATGAGGACGACCTTAAGGCCGAAAAATGGAAACGTGGAAACGCGGAACGCCCTGCGGTGTAATGCGACGTGTGGCTTGCGCCCCCTTTCAGGGCGTAACATGGCGCTTCGGTTTTACCCTGGGCTAAGGAGGGCCGTTTGGGCCTTTCGGCCCCGTTAGGCTTAGCGAAGACGTAGAATTTACTCTGGTTCTTCCGTTAAATGCATATATGAGATATGGAATGGCTGGAAGGACTGAAAGGAATCGTAGCGATAGAGCAACGCGCCTGTAAGGGCAACAGCCTTCTATTCTATGCTTTTGCCCTTGCTAGGGCGTATGTAAAACCCAATGGCCACCCAGGGTGATGCCCTACCCTTTATACACATCTTTTGTTCTTTGAAATCATTGGAATTCTGTATATTTGTCAGATGAAAAGTTCCCCATTTACGAGTCTGACATTTAACGACAAGCGGATTAGCGCAAGAGCTAATTTGACATTATCGAAGATGATTGCCACAGGCAACTCCGTCATAAATAGAATTTTTGGTAACTTTGCGGATAAAATTGCTACATACAGAATGTTCAACAATCCCAAGGTTACAATGGAATCTATTGTTAGTGCCTATGCGGACGCTTGCAAGGCGCGAATGGCTGAAAGCCATTGCACACATGTACTCTGTCTTCAAGATACATGTGAGACAAATTATAACGGTCACAATCTCCGCATGCATAAAAAGGGGAAAACTCCAGGCTGT
>NZ_JAHKBE010000047.1 GCF_018789675.1 Hallella faecis
AGTTTGTGACAGTGATGAAAATAAGCAAAATCAAGTTTATGGTTTATTAACGAGAAGTTTTCTATAGGGGTGCTGAGTAGTTACTTCTATAGGGGTGCTGAGTAGTTACTCGGTGGCCTAATTCCGTTAATTGGAGTTAACGCTAATTAGGCTTAGCGTTTTGAAAAACGTTGACTCTTGCCCTGTTTGGGCGATTAACAGTGGTTGGCTAATGATAAGAGAAATTTGCAGCGAGCAAGCTCGCCATATAGAAAAGGAAGATACTCTGCATTACTTTTTTGCACCATATCCATGGGGATTAATTTTTATTTTGTACCTTTGCAGCATCCACGCTGGCGATATGGCGAGAAGCATGAACCAAAGACGTGGATGACATTTATGGGAAAGCGTTTACTAACGCTTTGTTCTTGACGACTCGAAACTTCGCAACTTTCAGATCCTGTCAAGAGCGAGGCAACAGTAGATGCCTTGTGGATGTGTATACATCTAGCTCATGGTATACCCTGTCGTAAGGTGGGGTGTGCTGTGGGTTTAGTATATCATATCGGCGTGGGCTTCTGCGTTGCTCGTTCGACAGGATTGGGCAATGCGAAGGCCTCGAGTCGTGGGACGAGTGACAGTCAGCGACCCACGCTTTTCTCATATATGCCCGATAGAATATCCTTTATGATCACGCTTGTATGGGTTGCTGCAAGTATATGCGATAGCAAACACCAATGCAATCAACTTCCTGTGATAATCGAGATCGTAAGTACCAGTTACAGTCACAAACCATCAGTTGGTTAAGATTTCCTTTGATAATATGTGTGATATTCATTCATAACTCTCAACTCAGTTCTGAGTCTTATCCACTTATAATAGAAGGTGTTAGTTCAGAGCTGCTTGGTGAATACTTTAGAATTTGGATTTCTTGGGTACTAACTCATATTTGTGTACCATGCTTTTTTGTAATATCAGGCTTCTTGTTCTTCATGAAGACTCCAGATCTTACATACAGCATATTCAAAGGCAAGATATCAAAACGCTTCCGTACATTGTTGATCCCATATATTTTATGGAATCTAATTCCTCTTTTTGTCATATACGGAGTGAAACTTAACATGATAATACGACATGGCTGGAGTTGGCAACAATACTTTGATTTTTGTTATCAGTACTTCCTAGATAATGGAGGTCTCAATATCTTCTGGGCTTGTAATGTTTGGGGCGGCAATATCCATAGTTGGTTTGGCACGTCGGTAATTTCAACAGGACCATACAATCTACCTCTATGGTATTTGCGTAATCTAATAGTCATTTCATTGTTTACTCCTATTCTGTATTGGCTAATTAAGAATCTTAGAGTATGGTTCTTTTTGCCTATTCTCCTTATGTATTTTGGCAGTATTAATCTTCCATTTGCAGGATTTGGCACCTCTACAATATTGTTTTTTGGTTGGGGTGCCTATATAGCGATAAACAGAAAAAATCTCATCTGCGAATTCAGAAAGTTTGAGAAGCCATGTTATATTGTAGCTATTGTTTCCTTGATACTAGCAACGATATACCAAGGTAATAGAAACGAGATAGGTCATTATTTCTATTGCATTTATGTTATTAGTGGAGTTATCAGTATCTTTAATATAGGCTCAAGACTAATTGCCTCAGGCATAGTTAGAGTTCATCATGTTTTAGTCAATAGCGTATTCTTTATCTACGCATTCCATACAAATTGGTTCATGGGTATCTATGACCGAGTCATATGCAAAGTGTTTACGATGATGGGGTTAAGCCCTATCAATTTATTCACTTATCTCACGACGCCATTTGCTAAAGCTGCTATCTGCATTGCAATCTACGTCTTATTAGAGAAATATACACCTAAGCTTGCCAAAATTCTTAATGGCAGTAGATAGTGTGACTTGTGACAGAATATAGAAGTATGATATTGCTTGATGTTTGGCGCATCTAAAATTATTGTAATGTCTAACTATCTCATGTCATCTCTTGAAATGCTATATTGGTATTTCAAGAAAGTTTTCTTCCAAATCGGTCACCATTAGGTCACCATTAGGCAAAGAAAAAGGAGTTACGTGTTTGTAACTCCTTGATTTTCATTGTGGACCAGCTAGGGCTTGAACCTAGGACCTCCAGATTATGAGTCTGAGAGATTGATGTTTTATGATTTTTTATATCTGTAGATTTCATTGATACACAACGATTTATTAATTTTGCAATAGTTTATGATATGCCAAGAAATCCCATATCAAAACGACTCTGTTTTCCCATTGTTTTCCCGATAAACATCGGAATACAGGGCATTTAGACGAGAAAAGAGGAAGTTTGTTTTCCCATTGTTTTCCGAAATTGAGATAATTGGCAAGTTGAGACCTACAGACTATTGGTAAAATGGCAAAGAAACTGGACACCACTTACAAGGGCGCAAGGTACGGAAGTTGTACTTATGCCCTTATCCTTGACAAGCGTCACCCGAAGAAAGACAGGAATACATTTCCTGTCGCAATGCGTTATACCATAGACAGAAAGTCGTGGTATAACTTTGTCGCTGGCGAATTTACCGAAGAGGATTTTGCGCGAGTTTGCACACTGAGTGCAAAGGCTGTTCGCTCGGAACTCTATGAAAAGAAGATGGAGTTTGATGCCATCTTCGATGCTCAGACCGAGATGATAGAACGTTTGGGCAATAGTCTGTCGCTCGAACGTATCAAGGTTGTTGTTACAGGAGTGGATTCCACAAAGGAAACGTCATTTATAGGCGTTTGGGAGAAAAAGATTAATTTCTATCTCACGGATAATAATGGTGAGCGTTGCACCACCGCAGAATCATACGAGTATGCCTTGAAGTCCTTTCAGAGAATCATGTGGGATAGACCCGTCGTTGGCTTCAAGGTCGACAAGGAAGATATAGAATATTGGAACAATGGCATGATGCATGGCGTAAAGGACGAAGCAGGCAACATTGTAGGCAAGATTAGCAACACTACGCGTGGAATATACCTTCGTTCTTGTCGGGCCGTTTGGAATGAGTGCGTGTCTATGGGTTACCTCACCAATCAGGAATACCCTTTCTCCAATATCCAAAAGAAAAAGTTGGTGTCTATTCCTGTTGGAGAATCGAGAAAACATTGCTATCTAACAGTGGAACAAATGACTGAGTTGTATCATGTATTCATTGAGAAGCGTTATCCCGACACATGGAAAAGTGGATATGCCGAAAGGGCGCATTATTCATTGGGGCTATTCCTTGCCCAGTATCTGTGTAATGGATTCAACCTTGCCGATGCAGGAGAACTGACTTATTCTCAGTATTATTTCGATACAGGAAGAAAAGCATTCAAGTTCAAAAGAGTGAAGACGACCAACCGCACGGAAGGCGGTTCAGAAGTGATAATTCCTATCATAGCACCACTTCAAAGGATCCTTGACGAGATTGCAGCCGAGCCTGTCCTTGACGGATTTGTCTTCCCCGACATTCTGCAAGGTGCAACGTTGAAAGCCGACAAGCGCAAGAGAATATCCCAAGAGAACTCGAATGTACAGGACCGAATCATCAAGATTTGTCAGGATGTGCTTCATTGGGAGGTGCGCCCATCGGGAACATGGTGCAGACATTCTTACGGAACGAACCTTACCCATGCACGTGTAGAACAGAGGTACATATCCGAAAGCATGGGGCACTCCACCAATCACTCTATAACGGATAGGTATATTGCCCAATATCCTTTGGAAACCCAGTTTGAGTACAACAGCAAACTTCTTGATTTGGAGCCCAAGATAACGGAGGAGGACATAAACAATATGACAGAAGAACAGAAGACGGCAATGCTTCTGGAACTTCTGATGAAAAAATAATCACATTCAATATATAAAAGGTGCAACATGGCAAACGAAATATCAACATACACTCACGAAGGAATAGAACTTCCTTTTGAAGATTGGAGCAAAACGTTTCACTCTTTCAGCGACTTGGCATCCATCATTCAAACGACCCACGATGCAGCTCAGTCATCGGCAGTAAGGGCTATCAACCGTATGCAGACCATGCGCAACTGGCTCATCGGATATTATATCATAGAGTTTGAGCAACATGGTAAGGATAGGGCGGAATATGGAGCGCAACTGCTGAAGAAACTAGAGGAACGAGTGAATAGAAAAGGACTCAATGTCACTTTATTCCAAACGTCTCGAAACTTTTATAATCTATATCCGCAAATGGGACATCTATTCGTTCCAAATAAGATTTATGCGACAGTGTCGAATAAATCTGGAGATAATGCCGTTTTGAGTTGTAAAACATCAGATAATAAGACGGATGTAATTTGTGCGACAGCGTCGCATAAATTACAAACGCCACCAGAAATAGTGGTCTCACGCCTATCTTTTTCTCATATTAGAGAGATGCTGAGTGTAGAGGACCCCCTTGCCCGTTATTTCTATGAGCAGGAATGTATCAAGTGTACATGGTCTGTTCGTGAACTTCGCCGTCAGATTAGCACCAACCTATATTTCCGTACTGGTATTAGTGACAACCCAGAGAAAATACTTTCCCTGCCCTCTGTGCAAGGACACGACTCTGCTGCGTTGCAGATACGCCAACCATTCACCTTTGAATTTCTCGGACTGAAAGCACAGGAGATTATAGATGAACAAGATTTGGAGAATGCGCTTATCAGCCATCTACAAGAGTTTATCCTCGAATTGGGCAAAGGCTTTTGTTTTGAGGCTCGCCAAAAGCGCATCATTATCGATGACGAGTATTATTACCCCGACCTTGTGTTCTACAATCGCATTCTGCATTGTGGTGTTATCATCGAATTGAAGAACGAGGAGTTTTCGCATGAGAACCTCGGACAACTCAATGCTTATGTGTCATATTACAAGGAGAATGAGATGCAGCCAGGGGATAACCCTCCTGTCGGCATATTGCTCTGCACACGAAAGGGAAAGAAAATGGTGGAGTATGCCCTTGCTGGCATGGATAACCAACTCTTTGTTTCCACCTATATGCTCCAGTTGCCAGACAGAAAGACCTTGGAAGATTTCTTGTTGAAGCAGTTGGGTGAATGAAACGTTTTCTCAAATTGCCACCTAATAGCAGTAACATAGCAGATGGAGATAAGAAATTTCAAAAAGAACGCCATGAGGGATGCGCTTGACAAAGTGCATTTTTGGAAGCAGGAACACCAAGAGGATTACTCACGCTTCTCATTGGATATGATGAAGATGATGCGCAACGATTTCAGCCAAATTGAACGCATATTCAAAATGGCTGCGAAATATGTGCCTACATCCGTGCTTATTGAGTGTCGGAAACTATTTGTGTCCAACACAGATACCGTTCTGTCAGATGAAGAAAAGACAGCCGTGGCTATACGTGTTGTCGATGAAATGATGGCTTTCACTGGCTATCTGCGATTGGGTTTCTATTCCGAAGTTATTGGTAGGGATAAGAATGAAACAAACGAAGACCTAATCTTGATAAGGGAATATGGTCTTGTTGACAAGGATATGAGTGAGGAAGATGACGATCATCTTTATATCCCTTATGTCTCAGCTAAAGAGTTTTGGGATTCGTTGCCTTCCCTCGTACAAATGGCTGTATTCAATTTTAGCAAAGGGCATACAGCGGAAGAACTTGCAACAATATCAAAGCGAATAATGCTGTCTGCCATTCATGCTCTCCCAGAAATGTATTTCCGTCTTCGTGAAGAAATCTTTGAGGAACGAAATACATTGCTGATGTGTACGCTCTATTATATCTGCTTTGACCATGGACTACCCAAGAGTGCAACGGCATTGAGCAAAGTAAGTCTTAACGACAAACAACTTTCCATCGTGCGTGAAAGTGTCAAAACAATTATAGTAAATCTTGTGGAAACCAGCGTTACGCAAGGTCTTGACAAGAAAGCAGAATGGACAAAACAAAGTAAGGAAATAGAGGACATAGAATTTCGACAGACCATAAAGAATGCTCTTGCCAATACAAAAGGGAAGCATGGACGCAGAACCATTCTGCAAGAAGAACTGAGTATTGATGATATCCTAACAGCAGAAAATAAGACAGCATTGAAAGAAACCATCTTAGTTGCCCTAAACAACATGGAGCATGAATACGAGACTGCTTACATCAAGGCTGCACTTTTGCGCACCAACCACCTTGATTCAAAGACATCTTTCGCCACTTTCCTGCGTGCTGTAAATCATTTCTCTGGTCGAGAATACAAGTACGACCCAGCCCAAAGGGTTGATTCGTTCATCACAATCAATCATAAAAAGTTTGCTGTGTCAAGTAGCTCTAAGTGGCAACGTGCGAGAAGAGTTATTTCGGGGTTGGTTGAGGGGTTTGAGAAAATAGAATAAGTGATTTCATGTAAACATCTATGTCGTAGACATAAGATATAGCCCTTTCTCTTATTTTAGAAGTAATATTGTTTTTTGGAGTCAAATTGCTCCATTATTGAAAAAATTCCTCCAAAAGGTGTGAGCTTTTCAGATTTTATTTGTACCTTTGCCATGTCTTGTTACGATTTACGCTTGTTTTGATTTGCAACACTAAGATAGGTGAAAAATCTGACATGGAAAAATCCTGAGCCGCTCGGCTCTGCCGCTTGCCAAAGCAAGAGCTTTTTGTTGCTCAGGTACTTATAAATAAAGTTAAATCAAAGTGTTGCGGAATTAAGGAAAGTTAAAAAATCCTCCCACTTTTGTTAGATATATTTTTTTTGTGTAATTTTGTAATCGTTATGCGGCAGTAATAATATACATATTAATACGAGTTAGTAATCCTGTAGTTCTCACATGCTACGAGGAGGTATTAAAAGGTGCGTTTCGACAATGCATCTATTGTAGTATATTATTGCTTAATCCAAATGAATATTATAAATTTAGGAATTCTTGCTCACATTGATGCAGGAAAAACTTCCGTAACCGAGAATCTGCTGTTTGCCAGTGGAGCAACGGAAAAGTGCGGCCGTGTGGATAATGGTGACACCATAACAGACTCTATGGATATAGAGAAACGTAGAGGAATTACTGTTCGGGCTTCTACGACATCTATTATCTGGAATGGAGTGAAATGCAATATCATTGACACTCCGGGACACATGGATTTTATTGCGGAAGTGGAGCGGACATTCAAAATGCTTGATGGAGCAGTCCTCATCTTATCCGCAAAGGAAGGCATACAAGCGCAAACAAAGTTGCTGTTCAATACTTTACAAAAACTGCAAATCCCGACAATTATATTTATCAATAAAATTGACCGTGACGGTGTGAATTTAGAGCGTTTGTATCTGGATATAAAAACAAATCTGTCTCAAGATGTCCTGTTTATGCAAACTGTTGTCGATGGATCGGTTTATCCGGTTTGCTCCCAAACATATATAAAGGAAGAATACAAAGAATTTGTATGCAACCATGACGACGATATATTAGAACGATATTTGGCGGATAGCGAAATTTCACCGGCTGATTATTGGAATACGATAATCGCTCTTGTGGCAAAAGCCAAAGTCTATCCGGTGCTACATGGATCAGCAATGTTCAATATCGGTATCAATGAGTTGTTGGACGCCATTTCTTCTTTTATACTTCCTCCGGCATCAGTCTCAAACAGACTTTCAGCTTATCTCTATAAGATAGAGCATGACCCCAAAGGGCATAAAAGAAGTTTTCTTAAAATAATTGACGGAAGTCTGAGACTTCGAGACGTTGTAAGAATCAACGATTCGGAAAAATTCATCAAGATTAAAAATCTAAAGACTATTTATCAGGGCAGAGAGATAAATGTTGATGAAGTGGGTGCCAATGATATCGCGATTGTAGAAGATATAGAAGATTTTCGAATCGGAGATTATTTAGGTGCTAAACCTTGTTTGATTCAAGGATTATCTCATCAGCATCCCGCTCTCAAATCCTCCGTCCGGCCAAATAAGCCCGAAGAGAGAAGCAAGGTGATATCCGCTCTGAATACATTGTGGATTGAAGACCCGTCTTTGTCCTTTTCCATAAACTCATATAGTGATGAATTGGAAATCTCGTTATATGGTTTGACACAAAAGGAAATCATACAGACATTGCTGGAAGAACGATTTTCCGTAAAGGTCCATTTTGATGAGATCAAGACTATCTACAAAGAACGACCTGTAAAAAAGGTCAATAAGATTATTCAGATCGAAGTGCCACCCAACCCTTACTGGGCCACAATAGGGCTGACGCTTGAACCCTTGCCGTTAGGGACAGGGTTGCAAATCGAAAGTGACATCTCCTATGGTTATCTGAACCATTCTTTTCAAAATGCCGTTTTTGAAGGGATTCGTATGTCTTGCCAATCTGGTTTACATGGATGGGAAGTGACTGATCTGAAAGTAACTTTTACTCAAGCCGAGTATTATAGCCCGGTAAGTACACCTGCTGATTTCAGACAGCTGACCCCTTATGTCTTCAGGCTGGCCTTGCAACAGTCAGGTGTGGACATTCTCGAACCGATGCTCTATTTTGAGTTGCAGATACCCCAAGCGGCAAGTTCCAAAGCTATTACAGATTTGCAAAAAATGATGTCTGAGATTGAAGACATCAGTTGCAATAATGAGTGGTGTCATATTAAAGGGAAAGTTCCATTAAATACAAGTAAAGACTACGCCTCAGAAGTAAGTTCATACACTAAGGGCTTAGGCGTTTTTATGGTCAAGCCATGCGGGTATCAAATAACAAAAGGCGATTATTCTGATAATATCCGCATGAACGAAAAAGATAAACTTTTATTCATGTTCCAAAAATCAATGTCATCAAAATAATGGAGCGGTCAGGAAATTTCTATAAGGCAATACAGTTGGGATATATACTTATCTCCATTCTTATCGGATGTATGGCATATAATAGCCTCTATGAATGGCAGGAGATAGAAGCATTAGAACTTGGCAATAAAAAAATAGACGAGCTCCGAAAAGAAATAAACAATATCAATATTCAAATGATAAAATTTTCTCTATTGGGTGAAACAATACTGGAATGGAACGATAAAGATATCGAGCATTACCATGCACGGCGTATGGCAATGGACAGTATGCTCTGCCGTTTCAAGGCCACCTATCCAGCAGAGCGCATCGATAGTGTGCGCAGTCTTTTAGAGGATAAGGAACGACAGATGTTCCAGATAGTCCGGTTAATGGATGAACAACAATCTATTAACAAGAAGATAGCCAATCAAATTCCGGTTATTGTACAGAAAAGTGTGCAGGAACAGTCCAAAAAGCCAAAACGAAAAGGTTTCTTAGGCATATTCGGCAAAAAAAAGGAAGTAACTCCAGCAGTATCAACCACTATCCTTCATTCGGTCAATAGAAACGTAATCAGCGAACAGAAAGTGCAGGATCGCCAATTGTCGGAACAAGCCGACAGCCTTGCAGCTCGTAATGCAGAACTTAACAGACAACTGCAAGAATTGATTTGCCAAATAGAAGAAAAGGTACAAACCGAACTGCAAAGCCGGGAAAACGGAACAAAATATGTGTTCAAAGTGAACCACGACTCTCTTGATGGAGAAACATATTGGCGTTGCTTTGCCTTCTTTATGGCATGTTTCATGTCCATTAATGCAGTATCAAACACAGATGTAGGAGAGTTGGTGGCTCAGCGACACGAAAAAGAAAAGTTGATGGACAGGGTGACTGCTATGATGGAACTGAACAACTCAGTGTATAATGTGCTTGGCGATAAGTTCAAGTATTCAATCCGTCAATGGAAACATGCAAATGACAAGTCCTATGTATGTAAGGCAGATACAAAGGGAGAAACATTAACAGATCAGAACCCACATACAAATCAACTGGGCGTACAAACATTCAGCATCTCCAGCACTATGGAATGGTGGGAAGAAGCAGGATGGACGGGTGTGTGCTTCATGTACGACCGATGGTTCGCTGCTCCACCTATAGTGGGCCTGGCATTCAAGAACTTGGAGGCTGGCAGAAAAATCATCCATGAATGGAAAGAAAAAATAGCAAAGGGTGAACCAAGTATAGAACTGCATTTGATAAGAGGCATTGACAAGTCGCATCCCTCATGGTATAGAGCTTGTGTTACTCCAGAGATACCTTTTGATAAGATTACAGTAGGTCGATATGTCGCTGTGATGTGCCGGAAACATACAATGACCCCAAAAGACACGTCGAATCTTGATAATTTTGAACGGGTATATTCTCAACTTAACAAATGCCAGCTGGTGGCAGTTGAAATTGACGACCAGATGCATGTTAACATGAAAATCGATTTTAGCGAGGCCATTGAGCTTAAAAGGGTCATCATTACTGATGCATGGAAAGTATCGGCACACGAACCTACGAGAAATGCATTGGAGTGGGACGATGACCCTATCATTCCTGAGTCAGAGAAGACCACTGCCCCCGTCATTGAATTAATGAAGAACTTGCGTGAAGTTCATGATAAGATGGAGAAGAGAAATTTTAAAACCGTTTAAGAATATTACTGGGAAAATAGACAAACATGGAACTCTTATATCTGGATTCTCCAATGCATGACACAGTTCAGATAAAGATAAAGTGACATCGCATCTGATGCGTCATACATTTATCTTCTTATTCCGAGGTCTTACATCAGAAAGTCACTTGCAATCCATTCCAATTCCCTATCCACCTTGGATAGTTCCTCTTTAGACAACACATATATGCAGTCAATCGCCAGTCGGTTGGCTGCTATTTTCTGTGTGCGAGGATGGCCTCTTCGCCACTGATGGAGGAGCGGTTTGCACCGCTCACCTCCAGATAGTCGTTTACAGCTTCACGCATGGCGAACTGTCTAATGCCAGTTTTTGCCCAGTTTATAAGGGCATCGGCAGTTGCTTTTCTTGTCTTGATATATTCGCTGTCTGTCATAATGTTTATGTTTTGAAGTTTGCTAAAAAAGTTTGATACATATCCAGATGGTGATTCCCACAAGGATAATTGCCCAACTTATAAAAGCCAAGCCGAACATCCAAGCATAGGTGCGACCATTGAAGTAAGCGCCTTCTTCAATGTTTCGGATGCGCTTTAGTTCTTTCTGTTGGTGAGCGAATAGGACATTTATTCGCTTTTCATGTTCATCGAGAGCTTGCTTGAAGACTGAAATGGCGGCATCGTTCCGCTCATTCAACTGTGCAAGTCCTTCATCGTTGATACCTACTTTGAGGTTGCTTTGTTCTGCCTTGACAATAGCATTGCAGATTCCGTCAACGATATTCTCCGTACTCTTTTGGACAGCCATAAGAGCGGTTTTTGTTAATCTCATTGTACGATTGGCTTCTGTAAGTTCCTTTATTACTGAAGAAAGGGCTTCCTTTGCTGATTCAATTTCATTGAGGGTGGCGTGGATTTCCTCCTTGCCACTCTCAATGATTTCGTCTTCCTGCATCTGATTGTACAGGGTTAGCACATCCTGTGCTGCATCTTTCTTGTTTCTTCCCATACTGATAAGTGTTTTAATGTTATCTTCTACGACTTCTCTTTATCGGTTTGCAGAGCCAATTGGCTTGCATTGCGCAACGTCTTGCCCAGTCACGGTCATCTTCGTCCTTGTCACGTCCCCAACTACTGCCTGGACTACCACCGCCACCACACGACTCCGACATACTGGTGGCAGCATCAAGGTAGCCCATAAAGAGCAGCATCGCCACATTCATAATGTCATTATGACTTGCAGATCCATTTTCGGGAACTTTGATACAACTGTTCATCGCATCGTATGCTATAGTTAGCATCTGTATATTGAAGTGCTTGCCATCAACTTGCAGCACCTTTCTGAAACAAGGAGAGCCTTTTGGTTGAACCACATTGTAAGGATGAGACAAACCACTTGGCTTGGCTACATCCCGACCTTCTTCTGTTGTTGGATTTGGCACAAAGGCAGATGACCTTTGACTAATAGGAAACGCTTGTGGATGCAGCCTATGGAAAGTGCTCTCTATTTTCGATGCCGTGAGATTTCTGCCAACGCCCAGTTCAGATGCCTTGATGGTCGTTCTACCAAATTTGAAGCGATACCCATGCACCTTTGCTTGATTTGTCTTGTCACGGATTAACTCAATGTTGTACCCCTTTGACCTCAATCTGTCGGTATAGACATTCCAGTCAAAGGCAGACATGGAACTCAACACATTCATGCAGGCGTTAGTTACCTCTACAATACGCTGATTGCGAATATCCATAGCGTCTTTCCATCCATGATGCAGATTGACGGCTTTCGCTGCCATTACGGCACGTTCACCGATGAACTTCACATCATTGAGATTGCCGTCCATGTCAAGGCGGTTCACCACCAGGTGCAGGTGGGGAATACCACTCTTGGAGTCATGGTGCAGAGCTGCAAAATACTGTGAGTTGGCTATATTGGTAGGTTTTACTGATATTGCAGACTTACCTTTTCTTTTGCCGATATGGTTCACTTTTGAGATATTGTCTATCTCATGGATGAACTCATTAAGGCATCTTTGCCAATCATCCAGATTCCAGTTTCGTGCTTCTTCCTCAGACGGGGAAAGTTCAAAACGTATGGAGGTCAGTTCGATGGGTTTCTTGACATACCTCTGCTTGAACATGGACTGATGCAGAACCATCTCATCCCACATGCCCATAGGAGGCAGACCTTCGCTAAGATGGTTGGTCTTGACGATGTCTGCACGATTGTTCTTTGTTGCATAATTGGTCATTGCCTGACCATGCTGAATGGCTGATGCTTTTGATATCATATCATGTCTAAAAATCTGTCTCTAATATGGCTCCATTCCCTGATGATGTCGTTGACACCTTGAAGCCAACGCTCCATGAAGTCTGCTCTCTTGAAGAGTTTCTTCCGCTCTGCTTGTGGCAAGGCGTGAAGCGCATTGCGCACGTAAACCAATTCTGCTCTTGCACCAGTCAAGCCTTTCAAGGCTTCTTGTTGTTCAGCAGTCATGGGTAAAGAGGGATTATGCCCAATGGCAATGTCGTGGAGATAGATGCTCTTACTTCTTCCCGACAATTGGGCATTCTTCAATACACGGTTAAACTCGTCTTCTGTGAAACGAACATCAATATGCCTGTCTTTAGGAGATCTCTTCATTGAAGTCTTCTCTTTGTAGTTGTCTTTATCTTCTGTCATTGTAAATGCGTTGTTGAAAATGATACTCTGGTATAAAAGGATTGCCAATGTGAGCCTGCGAACATTCAAGGATGCCAGTAGGAAGCGGCAAGCGAAGCAAAACCGTCAGACACTGGTACTTCTTGTTTAGACCTCCTAAAAAGCCTACGGCAAACGGAGGTACAGACTCTGTGGTGATATATCCATAAAGATTGGTTGCTGGCGAAAAGAAAGGGAAAGAAAAAATCTTTTTTCATCACTCGATAGTGGCTTTGGCATCTGTAAAATGCGATGCCAAGCGAACGTATGTCCCAAGCTGTCCCTCGGTTAAGGGTACAAATCCTTTATTTATCCTATACACTATTATTTTTAGCCTTTATAGGAAAATATTAGGGACAAAGGGACATGAAATAAAAGAAAGGAGATGGTCAGAATGGTAGTTCTGACAGCCAATTTTCTTCTTTTCCCTTTTGTTCTTCTTGTTGAACACTTATTCTCACCCATGGGTGCTTCGCCCGTCCTGTCTTGTCGCAGTATGAAGGGTGCAATCCCTTAACCTTCTCCTGCTCGCTGCGCTCCCATCCGTCCACCAATGACATGAGGCGGTTGATGTACTGGGCTGTGTACTTGGCAGGATTCCTACGTACAAGGTCGTTGGGCAACTCTTCGATAATCTGTCTTGCACATACCATGTTTAGCAGCACCTCTGGTTTGCTGTTAGGTGTTGCTTCGGTATATGCACCTTTCTGATAGGCTGCACGCATGGGAATGCTCCATGTGTCGTAAGCTTTTGGAACAAGGCGTTCCAAATAGAGCTTGATGTCATCAAGAATAGGATCGTTGAGAATGCTTGAATGGCACATTTGCACATCGTTCGCTTTTGCCTCCAATTCTGGACACAAATAGAGATTCGTGCCTCTCTTATAATAGGTATATGCCTCTGCCCATAGTTGATGCACCGCAGACTGCAAGATTGAGAGCCAGTCGGAGACATGACCATTGCCTTGAACAGGTACTATCCACCAACGACGATTGCCATTATCGCCTTGCAGGAAGTTGGTCTCGTTTGTGGTGGCTGCAAAAACATTGTGGCGCAAGTACTCTATAGGTTTGCGGCCATAGGCAGGGCGCATACAGTCGCTACGACGGCTAAGGAAAGCCTTTGCCGCCTCTGCATCATTGGCTCGCTTCATACCGTTTAGCTCACTTATCTCGATAATCCAACCATTCGTGATAGTCTCAACCTTTTCCTTGTCACCACTTGCGAACGAAAAAGAGTCGTTGAACCATCTGTCTCCAATAACTTTGAAGAACGTGCTTTTGCCAATACCTTGTGGTCCTGGCAAAGTGAGCACATTGTCGAACTTGCAACCAGGCTCAAAGGCACGCGCAACAGCTGCCACAAACCACAACTTGGTCTGTTCTCTGATGAGTGGTGTGTCTTCCGCACCGAGGTAATCAATGATGGCAGTTTCAATGCGAGGTGTGCCATCCCATTTCTCCTTACAGATGTAGTCTTGCACTGGGTTGAAGTTGCGCTCGGAAGCCGTGGTCTTCAATATCTCAAACACCTTGTTCTGTGTGAGGCGTAAGTCATAGTTCTGCTCCAAATAGTCTTGAATCTTTCCTACGGATTCTTCATCCACCTTGTTCCCATTGACATTGCGGAACAAAGGCGAAAAGGAAATGTCGTCTTGACAAAAGGTGTCAAAGCGAATTTGGCGGAGGTCTTCGTCATGCGTGAAAATCATTCTGAGATTGCTAATGGTCTTTGACACATTCCCTTTGCTGTCGGTGACTAGGTTGTCTTTCCAATCTTCTTCCATACTACTTTCTTATAGAAGTAAAGTCGCCTGCCTTTTTGGCAAGTTCCAAAGCCAATTCTACATCAACCACTATCTTACGAGCAACCTGAGTGATGGCAGGGGCTATCACTCCGCTTTTCTTGATACGATTAGCCGTAGGAATGCTGCAACCGAATATCTTGGCTATTCCAGCAATACCATGCTCATAATGTCTCTCTTGCACCACCTCGGCAGGTGCCTTTGCCGTTCCTTTATCTGCATTTTGGAGGAGCAAAACAAATTCTTCTCCCGACATCATGCAGACAGGCTTCTCTAACAATTGTTCTATTGTAACGAGTCTTGTCATACAATTTTTGCTTTGTGGTCCGACAGTTGTACTTCCTGACATTCCGATTAAACATCTGTTGTTGGCTCATGAACCATTTTTGAATTTCCGTGATAGATAATCCGTTGGCAAAGGTAGTTCGTTTGGTATAAAGGAACATCATAGATGCTATGCGCCAAAAATAGAGAGAGTTTTTTATGTATGGTTTCTTAGCAGTCGTTAACGAAAGTGCATGGTTTTATGGAGAAAAAGACAGGAGAACTTCAAGGAGCGTAATGCCATAAAGCACATAAGCCTCAAACCCTAAAAAGAATCTTGTGGCTTTTGTTTCTCTATATAATTGTTGTTTTCCCAAGTTGTTTTGATACTCGGAGAAACCTTATTTACATGCTTTACTTGGAATGGTATGATGTCAAGCTTATTGAAAAATCATGGAGTTTTCAAAAGCAATGTGTTTTCCCATTGTTTTCCGAGAAAAAGAAAAAGCACCTACAGAAACTCTGTAAGTGCTTGATTATTAAAGTGGACCAGCCTGGGCTTGAACCAGGGACCTCCAGATTATGAGTCTGTTGCTCTAACCAACTGAGCTACAAGTCCGTTTGAAGGCGAAAAGGGAAGACGATTTGCCGTAAACCGACAGCCCGAATGCACCAATCGCATACTATTAGTGTTGCAAAGGTACGGCGTTTCGGTGGAAACTCCAAATATTTTTTGCAAAAAGTAGCTAAATATCGTTTAAGGATGTAGCCTTTTCTATGTATTATAGCTAACTTTGCAAAGACGAATGCGCAGCGGGCGTTACGCCTGGACGTATTCCCTAAAACATTGTGCAATGAACACATCATCATCCGAAAACGTGAATTTACAAGGCTTGGGCGACGCTCAAGTGGAAGCCAGTCGCAGCCAGCACGGCGAGAATGTGCTGACACCCCCGCGCCGCACTTCCTATTGGAAGCTTTACTTGGACAAATACCACGACCCCATCATCCAAATACTTCTTGTGGCAGCGCTCGTCTCTTTGCTGCTGGCCTTCATCGAACGGGATTTCATGGAGACCCTCGGAATCATCCTGGCGGTGGTCATCGCCACAACGGTGGGTTTCTATTTTGAGTGCGACGCCGCCCGGCGCTTCAACGTGCTCACGGCCATGAACGAAGACCAACGGGTGAAGGTTCGGCGCAATGGTCGTGTGACGGAGGTGAAACGACGAGAGGTCGTGGTGGGCGACATCATCCTCGTGGAGGTGGGCGACGAGATTCCCGCCGACGCCCAACTGGTGGAGGCTGTCAACCTGCAGGTCGACGAGTCGAGCCTGACGGGTGAGCCGCTGACCACCAAGAGCATCGACGCCACCAAGGAGGGCAACGAGGCCTATCCGCCCAACGTCATCCTGCGTTCCACCATGGTGATGAACGGACGTGGAACAGCTGTGGTGACCGCCGTGGGCGACGCCACCGAGATTGGCAAGGTGGCGCAAAAGTCGACTGAGAGCACCTCAGTAAAAACACCGCTCAACATCCAACTCGACAAGTTGGCCAAGCTCATCTCGAAGATCGGAACCATCGTGTCGGTTGCAGCCTTCGTCATCTTTCTTGTTCACGACATTCTGACCAATAGCATCTGGCATGGCAACGACTATTTCGGCATGATGCACATCGTGCTCAACTACTTCATGATGGCCGTGACACTCATCGTGATGGCGGTACCCGAGGGCTTGCCCATGGCGGTGACGCTGGCCTTGGCGCTCAACATGCGCCGCATGCTGAAGTCGAACGTCCTCGTGCGCAAACTGCACGCCTCAGAGACGATGGGCGCCGTCACCGTGATCTGCACGGACAAGACCGGCACGCTGACGCAAAACAAGATGCGTGTGGACCACATCACCCCTGCCAATCCATCCGATCCCAACAGCGAGTTGCTGCTCAACGTTGCCATGGCCGTGAACTCCACCGCCGAGCTCGACGGCGAGAATGTGGTGGGCAATCCCACCGAAGGCGCCTTGCTGCTGTGGCTTCGCGACCATGACAAGCACTACGCCACTTTGCGCCAGCAATACAAGGTGGTGAGCCAACAGCCGTTTAGCACCGAGAAGAAATACATGCTCACAACGGTGGACATGGGCGACAAAACAATGACTTTCGTGAAGGGCGCCCCAGAGATTGTGCTCAACATGTGCACTCCCGACGCCCCTGAGCGCCAACGCGCCGAAGAGGTGCTGGCCCACTACCAGCAGCAGGCCATGCGCACCCTGGCCTTCGCCTACGCCACCGGCGACGAACCGTTCACGCTGCAAGGCGTGGTGGCCATCAGCGACCCCGTGCGCCCCGACGTACCGCCCGCCGTGGCCGAGTGCCAACGCGCAGGCATCCAAGTGAAAGTGGTGACGGGCGACACGTCGGCCACAGCCATCGAGATAGCCCGTCAGATTGGCGTATGGCCAGCCCATGGCGAGCGCGAGGAAGCCACTTGGCACATCACCGGCACCGAATGGGCCAGCCTCAGCGACGAGGAAGCCTTCAAGCGCTGCATGGCTCTGCGTGTCATGTCGCGTGCACGTCCCACCGACAAGCAGCGCCTTGTGGAGATGCTGCAACGCCATGGCGAGGTAGTGGCGGTGACGGGCGACGGCACCAACGACGCGCCAGCCCTAAACCACGCCCACGTGGGCCTGTCGCTCGGATCGGGCACCTCGGTGGCCAAGCAAGCCTCCGACATCACGCTGCTCGACGACAGCTTCCACGCCATCGCCAACGCGGTGATGTGGGGACGGTCGCTTTACAAAAACATACAGCGTTTTCTTTACTTCCAACTCGTGGTGAACCTCTCGGCGCTGTTGCTGGTGCTCGGTGGTTCGATCATCGGCACGGAGATGCCGCTCACGGTGACCCAAATACTTTGGGTGAACCTCATCATGGACACCTTCGCCGCCATGGCCCTGGCGTCGTTGCCTCCCTCACACGAGGTGATGCGCAACAAGCCGCGCCGCGACACCGACTTCATCATCAGTCGTCCCATGGCCCGCGGCATTCTCTTCTGTGGCATGGTGTTCTTTCTGGGCATGTTCATGTTTCTCATCTGGTGTGAGCGCCACGGAGCAGGTAGCGTGGTCGATGTGCATGAGCTGACGCTTTTCTTCACCACCTTCGTCATGTTGCAGTTTTGGAACCTCTTCAACGCCAAGAGTCTTGGATCCGACTATTCGGCCTTCCGCTATTTCTGGCGCGACGGCGGATTGGTGCTAGTACTGGCGCTGGTGTTCATCGGCCAATGGATCATCGTCACCTTTGGCGGCAAGATGTTCCGCACGCTGCCTCTCTCGTTCGAGGAATGGGGCGCTATCACCGTGGGCACCTCGGTGGTGCTGTGGGCCGGCGAACTGTGGCGCGCCTGGAAACGTTGGTGCAACCGTAAATTTAGCGTATTGAAACCTTAAGACATGAAAACAATATACCTCAACGACAACACCGCACCCTTGGAGCCCAGCGTGGCCACCATCGGCTTTTTCGACGGTGTGCACCGCGGCCATCAGTTTCTCATCAGCCACGTGCGACAGGAGGCAGCCCACTCGGGCCTGCAATCGCTTGTGGTGACCTTCGACCGCCATCCACGGCAGGTGCTGCGCAAAGACTACCAGCCCGAACTGCTCTCCACGCTCGACTCCAAGCTGCTGCTGCTCTCGAAGACGGGGGTCGACGCCACCGCCCTACTCCACTTCGACGAGGCGATGGCCAGCCTGTCGGCGCGCGACTTTATGGCGCTGATTCTGCGCGACCGCCTCAACGTGCGAAAGCTCATCATCGGCTACGACAACCGCTTCGGCCACAACCGCTCGGAAGGGTTCGACGACTATGTGCGCTACGGCCGTGAACTGGGCATCGAGGTCATCCACAACCAGGCGTTCACACTCAATGGCGTCAACGTCAGCTCGTCGGTGGTGAGGGCCTTCGTAAAGGAAGGCGAGATCGAACTGGCCAACCAGTGCCTGGGCTATCCCTACACCATCGCCGGCAAGGTGGTCGACGGCCACAAGGAGGGGCGCCGCATAGGATTCCCCACGGCCAACCTCGACACCTCCGACTTCGGTCAGCTCATACCCGGAGGGGGCGTGTACGCCGTCAAGGTGCGTTTGGAGCGCAGCCTGGCCTACAAACCAGCCATGATGAACATTGGCACACGGCCCACCTTCGGAGGCGATGAGCGAACCCTTGAGACCTATATCTTCAACTTCAACGAGGATATCTATGGACGCATGCTGATGGTGTCGTTCGTGCACCGCATCCGAGAGGAGCGCAAATTTGACAATGTAACCCAACTCGTGGAACAACTCAAGGAGGATGAAAAGATGGTGGGGCAACAATTTGAAAAAGACTTAGAACATGAATAAAATCACTCACAGTACACTCGACATTATATTTTATATGATAGCCTTCGTGGTTATCCAGCTGCTGACGAACGTTATCTTCGGCGTCGTAAGCCTCTGGCACGAGGGCCAAACGTGGGCAGCCATCGCACAAGCCTTGGCCCATGGCACAATGACCATGCCCACCAAGATGCTCGTGGCCAACATGGTGGCGAGCAGCCTGCTTACCATCATTCTCTTCAAGCTATACCGTTGGGCACCCGTGTCGCGTGTGTGGCTGGCCTCCCATCCTTGGACCACACTGGCCTGGGTGGGCATGTTGGCCGTAGGCACCATCCTGCCCTCCGAGTGGATCATCGAGCAGTTGCCCACATCCATGCCCAGCGCCACCGAACAACTCCTACAGAGCATCATGAAAGAGCCCACAGGCTATCTGGCCGTAGGTATACTCGGCCCAGTGGCTGAGGAGATGGTGTTTCGCGGTGCTGTGCTACGCACCCTGCTGAACCTGTTCTCGCAAAAGTCACATTGGTGGGCCATCCTCATCTCGGCAGTGCTCTTCGGCGCCATCCACTTCAATACGGCACAGTTTGCACACGCCCTGCCCATCGGCCTGTTGTTGGGTTGGATGTACTATCGCACGGGCTCCATCCTGCCGGGCCTATTGTTCCATTGGGTAAACAACACCGTGGCTTATCTTATGTTCAACCTGATGCCCCAACTGGGCGACGGGAAGCTCATCGACCTTTTCCACGGTAGCAGCCACTCTTTGGGCATGGGGCTGTTCTTCTCCGTCTGCATCATCTTGCCCTGCCTCTTCCAACTCAACATGCGCATGAAAAAAGGGTAAGCACACCGTTATTGCCAAGACAAAACGAAAAGGCCACCGCACGCTTCACAAAGAAGCGGCGGTGGCCTTTCTCATGCGTTGTGAGGGCCCATCCGGCTTAGAGCTCAGCGATGCACTCCACCTCGACCAGCGCGTTCTTGGGCAATGTTTTCACAGCCACAGCCGAACGAGCGGGATAAGGCTGTGTGAAGAACTCAGCGTAGACCTCGTTCATGGCAGCGAAATTGGCCATGTCGGAGAGGTACACCGTGGTCTTAACCACTTTCGAGAGGCTTGTGCCGGCCTCCTCAAGGATGGCCTTTGCGTTGGTGAGCGACTGGCGTGTCTGCTCCTTGATGCCACCCTCCACAAACTCGCCCGTGGCGGGCACGATGGGCACCTGGCCCGATGCGAACACGAGGTTGCCTACCTTAATAGCCTGGCTGTAAGGACCGATGGCCTTAGGAGCCTTTTCTGTGTGAATTGCTTGCATAGTTGATATTATATAAGGGTTAATTAAATGTTTTCCCTGATTTTCAGTCCGTTGTCGGTAAGAGCCTTAGTGATGCTCTCAACATGCTCCTGGTTCTTGGTCTCGACCGACAGGCGCAGCACGCAGTCGGTGACCTTCTTGCTGTCGTTGTTGCGCTCATGATACACGCTGACGATGTTTCCGCCTTGGGCTGCGATAACCTGGCACACCTTGAGCAACTGCCCAGGCTTGTCGGCCAGTTCGATGATGAGCGTGCAGATGCGCCCGCTCTTGGCCAGTCCACGATTGATGACGCGACTCAGGATGGTCACGTCGATGTTGCCACCACTCACCACACAGATGGTCTTCTTGCCCTTCACCGGCACCTTGTTGAACATCACGGCGGCCACGCTGGCTGCTCCAGCGCCCTCAGCCACCATCTTCTCGCTCTCGATGAGGTGGAGAATGGCAGCGCAGATCTCATCCTCACTGACAGTCACTATGTCGTCGACATAGCGCGAACAGATGTCGAACGTAACTGATCCCGGCTCTTTCACGGCAATGCCATCAGCGATGGTCGACACCTTGGCGAGCTTCTCCTGCTTGTGGTCGTGAAGGCTGTTCACCATACTGGGAGCCCCACTGGCCTGCACGCCATAGACCTTCACGTTGGGGTTGAGCGACTTCACGGCGTATGCCACACCCGAGATCAGTCCGCCGCCACCCACAGGCACCACCACAGCTTCCACGTCGGGCAGTTGGTCGAGCAGCTCGAGACCGATGGTTCCCTGTCCGGCAATGACATTCTCATCATCGAAGGGGTGAATAAAGGTGTAGCCGTGCTCATCGCGCAATTGCAAGGCCTTTTGGAATGCGTCGTCATATACCCCTGGCACCAGGCACACCTCAGCGCCGAGCTTCTTGGTGGCCTCCACCTTACTGATTGGCGCGCCCTCGGGTAGACAGATAAGCGACTTGATGCCCATCGATGTGGCACCAAGTGCCACGCCCTGCGCATGGTTGCCAGCCGAGCAGGCGATCACGCCTTTTTTCTGTTCCTCCTCTGAGAGTTGCGAAATCTTGTAGTAAGCACCTCTGATCTTAAACGATCCTGTCTTTTGCAAGCACTCGGGCTTCAGGTAGACATCACACTCGGGGTTGATCTTGGGGGCGTGCACCAGATCGGTGCGACGAATAATCTTGCTCAGCACATAGCGAGCCTTGTAGAAATTGTCTATATTCAACTTTATCTTCTGATTTACAATCTTTCTGCAAAGATAATCATTATTTTGGAAACACATCTTGCCAAACAGTCCAAAATTATAGTAATAGTGGTTAGACGAAATCCATTATGACATCGGGTTACCCGTTGGCGAAATAAATTTAGTGCATACTTAATTCTGCAATGGACTTGTTTAAAGCTTTCACTCGCCAGCAACAATGCTTTGCTTTAATCAATACTCAAGGACAACTTTCACAAAAGGCTTTGTTGGTTTTTTAGGATCTATAGCAACGAAATGTCTATTAGACGGGACACCAAAACGTCTAATTTCCTCCATTTCGGGTAAAAAGCAATCATCTTGATAATCATAATAATGAAACATGCACTTTATTCTATACTCATCATTCTGTGATATTGAAAATGTCTCATGTCCTTTTAACACTACACGATTACTCCCAAGAACATACAAAACGCCATCCAACTTTATAAATATATAGGGAGAAATGACTTTCTGCTTTGCGTCTTTCCTAGTCTTTGTGAGACAATTGTTAAGAAACGCATAATCACTTGACGACACCCAATAAGTGCTACTCACCTCTTTGACAGAATCGTAAATTCTGGTGTTTAAAAGGCAACCATCTGTGTACCCGGGAGAAAAAACTGCGCCAACCTGCCCTTTTGGAGTTCTGTGGCAGCCACAAAAGGTCAATAGCATGAACATGATTATCAAAACACCTTTTTTCATATCAAATAATATTATTTTACAAACCTAGGATCTTTATCTATATATGCTGTTCCATAATGGTCATACCTAATTCCCTGACCCAGTTTTCTTGCAGTTTCAGCCTCACTGCCTGTAATAACCCGTCGTTGTTCTCCATTATCATATTGATTATCCAGCCTTTCTTTTCTACTTTCGTGATTCTTATGATTATCGATGTCATCCATTGCATGGTCAAACTCATGCTCCAGCTTACTCCCATTAGACGTAAGTCGAACTTTAGCGAACATGAATCCCAAACATAGCCACTTGGCGTCCTTTTTCTTTCGTTTTCCATTTATTCTTAGTTTTCCTAATTGAACGAAGATAGTCTTTATAATATCCACTTCTCATACGATGCGAACTAATATGCACATGATTGGGGACTAATTCACAAAGCCGCACTTCATCAATGTGGAGTTTTCTATCGAACAGTATAAAACAATACTCTGTTAATTCTAACGTAATCGTTTGAAAATGAAGGAGTTAATTAAC
>NZ_JAHKBE010000048.1 GCF_018789675.1 Hallella faecis
ACAAACTTGTGTTGGATTAGCCTAAGCGGTTGTCTGAATATCGGGGGGTATTATATTTGTTCATCCTACCCATAAACTGACGGGCATAACTTGAAAGGCTTTCAACGTAGCGTCGCTGGCCTTCTGCATAAAGCGTGTCGAAAGCTAACGATGATTTGCCAGAGCCGGAAACACCAGTGATTGTGATGAACTTGTTGCGCGGAATGTTTAAACTTATGTTTTTCAGGTTGTTGACCCGCGCGCCCTTAACCTCTATGCAATTCTCTTCCATTCTAACGATTTGCGGTTTGGAAACACTATAATAATTAGGTAAATAGGAGATGGAGAAGGGCGCGAAATAGCCTGCTTCGACCTTTTATCTCTAACGAAACAGGCTATTTTCAACGTCGCTTAGCCCAAATACTTGATGAGCAGCTTCGAGTAACCACTCTCTCTGAGCTTGACGATGCTTTTCTCGCGAATCTGTCTGACACGTTCGCGCGTCAAACCAAGCTGGTCGCCAATCTCCTCAAGTCCTTTCTCATTGCAGCCAATGCCAAAACACTCGCGCACAATGGTAATCTCGCGATCCTTCAGCACATTGCGAAGAACAGTGTCGAGCTCGTGCGACATGCTCTCATAGTCGACATGCTTGTCAGCGCGACTGTCCTCGCCTGAAGCCAGCACATCGGCCATACTGTTGTCGTCGTCCTCCTGGAAAGGAGCGTCGATGCTCATGTGATGGTTGTCGGCCTTAATGGTTTGGTCGATCTTCGTTTCATCGATGTTGGTCAAATCTGACAACTCGTGAACCGACGGACGACGCTGGTTCTCTTGTTCAAACTTCGAAATCTCAGCGTTGATCTTCGACAGCGCACCAACCTGGTTGAGTGGCAACCTTACGATACGGCTCTGCTCGGCGATGGCCTGCAGAATACTCTGACGAATCCACCATACAGCGTATGAGATGAACTTGAATCCACGTGTCTCATCAAATTTTTCTGCAGCCTTAACCAGTCCGATGTTACCCTCATCGATGAGGTCGGTAAGACCAAGCCCCTGGTGTTGGTACTGCTTGGCTACGGAAACCACAAAGCGCAAATTGGCTTTAACCAGTTTGTCCTTAGCCCGTTCACCCTCACGTCCGCCTTTCTTGATCTTTTGTGCAAGCTCAATTTCTTCTTCCACTGTGATCATGGGCACTCGGCCAATCTCAACGAGATACTTGTCCAATGCTTCGCCAGCGCGATTGGTGATACTTTTCTGAATTTTAAGTTGACGCATGTTATTGTTTTAATTATTTCTAATGCCTAATTTTTACCCTGACGCCCCTTGCAATGATGAAGGGTTTACCTTTCCATTTATGGAAAAGGCGTGCAAAGATACCAATAATTAGGATATGCTGCAAATGGATTTCACGAAAAAGCATTTATTAACGAGTTTTTTTCTGAAAACTTGCGTAGTATGCTCATCTTGTTCACTTTATATCCCAAGAGAGCACAAACGATTATATCAAGACGATGTGTTTTTAGTGTTTGAGGCGATACAAACAACTAACAAATTCGACTAAAGACACCCAAGAGCTACAATCGCACATTTACTGTAAGCTTTTTTGGTTAAAAAGTTTGTCGGGCTTTTGAGATAATCTAGGAAGAAAATCTGCCATTTCAGAACATCCGAACGATGAAAGTGAGGCGATCCATTTACCGTTGGGCATGTTTCGGCTTACGGGAAGGCATGTTTCGCATTTCAATTAGGCAGCTATCGAGGTGCGATAAACCAACTATCGTGACTCGAAAGGTGGCTTTTCGTAGTGTGACTGACGCAATGTTGCTGCCGCTTACGGATATTATTCACCTAAACGTCTGTTAATAAGGTGATTACAAAATTCGTCCCACAATCGCGTATTTGCAGCCAATTATTCATTCGTTCAAAAAAACAGTGTAGATTTCACTATAGTTTGTATTAGTATTTGCATATGGTTTGCAGCCTTTATGAACCATGGTCTTTTACATGACATTACGAGTAAAGTGCTTCAATAAACAACGAATCTATAATGTAGATTATGATAAATAGATATAATAAACTTCAGTGTAAAGCCTCATAACAATACGTAGAATTAAAAAATATGGATGCAATGATCCAATTTATGAAAATTTGCCTATCTTTGCAATATGAATATAGAAAACTTCGCAGGCGAAAACCGCCACCATGGAAGAATTGAAGTGATATGCGGGTCAATGTTCTCGGGAAAAACCGAGGAATTGATTCGACGTTTGAAGCGTGCAAAATTTGCTAAGCAGAACATTGCCATATTTAAGCCCAAATTGGACAACCGCTATTCAGACGTTGATGTTGTCAGTCATGACCACAACAGTTTCCATTCAACGCCAATCGACAACTGTGCAGACATTTTGAAACTGTCCGCAGGATATGACGTGGTTGGCATTGATGAGGCGCAGTTTTTTGACGACAAGCTCTCTTATGTTTGTAACACATTAGCTTTCAGAGGAATACGTGTTATTATTGCAGGACTCGATATGGATTTCCGCGGTGAGCCTTTTGGTCCTATGCCGTCTTTGTTGGCTATTGCCGACGAGGTAACAAAGGTGCACGCCATCTGTGTGAAATGCGGTGCCTTGGCCTATGCAAGCCATCGCCTTGTGCGCAACGACAAGCAAGTGATGCTTGGCGAAAAAATGGAATATGAGCCGCTTTGCCGCAATTGTTTCCAAAAGGCCATTGAGGAAGACAAACGTAATGCCTTGTCGAAAGATCTCTTTGAGGATAACAACTTATAAAGATTTCAAACTGTAAAACAACAACAGGTTTATGGCTAAAGTGATAACATTCGACAGATTTGTACGCATGGCTGGTATCGGCCTCTTGATAGCAGCCATCTTCTGTTTAATCAACTATCTGAGCAGTGTGTTGATTCCGTTTTTTGTGGCTTGGTTGCTCGCATACTTACTTTATCCCATAGTGAAGTTTGTGGAGAACAAGCTTCATGTTCGCATTCGCGCTTTGTCGATTATCATCACAATGATATTTGTTGTGTCAGTGGTGTCGCTCATAGTTTACCTTATCATCCCACCGATGATCGACCAGTTCCAAAAACTTTATGTCATATTAAGCCATTGGGTACACGAGACAACACACACCAACTCCATTTCCGAATGGCTGTCACAGGTTCTCACAGAAAACCATCAACGTATAGAAGCATTCTTCAAAAGTCCCGATTTCACTGCCACGTTGAAGAGCACTGCACCGAAATTTTTCAATGTGCTAAGCCAAACGGCAAGCATCATTCTGAGTATTGTGGCTTCACTTATCACCTTATTATATATGTTCTTCATTCTCATGGACTATGAGTATCTTACGGCCAATTGGATACGCATCTTCCCTCCCAAGGTACGTCCGTTTTGGAATGAGTTGATGAACGATGTGGAGCGCGAATTGAATAATTACATTCGAGGTCAGAGCGCCGTAGCCGCCTGTATGGGTGTGATGTTCTGTGTAGGATTCTCCCTACTCGATTTCCCCATGGCTATAGGCCTTGGCATCTTAATTGGTATCATGGATTTAGTGCCCTATCTGCACACTTTTGCCCTGATTCCCACAGCTTTTCTTGCTATGCTCAAGGCGGCCGACACAGGTCAGAACTTTTGGGTAATATTCGGATTGGCCGTTGGCTTGTTTGCCGTGGTGCAAATTATTACTGACATGATTGTAACCCCAAAGATTATGGGCAAGGCTATGGGGCTCAACCCTGCTGTGTTGCTCTTGTCTTTGTCGGTCTGGGGCACTATCTTAGGTTTCATCGGTCTCATCGTAGCCCTCCCCCTAACCACCATCATCATTGCCTATTGGCAGCGATATGTAACTCGCGAGGGTGATAGGCCCATGCATTTGGCACGGAAAGAAGAAAACAAATCTCACCCCACCCCAACAGTGCAACAACAAGATAAGGCCTAATAATAGGAAACGTCACAAATGATTGTGGCGTTTCCTATTATTAACTGGTGTTAATGCATGTAGGTGAAGTAAATGATGGCCAGGATGGCTATGATGGCCAACAGAGCGGCCGTCTTGAAAAGGCAACTGGTTACTTTCTTAACAACAATCAGCGCCACAACGGCTGCTATAAAAATAAAAATGTAAAGAGAAATGCCTGAAGTCATAACACGGCTTGTTTCTTTTGGGTAAATAATACTGTCTTGTTTAAAACAGTGACAGGAATGATTGAGGAATGGAAGTTTCAAACTCCATAGGCTTATGCGTTACCGGATGGTAGAAGCAGAGCACATAGGCGTGGAGGCACAAGCGACCAAGCGGATCATCTCCATTGCCATACTTCACATCGCCACACACAGGATGACCCATATCAGCTGCGTGAACACGTATTTGGTTTTTGCGTCCAGTCTCCAACTTAAACTCCACAAGCGAATATCCCTCTCGGCGGTCGAGCGTGTAGAAATGAGTAATGGCGTATTTGCCACCATTATCGACAGGACTGCTAAATGTAAAGAAAGCCCTATTGTCCTTCAACCAGTTTTCAATCGTTCCCTCGTTGTGTTCCATCTCACCAGAGAGCACGGCCACATATCGACGATCGAACACAGTGTTGTGCCAATCGCGCTCCAAAGATAATTCGGTTTGCTTGTCCTTTGCGTAAATCATCAAGCCGCTGGTGTCGCGATCCAAACGATGAACCACGTGGGCCTGACAATGCTGCTTGGTGCTACGGAAATAGTCGTCCAACACGGTTTTCACGTTAAGTGTGCTGTGCCCTGCCGCCATCGAAAGTATGCCAACGTTTTTCTCAACCACAACAATGTATTGGTCCTCATAAACCAACTTTACATAACGGCTGTGGAAAGCATTATTGCGTTTCGACTTGCTCACCGTAACTTTCATGCCGGGTAGCAAAGGATAATCAAACTTAGTGACGACTTTTCCATTCACTCGGATTCCCTGTCCATGAAGGATATCCTTGATTTTTGTACGGCTTAGCTTAAGATTTGCCAATAACCAATTGAGCAAGGGTGCCTCCTCGCTAACCACATATTTATCGTATTTATTTTGTGTTTCCATCTATATATTGTCTGTCATTCTTTGCGTTTCCAGATACGGGTAATCTTGTGACGAATGGCCAGCAAGTTGCAGATGCTCACCAACAAGAAAAGAGCAACGCCAAGCACTACGGCAGGCAGCACGTTACCCTTGTCGATATCGGGGAAGAGCGTCTCTATGAAACCCATGTAATAGTCTCTAATGAAATAAAGAATAGTCCAGGCCAACAACAACACGCCCACGTTCAGAAACATGGTGAGCAATTGGTAAGGTCGGGCCACATTGTTGGGGCTGTATCCGATCAACAAGAGGTTCTCGAGTTTCGATGAGTTCTTCTGCACAAGCAAGTAGATGCTCAGCATAAGAATGTAGAAACTGAGAATAGAAATCACCAAGCCCACCACCATGACCATCGACACCATCATACGCAGGAAATAAGTGGTTTTCTGGCTGTTGAGCTTGTCGTTTTCAATCTCGATGCCTTTTTTCTCCGTATACTGAGAGAACTTTTCGTTGGCTGGATTATCGATCTGCAAGATAAGGCGGGTTGGATCGGAGTGCTCATTGGGTGCATAATATTGGTTGCTCCAATCCATGAAAGCCTGCGGGACTAAGAGAGTGTTAAGGCGACTTGAGAAGCCGATCACTTTTCCTTTGTATTCATCCTTATGGCCATTTCCTTGCACAAAGATCTTGAGGTCAATCATACCCACGAGACCATCACTGATTCGGGGCAATGAATGGCTTTGCGCAAAGCCAAAATTGTACATGGCAATGTAGCTGCGTGGCAAAATGACAGGAACCTCCTTAGAACCCTCTGAATATTTCCACAGAGAAAGGGGAACATCAACAAAGCTATCAGGAATACTCTCGAAGAACAATTCGGAGTTGAGTACGCTGGTGCCATTAACTCCCATGTTGCCCGACACCTTGTACTCTGTAGTAGTAAAAGCCCCAACCTTTGTGGCAAAGGGCTGGTTGCGAAGGTCCTCGATTTCCGACGATTCGAATGCGTTGGAGCGACCCGACAAGGTGCTACCCATGCCTATCTTCTTACTGACAATAACATAGTCGGCCTTCATGAACGAGTCTTCGGATGTGAAGACAGGCAACACGTCCTTGTAAAACTGAAAACCCAACAAAACGATAAGCATACCAAAAAGGTTGGCGAAGAAAAAGCCTACAAATTGAGGTATGCTGATGTGCTGGCGTAATAACTTCCAAACCAAATTCATAGCATCAACGTTTTTTCGTAATCCAACTTCATATGCTTACCAATACTCGTAACTATTACTCCTGCGCCCTGCGCCTTTGCCTCGGCCATCATAATGTCGCCCATGATTTGGGAGTTGTGGTCGTCAAGGTGTGAGATAGGCTCATCAACAAGGATAAAGTCGAATGGTTGTACCAAGGCGCGTATCATGGCCACGCGTTGTTGTTGACCAAACGACATGCGTCCAATCTTGGCGTCGAGCTTGTCGCCTATACCCAACATGTCGAACCATTGTACGATTTGCTTGTCGGTCTTAAACCCTGTAAGGTCATTTTTGATCTTAACATTCTCCATAGCTGTCAACTCTGGAAAGAGTCGCAACTCTTGGAAAAGATGACTGATATGCTTTTGGCGTATGTTTACCCAATTGTTGACATTAAATGTGCGAACATCTTTTTGGTCGAAAACAACTTGTCCAGTGTAATCATGTCGATATCCAATCACATAACTGCAAAAGGTACTTTTGCCTTTTCCCGAGGCTGCTTCGACCAAATAAAGGTGCCCTTTCTCAAAGCAGATGTCTTTCTTCCACACGTCAGACTGCAGGTCGCTGACTTGTTCGAAAACGTGTGGCAAGACATTGTTAAGTTTTATACTATTCATAGTCTTACTTTTTAACCCTCTCCGCCGCAGTGCCTTGAAAAAGCTTTGGTGTTGCGCCGCGAGTGTTACCCTATCCTATTTTTATTTATAATGATATACGCTCTACTCAGTGAAGAACAAGTTTAATATTACCATCAGATTCTCTTCTAACATGCACAAATGGTTCAATTCACTTTCAAAGTGTAAACAAGCGTGTTCACATTGCCAAACAACGGTTTTAGAAATGTGGTGACGCCTGTACCTTTGTCGATGGAAGAGATGTTGGCCACCAATGCCATCTTCTGTCCCTTAAGTTTTTTCTGTATGACGGGGGAAATGGGATTGGCTGCCGCATGAATGCTCTGTAAGGCCACCTGTTCGCTAACGCCACTCATGTATTGCCAATCGTTGGTAACACCAAAATAGTACGACGTTTTACCGTCGCGATAGTAATAGCATTCGCGCCCCCACTCGCCTATTTGTCCACCAGATGGAACGCTTTGTTTCCAATAGTCAACGTCTGCAAGCCAATCAGCGTTTTTCAATTTGGCGGCCATCATAAGTTGGAAAGACGATTGGCCCAATGAGGGCGTTATGATTGCCATGTCACCGTCCACACTCTTAATGATGCTGTTCATGTCAATGGCTGTGTTGATACCTGAGAGCATGGCTTGTATGCCACGGTTGTCAGTCATGAGTTTGATAAACTGACCACCGTCGACATTCACAAACAGGCCTGCCGCATCATGGCTCGACATAGATGCCACATACTTGCCTTGAATAGGGCGGTAAGTGGCTTGCGCTTTTTGCAGTGCGTCGTTAATGCGTTTGACAAACGAGAAAGTTTGTCCGTTAATCCACAAGCAACCATCCTTAACCTCCATGTCGGCTGCGATGAGCACCTGAGAAGGGTCGGTACCCTTGGGAGCACCAAGTGTGAAAGGCGCAACAAGATATTCGGGCAAGGCCTTGGCTTGGCAAACCATCGCCATAGGAGCGTCGATGGAGTCGAGCTTGTCGTACATGGGGGTTCCCACAATACCATCGTCCTCCTTAGCCTTTAGGTATCTGGCCATGAGTTGCATCATCTCTGGTTGGGCTGCAGGCACCACAGGTCCCATCAATAAGGTCGACTGGTCTGAGAAACCAATGATCCAAAGGTTGGGCAATATGGCAAAATGGAAATCTTGTCGTTCCAGAACGGTTAATCCCATTTTCTGCAACATCTCTCCTAGTTGTTTCGTGTTGTCGGTCTTAGCACAAACGCCAAGATTGCCTTGGGCATCTTCGAACAACATGACGGGTTTCGAGACATCTATACCCGTATTGTTCAGGTTGGAGACGTGCAGAAACGCCTTAAATAAGGTTTGGCTACCTGCACCACTCATTTTAGCGGTGTTCATGGATATGAGCATGCTACTCTCTGCCGGGATGGCGTTGAGATAATCGTTGTTGGAGCAGGAGCTCATGAGCCCCATCCACACCAATGCAATCAGATAAACTATTTTTTTCATTCTTTTCTCTTGGTAATTTGAGCCATCGTCACGGCCATTAAACCAGCAGTTTCGGTACGTAACCTACTGTTGCCTAATGATATGGAGCGGTAGCCTCGGGTTAAAGCCAACTTAACTTCGTCGGCAGAGAAATCGCCTTCAGGACCAACCAACACGGTAACATCCTCATCAACATCCAATTGTTGTAGCTCGCGGAAGAGATCATCGCGCTTAAATTCCTGATAGCAATGGGCTATGAACTTTGTGCCTTGGCGGGAGGTGTTGATGAATGATGTGAAATCGGTCATTTCATTAACAACGGGCTTCCAAGCTTTTCGGCTTTGTTTCATGGCCGACACAACAATCTTTTCAATTCGGTCAATCCTAATTTGTTGTCGTTCAGAGAACTTACAGTTGAGGAAAGAAATTTCGTCGACTCCCACTTCGGTAGCCTTCTCCACCATCCACTCTATGCGGTCCATCATCTTTGTGGGAGCTATGGCAAGATGGATGCGTCCCCTCCAAGTTTTCTCTTGCGGAAGGGTTTCACGAATATGGTAGAAGCATTTCTTGTTTGTTGTCATGCCGACTTCAGCATGATAGAATACCCCTTGGCCATCCATCAAGTACATCTCGTCGCCCGTCCTCATGCGCAAAACCCTCAAGGCATGGGTGGCCTCTTCTGTAGGTAGCTCTTGCACCTTACCAGCCTCTGGCACATAGAAAAATCTAATTTCCTTCATGGTCATTCATTGAATTATCCTTGTTACTATTGCGCAATTTGTTTCGCTTGTTAATCTCATCACGCAAGTAGCTAGCCGCCTCATAATCCTCGTTGTTTATGGCCCTTTGCAAGGCAGCGTCAAGCATCTTGTCAGTAATGGTGTTCAATGGCAGCGAAACACCCTTACTATTACGGCTGAACGGAGTGCTTTGTTTAAGGAAAAGGGTCTTGTCGATAGTGACAGTCACCTTTCCCTTACTGATTAGCGACAACAGTATGGCGTCGCAAGCATATATGGGAAGCTCAGCGAAGTTGTCTTTGTCGATAAGCACTGCGCCATATTGCCCATTCTTGACGCTGTCGATAAAAGCCTCCATGCGGTTCCCCACTTGGCTTTCAACCAGTTTCCATAGCACTTCTGGCAACATCTTGGCAGTAGATACCGCATTGGTCATACGCTTCTTAAAGGCTTCGAACAACGACTTCTCGCACGGAACAGCCAATTGCCTTTCGCATTTTTCGTCTACCAATACGAGCAAGCCAATGTCGTCTACGCCTTGTATCTCCGATACGCTCTTAAATGTAAGTGCTATCTTTGTCATGGATTAATTGACTTTTTGCTTTTTGGGGCGGAAAATCAGCGCAAACGACACGCCCACCAGCAGTGCATAGCCTGCAAAGACAAACCAGCACGATTGCCAATCACCAACGGTCAGCACGTCGCCATCCAATGGCATGGCAAACGTGTAATGGTTTATGACTGCTTGGGCTGCTATGGTTCCGATGGTTGCACCCACTCCATTTGTCATCAGCATGAACAATCCTTGGGCTGACGAGCGGATGCCTGAATCGGTGCTTTGGTCGACAAACAACGAACCTGAGATATTGAAGAAATCGAAGGCTACACCATAAACCACCATTGAAAGCACAAAGAGCAGTACGCCAGGCATTCCAGGATTACCAAATCCGAACAGGCCGAAGCGCAACACCCAAGCACACATAGCAATCAACATCACATTCTTGATGCCATAACGCTTCATGAAGAATGGTATGAGAAGAATGCAGCAAGTCTCGCTAACCTGCGACAAGGAAATGAGGATATTGGCATGTTGTACACCAAACGAGTTGGCATACTCCGGAATAGCTTTGAAACTAAAAAGGAAAGGGTTGGCAAAACTATTAGTAATCTGTAGGCTTACACCCAACAACATGGAGAAGATGAAGAAGATAGCCATTCGCTTTTGTCTAAACAAGGCAAACGCGCGTAACCCCAACGCATCAACCAAACTTTTTTGCTCCGTTTTGTCGCTGATGTTGCAATGTGGCAACGAGAAAGTGTAGAGGAACAATATAATACTGATAGCTCCTGATGTCACAAACTGATATTGGTTAGACTGGAAGCCCATCAAGTCAACAAACCACATAGTGACGATAAAGCCAATGGTTCCGAAAACTCGAATCGGGGGAAAGTCTTTCACTGTATCCATACCTACTTGGCTCAATGCCGAATAGGCCACCGAGTTGGTCAAGGCCAATGTGGGCATGTAGAAAGCCACGGAGACGGTGTACAGAGAGAAGATGGTGGAGAAAGCTACGTGGTCTCCGGCTGTAGCTCCATAATAAGCGGTGGCAAACATAAAGACGCCTGCCAACAGGTGGCAATAGCCCAACAGTCTTTGGGCAGGAATCCACCGGTCGGCCACAATTCCCATCAAAGCGGGCATAAATATCGACACGACACCTTGCATGGAATAGAACCATCCAATTTCGGAGGCGATTCCAATATTACCCAAATAGCGACCCATAGAGGTCAGGTAAGCTCCCCACACTGCAAATTGCAGGAAGTTCATCAGCGACAAGCGTACTTTCAGATTCATATTATTCTTTTTATATTTTTGTTGCAAAGATAGCAATTTTGCGGGAATATTGATGAGAACGAGCCCTAAAAATGCCTTTCACCTAAAAGTCCTACTAAGTTTAAGAAAACTTCTAACTGACGTCATGCAAAAGCGTATGTTACAACGAGGGCAAAATAGCTAAAGACAAGCAAGACCTACACTTTTTATTTGGTGTTAAAGCCGCGTCCATCCCAATGAAGATCTATGGGGTTCATAACAGACGAAAGTTTTCTTTGGTCATCGGCCTTCAGCAACGGCAGTGATAGTTTCACATGTAGTACATTGTCAGCTATCGACAGTTTAGCGCTCAACATGATGGGATCTATCATGGCGCACAATTCGTCGTAGCGCGCCTTGCTCATTATATCGGGACGTTGTGTCAATCGGCTTGCCAACTCATAGTAATCGCCACCTTCGAACGCTTTAGGCACGATGATGCTTTGCCATTCTTGGGTGAAAAATTTCACGTTGCTTTCCTCTGCAGGTCCCTTCCACGTCGTCACCACGCACAACAATGAATCCTCACCTTCACACGGAAGTCGTTTCAATTCCATAGTAACCGATTCGTTAAGCGTCAGATGAATGTAGTCGGCAGTTATGGTGTCCATCTCACTTTTTCCGCCCAACGAATGGTTCACATCGCCTTTCAGCCCCATTTTGATGAAGTCGGTCATTTCCAAGCGATGGGTACGGTCGATGTATGGGATGACCGAATCAGGAATACTGCTCCAAATCTCCACCATCGATTTTGCCATCGACGACAAAGAAACAAGTAAGGTTATTGCCGTAAAAATCAGACGTTTAATCATAATTGGTTGGTTTTAAATTTAAATGGTCCAAAACGCAGTTGGTCGGACCAATGGCCATTTCGGGGAGCAACAAACACGGTAAACAATCGGCCTATTCCCAAAGGTGACTGGCCGCCTGCGTAAAAGCGTGTGCCATCTTCCTCGTAATCGAGCGAAATGGCGTGCTTCTTGCTCAGGTTTTTAGCAATGGAGTCGAGTTCTGTCTTGGCCATCCATTTGCTTTTATGATCTTTATAAAAGCGTGCTTCGCACAATTGACCATTGCGAAACCGAAACGTCACCTTGTTCCAGCGGAAACCTTCAAACGACTTGTTATTATAAACTATCTCGTCGGAGGTGGCATGCGCAGGATGGCCAAATGTCTCCACAATGCGAGCAGTGGCCTCCTCGTAGGTAGAGCCAAACTGCACGTTTCCTATTCCTTGAGCATTGGAAACCGATGCAAAAGCAAGGCTTAGAACGATCAGAAATGTTCTGAAAGAGAAATTCATCTGTTATTTTTATTTGAAATACAAAGTTACTGCATTTGCTCGATAAACAAGCATCTTTTAGGTTTTGTTTAACAAGATACGCTCAAAATTATAGATAGAATATGAAAAATATGTGATTTCATCGGCAGAATACGATTGTTTTTTTGTAAGTTTGCAATGTATTAACGTTTTGTTTGCAACAGAATACGATTAGGAAACACCCATACGCTTATGTCCAAGCCCTTAACCATCTACAAAGCAAGCGCCGGAAGTGGCAAGACTTTTACCCTTGCGGTGGAATACATCAAGTTGCTCATTCGAGACCCGCAAAACTTTCGTTACACCTTGGCCGTAACCTTTACCAACAAGGCTACGGAAGAGATGAAGACCCGCATCCTCGGCAAGCTATACGGCATTGCCAACAGTTTGCCTGACGCCGACGACTACATGGAACAAGTGAGCAAGGCTTTTCCAGAAAAGAACGAGCGCTTTATACGTTCTACCGCCGAGGAGGCCTTACAGTTGCTCATCCACAACTACCATTACTTCCGCGTGGAAACTATAGATAGTTTCTTCCAGAGTGTGCTCCGCAATCTTGCCCATGAGTTGGGCCTTGCGGCCAACATGAACGTTGGCCTGAACAACCGGGAAGTGGAAAACGAGGCTGTCGACAACATTATTGCTAACATCCAACACGACAACGACCCCTTGCTCAATTGGATCATGGGCTTTATCAAGGAGAAGATACAAGACAATAAGAGTTGGAACGTCATAGGCCCAATCAAGGAGTTCGGACTGTCAATCTTCCAGGAATTCTACATGACCCACCAAGATCGTATGCGCCAATTGATGGACGACCCCGAATACTTCAAAATCTACAAGGAGGGCTTGAAGCGTAAACGTAGCGAAGCATTAAAGACCATGTCCGACTTTGCCAAACGCTACCATGAGATTTTTGAGGATGAGGAGTTGACCAACAAATGTTTCTATAGATCCAGCCAGAGCGCATCGGCTTATTTCAAGCGGTTGGAGAATGGAGGCTTCCTAGACGGGAAAGGCCCCAACAGCTACGTTGCACCCGCGCTCAACGATGCGTCGGCCTTAGTTGGAAAAGCGGCCGACGATCATCAAGCTTATGCTATCGAACAACGTATTGTGCCTCTGTTGAGAGAGGCTGAGGCGCAACGCGTTGAGTGCCTGGTAACCGTCAACTCGGTCGACCTCACATTACGCAATATCAATGAGTTGCAGTTGTTGGGACGTATTGAGCAAGAGGTAAACGCCATCAACGAGGCCACCAACAATTTTCTACTGAGCAACACCCAGCAGTTACTCCACAATCTTATCGACGGACAGGATTCGCCTTTTATCTATGAGAAAATTGGTGGACAGGTGCGCTACATTATGATTGACGAGTTTCAGGACACGAGCATGGTGCAATGGCAAAACTTCAAGGTGCTGCTTGACGACTGCATGGCTCACGATAATGGCAGTCTGATTGTGGGCGATGTCAAGCAGAGCATCTATCGATGGCGCAATGGTGACTGGCGTCTGCTGCAACAGTTGAGTGAGAAAAATACAGAAGTCATTGGCGTGAAGTCGCTGGAAGTTAATTACCGCTCGCAACGTAACATCATCGAGTTTAACAATGCTTTCTTCCAAACGGCTGCATCGATAACAAGCGACCAAGCCATCGAGGAACTCGACGCACAAGGGGCTGAGGCCACAACAAAGGCTGAAGCCGCCGACATAAAGAATGCATACAACGATGTCGTGCAGAAGGTGCCCCCAAAACGCGAAAATGCAGGATTGGTCGACATCCGCCTTTTACCGACAGACGACTACGACGAGCAGATGATACTTCAAGTGAAGGAAATAGTGGAGCAACTCATGGAACAGGGAACCCCACCGGGCAAGATAGCTATCCTTGCGCGCAAGAACAAGATTATTAGCCGGTTGGCCGAATGGTTTCAGCAAAACCCTATCATGGTCAATGGGCAGGAAGTGATGGCTCCAATGGTTTCCGATGAGGCATTTCGTCTCGATGCGTCGCTCGCCGTAAACACCATTGTCACGGCCATGTACGTGTTGGTCAACCCCACCGACATGTTGGCCATGGCCTCATTGGTCAAAGCCTACCGCAAGGTCTGCCTCGGTAATGAGGAAGCTACCGACACGGAATTATTTGTAGGCACCGACAACTTGCGCACCTTATTACCCACCGACATGGTCGACCATTGGGATGAGTTCTTGTCGATGCCCATCATAGACTTGGCAGAACGTCTGTACCAAACGTTCAATCTCGCTCGAATTGAAGGACAGAGCGCTTACATGTGCGCATTTTTCGACCAACTGTCTAAGTATCTTCAACGCCATGTGGCGAGCATCAGCGATTTTCTAACCGAGTGGGATAACATACTGTGTGCAAAGACGATACATAGCGATGAAAAGAATGGCATTCGCCTTTTGACAATCCACAAGAGTAAGGGATTGGAGTTCGACCATGTTATCTTGCCGTGGTGCGACTGGGACTTGGAGAAGAACGATGACACACTGTGGGTGGAGCCGCAGGTGGAGCCATACAATGACCTGCCGATTGCTCCCATTAGTTTATCGAAGATTAAATTACTCAGTTCGATATACAAGAACGACTATCAAAGCGAGCATATCAAGAACATCGTCGACAACCTCAACGTGCTCTATGTAGCCTTTACCCGTGCCTCGCGCAACCTCTTCATATTAGGAAGGAAAGAAAAGCCTCAATATCCATCGCAACTTATAGCCGACGTGCTACAAAAGTTGGGCAACGAGCTCTCGAGCCAGAGCGAGTTGCTACAAGCCGATAATCAGTTGAACGACGACAGCAACACAGGCGTTTGGCATTTCAGGTATGGCGAGTTCTGCCCAACGTCGACCAAGGCCGATACCGAAAGCGCCAATGTGTTTGAGCAAAAAGACGAGGGCTTGAAAATCGACATTCGCAATTACGACTCACGCGCCCATTTCGTACAAAGCTACGATAGCAGCAATTTTCTCTTGACCGAAGAGGAGCGAGAGCTACGCAACGACCGCCGCACATACATCGACACGGGAAACATCCTGCACACGTTGTTCGCTTCGATCTATACCCTTGACGATTTGGACAAGGCCATCAACCAATTGGAGTTTGACGGCGTGCTCTACGATAAGGCGCTCACCCGCGCCGAACTGCGCAGTACCATAGCCAACCGCTTGCAGTCGCCCGAAGTGCGCCAATGGTTTGATCCGCACTGGAAGGTGTTTAACGAGTGCACCATTCTCACCTACGATGACGAGACACAAACCTTGGTGGAGAAACGCCCCGACCGTGTGGTTTACGATGGGCAACAAATGGTGGTCATCGACTTTAAGACGGGCGCCGAACGTCCCGAACACCAACGGCAGGTCAACGAATACATGACCTTATTGCGTCACATGGGTTATCCTCATGTGAGCGGCTATCTTTGGTACATCCTCACCAATCATGTCTTACCCGTAAAATAATCCGATCATGACATTCTTACAATATGTAGCTAAAGACCTTTTGGCCAAACACGGCAACGAGTTGGCCGACGTGGCTGTTGTGTTCCCCAACAAGCGTGCGTCAATCTTCCTCAACAAAGCCCTATATGAGGAAGCTGGCCACCCTGTGTGGAGTCCTGCTTACCTCACCATCAGTGACCTCTTTCGCAACCATTCTGACCTACAGGTGCCCGACAACATCTTGCTGACGTTCAAACTCTATAACGTATATTGTGATTTGCTGCAAACCGACGAGACTCTCGATCATTTCTACTCGTGGGGCCAGTTGTTGCTTTCCGACTTCGACGACCTCGACAAAAATTTGGGCGACGCCACCCACATCTTTTCCAATCTGGAGGCGCTGAAGAACATGGACGATTTCTCGTTTCTTTCCGACCAACAGCGGGCCAGCATAGAGGCTTTCTTCGGACATGTTGTTGCCGATACAGTCTTGCAAAATCAGTTTCGTAAGATATGGGAACATTTGGCCGATATATATCACCTATATAAAAAGGTGTTGCGCCAAGAGCATCTGGCTTACGAGGGCATGCTCTATCGCGATGTGGCTGAGAGTAAAGAGACCCCGTTCCGCTACAAGCATTATGTCTTTGTGGGCTTCAATCTGCTGCAGAAGGTTGAGCAAAAGTTGTTTGCCCGCCTCAAAGACCTAGGACGAGCCGAGTTTTATTGGGATTTCGACAAGTATTACATGCCGCCATCGCATCAGGAGGCGGGGCGATACATATCGCGCTATCTTGACAAGTTCCCTAACGAGTTGTCTGCCGAGCGTGCCTCGGAAGGCATCGACCCTGACGACATCTATAACAATCTCTCGAAACGCAAAGACGTGGCTTACATCTCCGCCCCCACAGAGAACATCCAAGCGCGATACGTAAGCCATTGGTTGAAAGAGAAAGACCGTTACCGCGATGGAAGCCGCACGGCTATCGTCTTATCCGATGAGAGCTTGCTGCAAACCGTTGTCCACTGTCTCCCGAAGGAGGTGCGCAACGTAAACATCACTACAGGTTTCCCCCTGTCGGCCTCCCCCATCAGCACCTTTGTCGCATTCCTTATCGACCTGCAGTTGCACGGCAAACTCGAGGGTGGCGAGCGCTTCCGCCTAAAGCAAATAAACCAAGTGCTGCGCCATTCCTACGCCAAGTACGTGTCGGCCGACTGCCTGTCGCTTTGCAATGAGATCAACGAGCACAAGCAGTATTACCCCCAACGCTCGTTTCTCATAAAGGGACGCGATGAAGCGTTGCAAGAACTTTTTGAGAATGTTACCGAATGCGATGGCCAAGTTCCACTGCTCGCCTGGGTAGCTCGCATCCTCAAGCGTGTGGGAGTGGGCTCTGCACATACCGACGATCCGCTGATGCACGAGGCGGTGTTTCGCATGTATACGCTCATCAATCGCCTCGACACGATCATGGCACTCTCGCCCTTATCGGCTGACAACCTCTCTGGGCAAGGCGTTGACGCCACAGGCCGCCAAATTGTCAGCATAGCCATCCTGCAAAAACTCATGAGCCAACTGTTGCAAACGACCTCCATTCCTTTCCACGGCGAACCGGCTAAGGGTGTGCAGATTATGGGCGTGCTGGAAACGCGCAACCTCGACTTCGACCATGTACTGGTATTGTCGTGCAACGAGGGCAAACTGCCCAAGGGGGTCAACGACGCTTCGTTTATCCCCCACTCGCTTCGAGCTGCCTATGAACTGACCACGGTCGAGAACAAAGTGGCCATCTATGCCTATTATTTCTATTCACTTCTGCAACGGGCCAGCGACATTACGCTAACCTACAACAACGCTACCGACGATGGACAGAAGGGCGAGATGAGCCGCTTTATGCTTCAATTGATGGTGGAGAATGAGGGGCGCCATCTGCTGCGCCGCCTCACGCTACAATCCGGACAAAGCGCATCGCTAATTCTTCGTAACCGCATTGAAAAAGACGCTGTCGTACAGCAACGCCTCAATAGCTTATTGCGCCTTTCACCCACAGCCATCTATCGTTACTTACACTGTCCGCTACAGTTCTATTATCATACCGTTTGCAAACTCTACGAGGACGACAACGACGATGAGAACGAAATAGACAACATGACTTTCGGAAACATATTCCACCGAACGGCAGAACTCATTTATCGCAGCCTATCGCAGAACACCGACCGCATCATTACAGCCGACGAGATCAAGCGCTTATACGACAATAGTGATGCGCTCTACGAATTCATCGACAATGCCTTTCGCGAGAAACTTTTCAAAGTTGATGACCCGCGCTTTCTACCCAAATACAATGGCATACAACTGCTCAATCGTAAAGTCATCTACCTCTACATTCGTAGTCTTTTGGAAATCGACATGCGTACAGCGCCATTCTCCATTCTATCTTTGGAGGGTGACTTCTACGATGACCTGACGTTCACGGTTAATGGCCACGAATGTACCGTGCAAATAGGCGGACAGGTCGACAGACTCGACCGCATCGAGTGCAATGCGAGATACCTAAGGGTCGTCGACTATAAAACGGGCAGCCCCCTAACGTCGCTTCCTTCGTCGGTGGCCGACATCTTCGACTCGTCACTGGTGGAAACACGCCACACCGATTATTACTTGCAGGCCTTCCTCTACGCCTCGCTAATCCGTCATGGCGCCACAACGATGTCTCAAGTCAACCCCGCATGTCTGCCAGTGTCGCCCGCCTTGCTCTTCATACGCAATGCGCAGAAGTCAGACTATACGCCCATATTGCAGTTTGCAGGTGAGAAACGGGGAACTCGAGTGCCTATCAACGACATTGCTGATTATCACAATGAGTTTATCGATGCGCTTAAAAATCTTCTCTCAGAGATATTCAACCCCGACATGCCGTTCATCCCCACGCCACAATCAGAACGCTGCCTAACATGCCCTTATCATAAAATTTGTGGCGTTTAAGCAATTCTTGGCACATTCCTTGCTGCATAGAAAGGAAAATGATTAATTTTGCATTGCATTATAAAGAAAGGAATATAAGATTATGACCAGCCAATTTTCACCTAAAGTGTCAGAAATCCTTGCGTTTAGCAGGGAAGAGGCGAATCGCCTGGCCAGCAAGTCGGTTGGCCCTGAGCATTTGCTGCTTGGCATTCTCAGAGGAAAGAGCGGACCCGTAATAGATCTGTTTCGCAGATTGGAAATAAACATCCAAAAGCTTAAGGCGGAACTGGAACAACGCGTAAAAGAGGAAATAACTCAGGAAAACACCCACATAAGCGAAATCGCCTTGAACGAACAAGCCAACAATATTCTGAAGTTGGCAGTTCTTGAAGCTAGAATACAGCACACCCAACTTGTCGATGTGCAACACCTGCTGTTGGCTATCTTGCACGACCAAGTGGCCAACGGAGCCAAAGTGGCGCTCGAGAATAACCAACTCGACTACGAAACAGCTCTACAGATGTTACAGAAGAAGCCCACGGCCGATGGACTCGGACTGCCCGATGAGGATGAGGAATATGAAGACGACGCTATGGCCTCACAACACAATGCAGGCAATTCGCACCAATCGACAACCACAACCAAAAAGCAAGGTGCTACAAAGACTCCCGTGCTTGACAACTTCTCGACCGACCTTACGCAGGCGGCCCATGAGGGAAAGCTCGATCCTGTAGTGGGGCGTGAAAAGGAAATCCAACGTGTCACGGAGATTCTGTGCCGACGCAAGAAGAACAACCCCATACTCATCGGCGAACCCGGAGTGGGAAAGAGCGCTATCGTGGAAGGTCTAGCACAGCTCATCGACAAGCACATGACCTCACCGCTGCTGTTCAATAAACGAGTGGTGAGCCTCGACTTGACTGCCATCGTGGCAGGCACCAAATATCGCGGACAGTTTGAGGAGCGCATACGCGCCCTGCTAAAGGAACTGGAGGCCAACCCCGATGTTATTATCTTCATCGATGAGATTCACACCATCATTGGAGCTGGTTCCACGCCAGGCAGTATGGATGCGGCTAACATTATGAAGCCTGCTTTGGCTAGGGGCGCCATACAATGCATCGGAGCCACGACGCTCGACGAGTATCGAAACTCCATAGAGAAGGATGGAGCCCTTGAGCGCCGTTTCCAAAAGGTACTTGTGGAGCCAACAAACACCAACGAGACGCTCTGCATCTTACGCAACATCAAAGACCGCTATGAGGCACATCACCATGTGAACTATAGTGATGAGGCGTTGCAGGCATGTGTCAAGCTGACAGAACGTTATGTCACAGACCGTTTCTTCCCCGACAAGGCCATTGATGTGCTTGACGAGGTGGGCGCACGTACCCATTTGCTTCACACCGACGTTCCTGCAGAATTGACCGACAAGGAGAAGGAGATTAGTGAAGTTAAACACAAGAAGGAGTTGGCAGTGAGCAACCAAAACTTCGAGTTAGCAGCCAGTTTCCGCGACAAGCAGACGCAACTTGAACAGGAATATGCAGAGATGCAGCGCAAATGGCAGGAGGGCGACTCATCAACACGCCACCATGTCACTGACGTTGAGGTAGCCGACGTGGTGTCGATGATGACGGGCATTCCTGTGCAGCGTATGGCCGAGAGCGAAGGGGTGCGCCTGCGAAACATGGGTGGCCAACTGAAAAACGCGGTCATAGCTCAAGATGCGGCCATCGATAAGATGGTAAAGGCCATTCAGCGCAACCGTGTGGGGCTCAAGGAACCCAACCACCCCATAGGCGTATTTATGTTCCTCGGCCCCACGGGTGTGGGTAAGACTTATCTGGCCAAGAAACTGGCTGAGCAGATGTTTGGGTCGCGCGAGGCCCTGATACGCATCGACATGAGTGAATACACTGAGAGCTTCAATGTGTCACGACTCATAGGAGCACCCCCGGGATATGTGGGTTACGAGGAGGGCGGACAACTCACCGAGCAAGTGAGACGCCACCCCTACTCTATCGTACTGCTTGATGAGATTGAGAAGGCACATGGCAATGTGTTCAACATGCTGCTGCAGGTGCTCGACGAAGGTCGACTGACTGACGGAAACGGCCGATTGGTCGACTTCCGCAACACGATCATCATCATGACCTCCAATGCTGGAACACGCCAACTCAAGGAGTTTAGTCATGGCGTGGGATTCAACGCTGGCGGACTGTCGAGCACTTCGAATCTCAATGAAAAGGATAAGGTGTATGCGCGCTCCATCATCCAAAAGAGCCTGAGCAAGCAGTTTGCGCCTGAGTTCCTCAATCGTCTCGACGAGATTATCACCTTTGACCAGTTAGACCTGAGCGCTATAAAGCGCATCATCGACATAGAACTGCAGGATTTGTTCAAGCGTGTAAACGACCTCGGCTACCAGCTGGAGATCAGTGACGCGGCCAAGGAGTTTGTTGCCACAAAGGGCTACGACGTACAGTTTGGTGCACGTCCCCTGAAACGTGCCATGCAAACCTACATTGAGGACGGACTCTGCGAGCGAATCCTTTCGGGCGACCTAAACGGGGGAGCTACCATCCGAATCGACAAGGAAGATGACAACGAACAGCTTATCTTCAACGTAGTCAACTGAGTAAGCTCTTTTGAGCACGAAGGGATTGCGAAGCCCAACTAAGCCAGAATGACGATAATAATGTTGACTCACTACTGTCCCGTTAAAGTGGACTAATCGCTCTTTGAATTAATTGAAATACAGTCTATTAGGTGGTATTTTGGAATGAAACGGACTTGATTTCGTAACTTTGCAGTCAAATTCAAATGACTGTTATGTTCCAAGACAAATACGTTTTTGCCCAACTCACCGCTTTTTTGAACAGAACTCAGTTTAACAACTATGTTCGCAAGTATGACGGAAACCGCTATGTGAAGCATTTCACTTGTTGGAATCAGTTGCTTGCAATGATGTTTGGTCAACTGAGTAATCGAGAGAGTTTGCGAGATCTGATTGTTGCTTTTGAAGCACATAGAGCAAAGCAATACCATCTTGGATTAGGACGTAAGCCTATTGCGAAAACGACATTTGCTTCTGCCAATCAGAATCGTGACTACCGTATTTTTGAAGACTTTGCTTTCTATATGATGGAGCAAGCCAGGAAGAAACGTGTGACGGATATCTTCAAGTTGAAAGGCAATGTGTATGCTTTCGACTCAACGACAATTCCTTTGTGTTTGTCGGTCTTCTGGTGGGCAAAGTTCCGTAAGAAGAAGGGAGGAGTAAAAGCACATGTACTATATGACCTCGAAACTCAGGTTCCAGCTTTCTTCCACATCTCTACAGCATCAGTTTACGACTCAAAGGCAATGAAGGAAATTCCTTATGAATCAGGTTCTTACTATATTTTCGACCGTGGATACAATGCATTCAAGGAACTTTTCAAAGTACATCAGCATGAATCGTTCTTTGTTGTGCGAGCCAAGAAGAATCTGCAATACAAATGCTGTAAATAGAGGCGCAGGTTGCCAAAGAATATATTGACAGATGCTGTGATTGAATTCACTGAATACAATTCATACCGGAAGTATCCGGAGAAACTCAGACTCGTAAAATTCTATGATGAAGAACAAGGTAGGGAGTTTGCCTTCCTGACAAATGCTTTTCATTTAACCCAAATCGGTCATTAGGATTTCTCTGTGTCGTACGGCAAAGAGAAAT
>NZ_JAHKBE010000049.1 GCF_018789675.1 Hallella faecis
GAGTTGAAAAGAAGCTATAAGATCCTAACCATTCACCTGTTTCGGTCTAATGACCAATTTGGGTTTAAGCATGTGGTTTGTTGACGTTTGGGTTCATAATGCCGCTATTTCTTTACAAAAAGTGTTATTTTGAGGTGTTACTTCCTGTGTTTTATTTGCATTATGGTTGTATCCTTAATGAGATTTTTAGGGCTGCTTTTTCCGAGGCTTTTCCGCTGTGTTCCTCGCATTAGAGGCACTTGTGCAAGCGTAGACGATAGGCTGCTGGTACCGCATATCAATACAGAATTTGGCATGAGATGCAACGACGCTTGCTATCTCTTGGCCATTTGTCTGTTTGGTAGGTACGGATTGTGGTGATGGTGGAAAGAAAATTGCTTGTGGAGGTGTAGGTGGTGCGCATAGCGTTGACTGTTAATGAATTAGCGAAGCCATAGAAAGCATGTTTTGGAACGTAAGAAGATTATTTGTGAAAGATTCGTAGGTTGGCTAAATGCGGATGGTCGTTTGTGGTTCGATTGTGCCCTGAAAATGCATAAATGCAAAAAGTCGAATGTATGGATGCCTCAAAGTGGTCGCTCCGCTCCATGCCATGTGGCAGGTTTTGGGCAGAGTCTCACATAGTTGCCACCATGTTTTGTCTCAATGATATGTGGGGATAAACGAGTGATAATCTTGTTGTTGAGATTTCTGTAATGGTAATCGCGTCATTTCGTCATCATTTCCTCGTAATTCCATTTTAGTGGGCTCCTTAGGACAAAACAGTTGCTCTTTAGTCTAAAAAATAAGACTTGCATAGATTGTTAGTGGAAGTATGAGATGGTTTGAACGTGAAAAGAATGTAAAAATAAAACAAAAAACAACTAAAATATTTTTTTTTTGAAAAAAAGATGCATAAAAGGCGAAACTGTGGAAAATTATAATTAACTTTGCAAAAAACAATGAGTGTTTAATCGTTAATGTTTATGGCTAAGTATAATATCACTGAAAAGAAAGAGAAAGAGGCTGCATACCGTTCTCTCGTAAGTCCGAAATTGATGGATGAGCTCGAGCAGAAGATCAACAACATCATCATTCTTGAAAAGCGATACAAAGACAAGGACTATTCCGCAAAGCGCCTGGCTGAGGATTTGGGCACCAACACCCGTTACATCTCGGCAGTCGTTAATGTGAGATTCCACATGAACTATACGTCGTTTGTCAACAAGTTCCGCATTCAGGAAGCTATGTCGTTGCTGGTCGATAAGCGTTATCAGGAACTCAACATGGAGGAGATTTCCGACATGGTGGGCTTCTCAAACCGTCAGTCGTTCTATGCGTCGTTCTTTAAGATCAACCACATGACGCCACGCGACTATAAGATGCAGCACTTGGCTCAGCACCCCTCGTTGAAGGACCGTCCTAAGAAGCGCGGCCGTAAGCCGGGTGTGAAGAATGCGCCGAAAGTAACCATTTAATCCCTCAATACATCGTAATGAGCGATTCCTCATTTGCTTATACCGACGAGCGCTTTGCGGACCTACAAATGCTCCGCTATCGGCTCGCCGGATTTAGCAACCTGTCCTTGTCGCAAAAGAAGTATGTCTTCTTTTTGTCGAAAGCCACACTGGTCGGTCGTGATATCACTACCGACCAGTTTGGTGAATTCAACCTTTTGATTCGCAAGACGCTTGAGGCCGTCTATACGGATGAGGCGGTGGACCGCACTACTGCTGACTTTAAAGGTATGGAAGTGTACCTGAAGCGCGTGTGGTTCTCCAATGGCATCCATCACCATTACGGCTGCGAAAAGTTTGTGCCTGAATTTAGCGAGGCATGGTTTCGCAAGGTCGTCGCCGCACTTCCCCGTGACGTTTGGGAACGCGTGGGTTACACCTCTGCCGACGCGCTCTTGGCGGTGTTGTGCCCTGTGATATTCGATCCGGCGGTGCAGCCCAAGCGTGTGAACCAGGCTGCCGGTGAGGACCTGGTGGCTACGTCGGCGTGCAACTTTTATCGTGGCGTTTCGCAGCAGGAAGCCGAGCGCTTTTATGCGGAGCGTAGGGATCCCGAGGCTGGCGATGAGCAACCCTCGTGGGGACTCAACTCCAAGTTGGTTCGTTGCGACGGACGTCTGGAGGAGGAGCTATATCGCACGGGTGGACTCTATGGAGCGGCCATCAAGCAGATTGTGTACTGGCTGAAGAAAGCGGCTGAGGTGGCTGAGAACGACCAGCAGCGAAAGGTCATTGGACTTTTGGTTGACTATTATGAAACAGGCGACTTGCGCCTTTTCGACCAATACTCTATCGAGTGGTTGAAAGAGCAAGAAGGCATGGTCGACTTCATCAATGGGTTCATCGAGGTGTATGGCGACCCCTTGGGGCTCAAGGGCTCATGGGAGGGCTTAGTGGAATATAAAGACATGGTAGCCACTCGCCGCACGGAAACCATCTCGGCGCATGCACAGTGGTTTGAGGACCATTCGCCCGTCGATCCGCGTTTCCGAAAGCCGCAGGTCAAGGGCGTTACAGCCCACGTTATCTGTGCCGCCATGCTCGGAGGCGACGAGTATCCCGCGTCGGCCATAGGCATCAACCTGCCCAATGCCGACTGGATCCGTGCCCGTTACGGTTCGAAGAGTGTGACCATTGGAAACCTGACGGAAGCCTACAACCAAGCGGCCCGTGGCAATGGATTCGATGACGAATTTGTGATTGATGAGCCTACGCGAACCTCTGTTGACCGTTACGGTGATGTGTGCGATGATCTGCATACCGACCTTCACGAGTGTCTCGGCCATGGTAGCGGACAGTTGTTGCCTGGCGTTGCCTCGGATGCGCTTAAGTCGTATGGTAGCACCATCGAGGAGGCGCGCGCCGACCTGTTCGGGCTCTATTATATTGCCGACGCCGAGTTGGTGAGACTGGGACTGGTGCCCGACGCGAAGGCCTACGAAAGTCAGTATTACACCTATATGATGAATGGCTTGATGACCCAATTGGTGCGCATCAAGCCGGGCCATCAGATAGAGGAAGCGCACATGCGAAACCGTGCGCTCATAGCTCATTGGTGCTTGGAGCATGGAAAAAATGTGGTGGAACTCGTTAAACGAAATGGCAAGACATACGTCAAAATCAACGATTACCCAGCATTGAGGACGCTGTTCGCTCAGTTGCTCGCTGAAATTCAGCGCATCAAGAGCGAGGGCGACTACGAGGCTGGCAAGACCTTGGTGGAACGCTATGCCGTGAAGGTCGATCCGGTGCTTCACGAGGAGGTGTTGGCACGATACCGAAAACTCAACTTGGCTCCATACAAGGGATTTATCAATCCGTGGATGAAACCCGTGGAGGATGCCGACGGCAATATCATCGATATTGAGCTCGACTATACCGAGGGTTACGCCCATCAGATGTTGCGCTACTCAAGAGAGTATGGATTGTTGTAGGCGTTGCGCGTTTGGTGACGCTTGTCGAAACGATTGAAACAAACAGAAATATGACAGAAGAGTTGCAAAATAAGATAAAGGAGATTAAACGCAGCTTCAGGTTTGCTATGAGCGGACCCACCTCGCAGTCGATGCGCGAAAAGGGTGCAGGCTACAAAATCAACTGGGGTGTGCCTTTCATACAACTGAAGGCTATGGCCAAGGACTTGGGAAAAAGCTACGACCTGGCTATCGCTCTTTGGAAAGAGGATATTCGTGAGTGTAAGATTTTGGCCACACTCGTTATGCCTGCCGACAAGATGCCTATCGAAGTGGCGGAGATCTGGATGGAACAGACACAAACACAGGAGATGGCTGAAATGCAGGCGTTTAACCTCTATCAACACGTGACCTACGCTCCCGAGATCGCTTATCGGTGGATTGCTGAGGAGCGCGATGTGTACCAAATCTGTGGATACAACATCTTGGGACGACTGTTCATGAAAGGGCAGGAACCCAACGAACGAGGCATCAACGAGCTTGTGGACCAAGCGGTGACGGCCCTGCAGGGCGCTTCGACCGGAGTGAGGCATGCGGCCATGAACGCCTTGGTGCGCTTTGCCGACTTGGGGGTGGTGTATGAGCGAATGGCAGCGACGGCATTGAAGCAACACAACATCGAATTGTAAGAAGTGTGGCGCCAAGAACAACCTGCGAAGAGTAGGGTGGGGCGCGGCACGAAAGTTGTAACAACAAACTTACCAATATTAGTAAATAACAAGAGAGAAATGAAAAAATTATCTTCTGTATTTGCAGGACTGTCGCTCTTGCTCTTGGCAAGTTGTGGCACTGCAGGTTCGGGCACAACGAATGGCAACACCGGTGCGTCGGTGTTGGGGAGTGTGCTCAGTGGCGCAACCAACGCCGAAACATTGGGCAATGTGCTCAGCAGCGTGATTGGACTCGACAAACTGTCGGCCCAGAACCTTCACGGTACTTGGAAATACTCGGGTCCTGGTTGTGCTTTCACATCAGATAACGCACTTTCGCGCGCTGGTGGAGAGATCGTTGCCACGCAAATTGAGGAGAAGCTGAAGGATGAATACGCAAAGTTGGGCTTCAAGAGCAGCAACACGTACGTCACCTTCAACACAGACGGAACGTTCGCCGCTAAGATAAATGGCAAGAGCTGGAGTGGCCAGTACACCTTCAATGAGAAGACGGGCGCCTTGAAGATGCAGGGACTCCTGCTCACGCTCAATGGTTATGCCACACGTCACAGCGGAGGCATCAGCGTGCTTTTCGAGTCGAAAAAGCTGCTGACGCTTATCCAGACCATGGCTTCGCTCAGCGGAAACACCACCGTTTCGACCATTGGCGATCTTAGCAAGAATTATGATGGCGTGCGTATTGGCTTCGACTTGAAGAAGTAACACTTAAGCACTCATTATTAGACGAATGAAAAAGTTTCTTAAATTATATGATTTGAGAAACTTTTTTAATATTATTTAGTCTCTCTGTTTCTTTACTCTTCTTTTAATGTTGTATTTTTGCAGATTAGATAAATATAAGCAAAAATATAGCATTTGTTATGGCAGAATCAGTAGATATCAGAGAGCTCAACGTTCTCATAGAGCAGCAGAGTGGGTTTGTCACCAACCTGGTTACAGGTATGAATCAGGTCATTGTGGGGCAAAAGCACCTTGTCGACTCGTTATTGATTTCTCTTTTAAGCGATGGACACGTCCTTTTGGAAGGTGTGCCTGGATTGGCTAAGACATTGGCCATTAAGACCTTGTCGCAATTGGTGGATGTGAAGTTTAGTCGTGTGCAGTTTACGCCCGACCTCCTTCCTGCCGACGTTGTGGGCACAATGATCTACTCTCAGAAAGATGAAAGCTTTCATGTAAAGAAGGGTCCCGTTTTCGCTAATTTCGTATTGGCAGATGAGATCAACCGTGCACCGGCAAAGGTGCAGAGCGCATTGCTGGAGGCCATGCAGGAGCATCAGGTGACTATCGGTGAGCAGACATTCACATTGCCCAACCCCTTCTTGGTGATGGCTACACAGAACCCCATTGAGCAGGAAGGAACTTATCCGTTGCCCGAGGCACAAGTCGACCGTTTCATGCTGAAGGTGGTCATCGATTACCCAACGCTTGAGGAGGAAAAGATGATTATCCGTGAGAACTTGCAGGGCTCTATGCCTAAGGTGACGCCTGTAACCACAGCCGACGAGATCCTGAAGGCTCGTGAGGTGGTTCGCCAGGTGTATATCGACGAGAAGATTGAGAAGTATATCGCCGACATCGTGTTTGCTACGCGTTACCCAGATAGATATGGCTTGGCCGACCTGAAGGACATGATTACCTTCGGTGGTAGCCCCCGCGCCAGCATCAATCTCGCAAAGACATCAAGGGCCTATGCTTTCATCAAGCATCGCGGATATGTGGTGCCCGAGGATGTGCGCGCTGTGGCTCACGACGTGTTGCGCCATCGCATCGGATTGAGCTATGAGGCAGAGGCCAGCAATTTGACCAGCGAGGAGATAGTGAGCCGCATCATCAACAAGGTGGAGGTGCCTTAATTATGGATAGCGCAGACGTTTTAAAGAAGGTCAGGAAGATAGAGATCAAGGCGCGCGGACTGAGCCAGAACATCTTCGCCGGACAATACCATTCTGCCTTCAAGGGAAGGGGAATGGCGTTCTCTGAGGTGAGGGAATACCAGTTTGGTGACGATGTGCGCGACATAGACTGGAACGTGACGGCGCGCTTTCACAGGCCCTATGTAAAGGTCTTTGAGGAGGAGCGCGAGCTTACGGTGATGCTCTTGGTTGATGTGTCCGGGTCGCTCGACTTTGGTACAACCAAGCAGATGAAGCGCGACATGGCGGCCGAGATCGCTGCCACAATCGCTTTCTCTGCCATTCAGAACAATGACAAGATAGGTGTCATCTTCTTCTCTGACCGCATTGAGAAATACATTCCACCTAAAAAGGGACGCAAGCACATTCTCTACATCATTAGGGAGATGCTGAGCTTTGAGCCGCAAAGCCAAAAGACAGACGTAGGAATGGCGATGGCTTACCTGACGAGGGTCATGAAAAGACGTTGCACGTCGTTTGTCATAAGCGACTTCTACGATCGGAAGAACTTTTCGCAAGAGATGCAGATTGCCAATCGCAAGCACGATGTGGTGGCTGTGCAGGTCTATGATCCGCGCGCAAAGATGTTGCCGGACGTAGGCTTGCTGAAGGTGCGCGACGCTGAAACGGGGTATGAGCTATACATCGACACGTCGAGCAAGAAACTGAGATTGGCCCACACGCGGTATTGGATGGAACATCAGAGTGAGTTGTCGCACACATTCGCTAAAGGCCACATCGATTGGATATCCATCGCCACCAATGAAGACTTCGTTAAATCGATGATGATGCTCTTTAGACAAAGGGCGTAAACGATTGTGGTGGAAACGATTACACGATTCTCTATGAGTAACTATTTAAAGAACATATTTGGCTTTCTCTTGATCCTTTGTGCTTCTCAGGCACGGGCTCAGGTCGTCGTCGAGCAGACGGTCGACTCCGTTGGAATCCTCATTGGCGAGCAGGCTCATCTTAGATTGGAGGTCACGATGCCGAAGGGGGCACGTTTGGAGTGGCCTACGTTGCAGCCCAACCAATATGTGACTCCGGGTGTTGAGGTGGTCGCAGTGGCCGATGGAAAGACTGTGGAGACGGGAAAGGAACAACAGAAAGCATGCCGTGTGTATACCATTACGTCGTTCGACGAGAGTTTGTATGCGCTGCCTGCATTGCCCGTGAAGGTCAACGGAAAGACTTATCGGGGTGGGACTTCGGCGTTGAAGGTCATAACGGTTGATGTCGACACGTTGCATCCCAACCAGTATTATCCTCCCAAAGACGTGCAGGACAATCCGTTCCTGTGGTCAGAATGGCGACCTTTCTTGTGGCTTTCTGTCCTGACACTGGCGCTTGCCCTTTTGGTTTTCTATTTGTTTGTGCGCTTGCGAGAGAACAAGCCCATCATTACAAAGCTGAGAATAGTGCGCCATGTGCCGGCTCACCAGCGCGCATTGTCGGCCATTGAGAAAATCAAGGCCGAGCGAATGCAGCAGAGCGAGGACCAAAAGGCTTATTATACGCAACTCACCGACACACTCAGAAAGTATATTCAGGAGCGTTTCGGCTTCAATGCCATGGAGATGACGTCTTCGGAAATCATTGGGCGTTTGCAAGCAAATGGCGACAAGAAGATGCTCGACGAACTGAGAGAGCTCTTCACTACGGCTGATCTGGTGAAGTTTGCCAAGTACTCAACGTTGATTAATGAGAACGACTTGAACCTTGTCAACGCTGTCAATTTCATTGATGAGACGAAGCAGGACGAGCAAGAGACTGTGGAGAAGATTGCTCCAAAGTTGTCGGAGAACGACCAGAAGGTGAAGAAGAACCGGGTTACATTGAAAGGATTGCTTTGGGCCTTGGGCACAATCATCGTTGCCTTGGTGGCTTATGTGGGCTATCATGTGTATCTATTGTTGACGTAAACATGGCGAAGTAAAAGAAAGTCAGTAAAATGGAATTTGCAAACAAAGAATATTTCCTGCTGCTATTGCTGCTCATCCCTTATGTATTATGGTTCTTCCTATACCGTAAGAGGAGTGAGCCGACGATGCGCATGAGCGACACCCGTGCTTATCTTACCGCACCTAAGAGTTGGAGAGTACGCATCATCAACCTTCCTATGTTGCTGAGGTGCATGGCATTTGTTATGCTGGTCATCGCTATGGCGAGGCCACAAACGCGTAACTCATGGGACAACCGTACGGTGGAAGGCATTGATATCATGCTGGCAATGGACGTGTCGACATCGATGCTCGCTGAGGATCTGAAACCGAATCGCATAGAGGCGGCGAAGGATGTGGCGGCCGAGTTTATTGCGGGAAGACCGAACGATAATATCGGATTGACCATCTTTGCGGGCGAGGCGTTCACACAGTGCCCCATGACGACCGACCATGCGTCGTTGCTCAACCTGCTTAACAATGTGCGTACCGACATCGCCGCACGCGGATTGATACAGGATGGTACGGCAGTGGGTATGGGATTGGCTAACGCTGTGTCGCGTTTGAAAGATTCGAAGGCCAAAAGCAAGGTCGTCATTCTCTTGACCGACGGTAGCAATAATATGGGCGACTTGTCGCCGATGACGGCCGCGCAGATTGCAAAGTCGTTGGGAATAAGAGTCTACACCATAGGTGTTGGTACCAACAATGTGGCTCGTTATCCCATGACGGTGGCAGGAGGAGTTCAGTATGTGAATATCCCCGTTGAGATTGACACAAAGACTTTGAGCGATATTGCGGCTTTGACGCAAGGCAATTTCTATCGTGCCACCAATAACAAGGAGTTGAAGCAAATCTACCAGGATATTGACAAGTTGGAGAAAACGAAGATGAACGTCACGCGGTTCTCTAAGCGTTACGATGCTTACCAACCGTTCTGCATTGCCGCTCTCCTCCTACTATTACTGGAGATACTGCTGAGAAATACGGTCTTGAGGCGTTTACCGTAACCTCATGGATTTGAGAACAATGGGTGATAAATCCTAAGTTGTTTACAAGGGGCCGTACAAAGATGATAAGAAAGACAATGCTCTGCATGAAAAGATAAGGTTATTCTATAATTGGAAGATATGCTAAGATTCGAAGACCCTATATATTTTTGGCTTTTGCTGGTTGTTCCGCTATTCTTTTTGCTGCGGATGGCCAGTTGGCGTAAGAAAAGAAAACAACTGAGAAAGTTGGGCGATCCAGACCTTCTTGCGCAGTTGGCTCCCGACGTGTCTAAGTATCGCCCGACGGTTAAGTTCTGGTTGCAGATGGCTGCTGTGGCTGTCTTGGTGTTGATGTTGGCACGTCCGCAGATGGGTACAAAAGTTTCGCATGAGAAGCGTAACGGCATCGAGGCCATCATTTGTATGGATATTTCCAACTCGATGAAGGCGGAGGATGTGGCTCCAAGTAGATTGGACAAGAGTAAAATGCTCGTGGAAAGCATGGTGGACCATTTCACAAACGATAAGGTTGGGCTGGTCGTGTTTGCTGGTGACGCATTTGTGCAACTGCCTATCACAAGCGATTATGTGTCGGCCAAGATGTTCTTGCAAAACATCGACCCTTCCCTTATAGGCACTCAGGGCACTGACATTGCCCGCGCCATACAAGTAGCTATGCACAGTTTCACCCAACAGGAGAAAGTGGGGCGCGCCATCATTGTTATAACAGATGGTGAAGATCATGAAGGTGGGGTGGAGAAGGCTGCAGAGCAGGCACGCAAGAAGGGTATCAATGTCTTTATTCTTGGAGTGGGAAGCACGAAAGGCTCACCCATCCCTGATGGCCAAGGCGGATACATGCAGGATGCCAGCGGACAGGTTGTGATGTCTGCGTTGAATGAAACCATGTGCCAACAGGTTGCCAAGGCTGGAAGTGGCACGTACATTCATGTAGACAACACATCGGACGCTCAGGAGGAATTGAATGATGCACTTACTAAACTGCAGAAGGGAGAAACCAACTCTGTTATCTATAGCGAGTATGATGAGCAGTTCCAAGCCTTTGGTATCATTGTGCTATTGCTGCTGATTGCTGACGTTTGTTTGTTGGAGGCACGCAATCCTTTGACCAAGAATTGGAGAATATTTAAAAAGAACGGATGATGAAAACGAGACGAATTGCCCACTTGTTGATATCGGTTGTCATGATGATAGGATGTCTACCTGTCATGGCACAGGCTGATCGCAACTATGTGCGCAGCGGCAATAAACTATACAGACAGCAGAAATACGCCCAGGCTGAGACTGAATATCGCAAAGCTTTGGATAAGAATTCGAACAATACGCAAGCCATGTATAACTTGGGTTGCGCATTGCTCATGCAGCAGAAGGACTCGTCTGCCATTGCTCTGTTGGAGAAAGCGGGCAAAGCGGAAACCGCAAAGAAAAGAAAGGCGATGGCCTATCATAATATAGGAGTGATATGCCAGAACCATCAACTGTACTCCCAAGCTATTGAGGCCTATAAAGAAAGTCTGAGGAATAATCCTTCTGACAATCAGACCCGATATAATTTGGCACTATGCAAACGCCAAATGAAGAATCAAAAGGGTGGCGGCAACAAGAACCAGAAGAAGCAAGAGCAGAAACAGCAGAAACAGGAGAATAAAGACAAAAAGCAAAATAAGCAACAAAAGCAGCAATCTTCGCCCCAAAAGGCTGAAGAGAAGATGAGCAAGGACAATGCTGAACAGTTGCTCAACGCGGCCATACAAGAAGAAAAGGCCACCCAGCAACGCATGAAGAAACAGCAACAATCGGCTCAGCGCCGCAGACTCCAGAAGAATTGGTGATATGAAGATGATGACTCGACGTTTAAAATACATACTATTGGTGGCATGCCTCTTGTGGGGCGTTGTGGTTGGAAGGGCGCAAATCTCGGTGTCTGTTCCCACACATGTGGCTACTGGAGAGAATTTCCGCTTGGCCTATACAATTAAAACGCAGGATGTGTCAGATTTCCGGGCAGGTAATATTCCTGATGAACTGGAAGTGCTTGCTGGCCCTTACACGTCAAGGCAATCGAGCTATCAGATGGTAAATGGACACACCAGTAGTTCATCATCCATCACATTCACTTATACCTTGTATGCGGCAAAGCCTGGCTCATACGTCATTCCTGCGGCCCATGCACGCGTAAATGGCAAGATGGTCTCTTCTCGGGCTGTCAAGGTTACGGTGACGGGTAGCGCAAGCAGGGGCTCGTCACCTAAGATGCACGAGGATCGTAGCAACGCCCCATCGATGCAAACTGCAGGCACACACATCTCTGCTAACGATCTTTTTATTAAGGTGACGGCAAACAAGCATCGTGTGCATGAACAAGAGCCCGTATTGCTTACTTATAAGGTTTACACGTTGGTTGACCTGACTCAGTTGGAGGGAAAGATGCCCGACCTGACAGGTTTCCATACCCAAGAGATTCCCTTGCCTCAGCAAAAGAGTTTCCATGTGGAGCGTATCAATGGCAAATCATACCGTGCGGTGACGTGGAGCCAATATGTTATGTATCCTCAAATGACAGGTAAGCTTAAGATTCCAAGCATTACCTTCAAGGGAATTGTCGTTCAGCAGAATCGTGCCGTCGACCCCTTTGAGGCTTTCTTCAATGGAGGTTCTGGCTACGTTGAGGTCAAGCGTAACATTGTTGCTCCCGCATTGAGCATTCAGGTTGATCCGCTTCCCAAGAAACCTGCAGGCTTCTCGGGTGGCGTGGGACGTTTTAACATATCTGCGCAGATTAATCAGGCAGAGGTCAAGGCGGGTTCCCCCATCACGCTTCGAGTAGTTGTCGGAGGAACAGGAAACTTGAAATTGATCAAGCAGCCCGTAGTGATCTTCCCGAAGGATTTCGACAAGTATGATCCGAAGATTACCGACAAGACCAAGTTGACATCCACTGGTCTGGGTGGTAACATGATCTATGATTTCTTGGTTGTTCCCCGCAACCAGGGTCAGTATACGATTCCCGCTGTGGAGTTCACATATTATGACACGGATGCAAATGCCTATAAGACCATCAAGACGCAAGCGTTCAATGTCACGGTGGCCAAGGGAGATGGAAAAACCTCTGCTGAGAGTTTTGACAACATGAAGGATAATGACATCCATAATATCATGAAGGGCGATAGCACGCAGTATGGCACACGCGACTTCTTTTATGGAAGTGTGCGCTATTGGCTGACCCTTTCTGGTCTCTTGCTTATGTTCTTTGTGTTGCTTTTCGTTTTCCGTAAGCGTGCCATCGACAATGCCAATGTTGTAAAGATGCGTGGTAAGAAGGCCAATTCCATAGCTCGCAAGCGTTTGAAGAAAGCCAGTCGGTTGATGTTTACCAACGACTCGGCCGCGTTCTACGATGAGGTATTGCGTGCTTTGTGGGGCTACGTGAGCTACAAACTGAACATGCCTGTTGAGCAACTTACACGTGAGAATATTGCTTCAAAGCTTGAGCAGCATGGCGTTGATGACCTAACGGTTACACGATTTATCTCTGCCCTCGATGAATGCGAGTTTGAGCGTTATGCTCCCGGTGACCCCAAGGGCAATAAGGAGAAGACATTCAATTATGCCATGACGGCCATTACTGAGATTGAAAACGTAATGAAGAAGAGAAAATGATGAACGTAAATATGAGTATACATAAGGATCGCGCGTTGCGTAGCGCATTATTGTTTACCCTATTGGCCATATTTTTTCCATTGGCAGGATGGGGAGTTACGAAGCAGAATGCCGACGACGCCTATACGAAAGGCAATTACCAACAGGCGATAGCCGATTATAAGGAGTTGCTCAAACGAGGCACTTCGGCCAGCCTATACTATAACCTGGGTAATGCTTACTTTCGCTCGGACAGTTTGACTCAAGCCATTTTAGCCTATGAGCGCGCATCGTTGCTCTCACCAGGTGATGATGATATACGCTTCAATTTGCAGTTTGCACGTTCGAAGACCATCGACAAGATAACACCACAAAGCGAAATGTTCTTTGTTACATGGTATCGCGCATTGGTTAACCTTGCTGGTGTGGACAGTTGGGCCACCCTCTCAGTGGTGTCGTTGGTGTTGGCGTTGCTGTTGCTTTTGGCATATCTTTTTGCTCCTTACCTTGGTGTTCGCAAGGTCGGGTTCTTTGGAAGCATTGGCTTCGTGGTAGTCTTTTTGTTATCGAACCTCTTTGCTTATCAACAAAAGCAGATGATGGAAAGCCATTGCGGAGCTATCATCGTGGCCCCATCGGTCACCGTAAAGAAGACTCCTAACGCCAATAGCGCTGACGCCTTTGTGCTTCATGAGGGAACGCGTGTTGATATTACTGATAATAGTATGAAGGAGTGGAGTGGTGTACGGTTGGCCGATGGACGTGAGGGATGGTTGCCCACATCACAGTTGGAGCACATCTAAAGTGGGCTTAACCTAACTGTATTATCGTAAAGAATCAAAATATGCTGGCGTCGTTGAGGATCCATCACGTTCCTCTCTTGCCTGAATGAATGGCGAGGTATTGACAAACAGCAACCAAACTCTTTGAATGGCAATGACAATAGACAGTCTTATAGCCCTTGATCAAGAATTGCTGACGTGGTTTAACGGAAGTGAATCGTTGTTTCTCGACAACTTCGTTGTGTTGTTGACTACAGGTATCACATGGATACCGTTGTATGTAGCCCTCTTTGTGCTTGTTATGAAGAACAATGAGGCTATGTCACAGATTATGTTGGTTGTGGGATGCGCTGCATTGTGCATCCTTTTCGCTGATGGTGTGGCCGATGGATTGGTGAAACCCCTCGTTGGTCGCCCCCGTCCCTGCAACGATCCCTTGCTCAAGTATGCTGTCGATATTGCAGGAAATTATAGGGTTTCGGGCTTCAGTTTTTTCTCGGCCCATGCCGCCAACACCATGTCGATAGCTGTTTTCTTTACCCTTTTGGTTCGTAATAGAACCTTTACAGCTGCCATGTTGTTGTGGTCGCTTTTGAACGGATGGACCCGTCTTTACCTGGGTCTTCATTATCCAGGCGACGTGCTATGCGGTTTCCTGTGGGGTGCTGTGTCGGGTTGCTTGGCCTATCTGCTTTTCTATAAAGTCTATTTGAGGATAAGCCCCAAGTTGAATTACATTTCTACACAATATACGCGCACGGGGTATAGCAAAAACGATATCGACATGGTCATTGCCGTCATGGTTCTCACTGTGGCTATGCTGATGATTTTGTCTCTTTATACCATGCATTTATTTTAATCATATATCCAATATGACAGATACGAAACATATTCATATTAGTGACTTTAACTACGAACTTTCTGATGAGCGCATCGCCAAGTTCCCTTTGCAACAACGCGACCACAGCAAGTTGCTGATTTATCAGCATGGCGAGGTGTCCGACGATGTGTTTCTTAACCTACCAAACCATTTGCCGCAAGGTGCGCTTATGGTTTTCAATAATACTCGCGTCATTCAGGCCCGTTTGCATTTCCGCAAGGAAACGGGTGCGTTGATTGAGGTGTTTCTTATGGAACCGGCGTTACCTGCCGATTACGAGCAGATGTTCCAAACTACTGGTAAGTGCAGTTGGCTTTGCATGGTGGGTAACTTGAAAAAGTGGAAGGAAGGACCATTGATGCGCGACTTTGAGATCAAGGGAAAGGCATTGACACTTTCTGCCACAATGGATCGCAACAAGACGATGGAGAAGAGTGGAGGAACCAACTATTGGGTTGACTTTGAGTGGGATAACCCAGAGGTTAACTTTGCCGAAATTTTGGAAGCTGTGGGTGAGTTGCCCATTCCTCCATATCTCAATCGCGCCACGCAAGAAAGCGATAAAACCACGTATCAAACGGTGTACTCGAAGATTAAGGGCAGTGTGGCCGCGCCTACGGCAGGCCTTCATTTCACCGACGCTGTGCTTCACGACTTAGACCAGAAGGGTGTTGTACGCGATGAAGTAACGCTCCATGTTGGTGCAGGGACATTCAAGCCGGTCAAGAGTGTTGAGATCGAGGATCACCACATGCACACCGAATACATTGTGGTGCATCGCCATACCTTTGAACGACTTTTACAACACGACTGCAGCGTCATTGCTGTTGGCACAACCAGTGTACGCACCTTGGAGAGCCTATATTATATGGGTGTGAAGTTGGCGATGAATCCACAGTGCACAGAGGAAGACCTTCATGTGAACCAATGGGAGCCTTACGATCTTCCACATAATGAGGAAGGATTGGTATTAGTCGATGGTGAGCCTGTCAGTGTGGAGCAGTCTGTTCGTAACCTTCTCGATTATCTGAATCGAGATGGGCTTGAGGCTTTGCACTCGAGTACGCAGATTATCATAGCTCCTGGCTATGTATACAAGATTGTTAAGATGCTTGTCACCAATTTCCATCAACCCCAAAGCACATTGTTGCTGTTGGTGAGCGCTTTCCTAAAGGGTGATTGGCGCAAGGTTTACGACTATGCGCTTAGCCACGACTTCCGCTTCCTCAGCTATGGAGACTCTAGTTTGTTGATACCTTAACACACATTTTGGCGATTATGAAAATAGGAGATAAAGTAAGATTTCTGAGCGAAATGGGAGGCGGCAAAGTAGCTGGCTTCCAAGGAAAGAACATCGTTTTGGTGGAGGATGAGGACGGATTCCAAATCCCTACACCTATTAATGAGGTCGTTGTGGTGCAACAGGACGACTATAGCATGGCGCGAGCCATAAACCGCAAGGCAGAGAACGATGCGCAGCGCGCCAGCGAGACTCCTCTTAGCAAGGGCCATCGTTCCATTACCTCTATGCTTCGCGATGGTCAGGACGAGGAGATCGACATGGAGGTTCCCGATGAGCTCGACGATACGAAGGAGATAACGTTCCGTCGTCCCGCGGAAGAGCGTAAGGGTGGCAACCAATTGTCTGCTTTCTTGGCTTTTGTGCCGTTAGACGTCAAGCAGATTACCAATCCGCGTTTCGAGGTGTATTTTGTTAACGACAGCAACTACTTCATGCAGTGCGCCGTTGCTTCGGCTGAAGGAAACAGTTGGAACCTGAAATATCAGGGTGAGATAGAGCCTAACACTAAACTCTTCTTGGATGAGATTGGCAGGGACGAAGTTAACCGACTCGACCGTTTGGCTGTTCAAGTTCTTTCGTATAAGCGTGAAAAGGCATATATCATGAAACCAGCCGTCGATGTGCAGCTGCGTGTAGATCCCGTGAAATTCTACAAGGTACACACTTTCCAAGATAGCCAGTTCTTCGACTCGCCTTGTCTGCTTTTCACCCTCATTGCCAACGACCAACCTGCTCGTTCTTTGGTGGTCGACCCCAAGCAGTTGAAGCGTGAGATGTATCGGAACGGCAAGGACGACGAGGCTAAGGCCCCTACCCAGAAGCAGCGCGACCAGTTGGTGCGTCGTTATGGTGACGACCAAAGCAAGGGCAAACGCAAGCATTCGTCTTTTCCCCATCACGATGATATTATTGTTGTGGACCTTCATGCTGAGGAATTGCTTGATACCACCGCTGGTCTGTCGCCCAAGGACATTCTCGACTACCAGTTGAAGGTGTTCCGCGATACGTTGGCTGACTATGCCGGTTCCAAGGGACAGAAGATAGTCTTTATACATGGCAAGGGTGAAGGTGTACTTCGTCGTGCACTCATTCATGAATTAACCTATAAATACAAGACGTATACCTATCAGGACGCTTCGTTTCAGGAGTATGGCTATGGAGCTACGCAGGTAACCATACGTTAATCTAAGACATAATCGGAACTGTTTGTTTGCCAAATAACAGCCGACTGTCATAGGTATAGCTAAGTGCTCTTGTCCGTTCAATCAACAATTTCTTAAGAAATAAAACCCCTGTAAGGAAATGTTTATTGAATGGCAAGAGCACTTGTCGTAAATTTGCATAGCCCGTCAGCTTGTCATAGACGATGGGGCATCAAGCCTTTTGTTATAGTCTCTTTGTATGTAGACTATTATGAGTTGTATTTGCTGGAGCATTTTTAGCGTTCTTGATGCAACAATTCCTGGAATAGAGTGTTGTCTTGTTTTTTTGTTGAAAAGTTTGTCGTGGTTGTTGCGGCAAATAGAGAAGGATAAGACGACTTTTGATGAATCGGGTGACGTAAGTTAAGCAATTATTTTGGCGTTTGGCATGTATGGAGTTGCGAAAGATACCTCCCCGAGACTCGATCGGGCATCTTTTGAGACTCGATCGGGCATGTTTCGCATTGCGAAAAGGCATCTTTTGCAATGTTAATTGAGGATTTTTGGGTGCTGATTTTGCGCTTTTGACCGTAAGTGCTTGACGTATAATTACTTATGAATATTTGCTGAGAATCGCATATTTGAAACTAAAGACACGCTTGTTCTGAAAAACAGTGTAGTTTTCAATGTAGATTGTTAGTTCTTTTACCTATGGTCATCAAGATGATTTCTCATATCTGTGGCAGTTGTGATATTATTATTGGCCTCAACTGGGATTTTTTTAGTGAAGTTGGGTGGTCACAGATTTTTTATCTAAATTTGTGTTCAAATAAAACAAGTTTGATGATGTATGGAAAATGTATATGCTGTTCAATGTGAGAATCTTCGAATTGCCAATATGGCTTTCCAGGCCGGTAGCTATGAAGTTGCCTACGAGATGCTGGAAGCGTTGGTCCATTTTGTCGTTTCTGACGAGGCGAATAAACATATAGGAATGGAGAATCTTCGTTCGTTGCGTGAGGGTGTGAAGCTTGCGGTTTCTAACTTTGCATCGTGTAAGGACGAGGCATATTGGGAAATGTCGGCAGAGTTGTACGATTTGTTTCGCTGATAGTTAGCTGCTGTAACAAAGTATTTGGCATAAAACAAACAAAGGCTTACGCACAATCACATTTGTGATAAAAGCGTAAGCCTTTGCTTATATAACTTTATTGTGTATTAAACCATAAAGTATTCTTCCAATGCTTTTCCTGCGTTTCCGTCCCTGTTATTGATATCCTCAATGATGCGTCCCGTTTCCATAAGCGCTACGCGTGAACTTATTTCCACGGTATGCTGCAGGTTGTGGCTACTTATCAGGATAGTGGCCTGGGATGATGCATGGTAGCTCAAGAGCAATTTCTTCAAGATATTCTGTCCTGATGGATCGAGAAAGTTGAATGGCTCGTCGAGAATCAGCAGCTCCGGTTTCGTAAACATGGCGGCAATGATGCCAACCTTTTGCTTGTTGCCAGCACTGAAATCGCGTATGAGCTTTTTCTGTCCGAATATCTCTCCATGTGTGAATGCAAGGAAAGGAGCCATCGGACTTTCTGGGTCGTCGATGTGTTTCCAATCGATACGTTTAACCCCATTGGCCTTGGCTATGAAGTCGATATACTCCTCAGGGGTAAGAAAATCGATAAGGAAACTGTCATCGATATAAGCTCCTGTTAGCGGCTTCCAGTTTTCGGAAGAGGCTGGGTTGATGACATTGGTTTCGTCGTTGTCGGCAATCGAAGCAGATGGCGTGAACAACACTCGTCCCTCCTCAGCTTTCAGTAAATCGAGCATGAGGCGGAACAGTGTTGTTTTTCCTGCGCCATTGTTTCCCACTAGTCCAAGTATGTCACCATGGTTAATTTGAAACTGTTGAATGTCTACAGCAGTCTTGTCACCAAAGACTTTCTTTAATGATTGGATGTCTATTTTCATGATGTTATGGATTTGTGGTTTGCCGTTAATACGCTTTATCTCAGTCCTCTGCCGTGGCAGTTCTTGAACTTCTTTCCGCTACCACAAGGGCATGGATCGTTGGGGCGAGGCATCTTGTCACGAACGATGGGCTGGTGGTGAACCTGCTGTGCCGGCTCACGCGTGTCTTGGCTTGCAGCCTGACGCTGAGCCTGTTCCACCTCGTCGAGGTCGGTCTTCTGCTCCTGATAGCGTTGTGCGTGTTGCTCGGGCTGTGCCTCGCGCACCTCTTCCTGCTGCATCATGGGGATTTGACCGCGCATGAGGAAACTGGCGATACGGTCGTTCATATCGTCGATCATCTCATCCCAGATCTTAGCGCTCTCCAGTTTGAAGATCAGCAACGGATCCTTCTGCTCGTATGAGGCGTTTTGCACACTGTGGCGCAATTCGTCGAGCTTGCGGAGGTTCTCTTTCCAATCATCATCGATGATGTGGAGCATAACAAACTTCTCAAACTCCTTGACGATGTTCTTACCTTCGGTTTCGTAGGCCTCCTTCAGGTTAACGCGCAACTGCACGACCTGACGACCATCAGTGATGGGGACGAGGATGAACTCGTACATCTGACCTTGATTCTCGTATACCTGTTGGATAACAGGGTAAGCATCGCTTTGGATGCGATCGGTCTTGCGCTTGAAGGCAGCCATGGCTTCCTGGAATGCGCGCTCCTCCAAATCGGCCTTGTTGGCATTGTCGAACTCCTCTTCGGTGAAAGGCACCTCCATTGACAACACTTTCAAGAAGCCTTCCTTCGTACCCTCGTAGTCGTTCTTCTCGATGATGCTCACCACACGATCCCAAATGACATTGGCGATGTCCATGCCGATGCGTTCGCCCATGAGTGCGTGGCGACGCTTCTCATAGATAACAGTGCGCTGCTTGTTCATCACGTCGTCGTACTCAAGGAGGTGTTTACGGATGCCGAAGTTGTTCTCCTCGACTTTCTTCTGGGCGCGCTCAATGCTCTTTGAGATCATAGAGCTCTCGATACGCTCGCCGTCCTCGAATCCCAAGCGGTCCATTACTTTGGCGATGCGCTCAGAACCGAACTTACGCATGAGGTCGTCCTCGAGTGAAACGTAGAACACAGAAGAACCAGGGTCGCCCTGACGTCCAGCACGTCCACGCAACTGACGGTCGACGCGACGGCTCTCATGACGAGTGGTGCCGATGATAGCCAAGCCACCTGCAGCCTTCACCTCGTCAGACAACTTGATGTCGGTACCACGACCGGCCATGTTGGTTGCGATGGTTACTGCGCCAAGCATACGCTCCTCCTGATGCTTGTTGTCGTCTTCGTCGGTAATGGTTACCATGCCTTTGGTGCTGCGACCAGCCTCAGCAACGATTTGTGCCTCCTTCTGGTGGAGTTTGGCGTTAAGCACCTGATGGGGGATGTTGCGCATGCGAAGCATCTTCGACAGAAGCTCGGAAATTTCCACGGAGGTGGTACCTACCAAGCAGGGGCGGCCAGAGTTGCGCATTTCCTCAATCTCTTCAATGACGGCGCGGTATTTCTCGCGGTTTGTCTTGTAAACGCGATCGTCCATGTCGTTACGTGCGATAGGACGGTTGGTGGGAATTTCAACCACGTCGAGCTTGTAGATATCCCAAAACTCGCCAGCCTCTGTGCTTGCTGTACCGGTCATACCTGCCAGCTTGTGGTACATGCGGAAATAGTTTTGCAGAGTGATGGTGGCAAAGGTCTGTGTGGCAGCTTCAACCTTGACGTGCTCCTTGGCCTCAACGGCTTGGTGTAAGCCTTCGCTCCATCGACGGCCTTCCATGATACGGCCCGTCTGCTCATCAACGATTTTCACCTGTCCATCCATGACGACATACTCATCGTCCTTGTTGAACATGGTGTAAGCCTTGAGCAACTGTTGCAGCGTGTGTACGCGATCGCTTTGCACAGCGTAGTGGTTGAGCAGATCGTCCTTTTTGTCGAGGCGTTCCTGGTCGCTCAGAGAGGTCTCGGCCTCCAATGCTGAGAGTTGTGAGGCAATGTCGGGAAGCACGAAGAGGTCCTTGTCGTTGACCTGCTTGGCCAGCCATTCTGTACCTTTGTCGGTAAGGTCGGCTGAGTTGAGCTTTTCATCGACAACAAAGTAAAGGGGAGCTACAGCCTTGGGCATCAGGCGGTTGTTGTTCTCCATGTAGGTCTCTTCGGTCTTTTGCAATCCCGTTTTGATGCCGTCCTCTGAGAGGTATTTAATGAGGGCCTTGTTCTTAGGCAGAGCCTTGTAAGAGCGGAAGAGGCTAAGGAAACCTTCCTCCAACAATTGCTGCGATTTGTTCTTGTCTTGCTCCTTGCGGCCTTCAGTAATTTTTTGGCGAGCTTCTGCCAACAACTCGGTTGCCTGTTTGCGCTGTACCTCATAGAGCTTTTCTACCAATGGTTGATACTCCTCGTACATCTGGTCGTCGCCCTTGGGGATAGGGCCAGAGATGATAAGCGGAGTACGGGCGTCATCGATCAACACAGAGTCGACCTCGTCGACGATGGCGAAGTTGTGACGGCGCTGCACAAGATCGTTGGGTGAGAGTGCCATGTTGTCGCGCAGGTAGTCGAAACCAAACTCATTGTTGGTACCGAATGTAATATCGGCCTGATAGGCCTTGCGGCGCTCAGGCGAGTTGGGCTGATGTTTGTCGATGCAGTCGACTGAGAGTCCATGGAACTCGTAGAGAGGGCCCATCCACTCGGAGTCACGCTTGGCGAGGTAGTCGTTGACCGTCACCATGTGAACACCGTTTCCTGTGAGGGCGTTGAGGAACACGGGCAACGTGGCGACAAGGGTCTTACCTTCACCTGTGGCCATCTCGGCAATCTTGCCTTGGTGCAAGGCAATGCCACCGAATATTTGTACATCGTAGTGGACCATGTCCCATTTGATCTTGTTGCCGCCAGCTGTCCACTCGTTATGGTAGATGGCCTTGTCGCCATCGATGGTGACAAAGTCGTTGGCTGGGTTGGCGGCCAACTCGCGGTCGAAGTCGGTGGCGGTAACGATGGTGTCGGCGTTCTCCTTGAAACGGCGAGCCGTGTCCTTCACGATGCTGTATGCCACAGGCATTACTTCGTTAAGAGCCTTCTCGAGAGCGTCAAGCATCTCCTTGTCTTGTTTGTCGATCTCGTCGAAGATGGGCTCGCGCTCATCGATGGGAGTGTCTTCGATCTTTGCCTTCAGTTCCGCGATCTTTTCGCGGTAGGGCTTTCCTGCGCCTTGTACGTAGGCTTGGATCTCTTTAGACTTGGCACGCAGTTCGTCGTTGCTCAGCTTCTGGATGTCGGGATAGACAGACTTCACCTTTTCCACCAAGGGTTGGATGAGCTTCATGTCTCGTGTTGACTTGTCGCCAAACAATGACTTTAAAATCTTGTTGAAATTCATTATGTATTGTTTTTTTGTTTTCTTTCTCATGTGCAAAATTACGAATTATATTCCGTAATATACACTAAATAGCGGGTTTAATTGTAGTTTGTGCCCTAATTATTGACAATCTTCCCATTAACAATAGCTCCTGTTCGTATTTAGTTGGACGCTTTGTGGTAATTCGGAAGATGCCAACCTTGCGACTTGATGGTTGTCGATTCGCAAGGTGGGGCAAAATTGTGAAGAATGGCACTTGATGTTTTAACGCAATAGTTCGTTAAAATTTGAGATAAAGGCTAAGCAGTTTTACGCTGCCAGCCAA
>NZ_JAHKBE010000004.1 GCF_018789675.1 Hallella faecis
TTCTCGGCATGGCAAAGATGGGCAACACCAAGTATATGACTACTAATTGGGGGGAGTTGTCTGCCAAGGCCATAATCACCAAACTTAAAGCTAAGAAGGAAGTGAAATACAGCAGGCACTACCGCTGTCATTATGCAGAAATTGAAGGTAACCATCCATTTTAGGCCGCCTTTTCTATAAGCTAACGAGGAACCGCCGTATGCGGAACCGCACGTACGGTGGTGTGAGAGGACGGTGAACACGAAAATAGGAGATAAGCACCTATGATTAGTGTTTACCTCCTACTCGATTGACAATACGTGAATCCCGATACGCTTACGATAGTAGCCACCAGCACAGCCAGTCTGAGCAACGCAGAAAAGATTGCAGTAAGAAAATGCAGCGAGCCGGAAGATGATTTACTACAGATATACGACACGCTCAAGGTGGACCAGATTCTGATAAAGTCAAGAGAATTTGTGTGGACCAAAAAAACGGATATCAGAAAAAACGAGTCCTGGAAATCAGTGTGTTAGCTGAAATATAGCTGCAATGTGGGTTAAAAACGTATCTTTGATGAGCAATCATTGTTTGGTAGCCACACAACCCTGCTCCAAGTTTATTTGATGATTTTGCAAATCAACTTCATATCTAGTAATTGCACCACCGGTATTAGGGAATTTTGCCAATATTTCCCCGTCTCTATATTCAAAAGTTCCTTCCTCTGACTCTCCAGAGGTGTAATCTATGATCGTATGATCATTCATTATGTCGAAAGTCATAACGCCCATTGGTGTCATTCCTTGCCAACGACCAATAAGCCACCCAGGCATTTGCGAACTTGAGTCGTAATCATCATCTGCCGATTGACTATCATCATTATTTTGATTGTCGCTTTGCTCTACAGAAGGATTGGAAGAGCTGCTAAGCTCATCATCATCCCCGCATTTGCCAATGACTGCAAGAAAAAAGAATACAATGATAATTGTAATCCAACATCCTTTTTTGTTCATGTTAATAGTTATTAGTTCCGTCCACTTGACCCGCTGCGAACGCTGTCTGGTTTAAAATTAATGGTTTACTGTCACACACATAAAGGAAACGTGAGCCGACTTCTAAAACATATTGAAGAAATACTCAGATATGGCAATAGCTGATGTTACGCTATCTGCTTATAGGGATGGCTAAAGCGAGCTGGTTCTATTGCGTTTGCATCATGAGGTTGATAAATTGTGACAAACTACCTGTGAATCTACATTGTTTTTTCCATTGAGGGTCAGTGTGGCTCCAAATACGCGATTCTCGCGTGAATTGGTAATGACTTGATTTACAAGCGGTTGTGATTAAAGGTTATATTTGGGTGTTCCTCGTCTTAGATCAGGCGTTGCCTTTAGGCATGTTTCGCACCTCGAAAGATGCCTAAAGGCATGACGAAAGATGGCCTTTGGCGACTCGAAAGCTTAGGTATCGCAAATCGATAGATGCCTAACGGTGAATTTGGCGCGCAAATTTCAGCGCTCCACACGATAAATCTCAATGATTCGCGCTCTGGTTGGAGCAAAATTCCGACACAACTTTTGCACCAAATATCCCTACAATGCATAAGGTTAGAAAGCCGAGTTGAGTAAGGTGAACATTGGAAAAAGCTCATGGCGAGCATCCGGCAAACCACAAGATAGGTACCCATAAAAGCAACAACAGCGGCTATCGCTCATGAAGAGAGTGGATAGCCGCTGTTGAGAAATCGTGGGTTGCGAGGGTAGGCTATAGGCTCTTGATGAGTCCTTCCATGGGCGCTTTTACGATGCGCCCCAGGTGCATGCCTTCCTCCTGGAGGGCTTCGGCGAGCGGTTGGCGGTAGATTTGCGCCAAGCTGCCGTTGAAGCCAATGGGAAGACGGTTCCAACCCTCATATTGCTTCACGTTGCGCTGCAGGAACGAGCGGAAGTTGTCCTTCACAAATTGGTAAACCACTGGCTCATGAAGGTTCTCCTCAAGGAACGGCATGAACGAGGCCAGGAAGGTGTTGGGGCGTGGCTGGCGGTACACACGATCGATGATCTCGGCAGCCGTCAAGCCATATTTGGCATGAAACCGCTCAATGATGGCCTCCGGCCACTGGCGCTTCAGGAGGTTGCCCAACAGGTACTTGCCCATCGACGCGCCACTTCCCTCATCGCCAAGGATAAATCCCAGGGGCGACACGTTCTTCACAATGCGCTCGCCATCGTAGGCACACGAGTTGCTTCCCGTGCCGAGGATACAAGCGATGCCGGGCTCATGGCCACATACCGCAATGGCTGCGCCCAGCATATCGGACGCCACCGTGCAGTGGTTACGAATGGTGAGCGTATCGCGCAGCGCCTGTTCCACGATGGGCTGCTTCTCGGGTGTGCAACCAGCACCATAGAAATAAACCGCATCGACCTCGGTGGTCGGCAAGTGGGGCAGCAAGGCAGAGCGTATTTCCGCCGCAATCTGTTCGCCGCTCACCTGAAACGGGTTGAGTCCTTGGGTCTTTATCTCTTTCACGGCCTGGTGGTTATCCACCAAAGCCCAGTCGGTCTTGGTTGAACCGCTGTCAGCTATCAGTATCATGATATAATGATTTATGGATTAGGAATGGATCATTACTCTTTCTTTCCGAAGGCCGGATCGATCTTGATAAACGCCGTAACGGCAAACGTAACGATGCAGAACAGCATCACGGCGATGAAGAAATGCTGGTAGCCCAACAGGTCCTTCAGCCATCCGCTGGCCATGCCCGGCAACATCAGTCCGAGGAACGAGATGGCCGTGCAGAGCGCATAGTGCGACGTCTTATACTTGCCTTGCGAGTAATAGAGCATGTAAAGGGTGAGCGCGGTGAAGCCCAAGCCATAGCCAAACTGCTCCACAAAGAGGCAAGAACTGATGAACACGAGGTTGGTGGGCAACGCGTAACTCATGTAAACATAAACAGCATCGGGCAAGGTGATGGCGCAAACAAATGGCCATAACCACCGCTTCAGACCGTCGCGCGAGGCCAACCATCCTCCCACGATGCCACCCAACAGCAGTCCTGCAAGGCCCACGGTGCCGTTGGCAATGCCAAACTCGATGGGCGAGAGGCCCAGTCCACCCTCCGAGGCGGGACGTTGCAGGAACGTGGCGCACATCTTGGTGAGCATGGCCTCGGGCAGGCGATAAAACAAGAGAAACAGCAAGACGAAGACAAACGACCGCCATGGCACCTTGGTGACGAAGGTGACGAGCGTATCCTTCAATCCTTGCAGCACCTCATGGGCGCTCGATGGGCGCTCAGCGTCGGCCTTGGCATGGGGCAGGATGTAGCCGTGCCACAACCAAAGCATGATGAAGAGAGCCGCCAGTCCATAGAAAATGAGGCTCCACGTAAACGCCTTGTTGTCGCTCCAGTAGCGTTGCAACACACCCGCCAAGGCGATGAGCACACCCTGTCCGAAGATGACGGCGACGCGGTAGAACGTGTTGCGTATGCCCACAAACAGGCTCTGCTGGTGCTCGTCGAGCTCAAGCATGTAATAGCCATCGGCCGCCACATCGTGGGTGGCGCTGAGGAAGGCCATGAGGAAGAAGCAGCACATGGTGCCCTGGAACCAGAGGGGCGTGTTGAGCGTAAAGGCAACGCCCGCCAACGAGGCACCCATCAGCAGTTGCATGATGATCACCCACCAGCGCTTGGTGCGATAGAGGTCGACAAACGGACTCCAGATGAACTTGAGCACCCACGGCAACTGCAACCATCCGGTGTAGATGCCAATCTCGGTGTCGCTCATTCCCAGTTGCATATACATGGTCACGGAGACCACCATCACCAGCACATTGGGCAGTCCCTCGGCAAAGTAGACCGTAGGGATCCATGCCCATGGCGAAACGTTGCGCTCATTCATCATGCTTGGTTCTTACGGTTCTTGGCAATGCGGGCCATCAGTTCCCACGTGCGCATGCGATCCTTGTAAACGTTGTTGCGGTTCTCCTTCTCGATGCTCAGGTCGCCATCGGAGTTGTCGTCCCATCTGCGGCAGTTGTAGATGGGGTCGTAGAGACGACCAATCATGTAATCGCGACTGATGGCCAGGCCCAAAGCATAGTCCTCACCATAGTTGGTGTTGGGCAGGTTGATCTCGCGCAGCACCGGCGTATAGAACGAGCGCGGGGCACCCAGGCCATTGATGCGCAAGGCGTTGTTGCGACCGTTCTCGGGTGTCCACTCCTTATGGGCTATGACACCCGGGGGCAACACGTTGAGGTGGATATCGGTGAGCGTGTAGGCGCCGATGAGCATGGCACATTGCTGCTCATGGAAGGCGTCGACAATCTTTTGCAGCGTGTTCTCGTCGGCATACACATCGTCGGAGTCGAGCTGGGCAACGAATCGGCCGCAACGTGGGTCGTGGGCAGCGAGGTTCCAACTGCCACCCACGCCCAGGTCGCGACGGTCGGTCACGATGTGGACGATACGCTTGTCGGCGCGAGCCATCTCCTCCACCAGTTCGGTGGTGCCGTCGGTGGAATGGCACTCGGGACCATTCTCCACCACAAACACATTGTAGGCGAAGGAGGTCTTCTGGTTGAGCGCACTCGTCAGGGCGTCCTTGATGGTGCGTATGCGGTTTCTCACGGGAATCATGATGCTGGCCTCCACGGGGAACGCTCCCTCGTCGACACGCATGGGCTTGTAGGCACCCGGCGCGAGGTATGCGCCCACGGCCTTGAGATGCTCGGTGCAAGCCTGCTCCATCTCGACCTGCGACTGGCGGTTCTTCGGGTCGACATAATCGAAGAGGCGCTCGCCCGTCTTGCGCGTGTCGAGCTCCACCTCCGAATAGAGATATTCGTTGACGTGAACAAGCGACTGCGCCTCCGACAACTTCAGGCGGAGGTCATAGAAACCAGCGGCCTGGTAATCGGCGGTGATGCGCTGGGCGGCCTCCTGCAAGGCGGTGGTCTTCAGGAGCACCACGCTACCGAAGTTGAAATCGTCGCGCAGACTGCCCTGTTGGTAATCTATGGTGGGCGCCTCCAATCGGCGACCGTCGGCCGTCAGCTTATAGTGGTCGGCGTAGAGCATGCCGGCCCCCGTCATCTCGGCCACGTTCACCATGCGCTCCAGGGACAGGTAACCCAATTGGATGAACTGGCGGTTCAGGTAAACGAGCGAGTAGGGGGCAGTGGCCTTGGCGGCGATGGCCTTCCATGTGGCGCTCTCGGTCATGGAAGAAGAAAGGAAATTCACTTCGTTCACAATGTCCTGTTGCAGGCATTGCTGGTTGCGCTCATTTTCCTCTTGCGTGCTGCAAGGCAGGAAACAGTCTATCAGATGGTGCATAAGAATCAATTCTGTTTTTCAGGTTGTGTTATTTTTATACCATGCAAAAGTACACAAAATAATCGATAACCCTAATTCATCCACCACATTTTTACTCCTCTTCGCATATTTCCTTCTGTCACGCATCACCTAAAAGGCCAACGAATAGACCCCATCGGTATTCCCTAATAATAGGTGTAGAGACGAAATAATGCGGACACGAAGGCCGAATCTCGATTTTTTACATTAAATTTGCATCATGAACCCAATGGGTAGCCCTCAGGGCTGACCTAAACCTGCGATGGCGATCGTGGGAAGACTCCATTGGAACTGAAACTCATCTACAAGCAAACAACATTCAGATGGATATGAAAACATCATTTTTGTTATTGGCACTTGCCCTGTCGGGTACGGCCTCGGCACAGACCGACGTGACGGCGAGCTATGTCAACAACCCCTCGTTTGAGGCCGACAACACAGCGACGCTGACGGTTGTCAACAACAACGCCGACGGACTGCGTGGCTACAAGGCGAACGCTCCCTCGGGTTGGACCGTAACCAATTCCGGCGCGATGGGCGCCTCGCTCATCGTAACCCCGGCCTGCTATACCGACAACAACTTCGGTAAGGTAACCACCGTGGCCGACGGCAACCAAGCCTTCTACATGCGTATGGGATGGGCCACCAATGCCACCACGCTCAAGCAAACGTTGGCGAACCTGCCGGCCGGAACCTATAAGTTGACCGCCAACGTGCGCTCAGCCTACGCCAACGACGCCGCCTCATCGATGCGTCTGTTCGCCGAGGGCAAGGGCACGTCGCTCACCTTCACCAAGGGCGAGGCCTCATGCTTCGCCACCATGCCCTGGGAGGAAATGGGCGTGACGTTCACCACCACTGCCGAGGGCAATGTAAGCATCGGCCTGCAGGTCGATTGGCTGTCGGGCGGCAGTTGCTTCATGATCGACAACTTCCGCCTGACGCGTCTGCCTGAGGGCTACGTCGACCCGACAGAGAAAGTAGACTCGGTGAAGAGCATCACCGAGGGCGTCATCACCGCCGACTTTGTGGACGAGGCCACGATGAAGGGCGACCTGCTGCAGATGCTCGGTCGTTTCGCCAAATACCTGAAAAACGATTTCCAAGACTGCGCCGCACCCAACAGCGTGGGCGAGGCGTGCGGATGCTTCAAGAGCAGCTCCACCATGCAGGCCAACGAGGATGGTGTGCGGTCGAACGCCGACCTGGGCATGATTGCCGCCTTCCTGGTGAAATATGGCAAGGACAAGGTGACGCTGCCCGAGGGGGTGACGTGGACCGACCTGCAAGACATGGCGCGCAAGAGCCTCGTCTTCGCCTATTCAACCCATAAGGCCAACCGCCTGAAGGTGTGCGCAGGCAACAACTATTGGGGCTCCACCAGCACCTCCGACCACGTGTGGGAGAGCTCGCTGTGGGCCATGTCGGTGGCCTATTCGGCCTTCTTCCAGTGGGACGAGCTCACCGATGCGCAGAAGGGCTACGTCAAGGCGTTGCTAAAGGCCGAGTGCAACTACGAGTTGGGACGCACCATCCCCACCGGCTACGCTGGCGACACGAAGGCCGAGGAGAATGGTTGGGAGGCCGATGTGCTGGCCGCCACACTCGGCTTGTTCCCCAACGACGATTTGGCTCCCAAGTGGTTCGCACGTCTGCGCGAGTTTGCCATCAACAGCTATAGCCACCGCAACGACGCCAATAACCACACGGTGGTCGACCCCGACTACGACAACGCCACCGTGGCCGACCTCTACAAGGGCCAGAATCTCTACGACGACTACACGTTGCAGAACCACAACTATTTCCACACCTCCTACCAGAACGTGGTCATCCAGGAGTTGGGCGAGGCCGCATTGGCCCTGAAACTCTTCCAAAACACGCTCCACGGAACGGAGAAATGGAAAACCAACGCCTTGATGCACAACAACGACGCTGTGCAGAAAGAGGTGCTCAACTGGTTGGCTCTGGCCGATGGCGAGCTGGCCATGCCCAACGGCAACGACTGGAGCCTGTTCCTCTACGACCAGATTACGAGCTATACCACCAACGCCTGCTTCCTGCGCGACGCCGACGCCCTGATGCTCGAGAACCTCGCTTACAAGATGATCAAGGCACGCCAGCAAACCACCGACGACGGCTCATGGCTGCTCCGCTCCGACATTGGCGCCCGCCGCATGGGTGTGGAGGCCCACCGTGTGATGATGACCTGGCTGATGCACGAGGCCAACACCACGGCAGACCTGACGCCCAGCACGTTCGACAATTTCCGTGAGCGTTACGGCGCAGCGAAGATTTTACCCGCACAGAACATTGTGAGAGGCTATACCCGCGACCGTTTCACCACCTTCTCGTGGGCGCCGGGCATCACCAGTTACACAGGTTACATCGCCGCCAACTCGGTCGACAAGAACAAGATCATCGTTCCCTTCAAGGCCAACAACACGGGCAACTTCCTCGGTTGGTACACCGTGAACGGCAAGAAGACCAACGCCACACCCGTGGTGAACGGCATTTACCAGCTCGACGGTGAGGCGTGGACGATGAATGGCGAGCTCTCCACCAACGAGGCTACGCTCGACAACCGTTTCGCCATTTATTCCACACCGGGCAATGCCGTCATCTATCTCGACTATGTGACCGGACTGGCCAATGGCACCATCACACGCGAGCAAGGTGGACTGATGGCCATCAGCACCGATACGCTGACACGCACACGCCGCGCCCTCTACACCGAGGAGGGCGTGAGGCAGCTCGACGGCACCCAACTGACCACCTTCGAGACCAACTGGGTGAACATCGACAACGCCTTGGGCATTGTGGCTCCCAACAACAAGAAGATGGCGTTTGGCGACCGCGCCAACAACAACTCGGTGCTCACGTCGAAGATTTACCCTGCCTACGACACGCAAAGCCGTGCGTTCGAGAACGGCACAGTGGTTGACCGTCGTAACATTGTGTATTACAGCAATGTGGACGCCACCACCACACGCAGCATGAACGCTGGCCTGGTGGCCTTGCGCGACCTGCTGCCCGAGGGATGGAACGGCGTGATCGCAGCCGATCCCGACTCGGTTCGCTACCTGCTGATGAGCAATTTCTGCAGCGTGCAAAAGGCTACGCTCAAGGGCGTTGGCACCTCGCTTGGCGCTCCGGTGTTCCCCGTGGCCACCAAGATCCAAGGCAGTGAGGTGGCCGAGGCTACCTTTGTGGCCGAGCAAAACAACAGCGTGGCTTGCCCCATACGCTTCTTTGTGACGGGCAGCGATGTCACCGCCAAGCAGGATTCCACCGCAAAGGCCATCTTTATCCGCAACAACAAGGGCACAAAACAAACCGTAACGGTGAGAGCTGCCCATGAGAGCAAGGTGGTTGAGAAAGCTGTTGCCGTGAAAGGCGATGTGAAAGTGAGCCTCGTTGAGGGCGAACTGGTGGTGGAAAACATCCCTTTTCCCGAAGCGGTCGGCGACACGCTCACCGACGGATACGCTGACGTAACCGACCGCTATCTGGCAAATGCCAACTTCGAACAAGACGAGACCTATGGCGCACGAGGCAAGAATGTCACGGCGAGCGGTGTGACCTACGCCGACTGTTACACCAATGTGGTGTCGGCAATTAGCAGCAAATGGCCCAACCTGTTGCCCGTGAAGGGATGGGGCTCAGCCACCAAACTCAACGCCGGCAGTAAGTTCTGCCGCATGTACTCGATGCCATTCAGCCAGACGCTCTATTGCGTCAGTCCCTCGTCGGTGGGCAACTATGCCGCCCGCACAGCCCAACCCGTGGCCGATGACAGTTGCGGCGTGCGCTGCCTGACGGTGCTCAACTCATGGGATTCGGGCGCCAACGCCATCACGCAGACCATCACGCTGCCTGCCGGAAGCTATCGCCTGTTGCTCGACATGAAGTATGAGTGTGCCAACCAAACGGGCAATGACGGTCGCACAATCACCACAAGCGGCGGCAACAACAACACCAGTCTGACGGGTGTGGTGGTCAACGGCGAAAAGCGATATGCCTATCCGAAGGTGGCCAACACATGGACCGTGATGCCCTTTAACATCGACCTCAACGAGCCCGCTGAGGTTGTGGTCAGCGTGGGCTATCAGAGCGACAAGTCGGTAGGTGCAGCTAACAACACCTTACTGTATGTGGACCATGTGCGATTGCTCGAAAAGGTAACCGATGGCATAGCCAATGTGATGCGCGTGGATGTGCGCCCCAACGCCGATGTCATCTACAACCTGATGGGGCAGCGCATCAATCGTCCACAGCATGGCATCTATATAAAAGGTGGAAAGAAATTTGTGAGCCATCCGTAACGCTGACAAGAGTAGTAGAGAATCAATAACAGCCTACTGTTTCTCCTATTTCGTCTAATGGCCCATTGGGGTTAAAATGATAGCTACAATAGCCAAAGGCCCTTCTTTGAAATGGAATAATCCATGAAAAGAAGGGCCCTTGTTGTTTTTCCCGCATATTTATTTGTGGTTCTCAAAGAAAAATTATAATTTTGAAATCGTAAAATCTAGTAACAAAACACATCTATTTACCTATGGCTTTAAGTAAAAAGATCATTGAGTGCGTGCCCAACTTCAGTGAAGGACGCGACATGCAGAAAATCAATTCGATTGTGGATGCTGTGAAGAGCGTCAAGGAAGTTATGTTGCTCGACGTTGATCCGGGTGAGGCAACCAACCGTACGGTGGTGACCTTCGTCGGAGAACCCGACGCCGTTTGTGAGGCAGCCTTCCGCGCTGTGGCACAAGCCGCACGTGTCATCGACATGAGGGAGCACCACGGAGCACACCCACGTATGGGAGCCACCGACGTGTTGCCGTTGATTCCCGTGAGTGGCATGACCCTTGAGGAGTGCGCCGAACTCTCACGCCGCTTGGCTGAGCGCATAGCCAACGAACTGAAAGTGCCTTGCTACAGCTATGAGGCAGCCGCTTTCAAGCCTGAGCGCCGCAACCTCGCCGTGTGCCGTAAGGGTGAATACGAGGGTCTGGCAGAGCGTGTCAACAATCCCGCCGAGGCACCCGATTTCGGTGCTCGTCCCTGGGATGAGGAGCTGGCCAAGACGGGCGCCACGGCAGTGGGCGCTCGCGATTTCCTCATAGCTGTCAATTATAACCTGAACACCACGTCGACCCGTAGGGCCAACGCCATCGCGTTCGATGTTAGAGAGAAGGGCCGTCCAATGCGCGAGGGTGGCAAGCTTACCGGCAAGCCGCTGAAGGATGAGAACGGAAAAACCATCATGCAGCCCGGAACGCTTAAGGGCACGAAAGCAATCGGTTGGTTTATCGATGAGTATGGCATCGCCCAGGTGTCGATGAACATCACCAATATCAATGTGACGCCATTGCATAAGGCCTTCGACGAGGTGTGCCGCGCTGCAGCCGCACGCGGTGTGCGCGTCACAGGCACCGAAATTGTGGGACTGGTTCCCAAGCGTGTGCTGATCGAGGCCGGCACCTATTTCCTGGAGAAGCAGGAGCGCTCGGTAGGTATTCCAGAGGAAGACATTATCAAGATAGCCATCAAGTCGATGAGTCTCGACGACCTAAAGCCTTTCAACCCACGCGAGAAGGTCATCGAATACCTGTTGGAAGACGCCACGCCCGTGAAGCGTTTGGCCGACCTGACCGTGAAGGAATTCGTGGAAGAGACCTCTCGTGAGAGTCCCGCACCGGGCGGTGGAACCATCGCCGCTACCATGGGAGCGCTGGGCGCTGCCCTCGGTGCTATGGTGGCCAACCTCTCCGCACACAAGCGCGGATGGGATGATCGTTGGCAGGAGTTCAGCGTGAAGGCTGAAGAGGGCCAAAAGCTCATGAACAAGCTCATGCACCTCATCGACGAGGATACCGACGCCTTCAACGAGATCATGGCTGCCTTTGGCTTGCCTAAGGGCACCGACGAGGAGAAGGCCGCTCGCAAGGAGGCCATCCAGACGGCCACCCGTCATGCCGCTGAGGTGCCGTTGGAGACCGTGAAGTGCTCGTATGAGGTGTTCGATCTCTGTCGGGCCATGGCCCAGGAGGGCAACCCCGCAAGCGTTAGCGACGCTGGTGTGGGCGCTCTTGCTGCGCGTGCCGCCGTGCGAGGCGCTGCGTTGAACGTGCGAATCAACGCCGCTTCATTGGCCGACAAGACCGTGGCAGAGGCGCTTATCAACGAGGCAACTGACTACGAGGAGAAAGCTGAGCGCATGGAACAGGAGATTCTGGCCATCGTAAACGACAAGATCGACGCCTAACACACCTTCGTTCCACCTGCTTGCCCATGGGCGCAGGATTGAGAACGTACCACTATCCATCAAACTGAATGATAACAACAATGAGGGCGGATCATTGTGTCCGCCTTCCTTCTAAACCACATTTTATATGACTCTCGAAGAATTTCAGGCCGACATTCGAGTCGGCATACCCGACACCTTGCCGGAATTGCAAGATTATGATTTTGCCATCAATCATGCACCCAAGCGCAAGGACATCCTAAAGCCAGAGGAGAAGCAACTGGCCCTGCGCAACGCATTGCGCTATTTCCCCAAGCATCTGCATGCCGACCTCGCTCCTGAGTTTGCTGAGGAGCTGCGCAAGTATGGTCGCATCTATATGTATCGCTATCGTCCCACGTATGAGATGAAGGCGCGCCCCATCAGCGAGTATCCCCATCGCTCTGAGCAGGCTGCTGCCATCATGCTGATGATCCAGAACAACCTGGATCCCAAGGTGGCGCAACATCCCCATGAGCTCATTGTCTACGGTGGCAATGGCGCCATCTTCCAAAACTGGGCGCAATACCGTTTGGTGATGAAATACCTCTCGGAGATGACCGATGAGCAGACGCTTGTCATGTACTCGGGTCATCCCTTAGGTCTCTTCCCCTCACACAAGCGCGCTCCAAGGGTGGTGGTAACCAATGGAATGGTTATCCCCAACTACTCGAAACCCGACGACTGGGAGCGCATGAACGCCCTCGGCGTGAGTCAGTATGGCCAGATGACGGCCGGCTCTTACATGTATATCGGCCCACAGGGTATCGTTCACGGCACTACAATCACTGTGCTCAACGCAGCACGTCGAGTGATGCACGACCCGTCGCGCCACGCCACCAATCCCATCCCGTTGTTCGTCTCGAGCGGTCTGGGCGGCATGAGCGGTGCACAACCCAAGGCTGGCAACATTGCCCAGGTAGTGAGCATCGTGGCTGAAATCAACCCGAAGGCTGCGCAGAAGCGTTACGAACAGGGGTGGGTCGACGAGATGCACTATGACCTCGACGAACTGATGAGCGCCACAAAACAGGCCATCGCCGACAAGCGCGTGGTGTCGATGGCTTACGTGGGCAATGTGGTCGACCTATGGGAGCGCCTCGCTGAGGAGAACATAGAGGTGAATTTGGGTTCCGACCAGACATCGCTCCACAACCCTTGGGCCGGTGGTTACTATCCCGTAGGCATGACGCTCGATGAGAGCAAGCGCATGATGGCAGCCGATCCTGAGGAGTTTAAGAAGCGTGTGGAGGAGTCGTTGCGTCGCCAGGTGGCAGCCGTCAACAAGCTGTCGGAGCGCGGCATGTACTTCTTCGATTACGGAAACGCTTTCCTCTTGCAGTCGAGCCGCGCAGGTGCCGACATCATGAAGGCCGACGGCACATTCAGATATCCCTCGTATGTGCAGGATATCATGGGACCGATGTTCTTCGACTATGGTTTCGGTCCGTTCCGCTGGGTTTGCACCTCATGCAACCCCGCCGACCTGGCACTCACCGACCATCTGGCTCTCGAGGTGATGGAGGAGGAGCGCAAGAATGCTCCCGAGGACATTCAGCACCAACTCGATGACAACATCCATTGGATTCGTGAGGCTGGCAAGAACCATCTTGTGGTGGGATCGCAGGCACGCATTCTCTATGCCGACTGTGAGGGACGTACCAAGATTGCCTTGGCCTTTAACGAGGCTGTGCGCGACGGACGCCTGAAAGCGCCTGTGGTGTTGGGACGCGACCATCATGACGTGAGTGGTACCGACTCGCCCTTCCGCGAGACAAGCAACATCTACGATGGCTCACAGTTCTGCGCCGACATGGCTGTGCAGAACGTTATTGGCGACTCCTTCCGTGGAGCCACATGGGTCAGCATTCACAACGGTGGTGGCGTAGGCTGGGGTGAGGTCATCAATGGTGGCTTCGGCATGGTAGTCGACGGAAGCGAAGAGAGCAGCAACAACATCAAGGAGATGCTCTTCTGGGATGTTAACAACGGCATCGCACGTCGCTCATGGGCGCGCAACGAGGGGTCTATCGACGCCATCAAGCGCCAGATGAAGTTGACGCCCGACTTCCAGGTGACCCTTCCCAACTTTGTCGATGACGACATTATTAACCAAGCATTCTAATATCTAATACGATTATTATGGCAAACATTCATGAAATAAGCGCTGGACACCTTACGCTCGACAAGGTGTGGGAGATTCTGCGCGGCAACTATAAACTGAAACTGGGCGACGACTCGCGTAAGCGCATTGTGCGTTGCCGTGAGTATTTGGACAACAAGATTGCGACCTCGGAGACGCCAATCTATGGTGTGACCACGGGATTCGGATCACTTTATAATATCTCAATCGGTGAAGACCAACTCTCGCAGTTGCAAATCAACCTGATGATGAGCCACGCTTGTGGTATCGGCAACCGCGTTCCCAACGAGATTGTGAAGCTCATGATCTTGCTGAAGATTCAGTCGCTCTCTTACGGCTACTCGGCTTGTAAGCTCGATACCGTTGAGCGTCTCATCGATTTCTTCAACAACGACATCTACCCAGTGGTTTACATGCAGGGTTCTGTGGGTGCTTCGGGCGACTTGGTGCCGCTGGCCCACCTCTGCTTGCCGCTCGTTGGTTTAGGCGAAGTGGAGTATCAGGGCAAACTGATGAGTGGCGCTGAACTCATGCAGATGATGGGATGGGAGCCCATCAAACTGGCTTCGAAGGAGGGATTGGCACTGCTTAACGGTACCCAAAACATGGGTGCGTTCTGCTGCTGGAGCATCATCCAGGCAACAAAGCTCTCTAATTGGGCCGACTATATCGCCTCTATGTCGCTCGATGCTTACGATGGTCGCATCGAACCGTTCTATCATGCCGTCCATGCTGTGCGCCCCCATCAGGGTCAACTCGACACTGCCGAGCATATCTCACACATTCTCGAGGGTAGCGAACTCATTCGCCAAGCCAAGAAGCACGTGCAAGACCCATACTCGTTCCGTTGCATTCCGCAGGTGCACGGTGCCGTGAAAGACACCGTTCGCTATGTGCAGCAAGTAACGGATGTGGAGATCAACGCCACAACAGATAACCCGACAGTGGTGCCCGATGAAGACCTGATTATCTCAGCAGGCAACTTCCACGGTGAGCCTATCGCACTTCCGATGGACTTCCTGGCCATTGCCATGTCAGAATTGGCCAACATCTCTGAGCGTCGTACCTACAAACTGGTGTCGGGTACACGTGGATTGCCCAGCTTCCTGGTGGCCAATCCTGGCGTGAACAGTGGCTTCATGATTCCCCAATACACCGCAGCCAGCATCGTAAGTCAGAGCAAGACACTCTGCATGCCGTCGTCGGCCGACAGCATCCCCACATCACAGGGACAGGAAGACCACGTCAGCATGGGCGCCAACGCTGGCACCAAGTTGTATAACGTCATTCTCAACACCGAGCGTGTGCTGGCCATCGAGCTCTTTAACGCTGCCCAAGCGTTGGAGTTCCGCCGTCCGCTGAAGTCATCGCCCATCGTGGAGAAACTCTTCGAGGACTACCGAAAGGTGGTGCCGTTCATCGACAAGGATACGGTGATGTACCCGTACATCGCCAAGTCGGTGGAGTTCCTGAGAACGGAGAAATTGCCATAACCCATTGCATTCATGCGAACACGAATCATCAACATCAAGACCCTTTACGGTCTTCGACCCTCCTCGTGTCTGCGCCTTTGTGGTGCCGACATGGGGAAACCCTACTCACTCGACAATGCGTGGCTAACGCTTCGCAATGGAACGGTGGAGGACTACGGCAACATGGACACGCTACCCGTAGACGAACACTGCGACGAGGTGGTCGATGCGCATGGCGGATTGGTGATGCCAGCGTTCTGCGACAGCCACACGCATATCGTCTATGCAGGCAGCCGTGAGCACGAGTGGGAAGACAAGGTGCGTGGACTCAGTTATGAGGAGGTGGCCAAACGAGGCGGTGGTATACTGAATTCGGCCGACCTGCTACACCAAACCTCAGAATATGAGCTCTACGAACAAGCCATGGAACGCCTGCATGAGATCATGGATAAGGGCACGGGTTGCGTGGAGATCAAGAGTGGTTATGGTTTGAACACGGAGGACGAACTGAAGATGTTGCGCGTTATCCGCCGCATTGCCGAGGCTTCTCCCATACGGGTGGTGAGCACTTTCTTGGGCGCTCACGCCGTGGCTCGCAATTATTTGGGCCGCCAGAACGAGTATGTCGACCTGGTCATCAACGAGATGTTGCCCGCTGTGGCAAGCGAGAAGTTGGCCGATTTCGTAGACGTATTCTGCGACAAGGGGTTCTTCACGCCCGAGGAGACCGATCGTATGCTGAACGCTGCAGCCAAATATGGTATGAAACCGAAGGTGCATGTGGATGAGTTGGCCTCTGTTGGGGGCATGCAGGTCTGCATCAAAAACAAGGCCGTGTCGGTCGATCACTTGGAAAACATGAGTGCCAACGACATTCCAGCGCTCAAGGCCAGCGACACCATACCCACGCTGTTGCCAGGAACGTCGTTCTTCTCGAACATGCCTTATGGCAAAGGACGAGCCATGATCGACGCCGGATTGGCCGTGGCCATGGCCAGCGACTACAATCCGGGCTCAACGCCATCGGGCGACATGCGCTTCGTGATGTCTTTGGCGTGCATGAAGATGCGGCTCCTTCCCGAGGAGGCTTTGAACGCGGTGACAATCAATGGCGCAGCGGCCATGTGCCAATCGTCTACCCACGGGAGCATCCGTCGTGGTGAGCGACCTGGCATCATCATGACCAAGCCTGTTCCATCATTGGCATTTGTACCTTACGCCTACACCACGCCGTGGATCGCTCGCACATTCTTCTAAGAACAAATCCCCGATAACAATAAACCCCAAGAGGCCATCACAACCAATAATAAAAGGTGATTCCTCTTGGGGTTGATTCTTATTGAACGTTAGATATCTTAGTAGTGTTATCGTCCAATGAGGTGAACACGTGCCTTTGGGCTACGGAGCAGACAATGACAAAGGCTCAATAGGGTGTGCATCTTCGTCATAAACATTCTTGGACAGGCAACATGACAAGAGGGGACAGAACCTTTTAACCCCAATCGGTCATTAGACCCCAAAAGGGGAAATGGTAGGATATTATTGTCTTTTTCCAACACTTGTCTGCGTTTCTTTCGGCATCTTGCTTCCATTCGCGTTTCGACATAGCCCGCTATCCCTTCAACGCGCATGTCACAAACTGATCGAAACTAACACTAACAAGAATTGAAATCTAATGATCGATTTGTGGTTAAGTCATAAGGAAAGAATCGATACTGCGTGGAGTAGGGGCGTAAAGCCTTTCCCAACAGGCACGTATGATTATCGGAACCTATTACTCTCATGATCTCATTGGCCCAAACGTGAATATTCAATAAAATAGGGAGTTCCCATAGATTATTAGGGGTTTGCCTATTGCAAATAAACTTTTCTTTCCGTATATTTGCGTACGTAATTCTAAATATCGACAACTATGAAAGAGAAGGAAAAAATTATTAGCGCTGCCATCATAGCGATTGGCATCGTGGTCTTGGGCATGTTCCTGAAGGCTGGCATAGATAATTTCACGGAGAAAGACCGCAAGGTAACCGTCAAAGGACTTGCCGAGACGGAGGTGAAGGCCGATAAAATTACATGGCCCATCGTTTCGAAGGAGCTGGGCAACGACCTGCCAGAACTGTATAACCGCATTGCTTCGAAGCAACAAACCATCAAACGGTTTCTCATGGCCAATGGAATTACTGCCGATGAGATAACCATCAACGCACCGCAGGTGGTGGATCTCTCAGCTGATCAGTATAGTAGCAACAACAAGCCCTATCGTTACAACATCACGCTGACCATCACGGTCACATCGAAACATGTTGATAGGGTTAGAGAAATCATATCACGGCAGGGCGAGCTGCTCAAGCAAGGTGTGGCCATCGTTGCAGGCGACTATAGCAATCAGATAACCTACGAGCTACAGTCGTTTAGGAAGATGAAGCCAAAAATGATGAGCGAGGCCATAGAGAACGCCCAACAGACGGCGCAGCAATTCGCCAAGAACAGTCAGTCGAAGCTCAACAAGATCGTCAGTGCCGACCAAGGCCAGTTCTCTATCGACAACCGCGATGAAAACACACCTTGGATTAAGCGTGTGAGAGTGGTAACAACCGTTACCTACTCATTAAAGGATTGATATAGCATAACAATGTATGCAGTCGTAACATATTGATTGTCAATATGGTTACGACTGCCATTTGATATTTACTTTATACAAAACCATTCATGAAAGTACTATTGGTAAGCGCCAGCCCGAGGCGCGAAGGAAACACATTCACAGCCCTGAGCGAAGTGGCAAAGACCCTCAACCAGGAGGGCATCGAAACAGAAATCATAGAGATTGGCAGCAAGCCCATTGGAGGTTGCATCGCTTGCAATTGGTGCAAACAGCATCCCGAGGAGCACCGTTGTGCGTTCAACAACGACATGGTGAACACCATATCAGCCAAGGCCCTGGAGGCTGACGCATTCGTCTTTGGTGCTCCCGTTTATTATGGTCAGCCCAATGGCAGCGCCGTTTCGCTCATCCAACGCCTTCTTTATAGCAATGGCGCAGCATTCTCGTATAAACCAGTGGCCAGCGTTTGCGTGTGTCGCCGCGGAGGTGCTGACACTTCTTACCAGTCGCTCAACATGATGTTTGAGATGATGAACATGCCCATTGTCACTTCGCAGTATTGGAACATCGCATATGGACGGGAGCCAGGCCAAGCCTCACAAGACGTGGAAGGCATGCAAACCATGAGAACCATGGCGCATAACATGGCTTGGATGCTGAAGAAATTTCATGGAGAGCCAACCAGCGAGCGACCCGAGAAGGAGCCGTGGACACCAATGGCCTTTATCAGATAATCCATACATTATGAATCCATCATCAAACAACAACGCCCCGGCATGCCATAGCCCACTGAAAGTAGTTACGGGCAAGATGCCCTTTAGAGGTTTTGAGACTTACTATCGCATAGTGGGCGAGAAGACCGATAAGGCGCCTCTGCTGCTTCTGCATGGCGGACCAGGTTCCACCCACAACTATTTTGAGGTGCTCGACGAGCTCGCCCTTACTACGGGTCGGCAGGTTATCAGCTACGATCAGATAGGTTGCGGAGAAAGTTATGTTGAGGGGCACCCCGAGTTGTGGAACCTACAGACATGGCAAGACGAGCTCGACGCCCTGCGTGAGCATTTGGGCCTCGACCACGTTCACCTGTTGGGCCAATCGTGGGGTGGCATGCTCATCATTGGTTACCTCATCGATCGTCAGCCCCAAGGTATCGAATCAATCATCCTATCGAGCACACTGTCGTCGAGTTCCCTATGGGGACGCGAGCAGCAACGCCTCATCTCATTTATGCCTGAAGAAGAGCAGAGAGCCATTGCACGTGCAGTGGCCACGGGCAACTACGACGACCCCGACTACCTGAAGGCCAACGACCACTACACGGCGCTGCATGCCGATGAGATCAACGAGGAGTCGCCCGAGTGTTTCCGTCGCAAGAAACGCTTTGGACTGGAGTCTTATGTTGTGGCATGGGGCCCCAATGAATACACCCCGACAGGCACGCTCAAGAATTTTGAGTACACCGACCGACTGGGGGAGATCACCCAACGCACGCTCGTCATTAGCGGAACCAACGACGAGTGTACACCTCTTGTAGCCAAGGCCATGTACGATGGCATTCCCAACGCTCGCTGGGAGCTACTTGATGGAGCACGTCACATGACATTCATCGACCAAACCGACAACTACAAACGTATCCTGACCGATTGGTTAAACACCGATCAGGCATAAGATCGAGAAAGAAAGAGTATAGGGACATCATCGTTTCCATTCAGCCCTTGCCAGCGATTCTATCAGTGTTGTGCTTCCATGCGTGTTTTGTCAAAGCTCGCTATGCCTTCAAAGCGCTTGTCGCAACCTGCACAAGTCAACCCATGACGAGAATTGAAACCTAAGGACCGATCGGGTGTAAAAGGGTAAGCCATAGAGCGATAAACCCTTTAGTAAGCAAAAACAAAAGATCCCTTGCCACCGAAGCGGTAACGCTTCCCAATGTGTGGCAAGGGATTTTTATGTGTTATGCGTGGAACGCCATCAAGTGTTCGTACTTGCGTTTCATCATCCTACGATAGATGTTGGCCAACCACAACTTATGTGTGGAAATGAACCCCAAGCCTATGGCCATCATGATAAGCCATGCCACCTCTTCCTTTAATAGCGCTTCCAAGATGGAGATAACTACCATGGGCACAATGAACGTCACCATCTGGACAACCACTTGTATGTAATTGTTCTCCACACCCGACTTGCTGATGAAGTTCTCATTGAGGGGAAGCTTCTGCTTGTTGTACACAGCCAACTGCATGAGGATGAAATATTGAAATCCTGCCGTAAAGATGCCATACGAAAAGAGCATCAAGATGTTCCACTTACCTACCACTACCATAGGAATCATCAGTATGAAAGGAAACACCAACAAGCCACAGAAGAAATAATACTTGGCCGTAAGAAGTTTCAGGATATTCTCCTTATGCACCATCAGTGCGTCGATGTAATTACCCTCGTACGACATGATGCGGATGAGCAACATGGCACCAAACACCACATAATTATAGAAGCACCAGAAGTTGGTCATGGCCGCAGAGTCGTAGATGTCGGTAAACGACACCAATAGACTCAGGATCAACACAATGACCACCGCGAAGGTAAACGACTTTCGTGGGTTCTTATTGCGCATGAGCGATTTGATCTCTATCTTCAGGTATTCGCCAATCTCGCCGAATCGATCGAGCGCGGTGAAATGGCTCACCGTCTTCATCTTCGTCACCTTTTGTTTGCCCATCTCGCGCCACACATTATTATATTGGAGACGGCGGTTTACAAGTGACAGGCTTACAAGCAACACCAGTGCCACCAGATGGGGTAGGAGGTTGCCATGCTCGAGGCCACGTCCTATTGAAGAATAGAAGTTGGTGAAGGTGTTGAAGTCCGTAACGATCCACACACTATAGACTCCCAAATATACCAGTATGGGCAGCACCCACCACAATGGGCTACCCACCACCAGCGTACGGCAGATGGAATACCATTGGCTATCGGCCAAAATTAGCAGGTAATAGAGCAACAACAGAGACAGTGAGGCCCCAAATCCATAGCTAAACACTACCGACATAAGGCAGTAGGGCACCAACATAACAAACCAAAGAAGGTTGCCCCAACTCATGAGAGAGTTGATAACGAAGCTATCAATGCACGCATAGCGAGGTATGGGCAGCAGCACATAAGGCTTGATGATTTGCGAAGGAGTTTGTTGCCCGATAAACCTTACTCCAAAATCGATGGAGAGAATGAACGGCATCACACCGAAGATAAACTCCAATGCCGTATGGCTTTTCGATTCGTTGGCACCAAGAGCAAAAAGGATTGCAAACATCAGGAGATAAAGCATCATCAATCCCATGACAACTCCAATAATCCATCGAGCCGCTTTGTTGGTGTAGAACATGGGGTCGCGGCGCTCGGCCAACTTACGGTGTTGCCTCAACAGTTTGAACAGAGCAAAGAAAGAGAGGCGTTGCGTTTGAGTGTTGCGTGTCATGGGAGTGATGTTTTATCTCAGGTCGATAACCTCAGCCGAAGGGAATTCCTTCTGTTTGAAAATGAAGGTGCTATTGGGAATGTTCTTGGTTTGGAACTGCGAGAGAGTGATGGTCATCCATGAACTGCCCTCCTTCACCTTGATGGTACGGGGTACATAACTCTTGCTATTAACCGTCAGGTAAATCTCCTTGACAGACTTCCTGCTGTTTTGCGCCACCATGTGTACCACATAGTTGGAGCCTTTAGTCGTTACGCCAAGCTTATAACCACTCTTATACATGGTGATAAAGGCGTATGGGTTCATGCGCATGCGCTGTGCGTCGGAGGGATTGGAAACATTCACCTCATTGGTCGACTTCAGGTAGCTCCACTGAGTCTTGCCATTGTACCACACAATAGCCTGCGAGGTTCTTGCGTGAAACATGCTGCCCTTGATGGCGATGGTTCCCGAGGCCGTTCCCATCTTCGCACCCGACAGTTTGAAATGCGCCGATGCGCCTCTCTTGTTTCCTACGATGGCCGCCGTTTTATCGAGCACCTTACAAGCCAGCGCAGGGTTTTGCGCATACGTTCCTATGGTTTGCAAAGCTGCCAAGAGCAGAATAATGATCGATTTCTTCATGATAATTAATGTTTGGTTGTAAGAAGCAAACGTCCCAACATGGCCATTTGTTACTTTCTTTAAATAGCTTTAACGCTTATCCCCGGGCGCCATGAACCTGCGCAAGGGTCACATTGAGCGTGTTTTCGTCGGCTATAAGCACCTCACGAGGCTTCGATCCCTGTGCGGCACCCACAATGCCTGCGGCCTCCAACTGGTCCATCAGTCGGCCCGCACGGTTGTAACCTATGGAGAATCGGCGCTGAATCATACTGGTTGAGCCCTGCTGCGTGATGACGATGGCACGTGCCGCCTCATCGAAGAACGGGTCGAGGCTTCCCAAGTTGGAGTCACCGCTGGGTCCGCCAACACCACCTTGCGGGTCGTCGGGCTCAGGCAGTTCCATCGGTTCGACCGGACCGGCCTGCGCCTCGATATGCTCATTGACACCCTCAATCTCAGGCGTGTCGATAAAGGCACACTGCACACGCACCGGGTCGCCTCCCGAAAGGAAGAGCATGTCGCCACGTCCCACCAGTTGTTCGGCACCTGTACGATCGAGAATGGTTCGCGAGTCGATCTGCGAGGCCACACGGAACGCCATACGACCAGGGAAGTTGGCCTTGATGTTACCCGTGATAATCTTGGTGGTCGGGCGCTGGGTAGCGATGATCATGTGTATGCCTACTGCACGCGCCAACTGCGCGATGCGGGCAATAGGAAGCTCGATCTCCTTGCCAGCGGTCATGATCAGGTCGCCAAACTCATCGATGATGACCACGATATAAGGCATGTATTCGTGTCCGTCGGTGAGCTTCAGCTTGTGGTGAATGAACTTATCGTTATACTCATCGATCTTCTTCACCTGCGCCTTCTTCAACAGATCATAGCGGTGATCCATCAGCTTGCAGAGCGAATTGAGCGTACGCACCACCTTCTGCACATCGGTAATGATAGGCTCCTCCTCATTCTCGGGAAGGGCCGCCATGTAATGCGACGTGATTCGGCTATACACGCTGAACTCCACCTTCTTCGGGTCGACCAACACAAACTTCAACTCATTTGGGTGCTTCTTATAGAGAAGAGAGGTGATGATGGCGTTCAAGCCCACCGATTTACCCATACCCGTGGCACCAGCAACGAGCAGATGGGGAATCTTCGCAAGGTCAACCATAAACACCTCATTGGTGATGGTCTTACCGAGCGCCATTGGAAGGGCCATCTTGGTGGTTTGGAACTTCTTGGAATTGAGCACGCTCTCCATCGACACAATCTGCGGATTCTTGTTTGGAACCTCAATGCCAATGGTGCCCTTTCCTGGAATAGGAGCGATGATACGAATGCCAAGGGCCGACAAACTCAGCGCGATGTCGGCCTCCAAGCCACGAATCTTACTGATGCGCACACCTTCAGCGGGCGTTATTTCATATAAGGTGACGGTGGGACCCACCGTGGCGTTGATGCGACTAATCTGCACACCAAAGCTGTTGAGCACCTCGATGATACGAGCGTTGTTGGCCTTAATTTCATCCATATCGATGCTGGCGTTGGTGTCGTAACGCTTCAGGAGAGTCAACGCAGGGAACTTATACTTTGTAAAAGGATCCCAAGGATTGATGGGTGCCTGCGATTTGTCCTCTTCACCCACGATATTTCCTGTAGCCTCGTCTTCCTGCTTGGTTTTCTCTATGACCAAGGTGGTATCGTCGCCCTTCACTTCATTGGCATTGGTGACGTGCAGTGTGTCGCCCGGTTCGGCGGCACTATTAGGCTGTTGACCTTGCGTAGTGTCGGTAAGATCCACCACACGCGGCGCTTCGTCCTCCTCCTGGGTCGCTGCATGGTTGACAACAGTTTCCTCCTCAACATACCCATCGAAGGTCGACACATCATCATCGGCATCGTCGCCGGTCTTATCCGTAACCGTGAACTTCACCTTATTACGAATGTATTTCACGGGATTCAACGCCTTTCTTACCACTTCAATGGTCTCAGAAGTGAGGTAGGTGAGGAACGCCAAGGCCACTATCAGGAGAACCGCCGTCAGTCCCGGAGGGCCAATCAGATTCTCGAGAAACTGCTTGCAGAACAATCCGTGGGCACCGCCGGGGTTGAACACCATGTCGCCCGCAAAGGGAGAGAGGAACGTAGCCAACGCCACCGAACTCCAAATCATGATGACAGCGAGGCAAAGAAACCACTTCCAGAGGTTCACGCTATACACATGCATGAGCTTCAGGGCTGCAAGAATAATGAAGAACGGTATGATGAAAGCCGGGAATCCGAAGTTGACCGTCATGAGGTAGTACGACGTCAGCGCACCGATGGAACCGCCATAATTGGCGAATTCATGGTGCTGGTTGAGCCATTCTCCCGGTCGCATGCTCTCAAGAACACTCTGGTCGGCCTGCCCGGTATAGAGATACGACACCATGGCAATGATGGTTATCACAGCCAAGGCAAGCAAAAAAAGTCCTGTGAAGAATCCTGTGGTCTCGCTCTCTAAAATATTTCGTAATCCGATAGCATAGGCGAACGATTTCGACTTGCTCTCAGTTTTCTTTTTCCCCATTATTGATGATCGTTTATTTTCTGCAAAATTAGTGGATTTTACCGTAAAACCAAAACAAATCCTACTGAACTTTCATAATTTGATGAAAGAAAACACGTTCGAGCTCGTCACTCCGTTTGAGAAAGCCTAAAACTCCCAACACACAGCCCTGACAAACCGTCCCATAAATCGACAAACATCCTACGAAACAAGCATGGTAACACCTTTTGTGTAAGGAACCGATGATTTTGTAGCGCATTTTTAGGAATATTTCATATCTTTTTTATACTTTTGCACGCTGATACATAGAGCAATGAAGAAGACCATTTACAATAAGTTCGACAAGAAAGCCATCACCGGCTTGCCACAAGTAACGTTTCCTGGACGAATTATCTCCATTATTTCGCCGGGTGAAACACAGAAAGCCGTCGATTATCTCCTGTCGAGCGATATCCTCGGGGTAGACACAGAGACCAAGCCCGCCTTCCATAAAGGCGAGCATCATCAGGTATCATTGCTCCAAGTGTCGAACCGCGACACTTGTTTCCTGTTCCGCCTCAACCTCACAGGCATCACGCCGGCCATCAAGCAACTGTTGGAAGACACCACGGTGAAGAAGGTCGGCCTCTCGTGGCACGACGACCTCAGGGGTCTTGAGGCACGCGAACCGTTCCAGCCGGGCCTGTTCATCGACCTGCAAGACGTCGTTCCGACCTTGGGCATCGAAGACCTGAGCCTGCAAAAGTTGTTCGCCAACCTGTTCCACCAGAAGATTTCCAAGCGCCAACGCCTATCCAACTGGGAGGCTCCGCTGCTCGACACCAAGCAACGTCAGTACGCCGCCATCGACGCTTGGAGCTGCATCCTGCTTTACGAGGAGATTCTTCGACTGAAAGAAACTCAGGAGTACGAGTTGATACGAGTGCCCGAGCCTGAGGAGCCCGCTCCCAAGATAGCCAGCGAAGAAGGCAAGAAGAAGACAAAAAAGAAACAAAAAGAAGAACAATAACTGTCCATGTACAAAAGCATATATCTGAAAAGAGGTAAGGAGGAGTCGCTTCTGCGCTTCCATCCGTGGGTTTTCTCGGGTGCCATCCACCATGCTGACGCCGGCATTCAGGAGGGCGAGACGGTTCGCGTGATCGCCAGTACGGGCGATTTTATCGCTGTAGGCCATTATCAGGTGGGCAGCATCGCCGTTCGTGTGCTGTCGTTCAGCGATATTACCATCGACCAATCGTTTTGGCGTGAGCGCCTTGCGGCTGCCATAACCATGCGTTGCCATATCGGCATTGCCGACAACCCAGAGAACAACACCTACCGCCTTGTGCATGGCGAAGGCGACTGGTTGCCCGGCTTGGTCATCGATTGTTATGGATCAACGGCCGTGATGCAGGCACATAGCGTAGGCATGCACCTCAACCGCATGGACATCTGCCAGGCGCTCACCGACGTCATGGGCGGCCGCATCCAGCAAGTCTACTACAAGAGCGAGACGACCCTTCCCTACAAAGCCCACCTTGAAGAGGAGGACGGCTTCATTTTCGGCCACACCGACGACGACATCGCCGTGGAGAACGGCCTGAAGTTCCACGTCGATTGGCTTCGCGGCCAAAAGACTGGATTCTTCGTCGACCAGCGCGAGAACCGCTCCTTGCTCGAGCATTATTCCAAGGACAAGACGGTGCTCAACATGTTCTGCTACACGGGCGGCTTCTCCGTTTACGCCATGAGAGGCGGTGCCAAATGTGTTCACTCGGTGGATAGCAGCGCCAAGGCCATCGAAATCACCAACAACAACATCGGCCTGAACTTTCCGGGCGACCCGCGCCACGAAGCCTATTGCGAGGACGCGTTCCGTTTCCTGGAGGAAAAGAAAGACAAATACGACATCGTTGTGCTCGACCCGCCAGCCTTTGCCAAGCATCGCGCAGCCCTGCACAACGCCCTGAAGGGTTACATACGTCTCAACGCCAAGGGCATACGTCTCGTCAAGGAAGGCGGCCTGCTCTTCACGTTTAGTTGCTCGCAGGCTGTCAGCAAAGACCAGTTCCGCAGTGCGGTGTTCACCGCCGCAGCGCAAAGCGGCCGAAAGGTTCGCATCATCCACCAGCTCCACCAGCCCGCCGACCATCCCATCAACATCTATCACCCCGAGGGCGAATACTTAAAAGGACTGGTTCTGTATGTAGAATGACAACCCATCATCATGATGGACAACACCAATCATAACATGGTTCATACCTTCGAACGGAAAATTGAAGACGCCATAAGCCGTCGCGACCTATTGTGTCGTGACGGCTTTTATGTTGTGGCATTGTCGGGCGGTCCCGACAGCGTGGCATTGTTGCGTGTGCTCGTGTCGTTGGGCTATACCGTTCATGCCGCCCATTGCAACTTTCACCTACGCGGAGAAGAGAGCAACCGAGATGAGAAATTCTGTGAAGCACTGTGCAAAAAGATGGGCATCGAACTGCACAGAATACACTTTGACACAGCGGGTTACGCCAAACTACATCAAGTATCCATCGAAATGGCTGCCCGCACACTGCGTTACAGCTATTTCGACCAACTTTGCAAGGACATAGCAGCCCGCGGCATCTGTGTGGCGCACCATAGCGACGACCAGGTGGAGACCATCCTACTCAACCTCGTAAGGGGCACAGGCCTACGTGGGTTACAGGGCATGCGATGGCGCAACGGCAACATCCTGCGCCCCCTGTTGGGCGTCACGCGCAACGATGTGATGCAATATCTCGAAGCCGTGGGGCAGGATTACGTAACCGACCACACCAATCTTGAAGACGAGGTGCAGCGCAACAAACTGCGGTTGAACATCATCCCACAGTTGGAAAAGATCAATCCGGCCGTCAAGGAGAATGTTTTGCGCATGGCGGAACACCTGGGCGAGGCCGATGCCATCATCCATCAGGCACTCCACGACCAGGCTGAAAAGGTCTGCAACCCAACGACAACCGAAGGCGTTTCGCTCAATATCGACCTACGCCTTCTCCACCAACAGCCCTCACCCGAGCACCTTCTTTGGCACCTTTTAAGCCCTTACGGCTTTCGTAGAACACAAGTGGGCGAAATCGTTGATAACCAAACAAATGGGAACATGTGGCTTGCCAACAAATGGGTGGCGTTCATCGATCGAGAACATCTACTCGTCATCAACAAGGACGAGTGGGGGATAGCCACGCCAGCCATGCACATTCCTGAGTGTGGCACATACGTTCTTCGGCAAGGCAACCACGAAAGACGCTTCTCGTTCCAACAAACGGAAGGGCCGATGGAACCCTCGCGGCACCCACACACCGTCACCCTCGACGCCGACAACGTGGCCTTTCCGCTGACCCTACGCCCCGTGGAGGCAGGCGACCGCTTTGTGCCCTTCGGCATGAAACACAGCAAACTCGTGTCGGACTTTCTCACCGACCAGAAGGTTTCGGTGATTGAGCGACGCCAACAACTGGTGCTTGTAGACGCCGCCGGAGCCATCGTGTGGGTCGTTGGGCGAAGGGTCGACGACCGGGTGGCCTTGAACAAGAACACCACCCAACGCGTACTGACCATTAAATGGATGTGAAATTATCTATAATTGGCTGAAAAAGCACCATCACGATGCATGAAAAGCCGAAATTTATAGGTAAATTTGCACAAAAGGAAACACTAAAATATCAAGCGCAATGTTTACAGAAGCAGACAAGAAACAAATTGAGAGCCGCGGCATGACCGTGGAACAGGTGGAGCGACAGCTCGTACAACACAAGGAAGGTTTTCCTTTTTTGAAGATCGAGGCCGCTGCTGCCGTTGGCAAGGGCATCATCGCACCCGACGCAACCGCCCAGAAAGAGGCCGAGCAGGCATGGGAGGACTACAAGCGTGAGGGCCACAAGGTGGTGAAGTTTGTGCCCGCATCGGGCGCTGCCAGCCGCATGTTCAAGAACATGTTCGCCTTCCTCAGCGCCGACTACGATACACCCCAGACCGAGTTTGAGAAGACCTTCTTTGACAACATCAAGAAGTTTGCGTTCCGCAAGGCATTGTGCCAGAAATGCCACGCCAACAACGATGCGTGCGCCAAGGACCTGATTGCCGAGGGCAACTACAAGGCTGTAGTGGCCAATATGCTCAAGCCCGAGGGACTCAACTACGGTCAACTGCCCAAGGGCCTGCTTCTGTTCCACCAATACGAGGACGGCCCCCGCACACCGATGGAGGAACACTTGGTGGAGGCCGCGCTCTACGCCAGCAGCAATGGCGAGGCCCACGTCCATTTCACCGTGAGCCACGATCACCTGCAACTCTTTGAGCAACGTGTAGCAGAGAAGAAGGATTACTATGAGAAGAAGTTCGGCGTGAAGTACGACATCACCTTCTCTGAGCAGAAGCCGAGCACCGACACCATCGCCGCCAACCCCGACAACACCCCGTTCCGCAACGAGGACGGCTCGCTGTTGTTCCGTCCGGGTGGCCACGGCGCACTCATCGAAAACCTCAACGACATCGACGCCGACATCATCTTCGTTAAGAACATCGACAACGTGGTGCCCGACCGCCTGAAGGGCGACACCGTGCTTTGGAAGCAAATCATCGCTGGTGTGTTGGTGAAGATGCAACGCAAGGCGTTCGAATACCTCCGTATGCTCGAGTCGGGCCAGTATAACCACGACAAGCTCGAGGAGATTATCCGCTTCGTACAGCGCGACTTGTGCTGCCGCAAGGCCGACATCAAGGAGCTCGAGGATGCAGAACTGGTTTGCTATCTGAAGGGCAAGCTCAACCGACCCATGCGCGTGTGCGGCGTAGTGAAGAACGTTGGTGAGCCCGGTGGTGGTCCGTTCTTGGCCTACAACCAGGATGGTACCGTCAGCCTGCAGATCCTGGAGAGCAGTCAGATCGACAAGAACAATGCCGATTACATGAAGATGTTTACCAGTGGAACCCATTTCAACCCCGTCGACCTGGTGTGTGCCACGAAGGACTACAAGGGCCATGCGTTCAACCTTCCCCAATATGTTGACCACCGGACGGGCTTCATCAGTTCGAAGAGCAAGAACGGACGTGAGCTGAAAGCCCTGGAGCTGCCGGGCTTGTGGAACGGTGCCATGAGCGATTGGAACACCATCTTCGTAGAGGTTCCGCTCTCAACGTTCAACCCTGTGAAGACCGTCAACGACCTGCTTCGCGACACTCACCAAGGCTAAAAAGCCGATGGGCTCGCCCAAATATCGAAAGTCCAATGCTTTTCGTAGACCTCCTACGCAACAGAGGCCATGCGAAGCATTGGGCTTTTTTGTTTTTCCACCTCATTACATGGGATAAACCAAGCGAGTCTTGGTGGAGAACTACACCGCTAACGCATAGGTTCTCCGCATGCCCATTGTTAGGTTTTGTTCCCAAAAAGTGGGACTCTGTTTTTAGATCAAATAGAGAGCGAAAAATGCGTTTGGGAGGAATTTAACAGTGGAAAAAGAGGCTCGACAGTGGGATTAGGCATGTATCGACTTGCGAAAGACCATCTTTCGCAGTGCGGTTAGGTAGTTTCCGTGCCTCGTCTGGGCATGTATCGCAACGCCGTTAGGCATCTTTCGGAAGACAAAACGAAGGATTTTCAACGGAAAAAGAATAGACAAAGCGGTAACCGTTTGATTGTTAGCGCATTACATAAAACGCCCGTGAATCGCGTATTTGCAGCCAACATTTCTTTCGTTCAAAACAAATGTGTAGATTGCTATATAGATTGTCCTGATTATTCCGTAGGGTATTTGCTATACGGCAGAATCGCTTCATGGCTTGGCGAACCACCGTCAGACTCATGATAACTATCAATTCTATAACGGTAGTTATGATAAATAGCACAACTTTGGCCACAGGAGGAATAAAAGATAGCACATACAGATCACTCGCCCAACAACGACTCAAGTTGATCGATGGCCTCCACCATATCGGCGGCGAAGGTGGCATGCGACTTCAGGAAATCGGGCCGACCATTCGACAAGGCACCGTAGAGATTGGGGTCCATCGAAACGACATACGAACTTATGGCATATTCAATGTCGTCTTGTTGCCAAGCGAGTTGCGATTGGGAATAAACGCGCCATTTCTGATGGAAAAATGCGTAAGCGGAAGCTATGCTATCGTGACTAAATTGCATGGTATGGAAGAATTTATTTGCAAAATTACATAAAATGATGCTGCATAACCAAATATTACGAATAGTTTTTAGTAATTTTGTAACGAACATATATCCATTCGCAACATGAAATCCATTCGCATCGCTTTTATCTCTGTGTTATGCCTGTTAGGCACCCTGCCGCTCTCGGCACAACCTTCCAATACGATTGAGGGTACGGTAAACCTCTCGGCCTTGCGCCAACGCCATGAGGGCTGGGGCGTCAGCCTGTGTTGGTGGGCCAACATGTGTGGCAAGTGGGATGAGGAGAAAGTGGATGAGCTGGTCGACTGGCTGGTCAGTCCCAACGGGCTCAACTTCAACATCTTCCGGTACAACATTGGTGGCGGTGAGGATCCGCTCAACCGCAACTGCGACCTTCACCACATGGGGCGCGGCAAGGGATTGCGCGCTGAGATGGAAGGATTCAAGGATTCGACCAACGGCGACTATATTTGGACAAGAGATTTAGCGCAGCGTCGTATTATGCTGAAGATTAAGCAGAAACGTCCCGATGCCATCTTTGAGGCATTCTCCAACAGTTGCCCCTATTACATGACGTATAGCGGTTGCGTGGGTGGCAACGACGATCCCAACAAGGACAATCTTCGACCTGAGTATTACGAGGAGTTTGCCCACTATCTGGTTGACGTTTGCAAACACTATAAAGATGTGTATGGCATTGAGTTTAAGACGCTCGACCCGTTCAACGAACCCATGACCGACTATTGGAACCGCAACGGCAGCCAAGAGGGTTGCCATTTCGATTTCGAATCGCAGATTGCTTTCCTGAGGGTGCTCTCCCCCATCCTGAAAGCCTCCGGACTGAAGACAGTCATATCGGCCTCCGATGAGACAGAGGTGGCCACCTCTGCCAAGGGCATCAAGGCCTACCAAGAGGCTGGAGTGCTCGATTTGGTGGGGCAATGGAACGTACACACCTACAAGGCCGACAACGAATCGCGCAAAATCGTGAACCAGGTGGCAAGAGGCGCAGGCAAGATGCTCTGGATGAGCGAGGTGGGTGCTGGCGGACGCGGCATCGATGGCAACCTGCGGTTGGCACAAACCTTGTTTGATGACGAGCGTTACATACAGCCCGACGCGTGGATCGATTGGCAGTATGCGGCTGAGCGCGACGACCAGTGGTGCATGATCGACTGCGACTTTGGGAAGCAAACTTATCGCAAGGTGAAGCATTATAGCGTTCGCCAGCAAGTGAGTAAGTTCATCAAGGTAGGCTACACGTTTGTCGACACTTCCCTACCCTCCACCTTGGCGGCCATCAGTCCCGACAAGAAGCAACTCGTTTTAGTGGCGCTTAATCTTTCAAAGGAGCCGCAGAGCTATTCCATCAATCTGTTGAACGGGAAAGCGCAACCCACTAAGGGACAAGGATATATAACCACGCGCACACAGGATGTTGAACCCTGCGATTTCCAATCGGAAAACAAGCGCAACCTTCATTTCAACATGCCTGCCAAGAGCATCATGACGATTGTTGTGCCCGTCAAAACAAATAAATAACCCCTATAACCACAAGCCCCATGATTAAGATTTATGGAATGAAAACTTGTCCCCATTGCGTCTACTTGGACGAGCAGATCGCTGGCGACGACCGTTTCCAAGTGTTGGATATCGGTGAGCATGTGCGTTACATGCGCGAGTTTATACACCTTCGCGACACCTCTCCCGCGTTCGACAATGCCAAGGAGGTGGGCGACGTAGGCATCCCTTGCTTCCTGTTGGAAGACGGTACCGTGACGCTGAAGCCCGAGGATGTGGGGCTGCGCGAATACGACCCCGAAGCGCCCTCATGCAGCCTCGACGGAAAGGGCTGCTAAACAATTCTCCCCTTTCGTTTGCACAATTACCATTATTTTACTAACTTTGCCCAATAATCATCATTCAAAACCCAAAAGATGACACAAGAAGAAATGGAAGCTCGCCGCCGTGAAATGGAGGCGGAGATTGCAGCCAACGAGGCTGCCGATCAGGAATACAGACGCAAGTTGAAGCGCAACATCATCCTTGGCGCAATCATCATCATCGTAGCCATCGTGAGCTACTTGGTGCTGAAACCCAACAACGAGCCGGATGTGTACTATAAAAATGGTGACATCGACTACGTGGCCCAGGCCGACAAGTTGCGCCGCAGCGGTAAGTTCCAGGAGGTTAGTCAGTTCAGAGGCGGCTATGCCATCGTGAGCGACGGCAAGAAGTACGGTATCGTGGACGTGAAGGGCAACATCATCTGCCCCATCAAGTACGACGCCATCGAGTCGAACTACAGCGAGCATTATCCCGACTTGGCCCTGGTGAAGGTCGGCGAGAAGTATGGCTTGGTGGACAAGAGCGGCAAGGAGACCGTGAAGCCCATCTACGACGAGATCGGCTCTATCGCAAGCGGCACCATGGAGGTGAAGCTGGGCGAGGAGACTTTCCGCATCGACACCCAGGGAAACAAGGTCAACGAATAACCATCGGTTAGAAATAACTCCAGAACCATGCCCGTTATCACCATCAAGTCGTTGGACGAGCCGGGTGTAGAAGTCTACAGTCGGCTCACTGATCACCAACTTCGTCAAGACGCGTCGGATCCCAACGGACTCTTCATCGCAGAGAGTCCCAAGGTCATTCGTGTGGCCATGGCGGCCGGTTTCCAGCCGCTGTCGATGCTCTGCGAGGAGCGTCACATCGAGGGCGATGCCGCAGACATCATACGAGAGGCTGGCGACATACCCGTCTACACGGGCGATCGGGCGCTGCTGACAGAGCTAACGGGCTACAAACTGACGCGTGGCGTGCTTTGCGCCATGCGCCGAAAGGTGATGCCCACGCCCGCCGACATCTGCAAAGGCAAGCGTCGCATCGCCGTGATACAGGGCGTTTCCGACACCACCAATATCGGATCGATCTTCCGATCGGCGGCCGCCTTGGGCATAGGAGCGGTATTGCTCACCCGGGACAGTTGCGACCCGCTCAACCGAAGGGCGGTCAGGGTGTCGATGGGATCGGTATTCCTGGTTCCTTGGACATGGATCGACGGACCTGTGCAACAGCTCAACGACATGGGATTCAAGACGGTGGCCATGGCTTTGGCGCCCAACGCCACCTCGCTCGACGACCCGAAGCTCATGGCTGAGCACCACTTAGCCATCGTGCTCGGCACCGAGGGCGACGGACTACCCAAAGAGGCGATCGCCGCATCCGACTATATCGTGAAGATTCCCATGGCCTACGGGGCCGACTCGCTCAATGTGGGCGCGGCGGCAGCGGTGGCCTTTTGGCAACTCAGGGATCGGTGATAAGTTTTTCGACAGAAACATTTTTCGCAATAGGAAGGAAAAAATATGACGGAAGTGAATGCTTTAAAATCCACTGGCATCTATGAACTGAAGGTGCTGAAGGAGGCCAACCATGAAGTGATTGCGCTGGGCATGAAGAGTGCCTACCGCGATAGGCCACAGTATAAAAAGGTATTGGATAACGACTTTGCGCGCTACAAGGAGTTCGACCATCCGAACATCTTCAAATACGTTGAGCTCAAAGAGACCGAAAACTTGGGCACATGCATCATCATGGAATGGGAGGACTGCCGCCCGTTGTCCGACTATGTTGCCGAGAGTCATAGCGAAGAGGAGAAGAAAGCCATCATCAACCAAATTGCAGAGGCACTCGATTACATGCACGGTCGTCGTTGCGTGCACACCGCCCTGTCGCCTTCAGTCATCTTTGTGACCACCAAGGGCGACAACGTGAAGATTCTCAACTTCCGCCAGCGCTATGCCGACGGACTGAAACAACCCATGGACACCTTGAAGTTTGTTGCCCCAGAGGCCAAGGATGGAACCGTGACGCTTGATGCGCGAGCCGATATCTTCTCCTTGGGACAGGTGATAAAGTATCTCAACATGCCGCTTTCGTACCGCCCTGTGATCGACGAATGTTGCAGCTTTGGGCGCAATGAGCGCTTCCCCGACATCGATGCGTTCCTTTCTGCGCTCAATCACCAGAAGCGCTCACGAGCCGACTATCATGAGGGTAGCAACACTGGCGGAGGAATACAATTTGGCAACAAGCGCAAGGGATTGGCGTTGGTTGGTGTCATCGCAGCCTTAGTAGTGCTTACTGCCATATGGATTTTCCGTCAGCGCAGTCAAGCCGACGACGCCGCCAATGCACCTCAGACGGAGCAGGTGGAGAACATCGACGCCAATGCGGCCAACCCCACCGACAGCCAATCGGTAGGAACCAACGCCGCTAACGCCACACCAACGACCGACGTTTCGTTCCTCGACGAGCTCATGCCGCAAGTGAAGACCGACCTGGACGGCATCTACGCCAAGGCCAAAGGAAAGAAATCGTTAAACAAGAAGGTGGCCAACTACTATAAAGGTCTACGTAAGGTGCTGCTGCAGCGTGGCTTAAACGACGATCAGTTGCAAGCCTTCGACAAGGCGTTTGGCGAATACAACGCACAGAAAAAGGCCGAATAACCCACCCGATCATACTGAACGGCCCACAAACCAGCGACGCACCATGTGACGGCTGGAAAGAAACGGACTTGTTGCGGGTAATGGACAGCATGCCCGCAAATAACGAATATGACCTCAAGCATTAGCATCTCTCATGAGAAAACCATATCTTAAATGCATCGTTGCAACACTCCTGTTATGCGTTTCCGCCGTCCTTCCTACGACGGCGCAGACGAAGGGCAACGGCGATCTGACCCGCGAGAACCTTCGCGACAGCCTTCGCCAAGCCATGGAAACGCTGTCGTTCCACCCCGATTCGGTCGACCTGATGTTACGAAAGGCGTCGTGGAACCTTCAGTTGGAGCAATGGCAGTATGCCAAGGATGAGTATGACAAGGTGCTTAGGAAAGAGCCCTACAATGTGGCGGGGCTCTTTTATCGTGCCTACGCCAACGACAAGTTGCGCCGCTACAAGTTTGCACGACTCGATTACCTGAACCTCCTGCGCATCGTTCCTGGCAATTTCGAGGCCCAACTGGGATTGGCGCTCGTCAACCAGAAGGACCAGCATTACACCGATGCGCTCGATGGCATCAACCGTTTGGTAACGGCCTTCCCCGATTCGGCGGTGTCTTGGGCGGCAAGAGCGGGCATGGAGAAGGAGCGCAACCAACTCGAGTTGGCCGAATACGACTACACCGAGGCCCTAAAACGCGACCCCAACAACTCCGATTACCTGCTGGAGCGAGCCGACATACGCATCAAAATGAGAAAAATCAGTGACGCTCGACACGACTTGGACGCTGTGGTCAAACTGGGTACACCCAGGATCGCCCTCAGGGAATGGTACAACCAATGCAAACAATAACACCTCAACTTAAACGAAATAGCATCAAAGAGCTTGTGAAACGGAATGAGCCGCACAACGAGATGTCCCTACAATCATGAAAGATATTAAGAAAATTGTGCTTACTGGAGGCCCCTGCGCAGGAAAGACCACGGCTTTGGTGAAGATCATCGACCACTTTTCGAGCATGGGGTTCAAGGTGTTCACCATCCCTGAGGTGCCCACACTCTTTGCCCAATCGGGCATGGACTACCTTACAAAGAACCGAAACTTCTTCTACGAAGGCGAAAAAGCAACCCTCGAAATACAGCTGGCGCTTGAGGACAAGTTCATCAAGATGGCTGAACAGGTTGACGAACCTGCCGTGATTGTGTGCGATCGCGGCGCCATGGACATATCCGCTTACATGGACGCACATCTTTGGCAGGAGATCACCTCATTGGTCGGCACCAATAGTTTGGAGCTTCGCAACCGTTACGACGCCGTGCTTCACCTCGTCTCAGCCGCCGACGGGGCCGAGGAGTTCTATACCACCAGCAACAACAAGGAACGCACCGAAGGCCTCGAGCTCGCACGCGAATTGGACAAAAAGGTTATCAACGCGTGGACTGAGCACCCGCACCTGCGCGTCATCAACAACCATCAGGACTTCAACGCCAAGATCAACCGTGTGCTGAAAGAAATATCGGCCGTGCTCGGTTTGCCACAGCCCATCACCGAGGAACGCAAGTATATCGTGAAGGTAACGGGCGAAATACCCTCCTCCATCGACTCACACATCACGCAGACCTACCTGGTTTCAGACCCCGACAGTGAGGTTCGCCTCCGACAGAGGGAATGGGCAAACGGCAATGTGGTCAACGTGCACACCACGACAAAGACGCTCAACGCCAACCAACAGGTGGAAACGGAGCGACAGGTGAGCAACGCCCTCTACGAGAGTCTGCTCTCGCAGGCCGACCCCTACCGACAAACCATTTGCAAACAACGCAAAAGTTTCATTTGGAAGGGACAATATTTTGAGCTCGACACCTACGAGAAACAGTTGGAAGGACTGGTCATCCTGGAGACGAAAGGCATCACAGACAAGGAGCATGTCAACTTCCCGCCTTTCATCGAGGAGGTGGAAGACATCACCGGAAACCAGAAATACTACAACTACAACTTGGCCCTTCGCCATTAACAACCCATCACACCACCCCACACTCGTCATAGTAAGAACCCTATAAAAGACATATTCGTAACACGTGCACATAGTTATCGCAGGAAACATCGGCTCGGGAAAGACCACGCTCACCAACCTCTTGGTTCGCCATTACGGTTGGATGCCACGCAAGGAATCGGTGGCCGACAACCCCTATCTTTCCGACTATTACAAGGACATGAAGCGTTGGGCCCTCAACCTGGAGGTGTTTTTCCTAAAAGAACGATTCAGAGACCTTCTCGAAATCAACCATGAGAAACAGGTGGTGGTGCAAGACCGTTCCATCTACGAGGGCGTTTACATCTTCACTGCCAACAATCACGACATGGGAAACATGAGCGACAACGACTACGATACCTACATGGGTTTGTTTGAGTCGATGATGATGGTGGCTCGTATGCCCGACTTAATGATCTACCTACGTTCGTCGGTGCCCCACCTCGTGGACAACATTCACAAGCGAGGGCGCGACTACGAGCAGAACATGCAGCTCAACTACCTGAAGAATCTCAATGACAGATACGACGATTTCGTGACGAACCATTATCCCGGACGCACGTTGACCATCGACGTCGACAATCTCGACTTCCAACATTCAAGGGAGGACTTCGCCTACATTGTGAAGCAGATCGACACACAGTTGGCTGAGATCGAAGGACGTGAACACACTTTGTTTAATAAAATCTGATAATACATACGCATTATGCACATAGCTATAGCAGGAAACATTGGCAGCGGAAAGACCACGCTGACAAAGATGTTGGCAAAACGATACGGATGGACTCCCCGTTTCGAACCCGTCGACAACAACCCGTACCTTGACGATTTCTATCACGACATGAACCGTTGGAGCTTCAACCTCCAGGTGTATTTCCTTAACAAACGATTTAAGGAGGTGGTGGAGATTTCGCAAAGCGACGAGAACATCATCCAGGACCGCACCATCTTTGAGGACGCCAAGATCTTCGCGCCCAACCTTCACGACCAGGGATACATGAGCGATCGCGACTTTGAGAACTACTCTGACCTCTTCGATCTGATGATGTCGCTGGTGAAGTTGCCCCAACTGATGATTTACATTCGCAGCTCCATCCCCACACTGGTGAAACATATTGAGAAGCGCGGACGGTCGTTTGAGAAGAGCATCCGCATCGATTACCTGACGGGCTTGCAGCAGCGCTACGAGGATTGGATCAAGAACTATAAGGGCGAGCTCATCATCATCGATGGCGACAAGCTCAGTTTTGAGGACACTCCTGAGGACTTCCGCAAGGTGACCGACATGATCGACGCCAGCCTCTACGGTCTTTTCCCCTTGGAAGAGGGCAAATAAGAAAACGCTAACAGGGCTATAGAGAAAGGAAACGACCCATAAGCCTCACGAAAAAATAATGATGATAACGCAACGAAGCGTGCTCTTCTTATCGATGAGCACGCTTCGTTGCGCTATGAAGAAGGGGCATTTCCAAAACAGATATTTGGCTATGCTCTAAACGTAGGGTTGCTTCTCCTGGTCTAAGACGAGGACAATTCTCATTAGGCCAACAGAGCCTCCCGGTCTAAGACGAGGCAAAACCCTGTGCGACACAGGATTGTTCAACGACTTTCGTCAAGTTGAACCTCATACGATCTGATGGGGCACATACTGTCCAAACGCCCAAATGAGGCAGAGAGACCGGTGTCTTTTCTGCCTTTCCTACCTTGGTCACACCCTTGACAAAATTCGATTTTAGAGCTTTCCCTGCTCACCCAGATAACTGTCCTTGAAACCAAGGAAGTAAAGGATGCCGTCGATACCCATGGTGTTGATGCTCTGTTGGGCATTGGCCACCACACGTGGCTTGGCGTGGAAGGCGATGCCCAAACCAGCCTCGCTAATCATCGGCAGGTCGTTTACGCCATCGCCCACGGCAATGGTCTGGGCCAGGTTAACCTTTTCCACCTGGGCGATGAGCTTGAGCAGTTCCGCCTTGCGGTGCCCATCCACAATGTCGCCAAGATAATTGCCCGTCAATTTGCCATTCTCGTCAATCTCCAGTTCGTTGGCATACACGTAATCGACGCCAAATTTCTTCTGAAGATACTCGCCGAAATAGGTGAATCCACCACTCAAAATGGCAATCTTATAGCCGCAAGTCTTCAGCACACTCATCAGGCGGTCGGTTCCCTCGGTGATAGGCATGTGCTCGGCGATGTCTTTCATCACGCTGGCGTCGAGACCCTTGAGCAGCGCCACACGCTCCTTGAAACTCTCCTTGAAATCGATCTCACCACGCATGGCTCGCGCCGTAATTTCCGACACCTTGTCGCCCACGCCGGCACGCTTGGCCAACTCGTCGATACACTCGGTCTGGATAAGCGTTGAATCCATATCGAAACATATCAGTCGGCGCATGCGGCGATACATGTCATCGTGCTGGAACGAGAAGTCGACGGCCATCTCTTGCGACATGTTCATCAGTTCCTTCTGCATGGTGGCGCGGTCGGCCGGGTTGCCACGAAGCGAAAACTCGATGCTGGCACGCACATTGCGCTGCGGCTCCTTGATGCTCATTCGACCAGAAAGGCGAAGGATGGAGTCGATATTCAATCCCTGTTGGGCAATGATCTTCGTGGTGGCCTCAATCTGTCGGGCTGAGAGCGAACGGCCAATCATGGTCAAGATGTATCGGTTCTTGCCCTGATGGTTTACCCAGTTTTCATACTCCTCGTCCGTAATGGGCGAGAAACCGATGTTCACTCCCAGCTCGGTTGTCTTAAAGAGCAGTTCCTTCATCACCTGACCCGAGTGCATCTCGTCGAGACGAATGAGCACACCGAGCGACAGCGTTGCGTGAATGTCGGCCTGGCCAATGTCGAGCACCTGCGCGCCATACTTGGCCAAGATGCCCATCACCGATGCGGTTAGACCGGGACGGTCCTGACCTGTGATACGAATTAATATCTGTTCCTCCTTTTCTCCACTCTGATTCATTGTGTAGAATGTTTGTCAAGTTAATCTATTCGAAGAGCCACCACACATGCTGCGGGAAAGGATCGCCGCCAAAGGGTAGGCCCTCATGAATTGCAAAGTTACGGTTTTTTACTGAAAAGTGAGAAGGTTTGACCCACGCATTTCACACACAATGGTTCATAAAACCCCAAAAGGTCATAATGCCGAAGTGGGAAACCATGTGATTGCGATTGCTTCTTTTCAACTTTTGTCAGCGTTTCTTACGACTTTTTCACGCAAACACAACCACCGAACGCATTATTTTTGTATCTTTGTCGCAACGAACAAACCTCATCGGCCATGGCAAAAAGCATACGTCTCATCCTTTTCGTTCTCATGCTAACCCTTGCGGGAACGGTCGTTCCAGCATCAGGGAAGTCGAAAAATCGCCTCAAAGTGGCGTTGGTGCTCGGCGGCGGAGGTGCCAAGGGCGCTGCCGAAGTGGGTGTGCTCAAGGAGATTGAGCGCATAGGCGTACCCATCGACTACATCGTGGGCACAAGCATAGGGTCAATTGTGGGAGGGCTCTATGCCGCTGGGTACCGCGCCGAGGAGCTCGACTCGCTCTTTACCCACCAAGATTGGCTCGACTTGTTCAACGACCGAAAGGCCAAGAAAGGCGAGAAGGAGAAGGCCATCAAGGGCTTTGGACTGATGAGAGGCGTGGGGGTGATGCAATTTCTCGACTCACTACTCACCGCAAAGAACCACTACCAGGGCCTTGGCGCCTACCCCGACTCCATCGATTTCGACTCGTTGCCCATTCCCTTCCGCGCTGTGGCATGCGACGTCAACACAGGACAGAGCGCCGTGCTTGCAAAAGGCAACTTGGCACTGGACATGCGTGCCAGCATGGCCATACCGGGTGTATTCAAGCCGGTGCGCGCCGACTCGATGCTGATGCTCGATGGCGGTCTGGTAAACAACCTGCCGGTGGATGTGGCGCGGGCCATGGGAGCCGACCTCGTCATAGCCATCGACCTCACACAAAACAAGCATCCCGACTTTGTGCCCAAGAAGATTAGGAAATTTATGGGCAAGGGACTGAAGTGGCTCCGTCAGCGACCCGACTTTGTAAACTACAATCGCAACCGCAAGGATGCCGACCTCTGCATCAACCCCAAGCTCAAGGGATATGGCGTAACCAGCTTTAAGACCGCCGACATACGCGCCATGATTGAACTGGGGCATAAGGCAGGGAAAGACCATCACGGCCGACTCAGGGTCATCAAGAAGAAGGCATTGGACAAATGAGCGGCAGGGCGATTAAAGCCATCCATATCTTCGCTCTTACACAAACACACAATCTCTATTCTCAAAGCCTATTGACAAAGCCTTGCGAATGAGGATAACAATTTGCTCTTACGATTCGAATAGTGGTACGCTCCCACTATTCTCCCTTCAATACGGGCAGGGAGATGTGGTACTTCACCGCCAAGAAACGAATGACGACGATGAACAAGAACGTGGCAATGGCCGACAACGCCACGCTGACGTGCAAACTAATCATGATCCAATAGAGCACTCCGCCACAGACGGAAGCCATGGCGTAAATCTCCTTGCGGAAGATAACGGGTATCTTATTGAGCAGTACGTCGCGCAACACTCCACCTGCGGAACCCGTGATGCAACCCATGATGATAGCCACCCAGATGGGATGCCCATAGTCGAGAGTCTTTTGCAATCCGGCAATGGTGAACAGGGCGAGGCCCAAGGTGTCGAACGCAAACCACGCGTTGTCGAGGCGTTTCAGCGATCGGGCGAACACGATGACGATAAACTGGGCCATGAGCGTGCAAAGAATGTACATGGGCGACGTCATCCAGAAAGGTGTGGCGTTGAGCATGACATCGCGCAACGTACCGCCGCCAATAGCTACCGCAATGCCGCATACAAAGCCACCGAACCAGTCGTAGTGCCTGGCAGCGGCATGGCGGATGCCCGATATGGCGAAGGCCAGTGTTCCCAGGATTTCAATGATTTGGAGGATGGTATCAACCACCTTAGGGTCTGTGTTGATCATTTACTAATGGAAGAAGGAATATACGAATACTTAAATGGTTTACCCTGAATGGTTTACACCTCATTGATGGGCTTACCTTCCTTAAAGGCTCTCACGTTATCGACGCAGATGCGCATCAGTCGTTCGCGCGCTTCCTTGGTTGCCCATGCGATATGGGGCGTCAGGTAGGCGTGGGGTTGGGAGAAGAGCGGACAATCCTTGCGCGGTGGCTCCTGCTCCATGACGTCGGCTCCATAGCCAGCCAAATGGCCCGACTCGAGCGCGTCGGCAATGGCTTGCTCGTCGACCAGCGCACCACGCGCCGTGTTAATGAGGATAGCACCCTCTCGCATACGGCTAATCTTCTCGGCGTCAATGAGATGGTAGTTGTCCTTTGTGAGGGGACAATGAAGCGAGATGATGTCGGCCACACCCAACAAACCGTCGAGCGTGGTCTTCTGAATGCCCTTGGGCAACGACATGGCATCCTTTGAGGTCACGGCAAACACATCCATGCCAAACTGATGGGCGATGGCGGCCACACGTTGGCCAATATGTCCCAGGCCAACAATGCCCAACGTCTTGCCCGACAACTCCATGAGAGGAGTGTCCCAATAGCAAAAATCGGGGTTGGCGCTCCAGCGACCTTGGCGTGAGGCGTCGCCATAGTGGGCCACCTGATTCGTGATATTGAAAATGTGGGCAAAGGTCATCTGCACCACCGACTCGGTGCTATAGGAAGGAATGTTGGTAACCACCACGCCACGCTTGTGGGCGGCTTCCTCATCGACCACGTTGTAACCTGTGGCCAAGACACCAATATACTTGAGTTTGGGCAACTGCTCGAGCACAGCCTCTGTGATGTTCACTTTATTGATAAGAATAGCATCGGCTTCCTTGGCGCGCTCCACCACCTCTTCGGGTGCGGTGCGCGGATAGATGGTAAGTTCTCCTAATTCCTTCAGTCCGTCCCAGGAAATGTCACCGGGATTGGCAGCATAGCCGTCTAATTCTACAATTTTCATTTCTCGTAATCTTTATCTTTGTATCGGTCTCCCCAACAGTTCACCATCCGTTGGTAGAGCTTATCCTCCGCCTGACTGTGCTGGGCATGCCAGAAACGGCAGCCTTGCAGTTCGTCGGGAAGGTATTGTTGTTCTGTGAAATTGCCGGGATAGTCGTGCGGATACTTGTATCCGTCGTGGTAACCCAGGTTGGCCATGAGTTCGGTGGGTGCGTTGCGGATAGGCAACGGCACGGGTTGGTTGCCGCTCTTTCGCACCTCGCTGAGGGCCTCGCCAATGGCTTTGTAGGCCGAGTTGCTCTTCGGACTGGTAGCCAAGTAGACCACGGCTTCAGCCAGGGGGATACGTCCTTCGGGCCATCCGATCTTCATCACCGCATCGAAGGCGGCGTTGGCCAACAACAAGGCGTTTGGGTTGGCCAGGCCTATGTCCTCTGCCGCACTGATCACCACCCGTCGGGCAATGAACTGCGGATCCTCGCCTCCCTCAATCATACGCGCCATCCAATAGAGCGCAGCGTCGGGATCCGACCCGCGAATGCTCTTAATGAAGGCCGATATGATGTCGTAGTGCATCTCGCCTTGCTTGTCGTAGGCCAGCGGATTCTGCTGCAGGCGTTCTTCCACCATCTTGTCGGTGATAACGATGGGGTCGCTGTCGGCCGCCTCCACCACCAGGTCGAGTATGTTGAGCAATTTGCGGGCATCACCGCCACTATAGCGCATCATCGCCGCCGTTTCTTGCAGTTCGATGTGTTTCTCGCGCAACTCCACATCTTTCGTGATGGCGCGTTGCAGCAACTTCTGCAAATCACTGACGCCAAGCGACTTAAGAACATAGAGTTGACAACGCGAGAGCAGTGGCCTGATGACCTCAAAGGAGGGGTTTTCGGTGGTTGCGCCAATGAGCGTCACAACACCTTTCTCCACCGCACCCAGCAAGGAGTCTTGCTGCGACTTGGAGAAGCGATGAATCTCGTCGATGAAGAGAATGGGCGACTCAGAGTTGAAGAACCTTCCTCCTTTGGCTTTCTCGATAACCTCGCGCACGTCCTTCACGCCGCTTGTCACAGCACTCAGCGTATAGAAGGGAACCTTCAGCGTATTGGCTACAATCTGAGCCAACGTGGTCTTTCCAACGCCCGGAGGTCCCCACAGTATAAAGGAGGAAATATGACCGCTGTCGATCATCTTCCTCAGTACCGCACCTTGACCCACAAGATGCTCCTGCCCTACGTAGTCGTCGAGCGTGCGGGGGCGCAAACGCTCTGCCAAAGGTTCACTCATATTATGCAAAGGTACGAAAAACCAACGTGATATATTATCTTTATGCGTTAAAGTTTTCAAAATTTGCACGCCTTTTGATAAGGCAATACGCCAAAACGAATCGACACGCACTTACCAAAGAACGAATAAAGGAAATGCTTATCGCCACCCCAAACAACAGCTAACAATGGGCCGACCATCCGTAACAGCACTTTTGTTCCATCGTTTTCGTCTTGCAAATGCATAAAAATCGAAGCTTTTTCCCCGCCTTATGCATAAGGCGTACATAAATTATAATGTAGCTTTTACTTTTTTGTCGCTTTGCTTTTTTTCTTTTAAATTATTTTGTAACTTTGCCATCATATTATTTACCCAAAAGATGAGCATCCAAAACACGATTCTCTTGCTAACTGAAACGGTGGAAAAACTTTCAGACCCTCAAACCCTGAAAGGACTCTTCCACCAACATCGTGAAGGCTATCCATTACCGTCGAGCACGGTTTTGGAGGAGATTGTGCAATTGTCGCGCGCCATCCTCTTCCCGGGATTCTTCGGAAAATCACAAGTCAACATCCAAACCATCCAGTACCAAATAGGTGTCGAGGTGGAGAAATTAAGCTATTTGCTAAAGGAGCAAATACTGGCTGGCCTGTGTTTCTCGGAAGACTACGAGACCAAGAGCGGTATGGTCGATTTGAAAAAACAAGCCCGCGAATTGGCCAGCGAAATGATTAGCCGACTACCAAAGGTCAGGAGCGTGCTGGCCACCGATGTCGAAGCGGCCTACAATGGCGACCCTGCGGCCAAGAGTTATGCGGAAATACTGCTGTGCTACCCAGTCCTCAAGGCGCTAACCAGCTACCGGTTGGCCCACGAGTTGTTTCTCATGGGAGTGCCGCTCATTCCACGCATGATGACAGAGATGGCACATTCGGAAACGGGAATCGACATCCACCCGGGCGCCACAATAGGCAGCCATTTCACCATCGACCATGGAACGGGCGTGGTCATCGGCGAGACCTGCGTCATCGGAAACCACGTGAAGCTCTATCAGGGCGTGACGCTCGGAGCTAAGAGTTTCCCGCTCGACGAACAAGGCAACCCTATCAAGGGCATTCCTCGTCACCCGATCATTGAAGACGACGTCATCGTATACGCCAACGCCACACTGTTGGGACGCATCACCATCGGCCGAGGCGCAACCGTCGGAGCCAACACCTGGATTCTCGAAGACATGCCGCCCGAAGCAAAGGTGTTTAAGAAATAGCATCGAAGAAGGCCACAATGGTCCTGCATTTAATAAATGACGCCCCATCGGTTTAAGCAAATGCAACTATCGGTTCAACAAAAACATGCAGCAAGTGAAATAAGAACAAGCAACTCATTCTGCCAAACAGGCTATCGGTTCAAGACCTGTCAAGCTCTGGGTCATGACGAATGGCCTCACATTGCAACCGTTAGCCAACAGAAAAGCAACCTTACGCCTCCACTAATTAGACATATTAAAATTAAGAATAAAATAACAATCATAAAACAATGGAATTTGAACTCATCGCCAAAACATTCATGGGCTTAGAGCCTGTTCTGTCACAAGAGCTTACCCAACTGGGCGCAAACAATGTGCAGATCGGCCGCCGCATGGTGTCGTTCACGGGCGACAAAGAGATGATGTATCGTGCCAACTTCCAGTTGCACACCGCTATTCGCATTCTAAAGCCCATTAAGCACTTTAAGGCTCGCTCGGCTGAAGACGTATATAATGAGGTAAGAAAAATTGATTGGAGCCAGTACATCACTAAGGGAAAGACCTTTGTGGTCGATTCAGTGGTGTATTCCGATGAGTTCCGAAACTCCAAGTTTGTTTCATATAAGGTGAAAGACGCCATCGTCGACCAATTCCGCGAGACCACTGGCGACCGTCCCAACATCTCAATCAGCAACCCCGACATTCGCCTTCATATCCATATCGCTGAGGACAAGGCAACGCTTTGCCTGGATTCGAGCGGTGAGAGCCTGCACCGTAGAGGCTATCGCCAGGATACGGTGGAAGCTCCGCTCAACGAGGTGCTGGCCGCTGGTATGATCCTCATGTCAGGATGGAAGGGCGACACCGACTTCATCGACCCCATGTGTGGATCGGGAACGCTCATCATTGAGGCAGCACTGATTGCGCAGAATATCTCACCGGGCGTATTCCGCAAGGAGTATGCCTTTGAGAAATGGCCCGATTTCGACAAGGACCTCTTCGACGAGATTTACAACGACGACTCGAAGGAAAAGGAGTTCAACCATCATATCTACGGCTACGACATCGACATGAAGGCTGTGAACACGGCCATCCTGAACGTGAAGGCTGCGGGATTGTCGAACGTCATCACCGTGCAACAGCAGGACTTCAAGAACTTCACATGCCCGAAGGAGAAGAGCATCATGATCACCAACCCTCCTTACGGCGAGCGCATCTCTACGCCCAACCTGTTGGGCACATACAAGATGATTGGCGAGAAACTCAAGAACGAGTTCGCTGGCAATGAGGCTTGGGTGCTGAGCTACCGCGAGGAGTGCTTCGACCAGATTGGTTTGAAGCCAAGCATCAAGATTCCCGTGTTCAACGGAAGCCTGGAATGCGAGTTCCGCAAGTACGTCATGTTCTCTGGCAAGATGAAGGATTTCCGCTCAGAGGGCGGCATTGTGAAGACCGATGACGAGAAGCGCGAGATGGCACAAAAGCACCGCTTCAAGAAGAATCGCGAGTTTAAGCAGCGCCTCGACGAACAGGAGGCCAACGAGGAAGGCGACATTCGCTCGTTCCATTTCCACGCATTCTCAAGTCGCTCGTTCCAGGATGACGACCGCAAACGCGGCGACCGTCGCCCCAAGAGATTCGGCGATGAGGAGCGTGGAGGCAATGATCGCCGCGACCGCAAGTTCTCGGGCGACCGCGCTCGCAACTTCTCAGGCAGTCGCGACGACAAGCGCGGTGGTGGCCGATTTGGCAAAGACGGCGACCGCTATGGCAAGAAAGGCGACTGGGCCGGCAAGGGCCGTGGTGGCGACAAGCGTTTTGGAGGTAACAAGAAGTTTGGCAATAAGAACCGATTCGGCAATGAAGATGAATAAATTCATGGTGATGCTGGGCACGATGACGGCATTGTTCACACAGAATGCAGCAAGCGTTCAAGCACAAGAACTGAAGAAGTTTACCCTTGAGGACCTGAACTTCGGCGGCAACAACTATCACAACATGATAGCTGAGAACCGTTGGACGGCCTGGTGGGGTGATGAGCTCGTCCGCACAGATGTGGAGGATTGCAAACTCGTTAACAAGGCTACAGGCAAGGAGAGCGTGCTCTTCACCTTGGACGACATCAAGGCAAAGAGCGGCTTGAACCTCCATAGCCTGTATAGCGTGTCGTTTCCCGAGGCCAAGAAGCCCTTGGTGCTTCTCAACGACAACAAGAGTACGCAACTGCTCAACTGGAAAACCGGCAAGGCCGTGTGGACCATCGAATACAAGGATCGTTCGGCAGCGCAGGCTTGGAACTTCCATTACGTAAGTCGTAACACGGCCTATGTAAAGGGCGACCAGCTCTATGTGCAGACCGCCAACGGCCAGTCGAACCAACTGACGACCGACGGAAGCCGTAACATCGTGTACGGACAGAGCGTACATCGCGATGAGTTCGGCATATCGGGTGGCTTGTTCTGGAGCAACAAAGGCAACAAACTGGCCTTCTATCGCATGGACCAGAGCATGGTGACCGACTTCCCCCTGATCAACATCCCTGACCCCTCATGGGCTCCCACCAGCGGTTCGCGCATGGCGACGCCGGCTCCCGAGAAGTACCCGATGGCCGGAGAAACAAGCCATCAGGTAAAAGTGGGCGTATATGACGTGAACACAGGCAAGACCGTTTGGCTCAAGGCAGGCGATCCTACCGACCGTTATTTCACCAATGTAACATGGAGTCCCGACGACAAGACGATCTATATGATTGAGCTCAACCGCGACCAGAACGATTGTCAACTCGTGGCATACGACGCCGAGACTGGCGACAAGAAGGGCGCCATCTACCATGAGACCGACGAGAAGTACGTGGAGCATCTCACTCCGATCGTCTTCCTGCCTTGGGACAGCAGCAAGTTTATCCTCGAGTGTCAGAAGGATGGTTTCAACCATCTGTACCTCTTCAACACCAAGGGCGAGCAGTTGAAGCAGATTACCAGTGGCAACTGGGTGGTCATGGAGACGATTGGCTTCAACGAGAAGCGCCACAGCGTTATCATTGCCAGCAATGAGCGAAACCTCATTCAGCGTAATATCTATAGCGTAAACATCGACAACGGCAAGCGCACCCTAATCGATGAAAATGGCGAGGGATGGCACACGGCCAGTCTGAGCACATCGGGCCAGTATATTGTCGACAAATATTCCACTCCTACTGTTCCCCGTAACATGACGATTGTCAATGTTGACAATGGCAAGAAGGTGCGTTATCTCACCGCTGCCGATCCTTGGAAGGGCTACAATATGCCTGAGTACAAGAACGGTACTGTGAAAGCAGCCGATGGCACAACCGACCTTTTCTATCGCCTGGTGTTACCCGTCGACTTCGATCCCAACAAGAAATATCCCACCATTATATATGTATACGGTGGTCCTCACGCCCACAACGTAGACGCTTCATGGCATTGGGGCTCACGCAGTTGGGAGACCTACATGGCCCAGAAGGGCTATATCCTCTTCATTCTCGACAACCGCGGAAGCGAGCATCGCGGCAAGGCGTTTGAGCAAGTTACGTTCCGCCACCTCGGCGACAACGAGGTGGCCGACCAAATGGAAGGTGTGAAGTATCTCAAGAGTTTGCCTTACGTCGATGCAGACCGCATCGGGGTGCACGGATGGAGTTTCGGAGGATTCATGACCATCAACATGATGACCACCCATCCTGAAGTGTTCAAGGTAGGCGTAGCAGGCGGACCTGTCATCGATTGGAAATGGTACGAAGTGATGTATGGCGAGCGCTATATGGACACGCCGCAAACAAACCCCGAGGGTTACGCATCTTCGAGCCTCATTCCGAAGGCCAAGAACCTGAAAGGCAAACTGCAAATCATCGTTGGCCTCAACGACAACGTATGTTTATTGCAGCACTCCCTGTCGTTCCTCAAGCAGTGCATCCAGGATGGCACACAGCCCGACTACTTCGTGTATCCCGGAGAGCCGCACAACATGCGTGGCCACCAATCAACGCATCTGCATGAGCGCATCTCTCAGTATTTCGATGATTATTTGAAGTAAGACCTTTAACTTTATTATCATAATACTTTAGAAACAAGAGATTACCATGAAACAGATTAAACATCTATTGGTTCTCGTTGCGCTGCTTCTGCCGCTATTCGCGCAGGCAGCCGACAAAGAGGTGTTGGCAAAGCTGCAAGCATTGCCGGGTGTCAGCGACGTGCAAGAGCTAAAAAGCACAGCTTACGACAACAAGTATCTGCTGAACATCACACAGGAGGTGGATCCCATCCACCATCAGGCAGGCACATTCAAGCAGCGTGTCGTGGTTTGCCATGTGGGTTACGACCGTCCTACCGTGCTCGTCACCGAGGGTTACAACTGCAAGTATGCTCTTCGCGAGGGCTACCAGGAGGAACTCTCCAAGTTGCTCAACGCCAATCTCGTTTTCGTGGAGTATCGCTATTTCGAGGCCTCCACTCCCTCACCCTGCAACTGGGACTATCTGACCGTTGAGAACTCTCTCTACGATCTTCACAACGTCAACCAGACCTTCCGCCAACTTTACAAAGGGAAATGGGTGTCGACGGGTATCAGCAAGGGTGGCCAAACCTGCATGTTCTACCGCGTTTTCTTCCCCGACGATGTCGATGTGTCGGTTCCCTATGTAGCCCCGTTGAACTCAGCCGTTGAGGATGGACGCCATGAGCCCTTTATCGACCATCAGGTTTCTACCGCAACCAACCGCAAGCACGTGAAGGATTACCAAATTGAGGTGCTGAAGAGAAAGGCAAAGCTCATGCCGATGTTCACACAATACTGCAACGAAAAGGGCTACAGCTTCCGCATACCGTTGGAGGAGATCTTCGACTATTGCGTCCTCGAATATTCGTTCGCTATCTGGCAGTGGGGCACTCCAATGACGCAGATTCCCGATGCAACGGCTTCCGACAAGGATCTTTTCAACCATCTCATCGGCATTTCTGAGCCGGGCTACTTCACTCCAAACAACCCCAACCGCTCATTCAACGTGCAAGCCGCACGTGAGTTGGGCTACTATGGCTACGACATCAAGCCCTTCAAGAAGTGGCTCACCATCAAGTCGGCCAAGGGTTACCTGCATCGTGTCATGTTGCCCAAGGAGCTTCAGAACGTGAAGTTCGATAAGACGCTGTACAACAAAACCATCAATTGGCTCAAGAACAACGACCGTAAGATGATTTACATCTATGGCGGTATCGACCCATGGGGCGCCTCGGGCGTAGCTGGTCTTAAATTCCTGAACAACAAGAAGTACATTAAGGTTTACGTGTTGCCCGACGGAAGCCATTCCACTCGTATCAGCACGTTCCCCGAGCCCACACGCACGGAGATCATCAACCTCCTCCATCAGTATCTTGAAACAAACTGATTATCAGACCGAAACAGGTGTTGGTTGCATGAAGGCTGGGAACAAGAGAGCATCGCACCCAGTCATTCATCGACCCGCCCTACTAATTTCGTAAACACATAACACATTCAGACGATTATGAAAATATTGCTATTAGGAAGTGGCGGGCGCGAGCATGCCATGGCATGGAAGATTGCCCAAAGTAAGAAATGCGACCAATTGTTTATCGCTCCCGGCAACGCTGGCACTACTGCCATTGGTGAGAATGTGAGCATTGGCGTCAACGAGTTCGATAAGCAGAAGGACTTCGTGGTTGCCAATGGCATCGACATGGTGGTGGTAGGCCCCGAGGTGCCTTTGGTAAACGGCATCGTCGACGCATTCAGAGCCGACGAGCGTACTGCCAACATTCCCGTCATCGGTCCCTCTAAGCAAGGAGCCGAGCTCGAAGGCAGCAAGGATTTCGCCAAGGGATTTATGAAACGCCATAACATTCCCACGGCAGCCTACGAGACCTTCGACGGCACAACGGTCGAGGAAGGCGTAGCTTTCCTGAAAACCTTGAAGGCGCCATACGTGCTGAAAGCCGACGGTTTGGCAGCTGGCAAGGGCGTGCTCATCGTGCCTACGCTTGAGGAAGCCGAGAAAGAACTGCGCGACATGCTGGGCGGAATGTTCGGTCAGGCATCAGCCAAGGTAGTCATTGAGGAGTTTCTCAGTGGCATAGAGTGCTCTGTCTTCGTACTTACCGACGGCAAGCACTACCAAATCCTTCCTGAAGCCAAGGACTACAAGCGCATTGGCGAGCACGACACCGGCCTAAACACCGGTGGCATGGGAAGCGTCTCTCCGGTTCCCTTCGCCAACGCCGAGTGGATGAAAAAGGTGGAAGACCGCATCATCCGCCCCACGGTTGAAGGCCTTGCGGCCGACGGCATCGACTATAAGGGATTCATCTTCTTCGGTCTTATCAACGTGGAAGGCAACCCCATGGTCATCGAGTACAACTGCCGCATGGGCGATCCCGAGACCGAGACCGTGATGCTCCGACTGAAGAGCGACCTCGTCGACCTGCTGGAGGGTGTTGCCAAGGACGACCTCGACCAACGTAAGGTGGAGTTCGACGAGCGCGCTGCCGTCTGTGTCATGCTGGTTAGCGGTGGTTACCCACAGGCTTACCAGAAGGGTTACGTCATCGAGGGGCTCAACGAGGTAGAGGGCAGCATTGTGTTCCACGCCGGAACCAAGATGGCCGATGGCAACGTGGTGACCGATGGTGGTCGCGTGTTGGCCGTTTCCTCATACGGCAAGAACAAGGAAGAAGCCTTGCATAAGAGTTTCACCGAGGCTCAGAAGATTCGCTTCAAAGACATGTACTTCCGCCGTGACATTGGTCAAGATCTCTAATTGACAAGACTTCTCTCCTCATTTCAGGATATTTGAACGTGATGGCCGACATTCATTGTGCCCCTTCAAGGCTTTCCTCTCTATGAGAACCAGCTACAAAAGGGACAAGGTGAATACCGACCATCACATATCACTTCATCAAATTCAATAGGTACAAGGGAGGCAAAGAGAAGCCGCCCATAATGAAACGTCATGATTAAACGCGCTCAAAACAGAATAGCCCAGTCGCGTTGGTCGTTACCCGTGACCGCCATCTATGGCTTGCTGCTGTTCCTTATTTCAGGAATGGCCTCGCAAGGCCTATGGTTGCAACTGCTCATTCTTGTTGCTTCCACCGTGATGATGGTTATTCTCAACAACAACAATTCGCTCATCCGCATCTACAGTCGCATGGTTTCATGCTCCTTCTATGTTGTGGTGCTGATGTCCCCGTTCTTGTTTTCATCCATCAACATTGGCATAGCGCAACTGGCATTCATCTTCTCGCTCAACTTCATTCTCCGCGCCTTTCAAGACAAGCAAGCCGTTGGATGGGTGTTCTACGCCTTTGTGGCCATCGGTGTGGCCAGCGTCTTTTATGTGGAATTGCTGTGGTTGGTTCCCATTCTTTGGATTCTGCTTACCACCAACGTGTTGGCCATGAGTTTGCGCACGTTCATCGCGTCTATCCTGGGTGTAGCGCTCCCCTATTGGTTTTTGAGCGCCTATTATCTGTTGATAGGCAACCCACAGGCCATTGCCGACCATTTTGAGGCCATGATGCTTTGGCAACAACCGTTCGACTTTTCCATGCTCGACATCCATCGAGGCCTAACATTCTTGTTTGTCGCCATCCTCGGCATCATTGGCAGCGTGCATTTCGTGGCCTATAGTTACCAGGACAAGATTCGCACCCGGATGATTTTCGAGATGTTCATCACCTTAGAGATTTGTTTGTTGGTATTGCTCATTCTGCTGCCTCAGCATTTCGATGTGCTGTTGTCGCTGCTTCTCACGGTCGTGTCGCCCCTTATCGGCCACTTCCTGTCGCTCACACACTCCAAACTATCCAACATCACGTTTTTCACTCTCATCATCGCCGCCTTAGCATTAACCATTTTCAATATATGGATGCCTTAGTCGACATATTGCTCAATTATGGCTACTGGGGCATGTTGGTAGCCGCTTTTCTTGCCGGCAGTTTCTTTCCTTTCAGTAGCGAAGCCGTTATGTTAGCGCTCCTTGCCGCCGGATTAGAACCCTTGCCCTTGGTCGTCTACGGCACCGTGGGCAATGTTGCCGGTTCGATGTTCAATTACGCCGTAGGGCGAATGGGGCGTCTCGATTGGATAGAGCACTATCTCCATGTGAAGAAACGCGACCTCGACAAAGCCCGGCGATTCATGGCGGGCCATGGCGCATGGTTTGCCTTTTTCTCGTTTCTACCCGTCTTGGGATCGGCCATCACCATCGTCTTGGGACTCATGCGGGCCAACATCCCCATCTCCCTCATCAGCATCACGCTTGGCAAGGCACTCCGTTACATTCTCCTCGTCTATAGTGTAGACCTGCTGTTGTAACTAAGGACCCCATCGCCCATAGCCACATGCCCAAGGATCCTTACCCATCCTCCGTCACAGATATTCCCCCTATAAGCCATTACCGGACCATAGCGACAAGGGGGACGAAAGGTCTGTCAACACTTACTTCTTTTGAAACGTGATGTAGGCGAAAAAGTTCGAGCATCGTTCAGCAATAAACGCCAGATACCGAACCCACTTTTTAGCCAAAAACCATGACAATGGGCCATTCAACGCACCGTTTTGCCACACACTTTCTCTTCCCTAACGAGCGCCCAATGGCCCCGTCCGCCTTCACGGCAAATGCCTCGTTAAGAATACACCAAGCCCAACAGGTCAAATCGCATAGCGGCTACAATCCCGTGATTTCTGCCCATTTTACCGAGTGGCACTAATAAAAAAACTAAAAAAACGGGCTATTCTTATCCTCTCTCTCCTCTTTTTATTAACTTTGCATTTTAGGATTGAAAAATCAAAATTAGTCACACAATAAATGAAACAGTACAGATTAGTGGACAATATCCTTGGTTGGTTGACGTTCTTCGTCGCCGCCTTTGTCTATTGTTCCACCATTGAGCCGACAGCTTCCTTCTGGGACTGTCCTGAGTTTATCACTACTGGCTACAAGCTCGAGATTGGTCATCCCCCAGGGGCACCGTTCTTCATGTTGACCGCCAACCTGTTCAGCCAGTTTGTCAGCAATCCCAGTGAGGTGGCCCGCATGGTCAACACCATGAGTGCGCTGCTCTCTGCCGCCACCATCCTGTTCTTGTTCTGGACCATCACGCACCTGACGCGCAAGCTCATCGTGAAGGATTGGAGCAGCCTTACCACAGGCAAGCTCATTGCCATTGAGGCCAGCGGACTGGTGGGCGCCCTGATCTATACCTTCTCCGATACCTTCTGGTTCTCGGCTGTCGAAGGTGAGGTGTACGCTTACTCATCGGCTTTCACTGCTGTTGTGTTCTGGCTCATCCTCAAGTGGGAAGACCACGCCGACGAGCCCCACGCTGACCGTTGGCTGGTGCTGATCTTCTACATGACTGGCCTGTCTATCGGCGTTCACTTGCTCAACCTGTTGTGCTTGCCCGCCATTGTGCTGGTTTATTGCTATCGCCGCTTCCCCAACGTCGAGTCGAAGGGCTCACTCATTGCCCTGCTCGTGTCGTTCGCCATTGTGGCCGCCGTGCTCTATGGCGTGGTTCCCGGCATCATCACCGTGGGCGGATGGTTCGAGTTGCTGTTTGTCAACGTGCTCGGCATGCCTTTCAACACGGGTCTCATCATCTACATCATCCTCTTGGTAGCCGCTACATTGTGGGCCATTTACGAGAGCTATATGGGTCAGAACAAGAAGCGTGAGAATATTTCGTTCCTCGTGGCGTTCGCCCTCATCGGCATTCCGTTCTATGGTTTCGGCTGGAGCGCTGTAGCCATTGGTGTTGTGGTACTGGCCGTGTTGGCCTTCGTGCTCAACCACAAGAAGCTTGTCGACAAGAAGCCCGTTTATCTCGTCACATCACGATTCAAGAATACCGCCCTTCTCTGCATGCTCATGCTGATGATTGGCTATTCAAGCTATGCCCTGATCGTCATCCGCTCGGTGGCCAACCCGCCGATGGACCAGAACTCACCTGAGGATATTTTCACGTTGGGTTCTTACCTTAGCCGCGACCAGTATGGCGACCGCCCATTGTTCTACGGCCAGGCCTACACCTCACAGGTGAAGTTGAAGACCGAAGGCAACTACTGCCGTCCCGTCATGCAAGGTGGCGCACCGGTCTACAGCCGTAAGGAGAAGGCTTCAAAGAACGAGAAGGACTCCTACTTCGTGGTTACCCACAAGGACAAGTACGAATATGCACAGAACATGTTCTTCCCGCGCATGTACGACGCTAACCACGCCCAGGACTACGAGTCGTGGATGGGTGGTGTCAGCGGCAGCGAGGTACCCTACGACCGCTGCGGTGAGAACATCATGGTGAAGATGCCTTCACAGCTCGAGAACATCAAGTTCTTCCTGTCTTACCAGTGCAACTTCATGTATTGGCGTTATTTCATGTGGAACTTCGCCGGTCGTCAGAACGGCATCCAGGGTCACGGCGAGTTGGAGCATGGCAACTGGATTACCGGTATCTCGTTCATCGACAACGCTCGTCTCGGCGACCAGAACAACCTGCCCGACGAGTTGAAAAACGACAAGGGCCACAACGTGTTCTACTGCTTGCCGCTGCTCTTGGGTCTCATCGGACTTTTCTGGCAGGCCTTCCGTGGCCAGCGCGGCATCCGCCAGTTCTGGGTGGTGTTCTTCCTCTTCTTCATGACAGGTCTCGCCATCGTGATCTATCTGAACCAGACACCCGTGCAGCCTCGTGAGCGCGACTATGCCTACGCAGGCTCCTTCTATGCCTTCGCCATCTGGTGTGGCATGGGCGTGGCCGCCATCATCGACCTGCTGAAGCGCTACCTGAAGAAGGACAGTGTGGTCATCGCAGCCGTTGTGGGATTGGCATGCCTCTTGGTTCCTATCCAAATGGCCAGTCAGACATGGGACGACCACGACCGTTCGGGCCGTTACACCTGCCGCGACTTTGGTAGCAACTACCTCATGACCCTGCAAGACGAGGGCAACCCCATCATCTTCACCAATGGCGACAACGACACCTTCCCGCTCTGGTACAACCAGGAGACCGAGGGAGTGCGCACCGACGCTCGCGTCTGCAACCTCTCTTACCTGTCTACCGATTGGTATATCGACCAGATGAAGCGCCCGGCTTACAACTCACCCTCAGTGCCCATCAGCTGGCCGCGACTCGACTACTGCTCAGGCACCAACGAGATTGTGGAGGTTGCTCCTAACCTGAAGCAGCAGGTGCTCGATTTCTACAAGCAAGATCCCGAGGCTGCCAAGGCACAGTTTGGCGACAACCCGTTCGAGGTTAAGAACATCATGAAGTATTGGATTCGCTCTAAGAACGACGACATGCACGTCATCCCGACCGACACCCTCTATATCACTGTCGACAAGGAGGCTGTCAAGAAGAGCGGCATGCTCATGGCTTGCGACTCCATCCCCGACCGCATGGTCATCTCGCTTGCGGGCAAGAAGGCCCTCTACAAGAACGACATGATGATGCTCGAGATGATTGCCAACTGCAACTGGACGCGTCCTGTTTATGTCGCAACAACTGTGGGAAGCAACTCATACATGAACCTCGGCGACAACTTCGTGCTTGAGGGTCTTGCCAACCGCATCACACCGTTCTCTACGAATCAGCCAAACGCAAAGACCATCGACACCGAGAAGATGTACAACAACCTGATGAACCGTTACCGCTACGGCGGTCTCAGCACTCCCGGCCTTTACATCGACGAGACCCTCATGCGCATGTGCTATACCCACCGTCGCCTCTTTGGCCGCTTGGCCATCGCATTGGCCGCCGAGGGTAAGAACGCCAAGGCTCTGAAGGTGCTGCAGAAGGCAGAGAAGGAAATCCCCGAGTATAACATCCCGATGAACTACATGAGCGGCGCCTTCGACATGGCTCAGGCTTATGCCGCTTTGGGCAAGAACAAGAAGGCCTTGGAGATTCTCCACAAGGTATGGATCGACGCTTATCAGTACGCCACCTATTACCTGACGCTTGAGGGGCAGCGCTTCACTTCAGCCAACCGCGACTTCATGGTTCAGTTGACCATCCTCAACCAGATCCATGAGCTCACGCAGCACATCGACGCCAAACTCGCCAAAAAGGAAGGCGCTGAGGTGCAGGCTAAGTTGAACCAGTTCATCGGCAAGGGTGGCCAACCCATGCAGTAAACCCCTGTTCACTTAAACAACCAATCATAAAAGAGCGCCTGACGGCGAAGAGCTTTGCCGATGCAACAGCCCTTCATCCGCCAGGCGCTTTTAGTTAAAACACAATTCAAATGTTTATAGAACAACCCGCAAAGTGGCTGAGATGGCTCTATCCCAACGCCCTGTGGCGCATGGACAAGAACGACCATTCGGTCTATCTCACGTTCGACGATGGCCCCATTCCCGAGTCGACGCCCTTCATCCTCGAAACATTGCGCCGCTACAACGCCAAGGCCACCTTCTTCATGGTGGGCGAGAACGTGCTGCGCTACCACGATCTCTACAATCAGATTGTGGCCGAAGGTCATCAGGTGGGCAACCACACGTTCAACCATATCGGGTCGTTCAAACACTGGACCCTCACCTATGCCCTGAACATCCAGCAGGCCAACGACCTCATCAAGGCCCATCTCTTCCGCCCGCCCCACGGCTGGATGCGCCATTCCGTATATTGGTGGTTCCAACGCCGTTACAAGATTGTGATGTGGGACTTGGTGACACGCGACTACTCCAAGTGGCTGACGGCCGAGGATGTGGTGCGCAACGTGAAGCGTTACACCCGCAATGGCTCCATCATCACCTTCCACGACTCGCTCAAGAGCATCGATAAGTTGAAAACCGCCCTGCCTGAAGCCCTGGAATGGCTTCAGGAACAAGGCTACGAGTTCAAGACCTTCGAATAATCAGCATGCCGCTTTCCCGTCACGATCTCACGGCGCTCATCAAGGCCGAAGCCCAGAAGTTGGGTTTCGCCGCATGTGGTGTGGCCCAAGCCTCCCACGTCAGCGAGGACGAGGAGGCCCACCTCCGTCGGTGGCTTGACGAGGGCAAGTATGCCGACATGCACTATATGACCAACTATTTAGACAAGCGCCTCGATCCCCGTAAGTTGATGGACGGGCTGAAGAGCATCGTGTCGTTGGCCATGAACTACGCCCCCGAACGTCGGTTGGCCGCTGGCGAGCCACAGATTGCCGCCTACGCGTTGGGCAAAGACTATCACGACGTGATGAAGGAGCGCATCCACCGCTTGGCCGCCTTTGTGTCGGAGCAAGTGGGGCACGAGCTAACCTATCGCGCGTTTGTCGACAGCGGCCCCGTGCTGGAGCGCTATTGGGCTGTGCAAGCGGGCTTAGGATGGGTGGGACGCAACCATCTGCTCATCATCCCCAAGGCCGGAAGCGAGTTTTTCCTGGGCGAGTTGTTTCTCGACATAGAGCTCGATTACGACCAACCCATGGCCAACCATTGCGGCCATTGCCACCGCTGCGTCGACCAATGTCCTACCCATGCGCTGAGCTATACCCATGCGTTCGACGCCCATCTCTGCCTTTCCTACCAAACCATCGAAAACCGTGGCGAGCTGAGCGACGACGCCAAGGCGAAGATGGGTGCGTTCATCTACGGATGCGACCGTTGCCAACTGGCATGCCCCTGGAACCGTTTCGCCCACCCCACCAACATCGCCGAGTTCCAACCGAGCGAGGAATTGCTCTCCATGACGCGCCAACAATGGGAGCAACTGAGCGAGGACGACTATCGCCGGCTCTTCAAAGGATCGGCCGTAAAGCGCGCAAAATATGCCGGCCTCATGCGCAACATCCATAACATGAGCGCCCAAACGAGCGCCACAACCCACCCATCCAACGATGAACCAACCCCGTCAGAACCCTAAGGGTGATAGGGATTTAACGTGTTCAAAACACGTCGTTTTTTGAAAGATAACAGGGGTAGGAAGCCCTCATTTTCGGGTAGGAAGCCCCTATTATTAGCATTCCTTGGGGTTTCTATGATTTTTAACGTCCAAAAGGGCCCTCATTCGTAATCTTTTTTGTAATTTTACACCATGATTCACACCATGCAAGACGACATCAGCTTGTTCTTCCGCCAATTTGCCCTCCAGCGGTTGTCACCGGCTGGCTCGGGCAACATTGACCCACAAGCCATCAAGATGATGATGGTCAACCATTGCGAAGAGATTTATCCCGCATTCTCCGAGACCGAAATCTTCAAGCTCCACTACCAACAAGCGGGCCACGACCAGATGGTTGAGGAGTACAAACGATGCTTCACCCTGCTCCTTTCAGGACGTCTGCCGTGATTAAACCTATAGCTAACCAACAAACATATCACACTTAACCCGACATAACGCAGCAAGCGAACAGCGCAGCTGACACCAACACCCCACTAACAATCACATCGCACCTAATAATACCTAATAACAAATTATTTTATGTCAAACAACAAAACATTCTATGTCCCCTTAGCTTTTGTGGGATTGTTCTTCTTCTCCATTGGCTTCGCTTTGGGCATCAACTCATTCCTCATGCCCGTCCTGAAGGGTGCCATGGACATGTCGGCCGGTGCGTCGAGCCTGCTTCTCGCTGCCACCTTCGTGCCCTTCCTTCTCTTCGGCATTCCTGCCACCAAGTGCATTGAGGCCATTGGCTACAAGCGCACCATGGCTTTATCGTTCGGCATCTTCGCCGTAGCTTTTGCCCTTTTCATCCTGGCCGCCAAAGAGCAGTCGTTGGAGTGGTTCCTCATTGCCAGCGCCGTGAGCGGTGCCGCCAACTGCGTGCTGCAAGCATCTGTGAACCCTTACGTCACCATTTGCGGTCCGTTGGAGAGCGCCGCTAAGCGCATCTCCATGATGGGCATCTGCAACAAGCTCGCTTGGCCTGCCACAACGCTCTTCATCACGTTGGTTATCGGCAAGGGCATTGGCGACATCCACATGGAAGACCTTTACATGCCCTTCGGCATCATCATCGGCATCTTCGTAGCCTTGGCCATCGTTGCCCTGGTGGCTCCGCTGCCCGAGGTGAAGGCCGCCGGTGAGGACGACAGCGCCGATAGCGCCGAGCCAGCCTGCCCTTACGCAGAAGGCAAGACCAGCATCATGCAGTTCCCCCACCTGTTGCTGGGCTGCTTGGCCCTCTTCCTCTATGTAGGTGTTGAGACCATCTCGCTGGCAACAGCCAACGACTACGCCAAGGCGCTCAACCTGCCGGGCGACAACTGGGGCTTCATTCCCTCGATCGGCATGGTGGTAGGTTACCTCGTAGGTATCATTGCCATTCCTAAGTATCTGAAGCAAGACACCGCCATGCGCCTCTGCGCCATCATCGCTGTGGTTGGTTCAGTGCTTGTGGCCGTCATCCCCGACCCCGAGATTTCAACCTACTGCATCTTCTTCATGGCTCTCGGTTGCTCACTCATGTGGCCGGCACTGTGGCCTCTTGCCATGGCCGACCTTGGTAAGTTCACCAAGAGCGGTTCATCATTGCTCACCATGGCCATCGCCGGTGGCGCCGTAATGCCTTGGTTGCAAGGTCTGGCTGTCGACGCCTTTGGTTACCAGGCCAGCTATTGGGTTTGCGTTCCCTGCTTCCTCTTCATCTTCTTCTATGGCATGTGGGGTTACAAGATCAGATAACACATAGGCTATCCAGCAGATAGTTGAATGCTATAAGCCAAACGCCCGATGAGCCATCCGCTCACCGGGCGTTTCTATTATGAGATTTCATACTAAAGCAACAGGGCGTTATATGTATTACCAATTTACCGGAAGAATGATGCAGAAAGATTTGCCCGTTTTAGCATAGTATGGCCTTGGACTAAGGCTTTCAGTCAGCTTAGTTGAATTTTGGCACACCCTCTTTATATGTTAGGGTGTGCCATCATCCAACATGTGTAAACAATTGAACGATGCCCACCATGAAACTCCATGAGAGAGGGGCCTGGCTCATGAAACAAAAATAGGAGGAAAGCCGCAATGGCTTTCCTCCTACGTTATGATTGTTGTATGGATTACATGCTGTAAACCACGTCCATCAATTTCTTGCCCAGCTCATCGGCCTCTTCCATGGTCGAAGCCTCGCTGTACACACGGATGATGGGCTCTGTGTTGCTCTTGCGGAGGTGCACCCACTTGTTGGGGAAGTCGAGCTTCACACCATCGATGTCGGTAACCTGCACATCGGCCTGCTGGCCGTACATCTCCTTCACCTTCACGAGGATAGCATCCACGTCGGTCTCAGGACTGAGGTCTATGCGGTTCTTGGCGATGAAATAGTTGGGGAAAGTCTGGCGCAACTGGCTTGCGGTAAGACCCTTCTGCGCCATAGAGCTCAGGAACAGACCGATACCCACCAAGGCGTCGCGACCATAGTGGCTCTCCGGGTAGATAACACCACCGTTGCCCTCACCACCGATGACGGCACCTACCTCCTTCATCTTCGTGGTAACGTTCACCTCACCCACAGCCGAAGCGTAGTACTTGCAGCCATGCTTCTCGGTAACGTCGCGCAGGGCACGTGTGGAACTCAGGTTCGACACCGTGGCACCCTTCACGTGGTCGAGAATGTAATCGGCCACCGTTACCAGCGTGTACTCCTCTCCATACATCTGTCCGTCCTCCTGGATGAATGCCAAGCGGTCCACATCGGGGTCGACCACCACGCCGAGGTCGTAACCGCCCTTGGCGCAAGCGTCCATGATGCCGCCGAGGTTCTTGGCGATGGGCTCCGGATTGTGTGCGAAGTCGCCATTGGCCTCACCATTGAGGAAGGTAGCCTCCACGCCAAGCGCCTTGAACAGGTCGGGCAGGATCTCGCCACCCACCGAGTTGATCGTGTCGACGATCACCTTGAAGTGAGCCTTCTTGATGGCCTCCACATCCACAAGCTCCAGGGCGAGCACCGAGTCGATGTGGCGCTGGTTGAACGAGTTGTCCTCCGTGTAATGGCCGAGGCCGTCAACGTCAGCATACTCAAAATCCTCTCTTGCAGCGATGTCGAGCACCTCGTTGCCGTCGTCCTTCGTCAGGAACTCACCCTGCTCGTTGAGCAACTTGAGCGCATTCCAGTGGCGGGGGTTGTGGCTGGCGGTGATGATGATACCACCTGCTGCACCACTCCACTTCACGGCGAGCTCTGTGGTCGGCGTAGTGGCCAAGCCGATGTTCACCACATCGTAGCCAATACCCATGAGCGTACCACAGACAACGTTCTTCACCATCTCACCCGAGATACGTGCGTCGCGTCCAACCACGATCTTGTTGCTTGTCGACTTGCCGCTACGGCGGATGAAGGTGGCGTAAGCCGATGTAAACTTCACAATGTCAAGCGGGTTCAAAGTGTCACCCGCACGGCCTCCGATGGTACCACGGATGCCCGAAATAGATTTGATAAGGGTCATAAGTTATTATATTTCGGTGGGTAAAACTCGTTCCCAATAGGGTTGGAGCTCCACTCATCATGATAGTGTTTTGGTAATGTCTTTGCCCTTGCCCCGCCACGCGGTCAGCAATGCCATGTGCTTAGCGTCCGAGCTCGTAGGTGATGTCGTAGAGGCAGGGATACACATACTGCGTAGCGTAAGCGTGTCCCTTGTCGTGCGGCACGATGATACGCACCTTGGCCACCTCGTCACCCTCCTTGGCGGGCCGTCCCACGTTGATGAAGCCCAGCGGCATGAGCCATCCCTGTGGCACCGCCGTCGACGAGTTGCCATACACGGCCTGCAGGAGGCTCTCGCCCCTCACGAAGTAGCCCGTGTAGTCGGCCGAGTTGCGCGTTACGGTCATCTTGTCGACCACGGCGTCCCAGCGCGAGTCTCTGATGTTGGAGAGCTGTATGGTGTCGGTCTTCAGATTATACTCGGTGAAGCGACAGAGCACCGTAACGGTCTTACCGTTGGGGATAGGCTCGCCACAACCCTTGCGCACAATCTGCATGTAGATACCCGATGATTGGAACAGCACAAACTCGTTCTTCGACACGTCGGTGGTGTTGCCCTGAAGCGCAAACTGCGTCTCCGAGATGACGTTGACAGCCGAGTCGGCTATGTATTTGTTGATGGCAGAACGCTCCGCTTTCTTCTGGTCGGCATACGACTCGTCGTCGTTACAAGCCACGAACGCTGTCATGGCGAAAAGAGCCAGAAGCAAATAAGTCAGTTTTTTCATATCCTTGTTTTTGACTGCAAATATACGAAAATTCCACGTGGCACAGGCCCATTGTGCCAATTATTTAATAAATATTGGCAAACAGCTATCGGTCCGGCGCCATGTGCGAGGCACGAATGGCATGCGGGGGCTTACTTCTTCAGTTCTTCGGCGTAATACTTAATGGCCTCTCGCGTAATCTTCACGGCCTCATCGAGCGAGCAGTCGAGCTGTCCGCCGCTGGCGTTGAGGTGCCCACCGCCATTGAAGAAGCGCTTTGCCACCTCTTCCACCGAGAAATCGTCGACCGAGCGCAGGCTCACCCACACCTTATTATCAATGCGGTCGTCCTCGCGCAGCGAGATGCTCATCTTCATGCCCTTGATGCGGAGCGGCTCATTGACCAGTCCCTCGCCATCGCCACGCACGTAATGATAGTCGCGCATCTCCTGGCGGGTTAGCGTGTAGTAGCAGGCGTGGAGGTCGTCGAACACGTTCAACTTCTGGCTCATGAGGTGACCGCGGAGGCGGATGGCCCACGAACTGTAATTATTATATACGTTGCGATAAATCTTGTCTTTGTCGAAGCGCTTGGTGAGCAACTGGCAGACGGCGTAGAAAATCTCGGGCGACGAACTGTTGTAGGTGAAACCGCCCGTGTCGGTCATCATGCCACAATAGAGAGGCACGGCAAACTTCTTGGTCATGCGTTCAAAATCGCCCATCTGCCACACCAGCCGGAACACAATCTCCGATGTGGAGCTGAGGTCGGGAAACGACACCTTCATGTGGGCTTCGACCGTAGGATTGAGATGATGGTCGATGAGCACCCTCTTGGCCTTCGCCGTTTCGAGCGTATGGGCCATGCCCTCGAGGCGCTCCACCGCATTGAAGTCGAGGCAAAACACCAAGTCGGCCTCCTTCATGAGGCGCTCCACCTCATCGGGCCGCTTGTCGTAGCGCATGACACACTGTGTGCCAGGCAACCAATGAAGGAAGTCGGGGTAAGCGTTGGGCACAATGATTTGCGAGCGCTTGCCATAGTGCACGCTGAGATATTCAGACCAAGCCAAAGTGGAGCCAATGGCGTCACCGTCGGGACGCGAATGTCCGAGGATAACGATTTTCGAGGATGATGAGACGAGGGCGCCGAGCTGCGACACCTGCTCAGGGGTTAGTAGTTTCAAATCCATCATGGGTGCAAAGGTACGAAATATATTCGAATGAGCACCCAATATGGTGGCCTGATTTTTAGAAAATTGCAAAAAATCCCATTAAATTATGTCAAGATATTTAGTGTTTTTGCACCACTCTTAGCATCACCTTCCAGAGAAAAAGAAAGCAAAAACACCAACATTTTTTGCGAGAAACGCCGAACGCCACCGGCTCGTCTCACACGGGGCGTTGCCAAAGATGGCCCATCGAGCCTCGAAAGACCAGCTATCGAGGCACCGTTTGGCATGTTTGGTCGTGCGGTTTGGCGTCTTTCGCAACTCGATTAGGCATCTTTCACAAAACAATTCCTTACGATTTTCAAAACCTTCGAGCATCCGCAACGCAACCATCTGATATTCAATGTGTTGCAAAAGCAACCCAAAGTGGCTCATAAATACGTTATTTGGAGCCACAGCCGTTTAATTTTCAAATAACGAAGAAGTTTTTCAAAATTATTCAGCACGGTGCGTTGCCAACTACAAATTGATCTTCCGACATTTGGAGTGATTTGATTTTCGCTTCAGTTCTGGCCTCAGACGGCGCAACAACGAATTACTCGAATTTTCGAATTTTTTCTAATTGCGTTAGCCAAATTCGTTCAAATTGGTAATCGAAAAACGATTACATCAATTCGTTAATTCGTTCAATTCGTTGTTACCGCGTCTGAGCGTAAATACTCACGTGTGTTATTTTTCACTCCAAATGTCGGATGAGCCAACAACAAATCCCGCCATGCCATCAGGAGGCAGGCGGGATCCGTTATGTGTTGGTACGCCTCAGCGAGGCAGAAGCTGTCAATTAGAACAACTTGGCGGGATAAACACCCTCGTCGACGAGCTTCTGGATCTTCTCCACAACGCTGGGACGGTCGGCTGAATAGGTCACGCCGAACCACTTGCTGGTGGTGTCGAGCACCTCGCAAGTAGCCTTGCCAGAGTGGATGAGTTTGTCGACCACCCAAGGAATGAGGTACTCAGCCTTGATGTTGGCCTTGGTTGTGGGAGCATCCAAGAACTCCTTGAAGAACTTGTCGCTATACTCGAAGTAGTCGGGAGTGAAGCCCCAGACGTTCATGCTCACAGGGTTGTTGTCGGGGATGTTCACCCACTCGCCCTTCTCGTCCTTGTAGGCCACCTTGCCGTCCTCCTTGCGCTCGATCTCGGTGCGCTCCACGCAGCTTGTGAGGTGCTCGTTCTCGTCCTTGGAGCACACACCACGCGAAACGGTACCGTTGTCGCTCAGCGTGTTGCTCACGCGGAAACCAACCATGGCGTACTTGCCATTGCTGTTCTCGGGCAGGTTAGCAAGGAACTTGCCAATGACCTGGAAGCAGTCGCGGTTGTAGAAGTCGTCGCAGTTGATGACGCAGAAAGGCTCGTGAATAGCGTCCTTGGCCATCATCACAGCGTGGTTGGTACCCCAAGGCTTTGTGCGGCCCTCGGGAACGGTGTAGCCCTCGGGCAACTTGTCGAGGCTCTGGAACACGAGCTCACAAGGAATCTTGCCCTCATACTTTGAGAGGATCTTATCGCGGAAGTCCTGCTCAAAATCCTTACGGATCACCCAGACGATCTTACCGAAACCAGCCTGAATGGCGTCGTAGATGCTGTAGTCCATAATTGTCTCGCCGTTGGGGCCCAGGCCGTCCAACTGCTTCAAACCACCGTAGCGGCTGCCCATGCCAGCTGCCAGAAGTAACAATGTAGGTTTCATAATCTTATTTTTTTAATGAAAATGATAATCGGTTAATTAGAAAGGAAGGTCGTTCGACGCATCGCTACCAGCGCCAGCTGCAAACGGATCCTGCTGGGGAGCGGCGGCGGCGGGAGCCGATCCCAATGTGCTGGCAGCCTGTGTGGGCTGTGCGCCGGTGTTCACGGCGTTCGGGTCGATGTGGTCCACACGGAAAGCGCGGATATCATTGAAGTAACGATCCTGCCAAGCGTGGGCGTTGATATCGAGCCACACATGCACGGTGTCGCCCTGGTGGAGGTTGAACTGCTCCAGGCGATCGGCGCCAAACACGTTGAAAAGGCAAGTGCGGGGGTATGCCTCACGGGTCTGGATAACAAATTCCTGCATCTTCCAGGGGTTTCCAGACGACTTCGATACACCTTCTTTGGGAGGATATTCCTTGATGATCACACCCTCCACTTCTATTCCTTGTAATGCCATTTTAGTGAAATTTATATGTAATTCTTATGTGTTTATGTTGCGAAATTACGCAATTTATCACTAAGGAGCAAACTTTCAACACACAAAATTCAAAAAAATAAAAAAAATGTCAGCGTCTTCTCCTATTCTCCTTTTTTATTTGTATCTTTGTGCATCAAAAGATACGAACCCAAAAAATACTATTAGATACATGAGATTTACGCTTTCCAGTACGGCTCTCAACGCCAAACTGCAGACCCTTTCGAAGGTCATCAGCAACAAGAACTCTCTGCCCATCCTTGAGAGTTTCCTTTTCGAGGTCAGCAATGGCCAAGTCTTCATCACCAGCTCCGACAGCGAGAATGTTATGAAGACGGCCCTTTCGCTGGACGAGTTCGACTCTGACGGCGCTTTCGCCGTGCCTTGCCGCACCATCCTCGACGCCATGAAGGAGCTGCCCGAGCAGCCCGTTACGTTCGAGGTGAACCTGCAGACCTACGAGGTCATCGTGGGCTATCAGGGCGGCGAATACCGCTTCACCGCGCAGAACGCCGAGGAATATCCCCGTACCGAGCAGCAGACCAACGACCTGAACGTGGTGACGGTCGACGCCAGCGTGCTGGTCGACAACATCAACCGCACCATGTTCGCCACCGACAACAATGAGATTCGCCCGGTGATGAACGGTATCTATTTCGACCTCACCCCCGACTACCTGGCTTTCGTGGCCAGCGACGGCCATAAGCTGGTGCGCTGCCGCTACTACGGCATCAAGAGCGAGACACCCGCCTCGTTCATCCTCCCCAAGAAGCCGGCCACGCTCCTGAAGAACGGCTTGGGCCGCGACGGTGGCGATGTGGTCATCAAGTTTAACAAGCAGGCTGCCGAGATCCACTTCGCCGACGGCGTGCTCACCTGCCGCCTCATCGAGGGCGTCTTCCCCAACTACAACGCTGCCATTCCCACCGACAACCCCAACCAGATCCATATCGACCGCAAAGCCCTCATCAGCGCCATCCGCCGCGTGCTGCCCTTCGCCAGCATGAGCAGTCAGTTGGTGCGCTTCCGCCTCAGCGCAGGCATGCTCGAACTGTCGTCGGAGGACATCGACTTCGCCACAAGCGCCAAGGAGCAGCTCATCTGCGACTACGGCGGGCAGAGCATGCAGATCGGATTCCGTGGCGACTTCCTGCTCGAAATTCTCAACGCCATGGAGACCGAGGACGTCACGGTAGAGCTGGGCGACCCCAGTCGCGCTGGCGTGGTGCTTCCCGGCACGCAGCCCGAGAACACCGATGTGCTGATGCTCATCATGCCTCTGCTGCTCAACGATTAATTTGATAGCATGAAACTCAATATCAATAAGCCCTTAGTCGTCTTCGACCTGGAGACGACGGGGCTCGATTTGGTTAACGATAGGATCATCCAGATATCCTACATCAAGGTAATGCCCAACGGCGAGGAGAAACGCGCAAGCATCTTCGTCAATCCCGGCAAACCCATCCCCCCACTCGTGCAAGAGCTCACGGGCATCACCAATGAGCGTGTAAAGGACGAAAAAACATTCAAGGAGATAGCCAAGGACCTGGAGAAGGAATTCACGGGGTGCGACTTCGCGGGCTTCAACTCAAACCGTTTCGACGTGCCCATGCTCGCCGAGGAGTTTCTGCGGGCCGGAGTGGGCTTCGACTTCTCCAAGTGCCGCCTCATCGACGCGCAGAACATATACCACAAGCGTGAGCCGCGCAACCTGGCCGCCGCCTACCGCTTCTACACGGGCCACAAGATGGACGACGACTTCCAGGCACACCGCGCCGACCAGGACGCGGAGGCCACCTACCGCGTGCTGATGGGCCAGCTCGACAAGTATGCGCCCGACCAGGTGGAGGATCCTGCGATGGCCCTGCCCAACGACATGGACGTGCTGGCCGAGGAGTCGAGGATGAACAACAACGTCGACTTTGCCGGGCGCATCGTGTGGCACGACATGGTTGACAAAGACGGCAGACCCGTGCTCGACAAGGATGGCAAGCCACGCCGACAGGAGGTGTTCAACTTCGGCAAGTACAAGGGACGTGCGGTCAGCGAGGTGCTGCGCGAGGCCCCCAATTTCTACAATTGGATCATGGCCAACGACTTCCCGCAAAACACCAAACAGGTGCTCACGCAGATCCGCATGCGCGAATCGATGCTCAGCATGAACGCATCCGCCACACCCCACAAACAGTAGTAACACCCTAACATCATGCCTATGCGCCATTTACTCGTGTCGTTGCTCTGTCTCTTGGCCGTTCCTGCCGCTGCGCAGGAGCTCAACGCCAAGATCACCATCAACCACAATCAGATCCAAGGAACCGACGCCTCGGTGTTCAACAACCTCCAACAGACGTTGGAGCAGTTTGTCAACGAGCGCCAGTGGACCAACCTACAGTTCCAAAAGAACGAGCGCATAGACTGCAACTTCAACATCACGGTCACCAAGTATGACCAGGCGTCGGGGGTGTTCACATGCAAGGCGCTCATCCAAGCCAACCGTCCGGTGTATAACGCGTCGTACACCACGACCTTATATAATAATACCGACAACAACTTCAACTTCAAGTTTGCGCAGTTCGACCAGCTCGATTTCAACGAGGAGACCATCGACAACCAACTGACGGCGCTCTTCGCCTACTACGCCTTCCTGATCATTGGCATGGATCTCGACAGCTTCTCGCCCATGGGAGGCGAGGATGTGTTGCAGCGCTGCATGAACCTCACCAACAACGCGCAGAACCTGGAGTTCACCGGATGGAAATCGTTCGACAACGACCGAAACCGCTTCGCCATCATCAACGACTATCTCGACGGTGGCATGCGACCCTTCCGCCAACTGCAATACGACTATTACCGCAAGGGCCTCGACGAAATGGCCAACAACGCGGAGCGTGGCAGAACGGAGATCTCCACGGCGATCGAGAACGACCTGAAGAAATGTCACGACGACAAGCCCATGAGCCGTCTGCCTCTCATCTGGACCGACTACAAACGCGACGAGCTGGCCTCCATCTATAAGGGAAAAGGCACACAGAAGGAAAAGGAAACCGTTTACGACATTCTCTTCTCCATCAACGCCTCGCAAAACAACGCGTGGGAGAAAATCAAAAAATAGAACAGGCTCCATTCATAAGCGGGAGGGAACGAACCCAAACGCGTGGGAGCCAACTAAGCAAACGACATGCTCAAACAATTATACGTCAAGGACTTTACGCTCATCGATGAACTAAACATCGACTTCCATCCTGGCTTCTCCGTCATTACCGGCGAAACGGGTGCGGGAAAGAGCATCATCTTGGGCGCCCTCCATCTCTTGCTCGGACAAAGGGCCGACAGCAAGCAGATCAAGAACGGCTGCAAGAAGTGCGTGGTAGAGGCTCACTTTGACCTCTCACACTACGATATGGAGGATTTCTTCACACAAAACAACATCGACTATGATGCCGACGACTGCATCCTGCGGCGTGAGGTGAGCGCCAGCGGAAAAAGCCGCGCCTTCATCAACGACACGCCGGTGGGGCTCACGGCCTTGCGCGAACTGGGCGAGCAGTTGGTGGATATTCATAGCCAACACCAGAACCTGTTGTTGCAGAAGGAAGATTTCCAACTCAATGTGGTGGACATTGTGGCGAAGGATGGCGCGTTGCTGAGGCAATGCCGACAGGCTTTCGACCGATACATGGACGCCAAGCATGAGTATGCGGCTTTCCAGGAGCGCTGCGAGAAGGCACGCGAGAACGAGGATTTCCTGCGGTTCCAGCATGCCGAACTCGACCGCGCCGCCCTTCAGGCGGGCGAGCAGGAGGAGTTGGAGCAACGCTCCAAACTGTTGAGCCATGCCGAGGGAATCAAGGGGGCACTCTATCAGGCGGCGGCCTCGCTAAGCGATGAGGAGGCCGGATGCCTCGGATCGGTCAGGGCGGCAGCCGACAGCCTGCGCGAGATCGAGGAGGTGTATCCCGACGTGGTGGAACTGGCGCAGCGACTCGACTCTGCGTTCATCGAACTGAAAGACATCGCACAGGATGTGGACAACCGCAAGGACAGCATCGACTACGACCCCGCCGAGCTCGACCAGATCAACGAACGCCTCGACACGCTGTATTCCTTACAGCACAAATACCACGTTTCCACCATCGAGGAGCTGATAGCCACGCGCGACCAAATGGCCCAACAACTGGGCAACATCGATGGTGGCGACGAGCAATTGGCCCTGCTGAAGGAGCAGGTCGACAAGGCGTTTGCCACTTATAAGCAGGTGGCCGACCAACTAACGCTGACCCGCCAGAAGGCGGCTGCGGTGGTGGAGGGCGAGATGAAGAAACGCTTGCAACCATTGGGCATTCCCAACGTGCGCTTCTCCATCAGTTTCCAAGAGCGCGAACCGTCGGCAACGGGTGTCGACAAGGTGGCGTTTCTCTTTAGCGCCAACACCAGCTCGCCCTTGCAACCCGTGTCGCAGGTGGCGTCGGGTGGTGAGATCGCGCGCGTCATGCTGTCGCTCAAGGCCATGATCAGCGGCACCGTCAAACTGCCTACCATCATCTTCGACGAGATCGACACGGGCGTAAGCGGTCGTGTGGCAGAGAAGATGGCGCAGATCATGGAGGAGATGGGCGACAACCACCGGCAGGTGATATCCATTACCCACCTACCCCAGATTGCGGCCATGGGTTCCACCCACTACAAGGTGAGCAAGGAAGAGACCGAGCAAGGCACCATCAGCCGGATGGTAATGCTGACCAACGATGAGCGCGTGCGCGAGATAGCGCAGATGCTTAGCGGAAGCAACATCACCGAGGCGGCCATCGACAACGCCAAGGCCCTGCTCCGAAAGTGAAAACTTGACGGGGGCAGCGCTACATGAGAACCATTGAACGGCCTCCAAAAACAATCTGATAATAACATCATTAAATATCGCAACAATCAACAGATGAAACATAGAGTATCAGTCATCGTTATGCTTTTGGCGCTCGCGGTGACCAGCGTTTGGGCACAACCCGCACCGGTCAAGAAGGCCGCGGCAAGCGTTTTCTCTCTCACCACCTTCGCCAAGGATGGCACCATCCTCGGTTCCACACATGGTGTCTTCACAGGAAAGAACGGCGAAGCCATGGCGATGTGGCAACCATTCGTCGGCGCCGACCATGCCGTAGCCATCGACGCGAAGGGCAACAAGCATGAGGTGGATGTCATGATGGGCATCTCCGAACTCTACGATGTGTGCCTATTCCGCGTCAAGGGCAACGTTCCGGGCGCATTGGAGCTGACCACCAGCGATGCAGCAGCCAACAACGTCTACACCGTTGGCTACGACCTCAAGAAGCCGGTCATCAAGAAGCTGACGCCTGTGCGCACGGAGAAATTCATGGAAACCAACAACTACTATGTGTTCAACGACAAGGATGTGTCGGGCAACGACCTCGGATGTCCGGTCGTCAACGAGCAAGGCCAGCTGTTGGGTATCATGCAGCGACCCGCAAACGGTGGCCAGGCGTTCGCCACCGACGCACGCATCATCAAGTCGTTTGTTGTCAGCGGCCTGTCGATCAACGACAAGACCTTCCGCGCAACGGGCATTCGCACGGTACTTCCCGCTGACCAGCAGCAGGCCGCGCTGACCCTGATGCTGGCCCGCCAGCAAGGCGACTCGCTCCGTCAGGTGCAGTATGTCAACGATTACATTGAGATGTTCCCCACCGCCACAGAGGGTTACACGGCCCTGGCCGAGATGCATATCGACCTGAAACAGTTGGCTGAGGCCGACAAAACGTTGCAGAAAGAGGTGAAGCAGGCGGCCAAGAAGGATGAGGCTTACTACGATTACGCCCGATTGGTGTACCAGTCGACCGTCTTCAAGATCGACACCACCTACACCGCATGGAACCTACAAAAGGCACTGGAGCTCTCTGAGCAAGCCTCGAAGGTCAACCCGCTGCCCATCTACAAGCACCAACAGGCACAGATTATCTACGCGCAGGGCGATTACCAAAAGGCGCTCGACATGTTCACCCAACTGCAAAAGACCGAACTGGGCAAGAATGGCGAGGTGTTCTACGAGGCCGCCCAATGCAAAACCAAACTGAAGGCGCCCCAGGAGGAGGTGATCCAACTGCTCGATTCGGCCGTTGCCGCGCAAGACGGCGCCATCTCGGCGCCTTACGTCTTGGCACGTGGCCGCCTACTGGACCTGGCTGGCGAGTCGCGCAAGGCATACATGGACTACCTGAAGTATGACACGCTCATGCACCTGAACGCCTCGGCCGACTTCTACTACATGCGCTACCAGTGTGGCGTGAAGATACACCAGTACCAAATGGCGCTCAACGATATCGCCCACGCCATTGTGCTCAACCGCTTCGAACCCACCTATTACGCGGAGATGGCCAGCCTCCAAGTGCGCGTGAACCAGTTCGACAACGCCATCAAGACTTGCGACATCGCCATCCGTATGGCTCCCGAATACGCCGACCTATATATTATAAAAGGTGTGGCTGCCTGCGAGCTGGGCCAAAAGGAGGAGGGCTTAGCAGCCTTGAAGAAGGCCAAGGAGTTGGGCGACGAACGGGCCGACAAACTCATTGAGAAGTACGAAAAGAAATAACCCACAATCAGTCATCAGGCCGAAACAGGCAGGTTATCAAGAGGGCATAATGTATTTTCAACCATACTGAAGGGAGGCTATGGCACATTCGTCATAGCCTCCCTTCTGCTTCATAGGATCGTAGGGATCATCTTATGGTGGCTTGCCATCGGGCGCTATCGTCCCATTTGTACATTCGCTCCCCTTCAATCCTGTGCCTTGCCCTTACTGGCCTTGGCGTCAAACTTATAAGAGAAGGTGAGATTCAGATAATGGTGGATATAGTCGGATGCTGACTCCGAGCGTTGGAACGCCGTGTAGTCGTTGTTATACCAAATGTCCTTGTTGAATATGTCGTCGGCACGCAACATCAACCGCGCCTTGTTCTTCAGGAATCGAAACGACACATAGGCAGAAGAGATCAAGCGGTGGCCATTCATGGCTTGGGTTTGATAACCCGAACGGTATTCATCGTTAACCCCCACGTTGAACTCAAACGGCGCAAGACTCAGTGTAGCGTCGATGCCCACCACGTTGAAGAGTGGATTGGAGTTGTAAGAGCCGTTGTTGTAGCGGTAGCGGCTCCACGCCAGTTGGTCGCTGAGCGCAAGGCGAACCTTCTCCACCTCATACGCCAACACGAAGTTCTCGTTGAGGCCAAACCGTTTCTGCTTGTTCAGTTCGGGAACGGCATTGCTGGCAGCGTCGACAAGCGTCAGGTAGCCATAAGCCGTCGAGTTGGTGAGACTAATCTTGTTCATCAGTCGGTAGTCGACGCCGAGACCTTGGTCGTAATCGAAATTCACCGTCCACTGGTCGCCACCCTTCACGTTCATCGGCTTCGACTCATACACACCCGTCTGGCTATTGTAGCGGAAGAGCGTGGCCAACGGATTGATGTTCTTGGTATACTCAGCGCGCAGTCCCAACACAATCTGTTGGCGGAGCCACATGCGGTGATAACCCAACGCGGTGGTGTGGCTGTGGGTATTGCCAAGATGTGCGTTACCCGTAGAGATCGACAGAGGGTCGACGGTGTTGCGGAAGGCGAAGGTCTGAGACAGCTCGGGCACCGTGGTGTTGTAAGAGAACGAGAGGTCCACGTTGCGCACACGACTGATCTTCCACTTCATGAAGATCGACGGCGTGTAGGCGTGGGTGGTGCGCACAGTGGCCGTGTCGAGGCGACCATACTGGTAGTCGGCATCCTCTCGGGTGACGGTCCAATCCAGGTTGGGCATGATCATGAAATCCTTGACAGGCGTAATGGTCGACTTCAAGGTGAACTCATTGGTCCACGTGCGATTGGTTGAGTTGAAACAGTTGTCGGCGTCGAGCGTGGTGGCCGTTAGGCCCTCGGCCCCACTCTGATCGGTGTCGGCAAAGAAGGCGCGATTCGAGTGGTAACGGTTGTAGGACAACTTGTCGGAAGCCTTGACATACACCTTCTTCGAAACCCAATATTCGATCATGGCAGAAAGCGACTGGGCGAAGTTGTGCGTCGAGTAATCGAAGAACTGCAACTGTGTCTCGTTGCGACCATCGCGGATATATTCGAGTTGGCGACGGGTGTGCGTCTGATTGTTGTCGCCAGAGACCTGGGTTCTTCCCTGCAACGCAAAACTACCTTTCTTACCACAAAAACGGCTCCATGTGTAGTTGAGGTTAAGACTGCGGTTCTGCTCATCAGAAGTGTTATAGTTGCGGTTGCGCGTCACCAGATGCTCATACAGGGCGTCGCCGGGCTTGGCTCCCATGGCTTCGGCCAACGAGTAGTACTGAAACTGGTCGGGCGAATAGCTGTAAGACGCCCCATCCTGCTTGCTCAAACCATGCGTCTTGCCGTAAGAGGCTCTGGCGTCTACCCTGATAACGTTCACCGAATCGGTATAGGCAAAGAGGTTGGCCTGTAGCTTTGGCCATAGTTTGTGTTTGTAGCGGTATGTCTTCGAGAGCGAAAAGGTGCGGTCCTGGTTGGGGAAGAAGGTCTCCTTTGACGAACTGCTGTTTAGCCATCCATCGTAGTGTCCGAAGCTGGCGCCCAAGTCGACGTGGTTGTTGCTAAACTTCTCTGCACCCTTCGTCACCCAGTTGTGCTGGTAGTTGTAACTGCCATATTGGCTTCTGCCATCGCCATCGATGTCCGAGTTGCTCGAGGAGGTCATCGTGCGGTCGATGTATCGGTTGATACTGTTGGCTTGAGCGTACACCACCTGCGGATCGTGGTCGCTAAGCTTGGACGCCGTCAGGTCAAACATGTACCTATCGTTCGTTTGGTATTGGGCTTTCGCTTCGCCATACCACTTGTCCAAGAATCCGGGCTTCACCTGAATGTCGAGCACATGGTCCTCCTCGCCATCGTCTTTCCCCGTGTGACGCGACAACTCCGACTTACGGTCGTAGAGCTTGAGCTTCTGAGCCACCTCGGCGGGCAACTCATTGATGATCTGGTCGCCACCAAAGAGGTCCTTGCCGTTCATCATCAGGCGAATGGGCTTATCGTTCCAATAGAGCTTGCCGTCGCGGTTCTGAACGCCAGGCAACTTCTTGATGAGCTCGTCGAGGCGCGCCCCGTCTTTCAGCTTGAACGCTTCGGGGTTGAACACAATGGTGTCGCCCGACATGGTGATACGCGGTATCTTCGCCGTCACTTCCACCTCACGCAGCATCAGCGCGGTGGGTTGCAACTTGATGGTTCCCAGGTCGATGGTGTCTTTCACATCTTCGCCATAGGAATAGTCTACCTTACGAAAGTTCTTATATCCTATCATGCTGAAGGTGAAGAGAATGCGGCCTTCCCATCCGTTGCCAATAACAAAGCAGCCCGTGCTGTCGGCTTCTGCGTTGTTTTGCACCGACCATCCCGGCTGGGGATTCACCTCACTGTAGATGCTGGCGCCCACCAGCGGCTCGCCTGTCTCAGCGCTCACCACCTTGCCCTTAAACCAATCGGCATGGCAAGAAAGCGTGTGGACAAAGCACAGCGCCAAAAGCATGAGTAGATTCTTTAGTACATGTTTCATTGTTTGTAATGTGTGATTAATGGGTACAAAAGTTGGTTTGTTCTTACTGATGCCGCAAAGATATAGTTTTTATTGATACCTTGCAACACATAGTACGCTATTTCTTTACCATTTCATCATTTTTTAACGTTTGGCTACCATACTCCATATAAAGAGGTGAAAGAGCCAAATGCCTGCTCGCACGAAACCGATCGACATCAGATCAAGGCGAATCGGGGAGGACGAGGAAAAATTTAACCCAGGGAGGAGCGCTCACCGTGATGCCCATTTTGTTATTATACGTATGAATTTATCAATTTGTGACAATTTTAACAACCGTTAACCACTATCGCAGATCCACTTCCCCAATCCCATTTGGTTAACCCACCATACCTTTCAGACAGGCCAACCCACCTTTTCCTCAAGATCAATGCATATTTCTCACGGGCCCAACACAACTTTCACACACGTTCTATACTCTTTTCCCACAGATCAATGCTACACTCAGCAACCGAAGGCGCTGCCCATACGCCGTAGCCGTTACAAACACCACCACGCAGAAACAGAACATCAAAAACACGCTTTCACAACGATTCTCACACGCATAAGAAGCATTTTCCCGAAAAATATCGAGCAGAATGTTTGGGCGTTTCAAGGAAATATTATACCTTTGCATCGCATTTGCCGATATGGCTCAGTTGGTAGAGCAACGCATTCGTAATGCGTAGGTCCTCGGTTCGAGTCCGAGTATCGGCTCCAAAGGCAAAACATCAAGGTAATCTTACTTACGCGGAATTAGCACATCGGTAGTGCACGGGCTTCCCAAGCCTGGGAGGCGGGTTCGATTCCCGTATTCCGCTCCCTTGATTATCAGGAAGTTACGCTTGTTTACCCTCATTTTCTTCCCTCTATCTTTAATAACCAAAAACATCACTTATACGCTTGAAAACCATCATGGTGCAAGTACGGTGCAAGTAAAAACTGGTATTTACTTAACCCTCATAGCTTTCTACAATAGGTCATATTGTGCCCTTTCCCCATTCTAATACGCTAATCCCACATCGTTAGATTTAGATTCTTGTTAGTGTTTGTTTAGACAACAATCCAATGAACACTTGCAACTAAAACAGATTGCGCTTGGGTTTTCCGGTCTCGGTCATAGGGATTTGGTCAACTTGGATAATTTCCTTGGGTTGCCAATATTTGGGCAGCACGTCGTGGCAAACACTCATAATACGAGTGGCATCGGCGGCTTCGGTAAGCATCACCATCTCTTCACCATACTTCTTCGAGGGTCGTTTGGCCATGATAAAGGGTGCTGAAAGATGGGGCGCCAAGGCCTGCTCCACCTCCTCAATCTGAATCTTCACGCCTCCCGAGCACACCACATTGTCGATGCGTCCTACAATCTTGAAACGCACATAGCCCTGCGAACGATCCACGACGGCTATGTCGTGGGTATGCAAGACCGTGGGACAAACGGCAGGAGCGTCGATCACCAAGCAATCGTTGGCGTCGAGCGTGATGCCGACACCCGGCAACGGACGGTACCAGAGGTTGTCGTCGGCGTTATCGCCATTGATCTTGCGCAAAGCGATATGCGAGAGCGTCTCGGTCATGCCATACGAGCTCCACACGGCGTGGGGGAATTGGCGCAACTGGAGTTCCAATTCCTTGTCGATGGCTCCTCCGCCAATCAGAATATTCTTGATAGCTTTCAAGCGGCGTAGCTCAGTCTCATTGCTCAGCGAGTTGAACACCTGCATGGGCACCATGGCCGCAAAATCGATCACCTCGTCGTCGGCAATGGCCGTCATGGGATGCCCCTGCGGCTCAATGCTAACCATCTGTAATTGGCAAACCAAACTACGCACCACCATCATCTTGCCCGCGATATAGTCCATGGGAAGGCACACCAACGCCTTGTTGCCCGGATGCAGGCCGAGCGCCTGGCAGGTCATGCGGGCCGAAGCCTCCATACGGGCCTTCTCTGCCATCATCAACTTAGGTTTGCCCGTGGAGCCACTGGTGAACACAGGCACGGTGGGTTGGTCGTCGCGCCATTGTGCAAGAAATTCAGCGATGGTCATAATACATTCGTTCGCCCCTCAAAGCGATGGGCATGTCAATGTTATCGGTAAACAATTGGCCCGTACCCAAGCCCTGCGGCATGATGTCGTCGGTGCCATAAGTGTGGGCGGCCAGATGGGCTATGGCGTTGAGCCCGACATTGCTCTCAAGGGCGCTCGTCATCCACGACCCGATGCCTCGGATCTTGGCCATCGACACCCACTCCTCGCAGCCCATCATACCACCATGCAGCGACGGCTTAAGCACAACATATTGCGGATGGATGGTGTCGAGGAGACGCTCCTTCTCGCTTGGGATATTCACGCCAATGAGTTCCTCGTCGAGAGCGATGGCGATGGGCGACTCCTGGCAAAGACGCGCCATGTCGGTCCATTGGTGCTGACGGATGGGTTGCTCAATGGAATGAAGATCGTAGCGCGCCAACTGCTCCAGGCGCACCATGGCCTCATTGGGGGCAAAGGCGCCATTGGCGTCGACGCGGAGTTCCACCTTGTCCTTGGGGAAAGCCGAACGTATGATGCGCAGCAATTCCAACTCCTTATCAAAGTCGATAGCTCCAATCTTCAGTTTGATGCAGCGGAATCCCAAGTCCAACTTCTCCTGCATGCGCGCCAACATCTGGTCGTACGAGCCCATCCACACCAAGCCATTGGTGGGAATGCCCACCTCACCACGGGCGAAAGGGGTGTCAAAAAGAGCTGTGGAGCCACCCGCGGCCAACTGGGCGAACGCCGTCTCGATGCCAAAGAGCATGGAAGGATAAGGGCGCAACGCCTCATAGGGGATGCGCCCCGTACGCTCAATGGTATCACAAAACTGGCGCAGCAACAGGTCATAGTCGGACCGTTCGTCGCACGACAGGTCGGGAAGGGTGGCACACTCGCCCACCCCACGCACACCGCCACTCTCAACGACGACATATCGGCTGATACGCGAGGTGTACTGTCCACGCGACGTTTTCGCAGGTTGCTTGAAGTGCAGCGTGCGTGTATGGAGGGTGATACGCATCGTCATTATGGGAACACAGGGTATTTGTCGAAATCGGGCTTACGCTTCTCCAGGAATGCCTTGCCACCTTCCTGAGCCTCGTCCATGGTGTAATAGAGCATGGTGGCATCGCCAGCCAACTCCTGAATGCCGGCCTGGCCATCCAGTTCGGCATTGAGGCCCGCCTTGATCATACGGAGAGCCAGCGGACTGCGCTCCATCATGATCTCAGCCCAGTCAACGCAGGTGTCTTCCAGCTGTTCGAACGGCACCACCTTGTTGACCATTCCCATCTGCTCGGCCTCATGGGCCGTGTACTGCTTGCAGAGGAACCAAATCTCGCGGGCTTTCTTCTGACCGACCATACGGGCCAAGTAGGACGCGCCAAAGCCGGCATCGAAACTGCCCACCTTCGGGCCGGTCTGACCGAAGATAGCGTTCTCGCTTGCAATCGTCAGGTCGCACATGACGTGCAACACGTGACCACCGCCAATGGCATAGCCGTTGACCATAGCTATGACGGGTTTGGGTAATCGGCGAATCTGCATCTGCACATCGAGCACATTGAGGCGAGGCACACCATCATTGCCCACATACCCACCACGGCCCTTGACGTGCATGTCGCCGCCTGAGCAAAACGCCTTGTCGCCTGCACCGGTCAGGATCACCACACGGATATCAGCGCACTCGCGGCAATAGGCAAAAGCCTGCGACATCTCCCAGGTAGTGAGTGGGGTGAAAGCGTTGCGATAACGCTCACGATTGATGGTGATCTTCGCAATGTGGTTGTATTCTTCGAACAAGATTTCCTTAAAATCGAAACCCGATATTTTCTTCCAATTTCTTTCCATAGTGATTGATATGTTATTGTTTGCCTTATAATTTTCGGACAAGCCCACAATCGCTTACAGCAGCACCTCAAGCAACATGGGGCGTGGGCAGCGTTCTTCTACAAGCCATTGGATACCTGCGGCAAGATCATCAACGGGTTTCACCTGCCGATATTCCACACAATTTTGCAGACATACACCCTCAGCGGTGGCATGATGCTTAGCCATAACATATGTGTCGCGGGCCGGACTGTCGGCCAATGGCTTAAACTTGCTGAATATCTCACCGCGCTGGTTGTTGAGCAGTAGCACACGGAAGTTGCCACAAAGTTGCTCGTTCCACAGCGCATTGGCATCGTAGAAGAAACTAAGGTCGCCTATGATGCATGCCACGGGGCATGGCGACATCACTGAATGGCCTGCCGCAGTGGAGAGCGAGCCCTCGATGCCATTGACGCCTCGGTTGACATACAGGTAGCGATCGGCATACTTCAGCGCCATGCGTACCGACAGACTGTTGGCCACATGTACGTTCATCGATGTGCCTTTGATGGCCTGGAAGAACAGGCGGATGGCCTCGTTCTGCCTGTCGTGGGTAGCCACTTGGACCTCAGCAACAACCTCCGACTGGAGCGCTTGCCATTGGTGGAGCCACGACTCGGAAGCCGAATAGCTGCGGTTGGCCGTCAAGGCTTGTAGCATCTCATGGGGTTGAGCCTCGACCATGTCGGTGGCGTTCATCAGCACGTCGGTCACGGCACCTGTCGAGGTTACGACCACGCTGCGCCGTGGTTTGGCCTGTTGCAACCATTGGCGCATGTTCTTGGCCACGAGATTTCCACCGATATAGATAATGAAGTCGGGAAACAAATCGATATGGGTCTTCGCCCGATTGGCGAGCAAGTCTAACGAGGGCAACGGCCCATCGGTGTCGTCAGAAAGTTTCTCTGCCAGCACCACCACCTTTTGCCTCAGCAATGCCACGGCCTCGGCCGCTTTGCGCCATTGGCTCCTCGCCATCTGTCCCAGCACCAACATGGGTTTCGCGGCCGAAGCAAAGTCGGCGGCTACGGCTGCAAGGTTTTCCGAATCGGCCACCATTGGCGTAAGACAAATTTTACGCTCCACAGGCAAGGAATCGATGGTAAAATTGTACAGAGGCTCGGATATGGGTACATTGACATGAACGGGACTGCATCCATGTGACCGAAGGGTAAGCAAGGCCTCATTGACCATGCGGTTGCAATGCCACCGCTCCAGGTCGTCGTGGGGCTCGGGCAACTGCATACTGGCCTTGACCATCGCTCCCAAGGCACCAACCTGCGGAAGGGTTTGGCCTTGCAACTGATTGATCATAGCCAATGGGCGATCGGCTGAAATAACGAGAAGTGGCACCTCACGGTAATAAGCCTCAGCTACGGCAGGCGCCAAATTGAGCAGGGCCGAACCGCTCGTGACACACACGGCCACAGGATGCTCAGACGCCAACGCCAATCCCAAGGCATAGAAGCCAGCTGAGCGCTCGTCGGTAGCAGCCACACAATACATGTCGGGGCACGAAGCAAAGTTGTGGGCCAACGGCGCGTTTCGGCTACCCGGACAGATCACCACGGTGGTGACGCCGTGAGCCACCATCAGCGAGGTCAGGATGTTAATGTTTATCTTGTCTGAGTACATAGTCTTCTCATTGCCTCCATTTTCATCATCGTCTCCTGCCATTCGCTCTCTTCGGAACTTTCGGCAAGAAGGCCGCCTCCAGCATAGAGCACGCAACGATGGGCGCTCAGCTCCATGCATCGCAACGACACGAAGAGGGCCGTCATGCCACCCACATTCCACGGGCCACAATAACCACTGTAATACCGGCGGTCGATGCTCTCGTTGGCAATGATAAACTCCATGGCCTCCTGCTTAGGCAGGCCACACACAGCGGGCGTGGGATGAAGTGCATCGACCAACTTACCCAAGCCATTGCCATCGGTCAGAGAATCGTCGAGCGTAAAGGAGAAGTCGCTACGCAGATGAACAAGGTTGCCAGCCTTCACGGTATAAGGTTCCGATATCTCAAGATCGGTGGCAAAAGTACTTAAAGCCTCTTCGATATAGTGGGCAACAAGCAGCTGCTCTTTCTTATTCTTCTCAGACCACTCGTATTGCTTTTTACCCTCCCATGCCATGGTGCCGGCCAAGGCCATGGTACGCCATTGATAACCGTCCAAGGCGAGCAATATCTCGGGAGTAGCCATAAGCCAGGTGCCCGCCACCTCGCTGCAAACCAACGCTATCATCATACGGGGATAGCTACGGCAAGCCTCGGCAAACAGTTGCTCGGGACAGTAGAGCTCCGACGATGTGAAAGAAGCACAACGCGAAAGCACCAACTTAGAGAAATGGCCTTGGCAGATAGCCTCATGGAATCGGGCAAAATCGGAGGCGTATTGCTCACGTGAGCAGTGCTCATCCACAGCAACGCGTGATGGCATGGAAGCCATGGGAACAGGCACAGACTTGCCTTCGATAACGACTATGGGTGTGGAGGCTGACGTTTGAAAGGGTGCCATCACAAATCCGCAGACACCATCGAGCTCTTCGGCCGACGACAACAGATGGGTGGTATCGGCATCGATACGATAAGCCTGCTCGGCATAAGGCATCCTATACAAAACAAAATCGGTCTTCATAGGGTATGGGGACAATATTTATTTCGACTCCCCTGAGGTGTTGGGAGCCGACTGAGGTTTGATAATATAATTGGTGACGCTAACCGTAGAGATGAGCTCTTGGTTGGAGTTTCGAATATCCACCTGCCATGTGTGGAGGGTGCGGCCTTTGTGAAGCAAGGTGGCTGTGGCTTCCACCACATCGCCTTCCATCACCGCTTTCACATGCGATCCGCTGACATTGATGCCAACACTGATCTTTCCGGGACAAAGGGCCAACGAACCCACACCAGCGATGTTCTCGGCAAGCGCCAACGATGCACCTCCGCTTAAGAAACCGAAAGGTTGGCGATTGCGATGGTCGACCTTCATTCGAGCCTTACAGGTATTGGGCTCAGGAGTCGACAAAAATTCCATGCCAAGAGATTGCGACAGTCCGTCTTGGCTATCTATCAGTTTTAATACGCGCGATATATCCATCATTACATAGTAAAGATTAATAAATGCGAAGCAGATCTGATCTCTCTCATAAACGAAAGATCGGTCTACCGACAAAGAGTGGCTACTTGCATAATCACCACATATTGTTCCACAAAGATACACATTATTTTCATCATATAGCCATTATCTTCGAATTTATGTTTCAATGGGGCATGGAATAAGCATGAAATTGTTGGCATGCCCATGTAGCGGGGAGCGAAATGAGCGAAACAACGAGGAAGGGAGAGAATACTGGCTTCAGTAGGACGTGGGGAGAATCGAAAAAGCGGTTGCCCTTACGTTTGATTCAAACGATGGGACAACCGCCATTATATGTACTATCTGTTGGCAATGTTCACATACCGATGCTCAACACATCACGCATGGGTTTCGACAAAACAGATTGCGTATAGTGGGATTATTCTGTAGGAACGAGGAACTTATCGCCTGTGGTCTCGGCCAACTTCTTTTGGAAAGCCGCAGCTGATCCTACACGTTTCACTGTGGCGCCAAGGCCCTCCTTCGTGCGGAGGAATTTGCCATTCTGGTCGGGTTTCACAGCCATATCGTTGTACTTCACGATGAGATAGAAAGCCAACTCCTTCCAACGCTCGAGCATCTGCTGAGCCTTGGTGTTACTATAGGTGTTGAGATACTTCACAGCCTCTTCCTCGCTGGTTTTGCAGAGCTCTACGGCACGGGCCTCAACCTCTGCCTGCTGAGCGAAGTAGCTCTGGTCAAGGGAGTCGCGAACAGCCTTCAGACTGGGGAACATCAGTGAGTAACGGGGATAAACCATGTTGCTCACCCAGTTGCAAACCCAGTAGGCATTCTTCATAGAGAATGTCACAGCATCGGCACCAGGAGTATCGTAACACTCGGGAGGAACCGTGTTGCCGCAATAGATCGGCGTATAAGCCACCATGTTGCCATCATCGTTGCCGAACCACAGGACACCACCTATCTGACGGGGAAGCCAAGAACGCATCTGCGATACGTATGAGAAGCCTGTCTGCTGGGTAGAGGTAGGACGCTCATTGAAATATTTCTTGCCGTTCACCTCGTAATACAATGGTGTGGGACGATAAGGCATCTGCCATACGCCACCGCCGATATCGGTAGAATCGAGTGCCATCGGAGTGCCCTCAAAGTGGTCGCGCATGGCGGCCTCTACGTCTTGAACCGACAGCTTCTTATCAGGGATGACCCACAAAGGCATGTCCTCAGCGTTCTTGTCCTTACCCAAAGCCCAAGGCAGGTAACGGTCCATTCCCTTCACGAAGCGATTGAAGAACGCCCATACACGAGCGTCGCAGATGCGTCGTCCGGCAAAGTCGGGGGCTGAGTAAACCATCTTCCATGAGAAGTCGGCATCCTTACCCGTAAACCATCCCTTATCGCGGGCAAACTTGATGACGTCCTTTGAATACATGACGTTCTTCTTGTCCTTCATGTTAAACTTGCCTATGCGGCTTTGGTTGGCATGACCAGAGATGGCGTTGTCGGGGATGCGCTGAGCTACCCATACCACGCCCTTCGAGCCGGGACCCTTGCCCAGCATCTCCATAATCCACGCCTCGTTGGGGTCGCAGATGGTGAACGACTCACCGCTTGAGCAATAGCCGTAGGTCTGAGCCAGGGTGGTCATGACCTTAATGGCCTCGCGAGCAGTCTTAGAGCGTTGCAAAGCGATGTGGATCAGTGAGCCATAGTCGATGATTCCCTGAGGGTCTATCATCTCCTCACGGCCGCCACAGGTTGTCTCACCAATGGTAACCTGATACTCGTTGATGTTGCCGTTGACCGTATAGGTAACGGGTGCCTCAGGGATTTGTCCGTGGTAGACGTGGGTGTCCCAGTCAACCACATCACGCATCTCGCCCTTCTTGTGTGTGCCAGCGAGGAAATGCTGCAGACCGATGAACATACCATAGTCGTCGGCGGTGTACGTACAGATCACCGAGCCATCGACCGAAGCGTCCTTACCAACAATGAAGTTGGTGCAGGCCGAAGCGTAACTTGCGGCCAGGACCAGGGCTGAAAGAATAAAAAACTTTTTCATAAATTAGATATTAACAAGCTTTAAAACTCATGTCAAGACCCTTGACGCTGTGCGTAAGCGCACCAACGCTGATGAAATCAACGCCCTGCTCAGCATAACTACGAATGGTGTCGAAGGTGATTCCACCCGACGACTCCACCTCAAAACGATGATTGATAATGTCGACAGCCTTCTTTGTGTCGGCCACAGTGAAGTTGTCGAGCATGATACGGTTTACACCGCCCTTGTCGAGAACCTGCTGAAGCTCATCGAAATTGCGAACCTCAATTTCAATCTTAAGATCCAGTCCCTTCTCGTTAAGGTAGTGATGGCAACGGTCAATGGCATTCTCAATGCCACCGGCAAAGTCGACATGGTTGTCCTTGAGCAGGATCATGTCGAACAAACCGATGCGATGGTTCACACCACCACCGATCTTAACGGCCTGCTTCTCCAACATACGCATGCCCGGAGTGGTCTTACGTGTGTCGAGAACATGTGCTCCAGTGCCCTCAATCAGTTTCACATACTTGTTTGTCATGGTGGCAATGCCGCTCATGCGCTGCATGATGTTGAGCATCAAACGCTCTGTCTGAAGCAACGAGCGAACCTTACCCGACACCACAAACGCAATGTCGCCCTTCTTCACTTGCGCACCATCCTCCATGAAGACTTCCATCTGCATAGTGGGATCAAAGCGGTGAAACACCTCGCGGGCAACGTCAACACCCGCCAGAATTCCATCCTCCTTAATGAGCAGGTGACTTTTTCCCATGGCATCTTCAGGAATGCAGCACAAGGTTGTGTGATCTCCATCTCCTATATCCTCAGCGAATGCGAGGTCGATAAGAGCATCTTCAAGTTCGTTTACTGATAGCATATTATTCGGTTTTAATGTTTGATTATTCTTGATTAGACAGGGTTCAGCGCCCTACAGGACTGGTTCTGACGGCCCCTCAGTGTTGTTCCACAACAGGTTTTACGGCCTATCGGGGATGTTTTTCATATTGTCAGCGCCCCATTAGAAGAGAGCAAACGCCCCTTGGAAGGAGTGCCAACGTCTCTTTTAGGGAACTTCCACTCGACTTCTGAGTCTTTGTCACATCTTCAGTCGAGATCATTTATCTTATCATTCCTCTGAAAATAACACCTTGATAGCGGTGGTTACTTCATCGGTTTGATAACCTCCTTCACTATTTTCAGGTTCTTTCGTGAAGCCAGTTGTCGTTGGGGACGGGCACCATTAGTAGCGGGCACCAAAGCACTCCTGTTCGAAGGAGGCACTGCGCCATTTTTAGTTGGTGGCGTAGCGCCATTATTGGCTGGAGGTGTTACGTCCTTATCTATGGGCACAACAGTCTGCTTATTGGCTGGAACCGCAGAAATCTGTTCGGATGACTTGTTGACGGCGGGAGCTGGTTCCGCCGTCTTCTCTAACGACGACGGCGCAGTATTAGCCTGCGACTTGTTTCCTTCAGTCGTACGATGGCATCTCAGAAGGTGGATTCGGTCGAAGCTCACCAGTCGCAAGGTGGTGGATGAACTGTTCGCCTGATTGTTCTTATTGAGCAGGAAATAGCCTCTGATCTCCTTAACGCCAAGGCTATCGCCATCGGTCAGCACCACTTGCTGTTCGGACGACGATGAAACATGCATCGTTCTTGAAACCACACTGTCGTTGGTAAACGTCAAGGCCATGCAAATGATGGCATCGCGCATGCCGTCTTGGAAGATGAAATTACTATGGGTCGTCAACACATAATCATCACCCTTCTGCGCTTTCGCGTCAGGGCTATAATGGAACGACACAACGTTATAGGGCTCATTGGGAATCAAGACAACCGACTGGGCACCCTTCCAAATATCAATAGTGTCGCCCGAAGCCGTGTTAAAGGCATCGTTGTCTGTGTTGAGGCTCACCGATGAACCCATGGCCTGCGCGTCGTCTTCCATTCGCTGCGCGATCTTTTCATACATATCATGGAGTTGCGACGTATGGCGCATGTAATAAACCATCGACGAATCAAACTCAGCGCTGGTCACATCATACTTCTTGAACACCGCCGTGTGATAAGCGATGAGGTTCTGGTTGCAGTCGCCTTCAGCCGAATAGGCCATGGCATCAGCCAAATGATAATCGTAAAGCAAATCCTCCATCACATCGGGTTGTATGATACCCGATGGAGCCGAGGGCTTGCACGAACTAACAGCCATGACGAAAGCCATTACGACCAACCAAAATCCAAGTGTACGATGTGTATGATTTCTCATGCCTTAGGATCAATTTCTTGTTTATTATCCTTGTGGAAGGCCACACGGAACGTTGTCTCCATTTGCTCCAAATCTTTTCTACAGAACAAAAGAAGGCTAATTACTCCCACCGTAATGCAGGAGTCTGCAAAGTTGAAAACGGGCGAGAAAAAGATGAATTCATCACCACCCCACATAGGCATCCATGTAGGCCAAGTGCCGTGGAACAAGGGGAAGTAGAACATGTCGACCACTTTGCCCATCAAAACATCGGCATATCCAGTACCGAACGGCACCCAATAAGCCACATAAAAAGGCGACGAGGCACTGAAAACAAGGCCATAAAATATGGAATCAAAGATGTTACCAGCCGCTCCAGCCAAAACCATCGAAAGAAAAACGACGTAGCGCGTACGCCCCTTCTGCTTGACGGTTTGACAAATAAACCAACCTATGGCAGACACAGCAACAATGCGGAGCACACTCAGAAAAAGCTTGTTGATAAACGTCATACCCCAAGCCATTCCGTTGTTCTCCACAAATGTGATGTAGAACCAATCGGTAATGCGAATCGACTCACCCAATGTCATGGATGTCTTTACCTCGATCTTAATGACCTGATCGATGATCAGAATGGCCAGGATGATAATCCACGCCATTCTGCCATCGGTCATCCATTCGTGTTTCTTTACTTTGGCCATTTAGTGATTTCTTGAATTTTTGGAAGCAACGCTCAGCGTAGCGTGCGGCACAACGCGCAAGCGCTCCTTGGGAATCAACTCTCCCGTCAGTCGGTCGATGCCATACGTCTTGTTCTCGATGCGGACAAGTGCCGCCTCCAAACCCTGTATGAACTTCTGTTGACGCTGAGCCATCGAGATGAGTTGTTCTTTCTCCATGGCATCTGTACCTTCTTCCAAGATCTTGTAAGTGGGTGCAGTGTCACTATCCGAATTGCTATCGGCGTTCATCAATTGCCGCATCATCTCGTTGTAACTCTTTCGGGCTACCTCCAATTTCTCATTAATGATCTGGCGGAACTCCTGAAGTTCCTCATCAGAATAGCGTGTTTTTGTTTCCATAATGATTGATTAAAGATTAGGCATCTACGATTCTCCACCTTGATGAAAGGCAGAGAAACCTTCGATGGATGATAGAAGAACCTTATCGGCTCATCCAGCGAAAAAGACAACCTTGGTTGCTTTTTCCACTGGATGGCACTAAGGTATGATTGTCGGGAGCGGTGTCTTAGGCCTTCTCCACCTTAATATTGATCTTGAATGTGTCGAAGTCGGTCTCCACACCATCATTGGGAGCCACCGTGATGGCATCAGCCAACACCTGACCCTTGATATAGTCGCCGAAGGAAGCGATGGCGGAGTCGGTCTCTTCGTTCGACTCCACGGTGACCTTCACGCGGTCGGTAATCTCGAGTCCACCCTCCTTACGCATATTCTGAATGCGGTTGATGAGCTCGCGAGCCATACCCTCGTTCTTCAACTCAGGGGTCAGCTCCACCTCCAGGGCCACAGTCAAGTTGCCCTCGTTAGACACCAACCATCCGGGCATGTCCTCAGAGATAATCTCCACATCGGCCACCTCGACGGTAACGGGCTGTCCCTCAACCTCAAAGCTGTACTGACCGTCGCGCTCAAACTTAGCAATCTCCTCTTGAGAGAGGCCACTCATTGTAGCGGCAACGCCCTTCATGAGCTTACCAAACTTCTTACCCATAACGCGGAAGTTGCACTTCACCTTCTTCACAAGGATATTCTGACCCTCAGCATAGGTCAAGGCTTTAACGTTAACCTCATTGATAATCAGATCCTTAACAGCCTCAATATGGTTTTTCTGAGCCTCATCGATCACAGGAATCATGATCTGAGCCAACGGCTGACGCACCTTGATGCTCACCTTACGGCGCAGGGCGAGAACCATTGAGGTAATCTTCTGAGCCATGGCCATGCGGGCCTCAAGGTCCTTATTGACCCAAGCCTCATCGACCTGCGGGAAGCGATCCAAGTGTACCGACTCCAGTTCGCCCTTCAAATCCTTATAGAGCTGGTCAGCGAAGAACGGTGCAAAAGGTGCCAACAACTTGGAAACTGTCATCAAGCAGGTATAAAGCACACGATAAGCGGCAAGCTTGTCGGCGCTCATCTCCTTACCCCAGAAACGCTTACGGTTGAGGCGAACATACCAGTTGCTCAAGTCGTCGTTGACGAAAGCGTCGATCAGACGGCCGGCACGTGTAGGATCGAAGTTCTCAAGTTCCTTTGTTACACCCTTGACAAGCGTGTTGAGGCAAGAAAGAATCCAGCTATCCACCTCCGTCAACGCCTCCTTGCTATCGGCCAATGAGCCCTCTGCGGGGTTGAAACCGTCGACGTTGGCATAGAGCGCAAAGAAGCTATACGTATTATATAAGGTGCCAAAGAACTTACGACGGCACTCATCAACGCCATTCGGGTCAAACTTCAGGTTGTCCCAGGGCTCTGAGTTGGTGAGCATATAGAAACGTACGGGGTCGGCACCGTACTTGTCGAGCATCTCGAATGGATTGGTTACGTTGCCCACGTGCTTACTCATCTTATTGCCCTTGGCGTCAAGCACCAGGCCCGAACTAATGACATTCTTAAAGGCCACAGAGTCGAAGACCATCGTAGCGATGGCATGAAGCGTGAAGAACCATCCACGCGTCTGGTCAACACCCTCATTGATGAAGTCGGCGGGGAAGAAGGCAGGAGCCACAGCTGTGCCCTCGTAAGTGCTATGTACCAATTGGTTGCGATATTCGTCCTCACTCAAGCCAGTGGCCTTCAAGCCCTCAGTGTTGATCTCACCCTCAAACGGATAGTGAAGCTGCGCATAAGGCATTGAGCCCGAATCGAACCACACGTCAATCAAATCGCTCTCGCGGTGCATGGGCTTACCGCTCTCACTTACCAAAACGATACGGTCGATATAGGGGCGGTGGAGGTCCACCTTATCATAGTTGGCCTGTGAGAAATCGTTGACCACGAAGCCGAGGTCCTTCAGCGGGTTGCTCTTCATGAAGCCCGCCTCGACCGACTTCTCGATCTCCGCATAGAGCTCCTCGATTGAGCCGATGCACTTCTCATTGCGATCCTCGTCGCGCCAGATAGGCAACGGAGTTCCCCAGAAACGTGAGCGCGACAGGTTCCAGTCGTTGAGGTTCTCCAGCCAGTTGCCGAAACGACCTGTTCCAGTGCTCTCCGGCTGCCAACGGATGGTCTTATTGTAAGCCACCATCTCCTGCTTCTTCGCCGTGTCGCGGATAAACCACGAGTCGAGCGGATAGTAAAGGATGGGCTTATCGGTGCGCCAGCTATGAGGATAGTTGTGCACCATCTTCTGGATCTTGAAAGCAGAACCCTCTTGCTTCATCTCCATTGAGATGATAATGTTGAGGTCTTCGGCATTGGCCGACGCCTTCTTGTCCCATACGCCCTCTGGGTTGAACTTAGGATCGTAGGCGTTCTTCACATAGTCGCCAGCATGGTGGCCGTAAGCCTCCACGTCGACACAACGCTCCACGAAATTGGCGTCGAGGTCTTCGATCAGATAATACTTACCCTGCAGGTCGACCATAGGACGTGTCTCGCCCTTCTTCGAGATGAGGTATAGTGCGGGAATACCAGCGTCGTTACACACCTTGGCGTCGTCGGCACCGAATGTAGAAGCCGTGTGCACAATGCCCGTACCATCCTCAGTGGTGACGTAATCGCCAGGGATGACGCGGAATGCTGCATCAGACATCTCCACAAATTGGTCGCGACCATCGGCACCCTGGAACACCTTCTCAGGATGGGCGGCAGCGTATTCGTTGACGAAAGCATGGCTATACTGGCTCACCTTCTCGCATGGCTTCACCCAAGGCATGAGCTGCTTGTAGTGGATACCCACCAAATCGGCACCCTTCATGCGGTCGACAATCTTCCAATGACAATGCTTAGCTTCCTTGTCGTATGCAGGCAGCTCGCCCTCCTTCACCTCATGGTCGGCGTCGAGGTAAGCGCCCAGCAGGCTCTCGGCCATCACGGCTGTGATCGGCTCGCCCGTATAGGGATTGTAAGTCTGCACTGCCACATAGTCGATCTTCGGCCCTACGCACAGTGCCACGTTAGAAGGCAAGGTCCAAGGCGTGGTGGTCCAAGCCAGGAAATAAGGCTTACCCCACTTGGTCCACTCGGCCTTCGGCTCGGTGATGAGGAACTGAGCCGTAACGGTAGTGTCCTTCACATCCTGGTAGCAACCCGGCTGATTGAGCTCGTGTGAGCTAAGTCCCGTACCGTCAGAGGGCGAATAGGGCTGAATGGTGTAACCCTTGTAGAGCAGACCCTTGTTGTAGAGCTGCTTGAGCAACCACCACAGGGTCTCTATATACTTGGTGTCGTATGTAATATAGGGGTTCTCGAGGTCGACGAAATAACCCATGCGTTGGGTCAGTTCGTCCCACTCCTTCGTGAACTTCATCACGTCTTGGTGGCAACGGTGGTTGTACTCTTCCACGGAAATCTTCTCGCCAATATCCTTCTTGGTGATATGCAGTTCTTTCTCCACATTGATTTCCACGGGCAGTCCGTGAGTATCCCAACCAGCCTTACGCTTCACTTGGAAGCCTTGCATGGTCTTATAGCGGTTGAAAGCGTCCTTGATGGAGCGTGCGAGAACATGGTGAATACCTGGGTGGCCATTGGCAGAGGGGGGACCCTCGAAGAATATGAACTTGGGGCATCCCTCACGTTCATCAATACTTTTGTGGAAGATATCGTTTTTCTCCCACTGCGCCAAGACCTCCTGGTTCGTCTTGGTCAAATCCAATCCACTATGTTCGGCAAATTTCTTAGCCATAATCTTTTCTAACTTTACCTTAATAAATAATTTGGCGCAAAGTTAACAAAAAAGTGTGGAACAGGGAAATTTTTCATTATTTCTTTTCACATACCATCCATCCCCAAGGCCGTTCAACTATCAAATCGTTATTTTTTAGTGCCCATAACTTTGTTAGTCGACGATAATTCCGTACATTTGCAAATAAAAAACGAACAAACAGATATGGGAAAGAATGAACTCTATGTGTTGATTGCCGTCTTCGTGCTGCTCACCGTCATCATCGTTTGGTTTGGCGCAAAGTGCATCAACGATATTCGCAATCGGAAAAAACAACAAGAAAAGCGCCGTCAGGAGTGGCAGGCCAAGATCAGAGGCCAGCGCCAAGCCAACGGATAGCGTAGGGTCTGCGTTGTGTTTCGGAAGCCCATTTTTTCAATAAGGCCTACAGATACGGTAATAGACGCAATCAAATCAGCTCCCACTCTGGGGACGGAGAACACGCCTTGTTGTTCCTACACGATGATTAGCTCGAGGTGGTCTGAATCTTCCTTACATTTCAAGCCACCAACGCCAACCCTTTGATAATATTATTCGAGGGTTGGCGTTGGTGGTTCTTATGTTTATTTACTTACCTGCGACTTTCAGTTTGATGGTGTTTTGAAGTTTGGCTTTCTTATCCTTCACCACAACGTCGATGTCGCCGATGGCGTTGCCTGCCTGCACCGTGACTACCAGTTTGCCACTGAACAGGTGCATGTGGGGTTCGGTAAACACCTCAACCGATGTGGCGTCGCCATTACAGATGGCCTTGAACGTTCCAGCGCCACGCACCTCCACTTCGATGTAATCGGTGGCAGTGGGCAGCTCGGTGCCATTCTTATCCACCAGACTCACTGTGATATAGCTCAGATCAGCTCCATCGGCGTGGAGCGTGCTACGGTCAGCCTTCAGTTTGATGGCTGCAGCGCGCCCGGCCGTCCTTACGGTCTGCTCGGCTGCGGGACGTCCAGAAGCATCGTAGGCCACCACGCGCAACTCGCCCGGCTCATACTTCACATCGTTCCACATAAGGCGATAACGCTTGGCGCGCTCGGCAGCCAATTCGGGCGTTGACACCAAGGGGCCATCCCCCCTCAGCGTTTTGTCCTTCTGTCGACGGCCTTGCGACTTGCCGTTCACAAAGAGTTCAGCCTCAGGGTAGTCAGTATAAACAAACACCGGGGTCACCTGACGCTCACGGCCCGGCCAGGTCCAATGGGGCAACAAGTGGAGCGTGTGCTCCTGCGTGTTCCACACCGACCGATAAAGGTAATAGCGGTCTTTGGGCAATCCGGCTAAGTCGAGAATACCAAAGTAGCTGCTTCGACTCGGCCAATAGTTGTCGTATGGCGTGGGCTCGCCCAAATAGTCGTAGCCAGTCCACACAAACTGCCCGATGGTGTACGACTTGTCTTCCATCGCCATGAAGTCGACCTCTGGGAGGTTGCTCCACGAGCACCACTCGGTATCGTAGCCGTTCACCTGTCCATCGGCTTCCTCGGAAGCCACCTTGAAACGAACAGGGAACTTGTAAACGCCGCGCGAACTGACGGTAGAGGCCGTTTCGGAGCCCAACAGGAAACCCTTTGGCAACTGGCTGATGGCCCCATCATATTTGTGGACACGATAATTGAATCCTGCAATGTCCATCACCTGCGCAAACCCAGACTTCAGGGCAGCGTCTACACGGTCCATGCCTTGCGTAACGGGACGCGTCGAATCGTAGCGATGACAGATGTCTTGCAAGCGACCAGCGATGTCGCGGCCTTCACGACTCCCCTGCTCGGGTATCTCGTTACCGATGGAATACATCACCAACGAAGGATGATTGCGGTTCGACAGCACCAGATGGGTGAGGTCGCGCTCGCTCCATTCGTCGAAATACTGTGCGTAACCGTTCTTGCATTTGGGATAGCGCCACATGTCGAAACTCTCGGCCATGACCATCATTCCCAACGAGTCGTACACCTCCATCTGCATCTGCGAGGGCAGGTTGTGGGAGGTTCGTATGGCATCAGCTCCCATGTCCTTCAACGCCTTGACCTGACGGATGAGCGCTGCCTTGTTGAGCGCCGCACCAAGCGGGCCCAGATCGTGGTGCAGACACACGCCCTTAAACTTGCGCGCCTGTCCGTTAAGTTCAAAGCCACGCTCCTTGCTGTAAGCGATGGTTCGTATGCCCGTATTCATGTGGAAAGCGTCAACCACACTTCCGTTTTGGTAAAGCGTCACAGCAACGCGATAGAGATGCGGAGTCTCGGGCGACCAGAGACGGGGGTTGGCCACCGGAAGACTGATGTGCACACGTCCCTCCTGATCGAGCGATGCGTGTGCAGCCTGTTCCACCCATCCCTTAGGGTTAAGGAGCGACACTTCCACCGCCCAACCCTCTTGCCCCGTGGCGCCTTTCACCTGTGTGTCGAACGCCAGCGTGGCAGATGCCGAATCGGCCTTTTCTGTACGCAGGAAGGTGGCCCACGGGTCGATGCTCACCACCGGCATCGTCACCAGCTTCACCGGTCGGTACAGTCCTGCGCCAGGATACCAACGACTGCTCTCTGGCTGATTGCGCAAACTGACAGCGAGGGTGTTGCTACCCGGGTGAAGAAAGGGCGTGATGTCGAGGCGGAACGGCGAATAGCCATAGGCCCAAAAGCCCGCTTTGTGACCATTGACATAGACCGTGGGCTCGGCCATGGCGCCATCGAACTCAAGCGTATAGCGCTGGCCCGACATATCACCTACGTTCAAGGATGTGGCATAATAGCCCTCGCCTATCCATGGAAGGGCTCCTGAGCGCCCTGATTTTTCCGTCTTCTCCTTCTCGCCATTTTGCACAATGGCCACCACCTGCAAGTCCCATTTCTTGTCGAACGGTCCGCTAATGGCCCAGTCGTGGGGCACACTGACGGTTTGCCAATGGAGACTATCACGTGAGAACTGCCACGTGTTGAGCGATTGTTCATGGCGGGTCTGGGCTTGAAGACTGATTGATGACAAAAGTAGTAGTCCACAAAGGGTAATAGGTTTCATAAGTAAAATGTCTTAATTTTGCTATTTCGATGTTGCAAAGATAATAAAAAATAAAGGGAAAATAACTTTTTCTTAAAAAAAGTTTGCAAAACATTTGGCTTGTTAAAATATTATGCTATCTTTGCAAATGTTATCCTGAAAACAATCTTTTTACCTTAGAAGGAAACTAATACCTATTGAAGATTTGGAGCGATTGCCTGTGAAGGCCATCGCTTTTTTTATTCCCTTATCTTTCATCACCTCAAGGCGGGTCAAACCGCAACGCCATCGTTTTCGGGTTCACACCCGTATCATTATGCTTTTACCCCATATCAGTCATTTGGGATTAACGCCACAGGGGCTTCGTACCCTTTCTACAAGACGACAAAAGGATGGTCAAGAAACCATCCTTCTATCCTACTTATTTCTTCCAAAAGCGGTAAGTGATATCCTCCAACTCGTCGCCATTCACACAGCGATACAAGCGTTGGTTAGTGGTCGACTGGTTGAGCGCACCCATATGACGGATATACGGTCCCAACTTGATGTAGTCGAAATGGCGCTTGTCTATGTCGCGCGAGAGTCGAATGCGGCCACTATACCATGCCGTCTTGATCTCAGGATGGTGGTCATGGAGCCATGCAGCCAATTGGTCGACGGTGGCCGGCTCTGCGTCGCCACCCATAAAACTGACGCAGGTGAGCATGCCATCGTTCGATTGGATGAGATGCTCAAGCTCGGTGGTGGTCAGCGGCGTGCCCACATCCTCCCAGAGATAACTGCTGTGGCAACCAGGGCAATGGCAGGGGCATCCAGAGATATTGATAGCAAGGGTCGTCTCATCAGGTATTTCCTGAAAGACGACCTCGGTGTTCACATATTTAATCATGTTGTGATCTGCTGAAAGAGGATCGGATTACTTGGTAACCTCCTCGTGCTTCTTGCCCAACGCAATCTTGTTGGCCTGCGGCAGACGGTCGACACCTGCGTAGAAACGGCGGTGAGCCTCCTTCTGACGTGCCTCAGAGAAGTTGGACACGCGTTTCAAGTAACCGATAATGCGCGTCAAGTAGTCCACATTCTTCGAGTGGCACACGGGGCACTCCTTGAGATAGCGCTTGTCGATGTGGCCACACTCGTTACACAAGGTGTTGGGCACATTGAACGTGAAGTAGTTGCATCCCTCCTTGGCGGCCACACGGAAGAGCTGGCGATACTGGGCCTTCGAGAGGTGCTCCTCGAGGTTCATATGCAAGGCCGAGCCACCGGTAAGGTGCTCAATGTAAGGAGCGCCATGCAACTTGAACTTATCGATGATCGACAACGAGTCGTCCTCCACCACGTAGAAATAACTGTTGTAGCAATCGCGCGGCACGAAGTAGCCATCCTCGCGATCCCACTTGGCGTGCTTCACACCCACATTCTCTGCGGGGATCATCTCGCAGTTGAACATCACCTCCTTGGAACGATACTGCTTGTTAAACTTCTCCACCAATGAGAGGATGCCCTGCACAAAGTGGAGGTAGTCGTCGTTAGGCGTGATGTTGAGGCCCATAAACTCGGCAGCCTCCACCAATCCGTTGATGCCGATGGTGAGATACTGGCGGTTGATATTGATGTAACCTGCGTCGAAGAGAGGCAACATGCCATGACGCTGCAGGTCCTTGAGGTTCTCGTTGTATGCCAACTGCACCTTATGGCAAAGGTCGATCACATTGGCAAGATATTCCTTGTAGTCCTTGCCATGGTTCACCGCATACTGCACGCAGCGGTTGAGGTTCACCGTGAGCACGCTCTTCGATCCGGTCGACACGCCACCGGCACCCAGGGTGTAGCTGAAGCCGTTGTCCTGGATCTCATTGCGCAGGCGGCAGCAGCTCGACAGCGAGTCGGCATTGTCGGAGAGATAGGTGAAGAAGCTATGGCCCTTCGAGTACATCTCAGCGGCGAAATCGCCCCACTCCTCGTCCTTGCAGTCGCCATTCTCGGTGAGCATGGCCATGGTTTCCACAGGGAACGTGAGCACGGTCTTCGTGCGCTCCTGGTTGAACCAATTCATAAAGCGCTTCTGCAACCAGTCGACGCCCTCCCAATGGGGCTGTGATCCGTCGGGGAAGAAGAAGTTACCAAAGAGCGAATCAAAGTAGTAACGGTCGTAATAGCTGATGTTCCAGAACACAGCCTGGTAGTTGCGGGCACCTGTAGGCTGGTTGAGCGAGTAGACAATCTGCTCGAAGCAGTCAGTGATGACCTTATCGATCGTGCGCTTCTTCAAGCTAAGGTCCACCACATCATCAGCGTGCTTGTAATAGTCCTTACCATACTCCTTCTCGATGAAGTAGTTCATATACATCAAGAACTCTGGTGTGGCGCATGCGCCAGCGAGCATGGAGCTCACCATAAACACCATGTTGATGAAGCCACCGCAGAACGACTTGAGGTTGGTGGGTGCCACCGAGTTGCCGCCAATGCTCATCGTACCGCCAATAAGCCATGGGTACATGGTGATGGAGGCGCAATAGTTGGCGAGGTTGGTCTCGTCGTTCTTATATATAAAGTGGTGGGTCAGCAAGTCGAGATACTCGTTGGCGAGGTCCTTTCCATACATGCGTTTGATGCGCTCGGTGAGCAAACGGCGGTTGAGGCGGATAAAGCTGGCCTTGGGCAACTCACCAATCAACGTGGCGATATTCTTGTGCTCCACGTTGGCGTTGGCGTCGAACTTAGAGCCTGTGGCAGCGTTTTCTGCCTCCATGTAGTCGGACAGGAACTTCAGCTTGTCCAGCGTCTCGCGGTCTTCCTGGTGCTCCTGACGATAGAGGATGAACGACTTGGCCACCTTGTAGTAGCCTTCCTTCATCAACGACACCTCCACCTGATTCTGAATGTCCTCCACGCGCACACCATCTTGGATGTCGAGATGACTGAGAATCTTCGAGACTGAACCCAAGTCGATGGGTTCCTGACATGCATTGAATGCCTTGAGAACAGCATTCATGATCTTGTCGAGAGAGAAACTATCTTTCGAACCATCACGTTTCGTAATAGTAAAGTTCCTGATTTCCATGTTTTTATGTAAGGTTTAAACGTTTATTGTTGCACTTTTGGGAAAACTTTTATGATTTCCGATCTCGAAAAGTTTTCCAAAACGGACAACTTCGATTAGTATTTTGTGTTGCAAATGCGATTATTTTATCAACCTTTTGCAATGCAAAGTTACTCATAATTTTCCAAAGAACACCACTAAACAGCCCACCATTTTCATGCCTGTTTACATATTTTAATGACTGATTCAATACAAAACGTCACACCACTACTTGAGCGCTCAACAAGCTAAAGTTTGATAATCACAAGGTTATGTATCATCGACGAAGTAAACTTATGGCATTCGTCGTTTTCTGCGTTTGATCATCCCGAGATAGCAAACCCGATGTTTCACAGGTCAACAATCCTATGAAGTCGAAAACGGCTCAAAAGTAAAAACGAAAGAGAAAATTGCTACGTCTATTATATAAATAAGGTGAAGAAACAAAACTGTAGGCTTTTCATCCTACATTTGTAGGTCCACATCACCTTAATACCATTATTTTTAGTACCTTTGCATACAAGAACAATCCATCATCATGAAGCACTCACTCACACTGATCATCATATCCCTACTCACAGCTATGGCTGTGGGATGCAAAGAAGAAAAGTCATCACAGGTCATCATCATCAAAAAGCCCAAGGTGTTGAAATCGGAGCGCCCCCAAAAGATGGGCAACCTGGTGCACTCACAGTCGGTCAACTGGATGGGCAGCAAGTACACGGTGGAGATTAAGCGTACCGCCGCCGACTCCCTACCCCTTGCCACCGATGGCGTGAAGCGCTATTACGACAACACCATTTCCCTGCGCGTAGTGCGCGCTGATGGCTCGGTGTTCTTCAGCCGCAAGTTCCACAAGAGCGACTTCAAGAGTTACGTGGACGACACCTACTATAAAGATGGCGCCCTGTTGGGCGTGGCGTTTGTGAAAGCCGAGGGCAACCAGCTAACCTTTGGCGCCAGCGTGGGAAGTCCCGACCCTGCCAGCGATGAGTATGTGCCCCTCATTGTGAAGGTCGACAACTTCGGCAACTACTCCGTAACCAAGGACACGAAGGCCGACGTTAACTCCATGAACATCGACCCTGAGACGGAGGACGAATAAAAGTGGCCGCACGCCTCAACAAGCCACACGGCCCAGAAGCCAAAAGATAAGAAGCTATCACCCCTAAAAAATAATGGCGAGAGGTATCCACGATTTGTGGAAGCCTCACGCCATTATTCTTTTACCCCCTATTCGGCGAAAGCAAGATGTCGAAAGAAACGCTTACAAGAGCTGAAAAGAATTCGTAAGATCCTAATAAGCCTCCTATTTTAGCTTCATCATCAATTGGGGTTAATAACGACTTGGCCGAAAGGTTACAGAAGGGTCGTTAGCGCTCCGGACGGGTCAGCTCGGCGTAGGCAGCGTCGAACTTTCGCGGATGAGTGCCGATAAAACAGATGTTCACCAAGCTATTGGCCAGGATCTCAGCATCGCTCAGATCAATGCCGCGCTCACGCACCACATCCTTTCCCAAGCAAACCTCCCAGGTGCAACGGAAATCAGCATCGGCGGCACCCATGTACGACTCGTCCGAATTATCCATGTTGAAAAACCTATAGCGGACAGACTTCTTTGACGGCACGGGCCGCATCTCCAGCAAGATGTCATAGGCTTGCTTCAACGGCTCACGATACTTGGCTGTGCCGGGAAACATCCTTAAGATTTCCGGCATGATCTCATCAAAATTGTATGACTGAATGAGTTCGTATAATTTCATGATTCTTACAAATAAAAAGCGGTGATAACAGGGGCACAACGACACCTTGTTATCACCGTTATGGAGTTACTTAGAACTTAGCCATCTTGATGGCGTCGATAGCGCACTCGTCACCCTTGTTGCCCAACTTGCCACCGCTGCGATCCTTTGCCTGCTGCAAAGTGTCAGTGGTGAGCAAACCGTAAATGACCGGAATGTTCTGTACGGCGTTGAGATGAGCGATGCCGTAGGTCACACCCTGACATATATAGTCGAAATGGGGTGTCTCGCCACGAATCACACTTCCAAGGATAATCACCGCATCAAACCCGTCGTTCTTGCACATCTGCTGTGCGCCATAAATCAGTTCGAAACTACCCGGAACGGTCTTCACATGGATGTTCTCCTGCAAGGCTCCGTGCAGCTCAAGGGTCTTGACAGCCCCGCTGAGCAATGCGCCGGTTATCTCGTCGTTCCACTCAGACACCACAATACCGAAACACATGTTACTGGCATCAGGTACCTTGTCGAAATCGTAGTCTGAAAGATGATGAAGAGCAGTCGCCATGGCTATTACTTAGTGGTACGCTCGATGTACTTGTCGATCTCATTGCTCTGCACGAGCATAGAGTTGACATACTTCTTCTTGATGTCCTGATAAACCTTCAGAGCCTCATCGGTCTTGTTCTGGCTCTCCAGCAACTCACCGGCCTGCAAAAGGAATGTAGGCGACAGGCTGTTGTTGGCACCATCCTTCGACTCGCTGTCGGCCTTTGAGGCAGCATCCTTCAGCTTGCTCACAGCCTTGTCGAGCTGACCAACGGCAGCGTAGGCGTTACCCAAAGCGGCCACAGCAGCGGGGCTCACCATAGCATCGCTTGCGGGAGAATACTTCTCGAGGTAGTTCACAGCCTCCTTGGCCTTGCCCAGATAATAGTAGCAGAGACCGGCATAGAGGTTGGCGAGGTTACCAGCGTCGGTGCTTCCGTAGTCGCTGGCAATCTTCACGAAGCCTGCATAACCAGCGCCGTCTCCGTTAAGGGCCTTGTCGAACTGCTCTGCGTTGAAATACTCCTGGCCACGAGCCAATGCTGTGCTGGCCTTGTCCTCGCGAGGACCGCCGATGAAGGTGTTGTAACAGACTACTGCTGCAACAACCAGAATGATTGCTGCGACAGCTCCTAAAATAACATTGCGATACTTAGTGAAAAATGCCTCTGACTTTCCAGCAGCATCGAATGTTGCTTTTTCGTTTTTGTTTGCCATTATTTTTTGTTGTTTTATTATTTTCAGATTTAGTCGCAAAATTACCAATTTAATCTCAGATATTGAAATTTATTCCATTCTTTTTTCGTTTTTCACTGTCAAAACTCGTAACTTTGCAACAACAAGGGGTTGCGCCAGAAGAATGCAACCGCTACACAACGACAGCATCTCACCATGATACTCAGCCAATTATCCATTATCAATTATAGGAACATACGGGCAGCCAATCTATCGTTTTCGCCCAACGTGAATTGTCTCATCGGCCACAACGGCGAGGGAAAGACCAACCTGCTCGACGCCATTTACTACTTGTCGTTCTGCCATTCGAGCTTCACAAACATCGACAGTCAGGTCATCACACACGACCAAGACTTCTTTGTGATTGAGGGCAACTACCTCACGGAGAGCGGCGAGGCCGAATCGGTGTATGCGGGCATGAAGCGCGGAACCAGAAAGCATTTCCGCAGGAACAAGAAGGAATATAAAAAGTTTTCGGAGCACATCGGACTGATACCGCTCATCTTTGTGTCGCCCAGCGATAGCATCCTTGTGGACGGAGGCGGCGAAGAGCGCCGCAAACTGATGGATATGGTCATTGCGCAATACGACAAGCGCTACCTGGAGGCGCTCAACGCCTACAACAAGGCATTGCAACAACGCAACGCCTTGTTGAAGATGGAGCCTGCGGTCGATCCGGCGCTCATGGAAATATGGGAGGCGGAGATGGCCCAGAAGGGTACCGTGGTATACGAGCGGCGAAGTGCGTTTGTGGATGAGTTCGTGCCCGTGTTCCAACAGATTTACCAAAAGATATCGGGCGAGAAGGAAACGGTGTCGCTACGCTATGTGTCGCACGGCCAGCGGGGCGACCTGCTCGACGTGATCCAGCGCGACCGCCTGAAGGATCTCGCCGTGGGCTATAGCCTCCATGGCGTTCATCGCGATGACCTGGAAATGCTCATCAACGGCTATCCCATGAAGCGAGAGGGCAGCCAGGGACAGACGAAGACGTATGTCATGGCGCTAAAACTGGCCCAGTTCGACTTCCTGCGTCGCACCTCGTCGCAGACAACGCCCCTGCTCTTGCTCGACGACATCTTCGACAAGCTCGACTCAAGGCGCGTGGAGCACATCGTCGACCTGGTGTCGGGTGGCTCGTTCGGCCAGATTTTCATCACCGACACCAACCGCGACCACCTCGATGAGATACTAAGCCATAGCGGAAAAGACTACCGCATGTTCAACGTTGAGAAAGGCGAGTTTGCCGAGATTTAACCCCCATCGGCCATTCTACCGGAACAGGAAGATTAGTAGGACATTATAGCTTCTCACGTTAGCCACCATCCGGTGGCGGCAACCATGGCTACAAGCCTACCAAGATTATAGCAAACAAGAGATATGTTTAGAAAAGACGTGAAACCCTTAAGTGAGGTGCTCTCGCAGTTCTTACGACAGGAAGGACTTGAAACGCCTTTGTTGCAACGACGACTCGTCGACGCGTGGGACACCATCGTCGGCCCCACCATCGCGCAATACACCTCGGATAAGTTTATCCAGAACCAGGTGTTGTTCGTCAAGATCGTCAATCCTGCCCTACGACAAGACCTGAGCATGATGCGTACGGAACTTGTGAAAAGGCTGAACAACGCCGTGGGCTCACAAATCATCACGGAGGTTCGCATCTACTGACTCCCAATCGGGCATTACGCTTCAATCCCAGCGAGCGATTTAATTCCTATCGGTCATTAGACCGAAATAAGGAAAATAGTAGGTTGTTATGTAATGACCGATTTGGGTTTAACATAAAACCTGATGGCCGATTTGGGAACCAACGGCGGCCCCCTGCGGTTGGGAACACCTCCCCCTCTCTTAGAGAAGCCACCCCCTAATGGCACAAACGGCAACCCCTGGTCTCACACCAGCGGTTGCCGTTTGCCATATTTCAATCTTAATGTTTCTTACGCCAGCAAGGTTGCGTGGCAACCCATGCGGGCACGGTTGTCGAAGCCCGAAAGACTGGCCTTGGCCACCTTGCCCTTAACATCCCTGCTCTTTTGTGGAGCTTTCGGGAAGGCGGCGTCGTTGCGCATTACCCGAAGGGCCATGCCAATAACCGGATCGTCCTGGTTAAGATACTCGGTCCAAGCCTGCTCATCCATCATATTGTATATGATTCTACTGTTGATGTAACGCTCAAGCAGCGTGTGGCTCTTCCTGATGAGCAAGTTGCGGCGTTTCAATCCGTGACTGTTGGCATATCCCACAAACTGCTCCACCGTGTTCTGCTTTTTCAGATACTGGGCCAACTCGAGCATCTCCTTAAACGCCTTCATCTTCTGACGGTTGTTGTCGGTATAGTTGAAGGCGAACTGCAAGATCAATCCGCTCATGGCAGCCTTCTTATAATAAGATGTCACGTCGGAGGTGTCCTCGGGCACGAAGATGTCGGGCGTGATGCCACCTCCGCCATACACCACCCTGCCATTGCCGGTGTGATAGGGCTTTCCGGTATGTTTGATGCTGTCTTGCGAGAAGAACTCACCATGCTCATAGCGCGAAATGAGATCCTGCTCGTAGCTGGCGTCCTCGCCATGGGTATAAGGCTTCTGGATGCAACGTCCCGAAGGAGTGAAGTAACGGGCTATGGTCAGGCGAATCATACTGCCATCGGGGAATGGGATCTGCTGCTGCACAAGGCCCTTGCCGAACGAACGGCGACCAATGATGGTGGCGCGGTCGTTGTCCTGCATGGCACCAGCGAAGATCTCCGACGATGAAGCCGAGCCCTCATTGATGAGCACCACCAACGGCATGTTCTGGTAAGCGCCATGTCCATCCGAACGATATTCCTTGCGAGGCGACTTTCTGCCTTCGGTGTAAACAATGAGTTTCTTGTTGGGAAGGAACTCGTTGGCCATCTGGACGGCACTTTGCAGATAGCCTCCCGTATTGTCGCGCAGGTCGATCACCAGGTTCGAGAAACCTTGCTGTTGCAGACTTGCCAAGGCTATCAGCAGTTCGGGATAGGTCTTTTCACCAAAGTTCTTCACCTTGATGTAGCCCGTGTTGTCGTCGAGCATATATGCTGCGGTGATCGTCTTGGTGGGAATCTCACCACGGGTAACCTCATACGTAATGATCTTGGGGTTGCCATAGCGCGCCACACCAATCTTCACCTTCGATCCCTGCGGACCTTTCAGTCGGTGCATGGCCTCCTCATTGGTCACCACCTTGCCCACAAACTTCTTGCCATCCACATACACAATCTTGTCGCCGGCCAACAGACCCGCCTTCTCTGCCGGTCCGTTCTTGATGACGTTTTGCACGTGGATGGTGTCCTCACGGATGGTAAACTCAACACCTACGCCCGAGAACGATCCCTTGAGGTCGTCGTTGGTGGCCTGCACATCCTTGGCGCTGATGTAGACCGAGTGGGGATCGAGCTCAGCGAGGATCTGCGGGATGGCACTCTCCACGAGCGAGTCAATGTCGACCTTGTCGACATATTGGTCATCGATGATGCGCAACAAGTTGTTCAGACGGTTGCTACCGTTATTGATCACCGTCAGTCGGTTGCCCGAAAAGTGGTTGGCGTAGAACGAGCCTATCACTATTCCGACCACCACGCTGATAGCCATCAGCAGCGGCATGAACCTATTTTTCTTATCGTTTTTCATTGGCTGAATAATCCGTTAATAAGGGATAACTAATCCGTTTTTGTTCTCAGGACAATCCCGTTTTGGCTCTCAGGACAATCCGTTGGGACTCTTAGGCCCTTCCATCAGGGCGTTTCCGAGGTTTCGACATTCAGGTAAATCACCTCGATGCCTGCCCTTTCGAGCAACCGAAGGCCATCGTCGAGCCTGTATTTCTCCCCATACACCACACGCTTGATGCCCGCTTGGATGATGAGTTTTGCACATTCGATGCACGGTGAGGCTGTGACATAGAGCGTGGCCCCCTCACTGTTGTTGCTCGACCGGGCCAACTTGGTGATGGCGTTGGCCTCGGCATGAAGCACATACGACTTCGTGAGGTTGTTCTCATCCTCGCACACATTCTCGAAGCCGCTGGGCGTTCCGTTGTAACCGTCGCTGATAATCATCTTGTCCTTGACGACCAACGCACCCACCTTTCGGCGTATGCAGTAGGAGTTCTCCGCCCAGATGTGCGCCATCCTGAGGTAGCGCCCATCGAGCTTTCGTTGCTTATCGTTTGATGCCATTTCGCTTAAGTAATGCTTCTATCGTGGGTTCCTGTCCTCTGAATCGCTTGTAGAGCACCATGGGATGCTCCGTTCCTCCCTTCGAGAGGATGTCGTCGCGGAAACGTTGCGCCGTCTCGCGGTCGAATATTCCGTGAGCCTTGAACACGCTGAACGCATCGGCGTCGAGCACCTCGGCCCACTTGTAGCTGTAATAACCTGCCGCATAGCCACCCGCCATGATATGCGAGAACTGTGTGGTCATGCACGTCTCGGGCAGTTGGGGCGTGATGATGGCCTTCGCCCACGCTTTCTTCTCAAACGGGATGATGTCGTCGGTGAACGGCTTGTCCATCGTGTAGTAGGCCATATCGAGCAATCCGAAGCTCACCTGGCGCATGCAACTCATGGCCACATTGTAGTTGCGACTCTTCCGGATGCGGTCAATGAGATCGTCGGGGATGGGTTCGCCCGTCTGGTAATGGAAGGCGAAAGTGCTCAAGAAATCTTTCTCGACCGCATAGTTCTCCATAAACTGCGACGGCATCTCCACGAAATCCCACCACACATTGGTGCCCGACAGACTGGCGAAACGCGTGTTGGCAAACATGCCGTGGAGCGAATGGCCAAACTCGTGCAGGAAGGTCTCCACCTCACCGAGCGTCAGCAGGGCCGGCTTCGAAGGCGTCGGCTTGGTGAAATTCATCACCACACTGGCGTGCGGACGCACATTCTTGCCACTCTTGGTGATGCACTGCTCTTGGAACTCGGTCATCCACGCCCCACCCTGCTTGCCCTTGCGGGGATGGAAATCGGCATAGAACACGGCAAGGTAAGATCCATCCTGGTCGAACACCTCGTAGGCCTTTACATCGGGATGGTACACAGGGATATCCTTGTTCTCCTTGAACGTGATGCCATAGAGCTTGTTGGCCAAGCCAAACACGCCATCGATGACCTTGTCGAGCTGGAAATAGGGGCGCAACATCTCGGCGTCGAGGTTGTAGCGTTCCATCTGAAGCTTGTGGGCGTAATAGCTCACATCCCAAGGCATGAGTTGGAAATCATCGCCCTCAACGTCCTTGGCCTTCTGCTCAATGGCTTTCTGCTCCTCAATGGCGGTGGGCTTATAGGCGTCGATCAGGTCGTTGAGCAACTTGTAAACATGGGAGGCCTGGGAGGCCATGCGATGCTTCAGCACATAGTCGGCAAAGGTGTTGAAGCCCAGCAACTGCGCCAACTCACGGCGGAGATTGACCAGACGCTTGCATATCTCAAGGTTATTCGTGTCGGTTCCCTCATGCGTACACTCCGTATTGCGAGCCATATAGATTTGCTGGCGCAGGTCGCGGCGGTCGGCATAGGTCATAAAGGGCGAGTAGCTCTCATAGTCGAGCGTAAATACCCAGCCCTCAAGGCCCTTCTCCTTGGCGTTGTTGGCAGCGGCCTCGCGAGCCGTCTCGGGCAGTCCGCTCAGATCGTCCTCGTTGGTGATGTGCAGCGTGTAAGCCTTAGTCTCCTTCAACAGGTTTTGAGAGAACTGCAAGGTGAGCAGTCCAGCCTCCTCGGTCAACTTCCTGAGCTGTTCCTTTCCAGCCTCGTCGAGCAGCGCACCACTTCTGACAAAGCCGTCGTATTCCTTGTCGAGCAGCATCTGCTCCTCGGGCGTAAGCTCGCGGTGGTGCTCATACACATACTTCACGCGCTGGAACAGGCGTGGGTTGAGAATGACATCGTTGCCGTGCTTGGTGAGAATAGGACTGAGCTTTTGGGCCAAGGCCTCCATGTCGTCGTTGGTCTCGGCGCTCATGAGGCACGAGAAGACCGTGGACACACGGTCGAGCAAGTCGTAGTAGTGTTCGCCCTTGCTGTCGTCGGTGACGGCAATGGTGTTGTCGAATGTGGGCTCGTCGGGGTTGTTGACGATCTTCGCGATCTGCTCGTCGTCGCGGCGGATGCCCTCCATGAAGGCGGGCTCAAAATCCTCAAAGCGTATCTTGTCGAATGGCACCGTGTCATGGGGCGTCCCATAGGGCTCCATGAACGGATTTTTGCGTTCTTGACTGTCGATCATGTCAGTGTGTCTGTTTTCTCTCAATTCTTTGTGCAAAGATAACAAAAAGTATATAAACGCGCGGGGAGAATAAGCATTATTTAACTTTGCCGCGCTAAAAAAGCGTATCACGACAGTTTCTCAAGGGCTGGAACCTCTATCTGTCCTCTGCGAAGCAGCAACAAACCGTTTTGCTGCATGACATTGAGACACTGCGACACGTTGCGCCTACTGTCGTTGACCTCGTCGGCCAACCGCTGCATCTTGATCTTGAAGACCTTCCTGCCGGAGGGATGTTGGCAGTGGTCGGCCATGAAACGCACGATGCGTTGGCGCAGGTCGTGGGGCGTAGGCCGCCACGCCTTATGGCCCTCCTTTTGCAGACGGGTGGAGAGCAGGTTCATCAGGTTGAGCCTGAAGATGAGCGAGGCGGTCGTCAGGCGCTGCGTCTCGTTCTTGTCGATGCTGATGAGGTTGCACGTGGTGAGAGCCTTGTAGGTACGGGTGAAGCGTTGGCGCAAGCCGAAGGCGCACTCGGGTTGCAACACGTGGCACCCGCTCTGCTCCTCCACCACCATGAAGCCATGGTCGTCGGAACGCGTCTCCACCAACAGGGTGCCCTCCAGCAGGAACCACAAGCACCCACATCGGTCGCCCTCGCTGACCACCACTTCGTCCTTTTCCACTTTCTGGAAGAGGAGTTTGGTCTTGGCGACGATGTGTTCCAACTCATCCTTACCCATTCCTGTGAAGAGCGGAATCATCAGTAGCTTGTCGTAAACCCCCAATCGCTCCATGTCGACAACCGATTTTAGTTGTCCAATATTTTACCCTCCATTGAGGGCGAGAACCACACTTGGTTGTTGCCTTTCTCGTCGGCGTAAATCAAATAGGCCATCAACTCAGGATGTTTCTCCAATATCTTCTTCGCGCCATCCAATCCCATGACCATAAAGGAGGTGGCGTAGGCGTCGGCCTCTGCGCAATGATTGGCAATCACCGTGGCAGAGAGGATATTGTGCTGAACGGGATAGCCCGTCTTGGGATCGACAGTATGGGCGTACTTCTTGCCGCCTTTGTAGTAGAAATTCCTATAGTTACCACTGGTCGCCATGGCCTTGTCGGTGACATTAAGCACGGTTTGCAACTCGCGGTTGGTCTGCGTAGAGTCGTCGGTAGGCTTGGTGACGCCTATCTTCCACGGCATGCGCTGCTCGTTGATGCCACTTGTTACCACCTCGCCGCCGATCTCAACCATGAAGTTTTGGATGCCCTGGCTCCGCAGGTAACGTGCCACCACATCGACGCCGTAGCCCTTGGCGATGGCCGAGCAGTCGAGCATGATGCGCGGGTCGGCCTTCACGATGCGACCCTTCATGAGCTTCACCTTCTCGTAGCCCACCAAGGCGCGCAGCGAGTCGACAACATGGCGGGTGGGCTCTACGCCTTGCTTAAAGCCGAACCCCCACTCGTTGACCAGCGGCGCCACCGTGATGTCGAATGCGCCATGGGTCTCCTGCGAGATGGTCTGCGCCAGAGTGAACACGTCGGTGAACATATCGTTGAGCTGAACAGCCTCGTTGCGGTTCACCTTGGATATGACCGACTGCTTGTTGAAGGCCGACAAGGCGTCGTCCACCTTCTGCATCTCCGCCACAATCGCAGGCTGGAGGTCTTTCTTGCTTTGGTAAGTGATGTGGTAAACGGTGCCAAAGACAAAGCCTTCGTTATGCTGATAGGGCATCGTGCGCTGCTGACGGATGATCAGCACTGTGCCCACGATGAGGAGCAGGAGGAACACCACCTGCCAAAGGATTTTCTTTTTCTTGACCATAAGTGTCAGAATTCGTAAATGATATTGAACGTTCCGCTGATGCGCGAGGAGCCTTGCTTGCCATAGCCTGGCACATACCACACATTGTCCATGAGGCCATTGTCGTAATGGACGCGGCGACGATAGCGCACGGTCCAACCGAGACGGAGGGGGCCGGCTATCTTAGCGTCGACACCAGCAAGCACTTCCATCCAATGGTAGTTGGCCTTCACGCCATGGGCTGAGAACGGCGTCTCCCCACCCCACACGGGATCGGTGATAGGCGCATGGTCGATATCGCACTTAAAATAGGTGCAGGCGTAACGCAAACCAGCATACACGCGGTTGTCGTCGTGCTTGTTCTTCATGATGTTGAAGTCGACACCCAACTTGCCATAAGGCGCCGAGGTCTTATAGCTGTTCTGCGTAACATCGTCGGTATGGTCGGCCTCGCCATATCCCACCTCCACCACGGGGAAGTACTTATCCTTGAGGTTGACGCGAACACCCGCCTCATACTGGCCATAGGCCGACACAGCGCGCTGGATGGGGCCGATGAGGTCGACCATGACCTGCACACCTCGAAAGAGGGGGATGGAGTCGTCAATCTGTTTCTGCCGCATCTTCTCCCACTCGGCCTTGCTGCGCGACGATTGTGCCTGCGCCACGGGGGCCGCCATGAGAAGGAGCAGACTAAAAACGATACTCCTTGAAATAAACGTAGAAATGCTTTTTAGTGGCATCATAGTTGACATCCTTGTGGTTGATGACAATGGAGTCGAGGGCGTGGCGCGTGTAGCGGACGCGCTGCAGGGTGTGGAAATAAGCCACCCCACAATCCACCGACTCGAAGTGCGGTTTGTTGGTCTTCTCCACCCAAATGGTGTCGATGAGCGAATTGACCTGCAAATACAGCTCGTCGACGTCATGCCCATAGCTCATCGGCAGCGAGAAGCTGTCGGTGTTGACCTGATGGTTGATGAGCACCGAGTCGTTGCTATCGGCACGCGAGGTGGAAATGGTGAGCGTATCGGTCAGCGTGCTGACGGGCCCCATGAGCTTGTAGTTGGCGTAGACGGAGTTGTTCAACGGACAGTCGACCGAAGAGCAAGCCGTCAGGGCCAAGCCCACGAGCAACAGGAGCACGCTGCCCCATGCTTGCAGCCGACAGCCACGACGTGTCTTCATTGGCATGTAATGGTTAGTCATATCAGACGAACTTTGGGTCGAACACTCAGATGGTTTTCTCTATCTGATAGTCGTTGCGGTTGGGGCTCTGACGGCTGACGAGGTCGCCCAAGAAGCCGGCAAGGAACAACTGCATGCCCAGGATCATGCCCACCAGGAACACGAAGAACCAAGCCGACGAGGCCAACGGACCATATACATGATTGCTCAGGTCGATGATCTTGCCAACACCCATGACGATAAGCGCCACAAAACTGATGAAGAACATGATGCTTCCGAGGAAACCAAAGAAATGCATGGGCTTCTTACCAAAGTTGGTGAGGAACCAAAGGGTCAGCAAATCAAGGTAGCCATTGAAGAAGCGGTTGATGCCAAACTTCGACTTACCAAACTTGCGGGCCTGATGATGCACCACCTTCTCGCCAATGCGGTCGAAACCGGCGTTCTTGGCCAGATAGGGAATGTAACGGTGCATCTCACCGTAAACCTCGATGTTCTTCACCACTTCGCGGCGATAAGCCTTCAGGCCGCAGTTGAAATCGTGCAGGTTATGGATGCCCGAGATCTTACGCGCCGTGGCGTTGAAGAGCTTCGTGGGAAGGGTCTTGGTGAGCGGATCGTAGCGTTTCTGCTTGTAACCCGACACAAGGTCGTAATGATCTTCCATGATCATCTTGTAGAGACCGGGGATCTCGTCGGGCGAGTCCTGCAGGTCGGCGTCCATCGTGATGACCACATCGCCCTCCGCCTTCTCGAAACCGCAATAGAGAGCGGGGCTCTTTCCATAGTTTCTGCGAAACTTAATGCCTTTCACCTGTGGGTCCTTGGCCGACAGGCTCTCGATGACATCCCATGAATGGTCGGTGGAACCGTCGTTGACAAAAATGACTTCGTATGTGAAATGATTGGCCTTCATCACGCGCTGAATCCACGCATGCAGTTCGGGCAACGACTCTTCTTCGTTAAACAGGGGTACTACTACTGAAATATCCATATGTTATCGTTGTTTTTTCTTACAAAATAAAGCTACGGGAAGGCTCACCACCCACCCGATGAAGATGTTTTGCATCATGAACAGAAACGCCAACTCGATGGGCGACAACTGTCCCATGAGGGTCAAGCCCTCCGTAATGTCAGTGGTTGGCATGCCGTTTTGCTTATACACCTCCGCAAGCAGGCCAGCCTGGTTCACGATGTTGGTCAGGAACAAGCCGTGGTCGAGGAAACGGAAGTACACGTATTGCGCCAATGCAAAAATCATCGAGGCATAGAAAAAGGTGAGGCAACTGAAAACCAAGGCGCGACGGAACGAAATGGCGCCGTCCAAGGCTTCGTTGCGGAAACGCTGAAGAAGCCATCCCACCAAGAAGGGAGACGACATGGCTACAAGGCCACCCCAAGACGACTTGGGAACCAGCAATATGAGCGCAAAGCTGACAAGCCACGCCAACGAGAGGAACAAGCCACCCTGACGGGCATATGCCTTCACCTGCACTATGGAAACAACATCTATCATAATTGGTGCAAAGGTACGCAAAAATCCCAATAATGCGAGCGTTTAACTACAAAAAGAAAACCATGCGAATGTTAATGCATCTTAAAAAACAGCGCACCTTTATGGGATATCAACAAAAAGTGTTACCTTTGCAGTCGCTTTTCAGGAAGCATGGCAACATCGCTTCCTCTGAAGAACGAGAAATGGGCAAGTCTCTTACGGCCAGCTCCCTCGGAATCCCCCCAGGACGGGAACGTAGCAAGGGTACGAGGTTGTAGCGGCGCGATAAGAATCGCTTGCCCACCTTCGTTTTTATACCTTTCCTATTGGAAAGGACTGATATCAACCCGTCATTCTTTCGAACATCCTCAGCCAATAGGCGCATAGGCCACGTGCGTTTCGCCCAAGCGAACACAAACAACCGGTGGCTTCGACATAGACAACCAACGGTTACGACGTGGAGCTGGTGGCACCCCTACCTGCGTCTACGCATATTCGCCCATTGTTGAGAGCATACAAAACATCCAACAACCCTCCCCCAATTTTAACACTTATTCTCAACGCGCCCTAAGGGGAGACGCAAATATGCGATTCTCGCGCACTTTACATAACCACTTGTCACTCAATGGCTTGCAACATCCGAGAGTCATTAAACACGCCACTTTTCACATTCAACATGAAATAACACGCATCAGCCTCTGCGAAAGGTATGCTTTCGCACTGCGATACATGGTCTTTCGCAACGCGATACATGGTCTTTGGTGTCTCAATACATGGTCTTTCGTAATGCGATAGATGCCTTTTCGCAATCGCGAAGCTCATGGCGACAGTCTTCTTCGCTCAAACGTGGCGTCCACAGACTCTCTCACACCCAAAATCTCTGCACAACTTTTTAACCAAAAATCACAACAACTGTCATCCTGGCTGCCCTAAGCGTTGTGGGCACAAAGGAACCTGGACAAGAGTAGGTCGCATAAGAAGAGCGCGTATTTGCTTGCCATGGCGATGGCGTCAGCAGATACGCGCTCTTCTAAGTTAGGGATGCTCGTAAATCAGTCAAAAACAACCTAACGATCTAATTGTCAGTGTTATAAGAATTTTGTATCTTTGCATAAAATAATAAAAAATCCCCCAAACTGCTTTGACCGGCCTGTTTTGGGGGAAACGAAAAATAATCGTCATGGCAAAGGTACTACAATTTT
>NZ_JAHKBE010000050.1 GCF_018789675.1 Hallella faecis
GGCTGGCAGCGTAAAACTGCTTAGCCTTTATCTCAAATTTTAACGAACTATTGTTAATATGAATACTCTGTTAATTCTCTCTCATGAACACAAGGAAGCAAAATGACTGAAAACAATCCATTTGCCTTGAAGGATGGTACTTTGACTTTCCTTTTGTCTCTTTTCGAGTGCAAAGGTATATCAAAAAGTAAACTTAGGGATATGTTTGCTTACGTTTTGTTCTATTAAATATCAACTTGTTTTAATATGGTTAGTGATTTGATTGAAAATGTACCAAACTGTAAGGTTTCAACTTTTCTATGCTTACAGTTTGTAAATTGAGGGCTTGTTGAATGCACGTTTGTGATTGGCTACTGCGCTTTGGTGTGTCAACCCCAAATCGGTATAATGGCAGATTGTGGTTAAAACGACCCACCACAAAGCGCCCACCTAACGGCTTGGTGCATGTTTTTTCGCACGAAAACGCTCTATGGCTTGCCATATTCAAATCAAATTCGTAATTTTGCAGAATACAACTAAAAATCGAACTAACGTACATCCTACCTAATTATGCGTCAAATCTTATTGGCTCTCATGCTGATGGTCGGTGTTCACACTGCCTCAGCGCAACGCCCCTTGCAAGTTCGCTTCAACCAACCCGCGCCCGAACCCGGCGAGTTCCAGCCCTATGGCGGTGTAGATCCGCAGTGGGAACGGCGGTCGTTGCCTATCGGAAACGGCAACATCGGAGCGTCGCTCTTTGGCTCTGTGGCCACCGAGCGCCTCTCGCTCAACGAGATCACGTTGTGGAATGGTGGACCAGGCACCAGCAAGGGACCGGCACATTATTGGAACGTCAACAAGAAATCGACCGACGCCTTGCGACAGATACGCGAGGCGTTCGCTGCCGGCGACTCGGCCCTCGCCGCCCAGCTCACGGCCGATAACATGAACGGTGTGGCCGCCTACGAGCGTGGCGCCGAGCCCGAATGGCGTTTCGGCAACTACACCACGCTGGGCGAGCTGCGTGTGGCGACGGGCATCGACGCCTGCGATGAGGGCTCCTACAGTCGCACCCTCTCACTCGACTCGGCCTTGGCGCGTGTCAGTTTTACGGCCGGTGGTGTGCGCTATGTGCGCGAAACGTTCTGCTCGCATCCCGAGAATGTGCTCGTTGTGCGCTTCACCGCCAGCAAGAAGGGCAAGCAAAACCTCCTGCTCAAATATGTGCCCAGCATGGAGGCCAAGGGCACCACAAGCAATGTCGACGCCAATGAGTTGCTCTATGTGGGCAATCTTACCAACAATGGCATGAAGGTGGTGGTGCGTATCGCCATGCGGCACAAAGGTGGCAAGGTGGTGCGCGACGGCCATGAGGGCCTCCAGGTGAAGGGCGCCGATGAGGTGGAGTTTATCCTCACGGCCGACACCGACTACAAGATGAACTTCGATCCCGATTTCAACGACCCGAAGACCTATGTGGGCGTTGAGCCTATGGAGACCACCGCCAGTTGGCTGAAGGCCGCCATGGCCTTGAACTACAAGCGCTTGATGAGGCGCCATCTGGCCGATTATCGTCCTATCTTCACGCGTGTCAGCCTGTCGCTGGGCGCCGACGCCAACAAGGCGCTGACGAGGACGGAGCTGGAGAAGGCCACTCCCGACCGTCTGGCCGACTATCGCCGTGGCGTGGCCGACCCCTATCTGGAGGCGCTCTACTACCAGTTTGGCCGTTACCTGCTCATCTCTTCGTCGCGCGCCGGCAACCTGCCCGCCAACCTGCAGGGACTGTGGTTGGCCAACTCGGACGCTCCTTGGCACGCCGACTACCATAACAACATCAATATCCAGATGAATTACTGGCCTGTGATGCAGGGCGGTCTGCAGGAGTGCGCGAAGCCTTTTGTCGACTATGTGCGCACATTGGTCAAGCCGGGTGCCGTAACGGCACGCGATTACTTTGGCGCAAGGGGATGGACGGCCTCCATCTCGGCCAATCCCTTCGGCTTCACAGCACCGTTGCGCGACCGCGACATGTCGTGGAACCTCTCGCCCGTGGCGGGTCCGTGGCTGGCCGCCCAGGTCTATGATATCTACACCTTCAGCCGCGACAAGGAATGGCTCAAGAACGAGGCGTACCCCATCATCAAGGGTGCAGCGCTGTTCTGTCAGGACTTCCTGTGGCGTAAGCCCGACGGAAACTACACCGTGGCACCCAGCACATCGCCCGAGCATGGCATCGTTGACGATGGCGTGACGTTCTGCCAGGCCGTGGTGCGCGAACTGCTCACCGACGCTGTGGAGGCCGCCAACATCCTGGGAGTGGACCAAGCGGAATCGGCTCAGTGGCAGGATGTGTTGCGCCATTTGCCTCCTTACCGCATTGGCCGCTACGGACAGCTCATGGAGTGGAGCCGCGACATCGATGATCCGAAGGATGAGCATCGCCATGTAAACCATCTCTTTGGCCTCCATCCTGGCCACACCGTGAGTTGGACCCACACGCCCGAGTTGGCCAAGGCCGCGCGGGTGGTGCTCGAGCATCGTGGCGATGGCGCCACAGGCTGGAGCATGGGATGGAAACTCAACCTATGGGCACGTCTGCTCGATGGCAACCATGCCTACAAGCTCTATGGCAACCTGCTGAAGAACGGCACCGCCGACAACCTCTGGGACCTGCACCCGCCTTTCCAAATAGATGGTAATTTCGGAGGAACGGCTGGCGTTACAGAGATGCTGCTGCAAAGCCAAGATGGCGACATCCATCTCTTGCCTGCCCTGCCCGATGCATGGGCCGACGGCGAGGTGAAGGGATTGTGTGCCCGCGGCAACTTCGTGGTGGACATTACGTGGCGCGGCGGACAGCTTGCCGAGGCGCGCGTCCGCTCCAACAGTGGCGAGGCCGGCGTGGTGCGCTACAAGGGCCAGACGCTCCCCGTCGACGTGAAGCAGGGCGAAACGCTCGTCGTTACATGGGAAAAGGGTAAGTTGCAGGCCGAGAAAGCGCGCTAAAAAACGCGTCCGTCGACCTTCGAGGGTCAACGGGGCGTTGATCGATAACTAACAGATAGACATTCCAATAATAAAAAATACATGATCAAGAAAACCATTATTGCGGTGTGTTGCCTCATGGCAGCCTTTGCGCCGCATCACGCTTCGGCCGTTAACGACAAACCGTTTGTCATTCCTGAACTGAAAGTGTGGAAGGGAGGCGAGGGCCTGTTGACCTTCACCGCAGCCGATGGACAGCAGGCTGCGGCGCCTGCCATTGTTGTGAAGAAAGACGCTAACAGTGCCAAGGTCAAGGAGGTGGCGCAGATTCTCGCCGCCGACCTGAAGAAATCGCTGGGCGCAGAGGCCCAACTGCCTGCACGCAACAAGGCACAGGCGGGCGACATCTACCTGGAGATTAAGAAAGACAAGGCGTTGGGCGAGGAGGGTTACACGCTCACGGTTACCGACCGCGTGGTGATCAGCGCTCCCACGGTGAAGGGTCTTTACTGGGGCACCCGAACGCTCTTGCAGATGCTCGACAACAGCAAGGGAAAGAGCCTGCCCAAGGGCGTGGTGCGCGACTGGCCCGATTACAGCTATCGCGGTGCGTTCCTCGACTGTGGACGTAAGTTCCTGCCCATGTCGATGTTGCGCGATTATGTGCGTATCCTCTCTTATTATAAGATGAATGCGTTGCAGATCCACCTCAACGACAACGGTTTCAAGCAATTCTTCGACAACGACTGGATGAAGACTTATGCTGCCTTCCGTATGGAATGTGACACCTATCCCGGCCTCACGGCACGCGATGGTTACTACACCAAGCGCGAGTTTGTGGATCTCCAATTGCTCGCCGACAGCCTCGGCGTGGAGATAATCCCAGAGATTGACATGCCCGCCCATGTGCTTGCCTTCACCCAGTATAAGCCGGAGATTGCCAGTGAGAAGTATGGCATGGACCACCTCGACCTCTTCAAGCCTGAGACCTACACGTTCCTCGACGCCCTGCTCAAGGAGTATCTCGATGGTCCGAACCCGGTGTTCCGCGGCAAATACATGCATATCGGCACCGACGAGTATTCGAATGCCGACCGGGAGGTGGTGGAGAAGTTCCGCGAGCTCACCGACCGTTACATCCGTACCGTGGAGGGCTACGGCAAGAAAGCCAAGGTGTGGGGCGCACTGACCCATGCGCGCGGCACCACACCCGTTAAGGTGAAGGATGTGCTGATGGACCTGTGGTACACGGGATATGCCAACCCCGACTCGATGCTCCAGTTGGGTTACAACCTCGTTTCGATCCCCGACGGATATGTTTACATCGTTCCGAAGGCTGGCTACTACTACGATTACCTCAACTGCAAGTGGCTCTACGAGGACTGGACTCCAGCCAACCTCGGTGGCAACAAGAAGTTCCCTGAGCGCCATCCGCAAATCAAGGGTGGAGCGTTTGCCGTGTGGAACGACATCGTGGGCAACGGCATCACCGACCAGGACATACACTATCGTTGCATGCCGGCTATCCGCACGATGGCCACGAAGATGTGGACCGCGTCGGCCACCAAGCTGCCTTGGGCCGACTTTGAGCGCCAATCGCAGGACGTGCGCGAGGCACCGGGTGTCAACTACGCCGGTTACCATCCCACGGGCAAGTTGCAGGTGGCGCAGGTGAAGCCGGGCGACACGCTGCCGATCGACAACATCGGTTGGAACTATGAGGTGAGCTTCGACATCGACGCGCAGCCTGAGGCACGAGGCACGGTGCTCTTTACCGATGGCGGCACCACGTTCTACCTCTCCGATCCCGTGGCGGGCTTGCTGGGATACGGTCGCGATGGTTACATGCATCATTTCAACTACCAGTTCTATCCTGGCGAGAAGGCCCATGTGGCTATCCGTGGCGACAAGGAGCAGACAACCCTTCTGGTCAACGGCAAGGTCGTGGAGACGCTCGGGGTGAAGAAGGTGAACTTTGGCGAGCGTGGCGACATGTACTACATTCGCACCTTGGTGTTCCCGCTGAAGAAGGCCGGACAGTTCCGCAGTCGTATCACCAACTTCACGGCTGAGGCTGCCAAGTAAGCACGATCATTACGAGATGCTCATGGGGTATGTGCGTTGCGCCATGGCCCATGGGCATTTTTTTTGCTTTCAACCCCCATGGGTCATTAGGTCATCATTGTTGATGGCGTTTGGCCCAAATCGGTCGTTGGATAGGAAAAGAAACTATGGCATCCTAACCATCAACCCGGTTCGGTCTAACGACCTATGGGGCTTAGGGTTACAAACAAATCAAAAGACAGAAAGATATGGCACTTATTCAAACGGTGAAGGGCAAGACTCCCCAGTGGGGCGAACGCTGCTTTCTCGCCGAGAACGCCACATTGGCGGGCGATATCACGATGGGCGACGACTGCTCGGTGTGGTTTGGAGCCGTTGTCAGGGCCGACGTCGACGCCGTGGTGGTGGGCAACCGAGTGAACATTCAGGATTGCGCTTGCATCCATCAGACAGCGGGAGCGCCCGTGGTGCTCGAAGACGATGTGTCGATAGGCCACGGGGCGGTGGTGCACGCCTGCACCGTGAGGCGTGGAGCGCTCATCGGCATGAACGCCGTGGTGCTCGACAAGGCCGACATTGGCGAACAGGCCATCATTGCCGCTGGCGCCGTGGTGCTGGCCGGTTCACAGGTGGGACCACGCGAGATATGGGCTGGCGTCCCTGCGCGTAAGGTGAAGACCGCGCCCGAAGGGCAGGCTCTGGAGTATGCAGAACATTACATGTACATAAAAGAATGGTACAGAGAACCATGAAGACAAAACTGTTATTTGTTTGCCACGGCAACATTTGTCGCAGTCCGATGGCCGAGTTCTTGATGAAGAAACTGGTGAAGGATGCGGGCCGGGAGGCCGAGTTTGAGATTGATAGTATGGCAACGTCGACCGAGGAGATAGGCAACGACATGTATCCGCCGGCCAAGCGTTGCCTGCGCAACCATGGTGTGCCTTTCCAACGGCGCGAGGCACGCCAGCTGACACAGGCCGATTATGATTATTATGACCGCATCTTCGTGATGGATCGCAACAACCTCAGGTGGCTGAAGATGTTGGGCATCAACGACACCGAGGGCAAGGTGAGCCTGCTCATGACGCTCGTAGGCGAGCACCGCGACGTGGCCGACCCTTGGTACACTGGCGATTTTGAGAAGACTTTCTGCGACCTCAGCGAGGCGTTGCCCACATTGCTCTAACGCACGAGGCGCCAGCCGCAGTGGGGCATGGAAAATATCGCTGCGTAACGCGGTAAGTTTCGCCGATCCCATGCCACTCGCATAGCGTCACATTCCCTAAAAAACAAAGGGCTTGTCCGTGGGAATCGTCACATGGTGTCGTTCCGCGGATAAGCCCTTCTCGCTAAACAACTATTTTTCTAACTAAAGCCTAATATTGTCTTTGGTCTGCTATCGGGACGGCGCCAAGTGGTTCTCGTTCCATAGGCGCTGTGGGCGAATGGAGCGTTGTGCGCCCTAAGCCCTCTTGTAGGGGTGTGGGGTTGCTGTTTCCCGTTACACATAAATAATACGCATGATTGCGAAGATGCACCCAAGAAAATCGACACGAAACGACATTTTCTTGCTGATGGAAGGGGAAGCGGGCGTGAGCCGAGGATGTTTTGCCGTGATATTGAATGGGGAGGGATAAATATTTGTGGTTTTCTTTTTGGTCAGTTGGCAGATTGTTTGTACTTTTGTGGATGTAGAAACCAAACAAACCAATGCTATGGAAGGATTGTTTAGAGAAGAAATAGAGACCCGGCAAGTCGACATGTTTTTTGCCAACGAGATGGGGCGGCAGATCCATCGTTACATCAAGGCCATGCATGGCTCGCTGGCGATGCTCGAGAAGTTTGAGGCCCGCATGAAGACCCTCACCGTGCCGCAGCGCGAGGAGGCTATGGCCCGTTACATCGATCTCAACAGAAAGGTTGTCAAGGACCTCTCGTGGCGCATGCTTGTGGCGCGCGCCATCGCCAACTATTGCGACACGTTCCATTACTTTATCAGCATGATTGGCGATGATGAGACCATGTCATTCTACGTAACACGCATGAAGGACAAGTACCTCAAGTATCATGAAGTGTTCGAGAAGGATGGCAAGTATGGCATCAAGGACTATGAGGGCAATGTGCTTTTGTCGCCCGAATATGAGTTCCTGCGCACGCCCTACGTCTATGTCGACGACATGATGACCATGCCTATCATTGCGCAGAAGAACGGTAAGATGGGACTGGTGCTTCCCGATGGCAGCCAAACGGTTGTCGCTCCTTTCGAATACGACGACATTTCGCTGCGCGATGTGGAGCCGTGGTTCGAATGCACCAAAGGCAACGAAGTTGAACTCAGATAAACGACCTTGAAGCACAAGATATTTCTGATTGTCGCCACCTTTGTGGCTTGGACATTGCTTTTCATACTGCAAAAACCGGTGTTCCTCCTCGTTTATGATGGAGGATTAACTGATTTGTGGCCCGTGGTGGGCCATGGCTTGCCGCTCGACCTGTCGATGGCCGGATACCTCACGGTGATTCCGGCCCTCGTGCTGTTGCTGAGCGACTTGCCGCTGGCCGTGTTTCGCCGACCGTCGGCCGACCGATGGTGGCGACTTGCGTTAGCCGCCTATTTCGGGGTGGCCTCGGTGGCCGTGGCCCTGAGCTTCGTGGCCAATATGGGATTGTATGCTTATTGGCGCTTTCCGCTCGATAGCACCCCTGTGTTTTTCCTCACCTCGTCGCCCGCCGACGCCTTGGCCAGCATCAGTTGGGGCCAAGGCTTGATGGCGCTGGTGGGCTTGGTGCTGGTCGTGGCCCTCATCAGCCTGGTGTTCCACCTGCTCTATCTTAAGGCCTTCCGACAGAAAGGTAAGCGTAAGGTGTGGCCTGTGGTGGTAGAACTGTTGCTGCTGGCATCCCTCTTCCTGCCCATCCGCGGTGGCGTTACGGTGTCGTCGATGAACACGGGCAAGGTGTATTTCTCCCACCACTCGGTGCTCAACCATGCCGCCGTGAACCCGCTCTTCTCGTTTATGGAGAGCATGAGTCACCAAGAAGACTTCGCCTCGCAATACCGTTTCATGGACGATGCGGAGGCCCATCGCATCGTGGCAGACTTGAACCGACCCGTGGGATCCGCCAACCATACCCAAGTGCTGCGCTGTGAGCAGCCCGATGTGTATGTCGTCATTCTCGAGAGCTTCTCTGACACGGTGATGCATACCCTCGCAGAAGGCATGGATGGCCGTAAGTGGCCTGTCACGCCGAACCTTAATAAGCTTAGCGAAGAGGGCATCTTCTTCCGCAATTTCTATGCCAACAGTTTCCGCACCGACCGCGGCCTGTTGTCGATCCTCATGGGCTATCCCGCTCCGTCGGTGGTGAGCCTGATGAAATATCCCAAGAAAACCGCTGCCCTGCCGTCGATAGCGAGCCATTTGGCCAAGGCGGGCTATGGCTTGGAATATTATTATGGTGGCGATGCCGACTTCACAAACATGCGCTCGTTCTTGGTGAACCAGGGGTTCTCGTCGATCATTTCTGATGTCGACTTCCCCGTTTCTGCCCGCCTCAGCAAGTGGGGTGTGCCCGACAACTTGCTGTTTCAGCGTGTGGAGAAGGAGTTGAAAGTGGAACGCCCGTCGCGGCCTATGATGCGTGTCATACAAACTTCGAGCTCCCACGAGCCTTTTGATGTGCCGCCTGGGTATATGCAAGACAAGACGCTCAATGCGTTTGCCTTTGTCGACAGTTATTTGGGCGATTTTGTGAAGAGTCTTCGCAAGACCGATCGCTGGGATCGTTCGCTCGTTGTCATTGTGCCCGATCATCTTGGCGCATGGCCTGAGGAGATCGATAATTTTAAGCCGTGGCGCTTCCATTGTCCTATGATTTGGACGGGTGGAGCCATTGAGAAGCCGATGGTTGTAGATACATACGCATCGCAGCAGGACATTGCCGCTACGTTGCTCGCACAGTTGGGCTTGCCCCACAACGACCTACTATTCAGCAAGGACATCTTCGATGCGTCGATACCCCATTACGCCTTCTTCCTGATGAACGATGGCATTGGATTCATCGACACCGACAACACGATGATTTACGATAACAAACTGGGGCGTACGGTCATCGATGAGGGCCGACAAAAGGGTAAGAACCTCCAGCGGGGCAAGGCGCTTCTGCAAGTGTTGTTCGACGATATCGCCCAGCGCTGATCTTCATCGGCGCCATGCTCTATCCGCTATGTGCCCCGCCTCATGGGACGTGGGTGAGCAATGAACCATTCAAAACGTAACTATGACAGACTTGTTATTATCTACCGTCATTCAGACCCTTGTTGACTGGGACACCCAAATATTCCTGGCCATCAATGGTTTGCACAATGATTATTGGGACAATTTCATGCAGATGTTCAGCGGTCGGTTCATCTGGTTGCCGTTCTACCTGAGCATCGCCTATGTCATGTTTCGTTGTTTCCCGTGGCGAGTGAATGTCACTTGCCTCATTGTATTGGCCTTGCTCATCACCATCAACGACCAGATGAGTGGTTCTCTCATACGCTCTTTCGTGGGACGCTTGCGCCCCGCCAACACCGATAATCCCATATCGCCCCTCGTGCATATTGTGGATGGCTATCGTGGTGGGCGCTATGGGTTCCCATCGGCCCATTCGGCCAACTGTTGGGGATTGGCGTTCTTCATCTATTATGTGTTCCGACGCCACCTGCTCACCACCACGCTCATGGCGTGGGCCTTCATCACTTGTTGGTCGCGCATGTACTTGGGGGTCCATTATTTCGGCGACATCATTGTGGGCATGCTGGTGGGCGTGGTCACCGCCTCGCTGGTCTATTATGTTTTCCAACGGTCGCTCCATCGCATGACCGAGACCTATAAGCCTTACCAACCCGATGCGCCGCATATGTATATCCCGGTTATGGTGTGTTGGTTGGAGATTCTGCTGATGCTGATTCTGTCGTTTGGCTACAACGCGCATACCGACACGTTCTGATAAACGCTTGTTTTACCCGTCATGACCATCACTCCCATAGCCCATTTCCATTCACCGTTTGCCTCCAAGTTTGGCGTTCCCAAGCAGAGCGGCTTGGCTCCCGACTTGCGTGGCACCATTGTCTTTGAGCCCGAATGGCGCAATGCTGATGCGTTGCGTGGCATCGAGGAGTTCGATTATCTCTGGCTGATTTGGGCCTTCTCGGCCAACCGCCACCAGGCCGTCAGTCCTGTGGTACGCCCGCCGGTGTTGGGGGGCAATGTGCGCATGGGCGTGTTTGCCACGCGCTCACCGTTCCGCCCCAATCCGCTGGGGCTCTCTTCGGTGAAACTCGACCATGTGGAGTGGGCCACGTCGAAAGGGCCGGTCATCCACGTCATGGGCGCCGATCTCATGGATGGCACTCCCATTTTCGACATCAAGCCGTATGTGGCTTATGCCGATTGCCATGAGGGTGTGCGGTCGGGCTTCGTCGACAGTCATCCCATGCAACGCCTCACGGTGGTCGTGCCTCCCGAGATGGAGGCTGCGTTGGGTGCCGACGCCACCGCCGTGTTGCGCCAGGTGCTGGCCCTCGACCCACGTCCCCATTATCAGAACGATGCCAACAAGACGTATGGCATGCCGTTTGAGGGCCGCGATGTGCGTTTCACGGTCCAGGGCAATGTGCTCACCGTGGTTGAGATCGTGTGAGCCGCATTGCACAATAGAAAGTCGCTTAGATGCGATGCGTTCTTTCGCCCATCCCCCTTAGGTGTCTTTTCTTCCCTAAGGTTTGAGGAAAGCCTTCACCTTATTGAGTGGAATGCCGAAGTTGAAGTTGTCGCTTGCGGCCAACTTGGCGAAGTTTACCGCCACCAATCGGCCCTGGCTGTCGATGACAGGGCTACCGCTTGACCCCTGCACGGTGGGTATGCTGTAGAGCAAACGGTCGCCGTCGGGCAGTTGGGTCACCTTTCCGCTGGTCATCTGCACCTGTATGCCTTGCTTGGTGTTGGCCAATACCGGACCTGCGTTGTAACCAATCATGTACAACTGTTGGTCGATTTGCAGAATCTCATCGTTGTGCGAGGAGAACAGGTCTTTCACCTTGGCCACCAGGCCCACGTCGGCCTTGCCGTCGGTATTGAACACGTATGCCCCTTCGGGTGTGGTCTTGTTCTTCAGTTGGATGAGCGCCAGGTCGGTGTCTTCCTTGCCCGACACCTTCGTCACCACACACGGGTTCTTGTCGAGCAAATCGCTGCTCGAGGTCACGTAAGTGTTGTTGTAAGCAATGCCCACCTCGCAAACCACCGCTATTTGCAACTCGTCTAACGACACATGGTCGTTCATCGACTCGCGCACATCGCGCAGTTGGTTGAACTGTTCCTCCAGTTCGCCCTGTTGGGTGGTAATGGCTTGCAGTTTCTCCTCGTCCTGATAGGCGTTTCCGTAGAAGTCGAAGCTCACACAGTCGCTCTTCTGGTTCTCCAGCGTGCGGTACTGATCGGCCAACTCTTCCATTTGGGCGCCGAAATAAGCCTTGAGGGATGCCACCAAACTGTTGTAGCTCTCCTTCACGGCTTTCTTGTCGATGGCGGGCTGGGCCACATGGCGGTTGGTCATGATGGTGCCCTGTTTGTCGATGAAGAAGCCCGTGCCACTGAGCGTTTGGCGCTTGCCCTTGATGTCGTTGTAGTCCACCGACAGGTTCTCAAGGCTTCCGTCGTCGTCTATTCCTGTGAAATACAGGGTGTTGCCGTTGGGCAGCTTCATGGTGTAGTAATACTCGTTGAGGATCAATACGACCCCCGACTTGTCCTCGTCGAACAGGTCTTGTGGGGTGCGTTCGCTGCAACTCACCAATGCGAGGAGCGTGGTAATGAGGAGAATCGCTTTTTTCATGGTATTATTTCTCCTATTTTGGTTTAATGACTGATTGGGGTTGAAGAAATGAGCAAGCGGTTGTGTCATCAAGATGAAGGCCAGATGCCGGATGTTGTTTTATGGTTTGATTACACCAAAGGCTCGCAGAGGGTGGCTATGCGCTCCAGGCCTTCTTGGTCGATGGTGTCGAAGGAGTTGAGCTGCTCACTGTCCACGTCGATGACGCCCACCACGTTGCCGTTGCGCAGGATGGGCACCACGATCTCCGAGCGGGAGCGTGAGGAACAGGCGATGTGGCCGGGAAATTGCTCTACATCGGGCACAATGAGTGTCTGGACCTGTGCCCACGACGTGCCGCATACGCCGCGTCCCTTGCCAATGGTGTAGCATGCCACGGGACCTTGGAACGGTCCCAGTTCCAGTTGGTCGTCTTTCACGAGATAGAATCCCACCCAGAAGTAATAGGGGAAGGCCTCTTTGAGCAGGGCCGTGATGTTGGCAAGTGCTCCCACATGGTTGGTTACGCCGTCCACCAGGCATTGGACTTGGGCCACCACGGTGTCGTATGTCCTCTTTTTGTCGTCCATGATGATATGGGTTTTTATGGGTTTTAATTGTTGTTGGGTTGCGTTTTCTCTTCTGTCGCCTCGGTGTCGCTCTCGATGAACATCGATTCGTCCATCTCGTCGAGCGTCTTTTTCTTCTTGTTCTCCTTGGCGCCCGCCATCAGCAACTTCTTGGCGGCGGTGATGATGCTGGGCCCATTGTCGGCCGTGGTGATTTTCAGCTTGGTCATCTTTTTGAGGGTGTCGGTCATGCTCGACTCCACATCCATGAAGCGCATGCCGAAATCCTGCACGCGGTCGATGATGGTGTTGGCCGCATCGATCATCGTTTGCTGGTTTTTCAATTGTCGCACCTGGGTCCACATCATCTCCAGCACGCGCAGGTTCATATACATGGTCTGTGGGCCGAGAATGAGCACGCCCTGGTCGTAAGCCTCGCGCCACAGCGAACCGTCGTTGAGCAGGGCCAGGTTGAGCGCGCCCTCAATGGGCACATACATGATGGCGAAGTTCAGGCGGTTGTAGCCGCTGGGCAGATACTTGGTGTATTCTTTCTTCGCCAGGCGCTTCACCTGCGCCCTGACGCTGGCTATGTGGGCCTTGAGATAGTCGGTTTTCTCCGCGCTGCCGTCCTCGGCGTTCATGTAGCGCTCATAGTCGGTGAGCGACATCTTCGAGTCGACCACCACGTGCCGGTTGTTGGGGAAATGCAAGATGAAGTCGGGAATGAGGCCCTTGCCGTCGTCGCCCTTGGCCGAGCGTCCCACCTTGTCGCGCAACGTCTCTTGCGTGTCAAACTGTTCGCCTTCCTTGAGGTCCATGTCCTCGAGCAACTGTTTGAGCTTCAGCTCACCGAAGTTGCCTTGCACCTTCACCTCGCCCGTCAGGGCGCGTGTCAGGCGGTCAGCCGTCTCGCCCAGTTCGGCGCTCTTCTGCATGTTGATCTTGATGGTCTCGTCGAGACGGGTCAGCGCCTCGCTCTGCTGGCTCTTCGAGAGGTTGAATGCCTCCTGCATCTCCTTCAGGCTCTGTTGCAGCGGGTCGATGATCTTCGACACCTGCTCCTTGTTGCGCTCGCCCAACTCTTCTTGGCGTCGTTTCAGCACCTCCTCGGAAGTGGTTTGCATCTGCTCGCGGATGAGTTTCATCTGGCTGTCAACCTGCTCCTTGTTCATCAGGCGCAGCGCCTCTATCTGTTTCTCCGTGCCGTCCTTGGTCTGTGCCAACTGTTTTTCGTAGGCGTCCTTGAGCTCCGCCAGTTGTTTGTCGTAACCCTCGCGCAACTCGTTGTGGCGTCGTTGCTGCTCCTCACGCTCGCTCTTGAGGGTGGCGTCGGCCTCTTCCTTTTGCGAGCGTAAGCGCTGCTCGTAGTCGTCTTTCTGTGAGGTGAGCTGTTCGCGGAAGCTGTCGGCGTGTGCCTTTTGCACATCGCGCTCGGCCGTTAGGTTACGGATGGTTTCTTGCTGTGCGGACAACGTTTGTTCCTGCTGCTTCATCTTTTGGTCCTGATTGGCCAGTTGGGAGCGCAGGTTGTCGAGCAGCACGGTGTTGTCGCCCTGCTGACCACTCTTCCCGCGGGTTCCAAGGATGAAACCCACAGCGACCATGAGGATGGCCGCCACAATGCTGATGATGATAGTTGTAGTCATTTCGTTACAAAAATACACATTATTGTTGAATGTGACGAGCCTCCAGGGCAAGTTTTTTGGCTTCGCCTTAAAATAATCGGTTGTAGCGATACGTTATCATAAAAATGATTTGTAGCGTGAAGCACTATTCTGTTTCCTCCTTCCAACCCTCACGACCTGCTGGACAACGGTCGGTGGTGGGACTTGCCGCACAGCCGATGGAGCGTGTGCGGGTGGGCTTTGTGGGCTTGGGCCAACGTGGACGCGAGGCCGTGATGCGTTGGTGCCACTTGGAACGCACCGACATTGTGGCCGTGTGCGACCTGTCGGCCGATAGCGTGGCCGATGTTCAGCAACTGTTGCGCGACAATGGGCGACCCGCTGCGCTGGCCTTCTCGTCGGCGGAGCAACTGTGCGACATGCCCAATCTCGACCTCGTATATGTGTGTACCGATTGGGCCAGCCATTTCTCCATGGCTTGTTGTGCCTTGGAACATGGTCATCATGTGGCGGTGGAGGTGCCGGCGGTGATGACCATCCGTGAGGCGTGGCAGTTGGTGGATTTGGCCGAACGCCAGCAGCTCCATTGCATGATGCTCGAGAACTGTTGCTACGACTATTTTGAACTGGCCACGGCGGCCATGGCGCAACAGGGCTTGTTGGGCGAGGTGGTGCATGGTGAGGGTGGTTATTGCCACAACCTGGGCGACCGGTGGGAGCCTTGGCGACTGCGTTACAACGCTGTTCACCGGGGCGACGTTTATCCCACCCATGGGCTGGGGCCTGTGTGCCTGGCCATGGGCGTGCATCGTGGCGACACGCTACGTACTTTGGTGAGCATGGACACCACACCGTCGCCCGCCGTATGTCAGCACCACGCCAGCATCGTGGCTGATGAGGCGGAATCAGCATCGACCGCGCCCAACGGCTTTGCCAATGGCGCTGTAACTACCACGCTGATGCGCACCGCCTTGGGGCGCACCATACAGCTCAGCCACGATGTGCAGACACCGCGACCCTATAGTCGTGGCTACCGACTGGTGGGAACGAAGGGTTATGCTGATAAGTACCCTGTGGAGCAACTTTGGGTAGGAGAGAAGGAGGTGAGGCGCGATGAGGTGGAAGCTATGATTGAGCGTTTTCTGCCCGACGACATTCGCAGCTTGCGCCACACGGCTGAGCAATACGACAACCGCGGCGGCATATCCTACATCATGGATTATCGTCTCGTAGACAGCCTGGTCAAGGGCCGACCGCTCGACATGGATGTGTACGACTTGGCCGAATGGTGCGCCGTGGTTGAGCTCTCGGAACTGTCGATCAGCCAAGGGTCGGTGCCGGTAGCCGTTCCCGACTTCTGCCGCAAGTAATAAATGAGGGGCATTCCCATATTAGGAATGTCCCTAAATCTTAACCTTACTCGTCCGCAACCACATTGCGGTATTCAGCGGGAGTCATGCCAAACTTCTTGGAGAACAGGCGATAGAAGGTTTGGCGGATGGGAACGCCACACTCGTTGGCGATGGCCTCGATGGTGTAGTTCGACTTGTCCTTCAGCAACTTGGCGGCATGCTCCATGCGCAGGTCGTTGATGAAGTTGGTGAACGACTGGTCGGAGAACCTTGCAAACAGTTCGTTGAAATGGCTGGTGGAAATGCCCATCTCCTTCGCCACATCCGAGCGCTCCAACTTAGGTTGGAGGAACAGGCCCCTGTCGATAACCATTTTCTCCATCCTCAGGAACTCGTCGTACTGCTGTTGCTTGTCGTCGTTGGCCTCGAGGGTCTTGCGATTGTTTTTCGCGTTGTTGGCTTCGTCGGCCGCCAAGTGGTCCATAAGCTGCTTCTTGTATAGCAGCAGTTCCTTGACGAGCGTGGAGGCCGCTTGGTTCTTGGCCTTCAGCTTCTTGTTGATGCGGAAGCCGATAATCATCAGGCCGATGCAAATCACGAGCAGGGCGCCAATGACGATGTTGGCGATGTGGTTGATTCTCAGAAGGGTTTCTTGTCGCTCAATGTGTTTCTTAAGCATCTTCTTGCCCAGTTGCTCCGACACCCTGAGCGCGTTTTGGGCCTTGATGCGCCTGTTGAGCGAGTCGTTGAGGTCGTAGGCGCGTATGCCCGTCTCCAAGCTTTCCTTGTAGCGGCCCATTGCCTGCAATGTCTTGGCCTTGTTGGCCAAGATGTTATGGATATAGTTGTAGTCGATGGTGTCCTTGCCGCTACGGGTCCACACGCTTTCCATCTCGTTCACTTTGCTCAGGGCCTCGTTGTAATGCTTGGTCAGCATGAGGTAGGGCACAACAAATGTGGCGCCCTCGGGCGTGTTGGCGGCGCGCGTCACGATGAGCTTGTCGTAGAGGGCGCTGCCCTGGGCGTGGTTGCCCATCTCCTCGTAGCCGATGGCGTAGATGGAGTAAAAGGTGGCGTTGGCCAGGTCGTTCACGCCGCTGATGCCCTCAGGCAGGGTGTTCAGCTTATTCAGCGTGCCCTCATATTCGGGCTTCATCTGGAAGAGTTCCTTGTATTGTTTCATCTCCAGGTAGGCGTTGGCCTTCAGCGCGTTGCTGGTGGTCAGCGCGTAATAGAGGTTCCAATTGGGCGACTTCTTCACTTCGCCCTTGAAGATGATGATGCTTCGGTCGAAGCAGTTGATGGCATGGCCCACATTGCCTATCTCGCTGTGACACTGGCCCATCGTGGTGAGCACCTGGCCCACGAGCCGGCGGTTGTCGTATTTGTAGCCGGTAGTGATGGCGCGGTCGGCCATGTTGAGGCACTTGGCGTAGTTGCCACAGTTGTAATATTCCAGCGCGGCCAGGTACAGCAGGCTCATCAGCTGCTCAGGGCGGTTGTTGATGTCCGAGTCGTTGAGCGCGGCCTCGGCGTAAAAAGTGGCTTTCTTGTAGTCGAGCATCGAGTTGTAATACACCTTGCTCCTGAGGATGTTGATGTCGATGGGCGACATCAACTTATGTTCTTCGGCGTGCTGCAACACCTGCAACGCCTTCTTAGGCTGTGTGACGCTGATTTTCTTAACGTATTCGTACGAATAGCGTTTGTCGGTATTCGTCTGTGTGGCTCTCTGCGATGCGTTCTTGTTTGTGCAAGCGGCCATGACCGATAGTAAGGCCATGAGAAAGAGAGCGATCTTAATAGGTAGTTTCATAAGCGACTCCTTTCTTATTAGGCTGTGCCTACCGCATGGGTGAGGCTACTGCCATTTCATAGTAGTGGTGCAAACGAATTTCTTGATTTTCTGATTTCCCCCAGTCCGTATGCTAACTGTCTGTTTGCAAAGATAGCGCATTTTTGTAACAAAACAAGGGATGTAACACCTTTTTTTTCATCGAAAATGTTACAAAACGATGATTTTATGCCTATTGTCTCATTTTAGAGAAATGTTACAAAAGGTGGATTCCTTACAACGTCAGTCTGTAATTGGTTGATTTTAAGTGGGTTCCGTCTTTTGAGGTTTGTAACATTTTCGCATGGGGCCTCCCTGGGCGATCTTTGCGGTGTCACATTTTCACTTTTGTAGGAATGAAACTGTAGCATTGCGAAATGCTACAAAAATGCGACTTTCAAATGTTACAATGTAACACTCCAGATGTTACATCTATGAAAGAAATTGTAAGGTTCTTGATGATTTTTTACGCTATCTTTGTAACTATAAAATTTGGGGAGGCACGCGGCGACCCAACCGTGAAACCATAAGCGAAACGCCTCATAGCCGTAAAACAGAAAACAAGGCGTAGATGAAATGCAAAGGTCGGCACCTATTATATAATGTTTAACCTCTTGATCAGTTGGTCGAGGCTGCGCTCAAGAACAATATTCGATAGCTATATGGAAAAGTTAAAATTATTGATTTCAAGTTGCCGGGGCATGATCAGATGCGCCGCAACTGCAGTTCTGTTGACGGTGGGAATGGCGGCAGCCGCCCAGACAGTCAGCATCAGCCCGAAGACGGGTAATGTCATTTCGGCTGCAAGTTATGATAGTGAATCTCACGTACAAAATTATGGTGGCGTATGGATTCATAACCAGTTGCCCATGACCCTCATCACCTCCGATGAGGCAACCATCACTGCTGCCGGTTTGATGAAGGTACATGCCAACAACGTTTCTGCTGTGGGCGACAAGTTGACTTTCATCTCTGGACAGGGTGATATCGTCAACCATATGTCGTTGTCATTGCCTAAGGGTTACCGATTCACGAGTTACAAGATGGTCATCAACTCTAATGATGCTTCAGTAGTGGCAACAACCTTGAAAGAAATGGATGCTTCGTTCACCACAGAGCATACGTCCGTGTTGATTAAAAAGACTGGGAGTGAGGGGGTTACCATGCAAAGAACTTCGATGAACAATTCGGACATGGGCAACATCCTTTATTTCAAGCAGGATCATGATTATGCACGAGGAGGAAGTTCTACAATTGATGTAGTGTCATTCGTTGTTACCTTCGAGTGTACCGATAAGTTCAACGAGTCGCTTCAGGCGGAGCCCGACGCGTTCACCGGTGCTGTGAGTTGTCTCGCCTTGCCGTTCCTGACCAATCGTGTGGATTATGGACCTATTGAGATACAGACGGTCAATAACTATACCTCTTTTAAGTACGACTACAACAACATCAAGGACCTCGAGGCCGATTTCCTTTTATACGACGAAAAAGGAGTGGTTGGTGGTACAGCTAAGGCAGGCACCCCAGGTGATGGTAGCATCGCTTCGGTATCGAATGACGGTAAGCTTACGTATATTGGCCTGAAGAATAACACCTATTGGTTGGAGACGCCGACAGACGCACTCGCCGAAAATGGTCAACGTATACCTGTAGGTTACCGCATTGTGGGTGCACGTTTGGTGTATGCCAACAGTGCTAAGCACGTGGGCTTTAAGAAAGGTGACCAGATTTATATTACTGATGGTAATGGACGTTACATGAATCACTCTTTGGAATTCACTGCTAATAAGGTGGTTTGGACGTATGGCACAGATGGAAAGGTGTATACAAAAAGTGGATATAATACATACTATTTAGCCCACAACTATACTACGAATAATAATAAGAGAGTCTATTACTTGGATGTTACAACGAGAAGTTGGAATGCGGCGGTATACAATACTAAAGGTTTGAACCTCTTCATTGGTAGTGGAGCGGAAACGTATTTCGTTTCTTGTAACGCTGACGGAAAAGGTGTTTACAACTATGCCCAGGGAATGGCTGTAGTTGTTAATACAATCACTACCGAGGCATCAAGTACGGGATTTACTATAAAGATTTTCGACAAGACTGGTACAACCGTCGAGCATGAGGGTCAAGCGAGCGCTGAACATCCTGTGGGCGAGCTCGTCTTAGAGAAGATAAACAACGACGCCATCAAACTGCAGATCGAGGGTCTGGAGGAAGGACAGAAGGCGTACGTCTGCTTCCAGGTGCAGCTCGAGGCGCTCAATCCTTACATCGATAAGATGGACATTACGTGCACGCAGCCCTCAGGAGAGCAGGCACTGAAGAAACAGTATCTTGCCGACGACTTCACCATTGGCACTGATGGTAAGGTGGACTTCGGCGTGCCGACAAACTTTGGCACAATAGGTCTGAGGTTTGCGTTCGACGGATTGCACTCCAAGAGCGCCGACGAGACGTATCCTGCTGGACAGGTGGGTAAGTATTCGCGCTATCACTTCGTGAAGTCTGATTATTACAACCTTATTGATGAGAACCTGCAGGCACATCGCAGCGAGGCTGCCGATTACGACTATACCAAGAAGGTGAGAGTGGAAGTGGCTGGCGACAAGGCCTTCTACTGCAACAACTCTGATAAGTTTAAGGCGGGCACAACAGGTTCGGGCACCTTCTATTATGAGGAGTACCGTTACACGAACGCCGCATACAACACCCAGGGCGGACAGTGGAAGGAGATGGTTGCCAACAGTGGCGACGACTATGTGAAGCGTTACATCGTGGTTTGCGACGAGACGCGTTACAACATCGCACCCACCACCACACCGCGCCATGCCATCTACGCCTACTATTCAACCGACCTCAAGTTGACCACCGTCGACTACACACCTGAAATCACTTACACTAAGGTCTACGACGACGCAGTCATTCCTACAGGTCCCGACAAGAACTATTACGTGGGTGCTACCCTCCGACTGAGGGATGAGACAGGTTCATTGCTCCCCGAGGGAACGGGTTATGCTTTCACCAAGCAGATTATCGACCAGATCAATGCCGACATCGCAGCGCATAAGGCCAACGCACCGGTCGACGCCGACCATATCCTCTACTTCGACGCCAGCAAGGTCAACTCATTGCTCTTCAGTAGCAACAATGCGCCGTGGGGTCAGCTCGAGGACCTGAAGAGAAAGCTCGGTATGAACGCACTGATCTTCTTGCCTACGGGTGTTACCGACAACCACGACAACGTGGCCTCGAAGTCGCTCTCTGGCGACGACTTCATCGCTGAGAACAACATCGTGCTCGAGGACCAGTGGCCCTTCTTCTCACCTTACGACATCCGTATCAACGCAGCCAACGAGGTGAGCTACAAGCGATTCGTGGCGAATAACAACGACACGAAGAAGTGGGTGTCAATCGTGATGCCGTTCACCGTGGCTATCAACGCCGAGACCGGTCAGTACACCAATGAGGACGACAAGTGCGACTTCACTTTCTACAAGATGAACGCCACCAATGCCTTCAGCAAGCCTAACCCAAGCGGTGAGCTGATCTTCACCGATATCTACGGCCACTTCTCACCCTGCACGGGAGTGTCGACAACCCAACCGAACGACGCGTATATCGTGCGCATCGACAGGGCTGAGATGACGGAGAAGGATGCGAAGCTGATGTTTATCCTGCGTCAGCGGGGTTCTACCATCGTGAAGACGCCAAAGGGTCGTACCATCCAGGGGGCTGACTCTTCAGGCTCTGTCGATGGCCAGAACGTGGTTCTCACACCGCAGGCCACCTTCTCAGGTGCTGAGGTCGACAAGACGCCAGGCATCTTCTACTTCAACAAGGATAAGTTTGTGTCATCATTGGCACTCGAGATGTCCAACACGGTCAAGGTGCTGCCGTTCCGCTCTTACTACGATTGCACGGGCACGGGCACACGCAACATCCGTTACATCAACATCTCGCTCGAGCCTAACAATGACCCGACCGACATCCAAGAGGTGACAACCGACGCCACTAACGCGGGATTCGTGTTCTCTTCTCAGGCAGGACAACTCACCATCAAGGCTACCAAGGATCTGCGCGCCAGTGTGCGCAACGTCAGCGGTCAGACCATCGATGTGAAGGCCCTCAAGGCTGGCGAGTCCCACTCTGTGAAGCTGCCAAGCGGCATCTATGTGGTGAATGGAACAAAGGTGATGGTTCGATAACAACGAACCGATAACCTGATTACTAACGATTTAACACCGAGCATTATGAAAAAGAAGAAATATATTAGCCCCACCACAGAGGTGGTGAATGTGCAGGCGAGGTGCTCCATGTTGTCAGCATCTGTTACCGATTGGGCTGATGCCAAGCCCAACAACCCAAGCCGTAATCTGTGGGCAGATGAGGAGGAGTACAGTGCGCCTCAAGAGAAGAGCTCCAACTGGGCCGGATACCAAAAAGACATGAGTCTGTGGTAATCGCTTCCCTTCAACCCATTTCGGTCTCATGACCGATAGGGGTTGAATAGGCCAAAATCATATAGCAACCCATGGTTTTGGGGTGAATACCGTTGGGGTGGAAGCCTTTAGGCAACCAACTATCGGCAAATTCCTTCAGGAACCGCCACATGGCGATACTTCTCGGAAGGCGCCCTTAGGCAAATACCTCTCAGTACACGCCTAAAGGAACCCACCTCTGGTAACGCACCTCAATTCCATGGAAGGCCTTTCAACGCTGAATAGCCATCGGCTTATGATAGGCCCTTTGTCTATGCACTCCCCAGGCTGCGGGAAGATTTGATCGAAGCACTCCCCAACTGCGAGAGTCATTGGTTTTGCAATCCCCAAGCAACGAGAAGAGTTGCCTTAATTAGTTTCTGATAATATGCGCCCTCCCCATCGATAATAAGATAGGGGAGGGCGCTTTGGTTTTTCTCCTTCCCTTTTCCTGCTTTCGTCTTTTGGTGTTCAGCGCATAAAGAGGTCCTCTTTCATCCAGTTGTTTCTGACTTACGATTGCCAGTGGATGTTGGGCTGGCAGTCCACGCATCATGCTTTGTTATGCTTTTTGGTTAAAAAGTTGTGTCGTGTTTT
>NZ_JAHKBE010000051.1 GCF_018789675.1 Hallella faecis
TTTGCTGTATATTTCAATCGCGGATTAAGGTGCAAGGCTATCGCTGAATAGTTACTCATGTAAAACAAACTTTTGGTTACTTATCTTTGGCTTTTCGTTCGGTTTTTCTTCATTTCGTAACAAAATGCGCCTTTTGCACCCTTAACACCTTATATTATTTGCAAAAGACATGCATTTAATCCATAATTTATTTGCATAAACCCTAAATATTCCTTAATTTTGACCTTTGAAGTAAGACGCATGGCATTATAAACGACAAAAGGACAGCGCAACACCCATAGCATCTGACATAATGTTACCGCGCACAGCACACCCTCTGCAAGCGTTATAAATCAATAAAAACATACAATATGCAATTAAAAAACTACCTGACCAAGTTTATGGCGACACTCGCACTGTGTCTGCTAACCACCAGCGCTATGGCACAAGACCGGCTTATTTTTAGCCACGACACGGGCCAAGGCATAACGGGCAACCTCGGCAACGTGGGCAATGCCATCATGCAAAACTACGATGTGGCCATGCGCATCAAAGACCCCAACTTCGTGGGAATGAAGATTGCGGCCATCCGCGTGCCCATGGAAAACGCCGACCACCTCTCCAACCTGCGTGTGTGGCTCTCGAAGGAGCTCACCCTGAAGACCATCAACGGCAAGAAGACCAACGTGCCCGACATCCTATCGGTAAACGCCAACATCACGGGCGAATGGGTCACCGTGAGCCTCGCCGAGCCTTACACCATCACCGAGGAGGGCGTGTATGTGGGCTATTCGTTCGACATGGACTCGCTCACCTCCACCAACAAGCGACCGGTGAACATCACCACCGAGCTGCACGAGGGCGGACTCTTTGTGCACACCACACGCAGCTACCGCAACTGGAAGGACATGAGCGACCAGTGTAGCTCTACCATGCAGGTGGAGCTCGACGGTGCTCCGCTCTACGCCGCCACGCCCTTGGCTGGCAACACCACCTACTTCGGTGCCACGGGCGTGAGCAACACGCTTACGTTCTACGCCGAAAACCATGGCGCAACAGGTCTGAAGAGCCTCGAATACTCGTTCTATTACGACGGAATGGTATGCACCGGAACCTACAAGTTCCCGACCGCCGTGGAGCCGGTGTATGGCAAGATGGCCTCGTTCGAGGTGAAGCTGCCGGTGGTAAACCGAAAGGACTATTATCCCATCAACCTCACCATCACCAAGGTGAACGGCCAAGAGAACAACGAGGCCGATGTGGATGTGGAGACCCAGGTGAGCATCTTCGACAAACTGCCTAAGCACCGCTCGGTGTTTGAGGAGTACACGGGCACATGGTGCGGCTTCTGCCCCCGTGGATACGTGGCGCTGGCTGCCATGAACCGCCTCTACCCTGACGATTTCATCGCCTTGTCGTACCACAACTCGGAGAACGCCTCCAAACTCGATCCCATGGAGGTGATGGCGGGCCAAGACTATCCCAGCAACATCCCGGGATTCCCTGCCGCATGGCTCGACCGCACCTATCAGATGGACCCCTACGGCGGTTTCCAGTCGGCCTCCCACAAGATGCTCATCGATAATGTGTGGAAAGCCGCTTGCGCCATGCCCGCTGAGGCCGACATCGAGGTGAGCGCTTTGCTCAACGAGGCCAAGAACGCCGTGACTGCCACCGCCAAGGTGGTGTTCCCCTTGGAGATCAAGAACTCGCGTTACGGCGTGGAGTATGTGCTCGTGGCCGACGGCTTAACCGGAACCACCGACGATTGGCGCCAACGCAACTACTTCTTCAACGGTCGCCAGGGACGCGACTATCCCGAGCCCGAGTTCCAGCAGTTCATCGAAGGCCAAGAGTATGTTAGCGGACTGACGTTCGACGACGTGGTGGTGGCCACCTCACGCCTGCTGAACAACAACCAGTATCTGCCCACCGACGTGGAGGAGGGACACGAGTATGTGATGCCGGTGACGTTCGACCTCAACCAGGTTCGCAACACGGGCGGCAAGAAGATCATACAGGATGTGAACAAACTGCGCGTCGTGGCGCTGCTCATCGACTACAGCGACGGCACCGTGGTGAACGCCGCCAAGAGCGTGTCGACCGGACAGGCCACAGCCATCCAGGGCGTGAACGCCGACAAGAACTTCCAGACGGAGGCCGTGTACGACATCAGCGGCCGCCAGCTCAGCGCTCCACAGAAGGGCCTCAACATCGTGAAGGCCGCCGACGGAACCACGCGCAAGGTCATCATCAAGTGAACAAGGAACACAGAAAACAAACAACATAACAACTGAGCATTATGAAAAAAACAACACTCATGCTCGCTGCCGCTCTCTCGTTCTCGGCAGCTACGTTCGCACAAACACCCGCACAGACACCCACCCAGCAAAAGACGACGCTGAAACTCGCCAAGGTGGCCGCGCCCGCCAAGATGGCCAAGGTCATCGAGAACGTGCCCGAGATGATCACAAAACAGCCCGCAGGCAAGCTCTATAAGGACATGTACGGCTACGCCAAGGGATTCATCTCCATGTGGGGAATGATCTACGAGGACAAGATGGATGGCCGTGCCCGCGACTTCGTGGTGGGCGACGACGGTTGCTACTACATGAGCAGCCCCATCACCTTCCAGTACACCGACTCGTGGATCAAGGGCGAGAAGGGCGAAGGCGACACCATCGTGTTCAAACTGCCGCAGCAGATCATGGTGCACGAGGTGGGCGACGACCAAACCATGAACTATTATGCCGCACGCCTGAAGTTCCAAAAGGTGAACGGCGAGAACCAATACGTCTACGACGAGAGCTCGCAGGACATGAAGTTCGTGTGGCGCAACGACTCGCTCATCAAGGCCGACACCAACGCGTTGCTCGGCATGGTCAGCGAGAAGGGCGACTGGAACGGCCTGGGCGACCTCATCAGCGAGACGGCTCCCAACCCGTTTGTCAACGACGGTCCCGCCGATCCGTCGAAGGCCGAGAAGTTTATCTTCACCTTCCATCCCTCGGAGCGCACCACCACTCAGCGCATCTCGAAGGTGGTGATCGAGGGCAACGACTTCTATGCCAACAACATCGACCCGCAGGTGCCCGAGGCTTGGATCCACGGCGTCATCGACGGCAACAAGCTGTCGTTCACCGGCGCCCAATACATGGGTCTCGACAAGAACAAGCACCAGTATCGTTTCAACATCCCGTTCAACGTTTATTACGACGAGAGCACCTACGAGACCGTTTACCAACAGCTCAAAAAGGTGACCTTCAAATACGACGCCAAGACCAAGAAGGTGAACAAATGCCCCTATGGATTCCTGAGCAACTATGGCTACCGCAACATCGCCATGGAGATGCAGGTTGTGATGCAGCCGGAGTTTGAGGCCTGGAACGGTGTCATCGCCGCGCCCCAGAACCCCACCATCCTGCAGTACCAGGAGGCGTCGAGCGGTGAGGGATGTATTATCTTCGACCTGCCGCGCAACAACGTGAAGAACAGTTTCATGGACCAGAGCTATGTGTATTTCAACCTCTTCTTCGACGATGAGCTCGTGACGTTCTATCCCGACCAGTACACTGGAATCTCGGAGGAGATGACCGATGTGCCCGTCGACTTCGCCGATGCCAACTATGCCTTCCAGACCCACGGATCGCAGCACCGCGTGGCCATCTACGACTCGGGCTTCGAGCGTGTAGGCGTGATGGGTGTCTATCAGGATGGCGACGTGCGCCTTTGCAGCGACATCGTGTGGAGCGACGGTTCGGTAACGTCGGACATTCGCAACGCCCACGTCTCGGGCGAGGTCCAGGCTTCCACCTATTACGACCTCAGCGGTCGCGCAGTGGCAGCTCCCGCCCACGGCGTGTTCATCAAGAAGAGCGTTGGTAGCGACGGCACTGTTCGCACCAGCAAGGTGGTGGTGAAGTAACGCATCACGGTCCATGTTGGCCACAACGTGCCAACGTGCCCCAATAGCAGGCGCGCCAAGGGTCGGTTCACGACTCTTGGCGCGCCTTTGGCGTTACGTCCCTACCGACACATACAGTCACGAAACATCACCACCACGCACAAGCATTAGCGGCATGTCGGCTATGGAAGACATGTTTTCTGCAAAAGATGTCGGCTATGGAAGACATATTTAGGCCAAAACATGTCGGTTATAGAAGACATGTTTACCACAAAAGAGGTCGGCTATGAAAAACACGGTTCCTCCTCGCTACGCTCGGCGAGGGGATGATGGCGCTCGTGGAGGCGCACGGCCTCCACCACGGTGTGCCACGACAGTTCGAAAGGCCAGCCTTGCAGGCGATAGGAGGTCAGGTCGCCATTGTGCTCCGAGAGGAAATAGCGCTCGGGGCCCACGGCGTAGAAGTCGTAGAAGAACGAATAGCAACGCACGGGCAGCGTGTTGTCGGCGCTATAGGTTATCACCGTATACTCGTTGCCGCTCACATCCTCGCGGGTGCGGTAGTCGAGCACTAGCGCCTTGCGCCCGCCCACCCTCGTGCGACGCAAGCGCAGACGGCTCCAATCGATCTCCTCCACATCGCAATCGTAGTCGTTGTAACTACGAAAGGCGCGGCAGAAGTCGGTGGAGGTCAACTTGTCGAGCTGCTCACTGCTGCGGTCCATGACCATGGATGGCAGGAAAATCTTACTGAATCGGGTGTTCATACGCACATTGTTTAACCCCAATCGGTCATGAGACCGAAATAGGAAGATTGTTAAGAGATTATTGTTTGACCGATGGGGAGATTGGCGCTCAGACTTACTGGGCCACTTTCATCATCTTACCATTCACCTTACGGATCAAGATGCCTTTGGCCGACCGACTGTTTACCTGTCGGCCCATGAGGTCGTACACGCGGTTGTCGGCCGTGCCATCACGGTGGCCCTCTGCCATGGAGCCAAAGGGCTGGACGATGCCCGTCTCCACGCCAGCCACACAAAACGTCACCACACTGTCGGCCACGGCAATGCTGTCGATGTCGAGCAACGGGTCGCCGTCCCATGATACAAACGCATGCGACGTTACATGATTGGCGCCGGGGAAGGGCACGCCCTTATAATAAAAGGTGTTGCCCGACTGCTTGCCGTTGGCTTCCACGATGTCCACATGCTGATGCGCCGGCGTGTTGTTCACCTCGCTCTTGGCCCACACCTCCGGGTCGTCGTCGATGTGCCACACGAGCAGGCCCGAGGCGGGCAGGTAGGCGTCCCACCCTTTCTGCTGTCGGTTCTCCAGCAGGAAATACTCGTTGTCGACGCCCGGCACCCGAATGAGGTAGGCCTTGTTGGAGTCGCCGAGGTTGGGCAGGCGGTTCACGGTGTCGGCCTCAGCGGTGAGGTCTTCGGGCTCCAGCCATCCCAGCTCGCAGCGCTCAAACGAGGAGTAGAGGGGTGGCGTGTTGCCGTCGTTGTTGTAAGAGCCGCTGGCCATCGTGTCCCAACAGTCGGGGGTGTATTTGGCCCACGAGTTGCTGGTGTCGTAGTGGTCGGCGAGCCCCAGGCAATGGCCAAACTCGTGCACAAACGTGCCGATGCCAGCCGTGAGGTTGCCCGACCGATAGCCGTCCACCTCGTTGCTGCAGGTGTAACTGCCTATCTTCACCCCGTCGTTGGTGGTGACATCGATGCCCCATCCCTGCATATCGTAGGCGTGGGGCCAAATGGTCTCCGCATCGCGCGAATCGGCCGACCCCACTCCGGCATAATAGATGTAAACATTATCCACGTAGCCGTCACCGTCGTGGTCGTATTGCGAGAAGTCTATCTGGTCGTCGAGCCCCTCGATGGCGGCCTTCACAAAGGTGCCCATGTTCACCTCCGTGTCGTAGGTGCCCTGTCCGGCGTCGTGCTGCCCGTAGTTGATTCGCACGGGGCCATACACGTCGAACGTGGGGCGAAACCGTCCGGCGCTGCTCGCCAAGAAGAAGTCGCGAACGCTGCCGTTGGCGCCATTGGCGGCGGTGAAGCCGGGTTGGTTCATGGCGTCGGCGTAATACTGCTGCGGGTGGGCCATCGACGTGAATCGCTTGTCGTTAAACTCCATGAGGATGACGAGCGAGCGCTGCTCGCCCATGTGCGGGAAGTTGTTGACGAGCGTGCGGCGTGGATTGCGCCCCGTCTTCCGCAGGTCGGCCTTCTCGTTGAGCGCACTCAGCCCCAACCGCCGTTTCCTAAGGGCCGATACCATGGTGGTCTTGTCGACGGTGCTGAGAAACCTCCTGTCACGGTCGGATCGCAGCGAGGCGTCGGCAGCCGTTATGCCACTGGCGCAGAGCGTTCCATGTCGCAGCGTGGCATATTCGTAGTTGCCGCTCGTCGGGTTGAGGAGGATGGGGAACCCATCGTCGGTGGTGGTGTAGTTGGTGTGCTCATCGCCATGGATGCAGATGATGAGCGTCGTTCCGTCGGCTTGCCTCACACGGATCTTGCCGGGATAAGCGGGCACGGCCCACGCACCCTCCGCCAAGCCGAGGAGCGTCAGGGCGGCAACCAGCAGTTTACGTAAGTTCAATGTTGTTTGTGTTTATGGTGAATGTATGCAAAGGTATAACGTAATTCTCTATTCCCCAACGATTTGCCAAGCATTTATCATCCCACGGCCCTGATTTCCGAAAAAAACGCCCACATTGCTTGCAAGCCGCCTGAGGCAAAAAGGCAACCGCCTGGGCCATGCAGCCCACACGCAACCACCCTGCAATGACAAAAATGCACTTTTTATGCATAATTGTGGCCTAAATACTTGGAGGTTTCACAAATAATACCTATCTTTACGGCGTTAAACCAATGTCCGCCGAAACGATGACGTTTAACGCGGGCAGACCTGAAATCTACCCATACTACTCGCGCGAGCGTAAGTATTGAGAACATCTTGGAGCGCCCCTCGGCGTATCCGTCTCTTCAGCATTGTGGAAGGGAGTGTTGTCGTATTTACGTGGCTTGTTTTCCTCGACCGATTACCGCCATCACCCACTCCCCCTGATGTTGCAAGCGTTCTCTCCGTTTCAGGAGTTATATAGTAGTTATCAACCTAAAAAGACCGACTATGATTACGCTTGACGAACTTCTGGCCAGTCGCGATGCGCGCCACGCCCTTCAACAGCAATTGTTGGCCGAGCACCCAGGACACACCCTGGTGTGCACCACCGTCGTGGTGCCAGGAAGCGTGAAGCGTAATCAGCACTCGCTCATCGTGGCGCACGCCGCCGTGGAGGCTCTGCGCAAAGCGTTCGGCGTAGACCAATGGACCGAACGCGACCGCCAGCAGCGGTTCATCGAGCGCGACCTGCCCACGGGCTACGAGGTGTATCTCGTAACCCCCACCCCTCTTCTTGAGGCCAAGCTCATGGCGGTGCAGATCGAGGACAGCCATCCCCTCGGACGACTGTTCGACATCGATGTCATCGACCAGCAAGGCGCCCCCGTGCCGCGAACCGCCGTGGGGGGCGAGCCGCGCCGTTGCCTGGTGTGCAACCGCGAGGCGCGCTACTGCATGCGCATGCGATGGCACTCGCAAGACGACATCTGGGAGGCCATCAACCAACGCATCGACGCATACGTCAAATCAACGTTTTCGCTAAGCCAGATGAGCAAAGCGAAGCTTGCTTCAGCTATGCCATGGCGAGAAAACGAAGGATGAAATCCAACCCCTACCCATTAACTCACTGCCTGTTCTTTAACTCGCCCCACTCATTAAAACACCAGCCACATTGGAAATCCTTCAGCTCCACACCAGCATCCCACGCCAACGCGCCCGCATTGAGCAGTTTCTTGCGGCGAGCGGCCTGAGGCTCGACGAGGTCGACTACTATGCCGCCCTGGTCGACGAGGAGAGCGGCGACATCATCGCCGGCGGTGGACTGTGGCGCGACATCATCAAGTGTGTGGCGGTGGCCGACGGCCATCAGGGCGAAGCCTTGGCCAACACCATCGTGTCGCATCTCATCGCGCGCGCCAACGCCGAGGGCCACCATTGTGTGAAGCTCTATACCAAACCGCAGAACCGGCAGCTCTTCGAGAGCCTCTCCTTCCGCCTGCTGGCGGAGGCGCCACAAGCCATCCTCATGGAAACGGGCGTGGGAGGCATTGGCAAGTACAGTCAGGCGCTCCGCCTCATCAGCGCCGAGCGCCAGGCGGCAGCCGCCGCATCGGCCTCCCTGCCGCAGGCGGGCGTCATCGTGATGAACGCCAACCCGTTCACCCTGGGCCACCGGCACCTCGTGGAGCAGGCCGCCGCCCAGGTGGGCACGCTCTATGTGCTGATCGTCAAGGAAGATTGCTCGGTGTTCTCCTACGCTGAGCGCAAGGACATGGTGAGCCGCGGCGTGGCCGACCTGGCCAACGTGTGTGTGGTCGACGGAAGCGACTACGCTGTGAGCAAGGCCACCTTCCCCACCTATTTCCTCAAGCGGCTCTCCGATGCCTCCGACACGCAGATGCTGCTCGACCTCGACCTCTATGGCCGACACATCGCGCCGGCCCTCGGCGCCACCGTGCGCTTTGTGGGCAGCGAGCCTACCGACGCCCTCACCTGCCGTTACAACAAGCTGATGCAGGCCACCCTGCCCGACGTGCGGGTGATGCAGCGCTATGAGGTCGACGGCGAGCCGGTGAGCGCCTCACGCGTCCGCATGGCCTTAGTGAAAAACAACCTCTCGGCCGCCGCACCCCTCGTGCCGCCCACCACCTTACCTTATTTAATAGCGCACCTCGCCACGCGCGCCCTCCGCACCGAGCTCAACACCACACCGAAGCCCGGACTGGTCGACAGTCGCGACAACGGCTCCCACACCGACATGGACCACGCCATCATGATGCGTGGCATACGCGCCCTGCACCCCTTCTTCGTGAGGCTCGCCCTGCTGGGCTACGCCCCACAACTGCCGCCCCACGGCGAGGTGGTGGGCATCGGCCTCGAAGCCGAGCGCGCCATGCTCGCAGCCACGGGGGGCGTCAACACCCACAAGGGTGCCCTCTTCGCCTTGGGCCTGGCCGTCATCGCAGCGGCCCACGCGGCCGCCCACGCTACCGCCATGGGCGCCAATCCGCCCGCCTTCCTGTCCGCCACCATCGCGGCCCTGGCCGCCGACTTCCCCGACACGCAGGGCACACATGGCAGTAGGGCCAAGGTGGAAGCGTCGCCGGTGGAGACCCTCAAGAGCGCGCTCGACAACGCACGCGAGGGCTACGCCCGCCTCTTCGCCGACTGGCTGCCCTTCTACGCTGCACGGCGGCGCGCAAACGACACCTATGCGCCCCACCGCACGCTGCTGCGCATCATGGCCGAGCTCGACGACACCAACATCGTGCACCGCTCGTCGGTCGACACGATGATACAGGTGAAGATGCAGGCGCGGCAACTGCTCAACGACTTCTCGGAACCCGGACTGGAGGCCATGAACCGCAGTTTCATCATGCGAAACCTGTCGCCGGGGGGAAGCGCCGACATGTTGTCGATGGTTGTCTTTTTGTACGGAATAACCCGGCAATAGTTAACTTCTTGCAGGAAATATACCGAAACAGCAACAAATTAACACCAAACCGAAAGAAAACATAACAGTCTATACGCCTAAACAACAAAAAAGTAGTAACTTTATTTCTTGAAATCTAAAACACATTGACATTATGGTTGAACTCATTAAGCATGGAGTCTATCTCCTCAACGGAAAAGAGATTCGTGACGAGTACACGGGAATGACCCCCGATGAGGCTCGCGAAAACACCATCACATACGGCATTCTCCGCGCTCACGACGTGGACGGTGCGAAGGGCAAGAAGATGCGCATCCGCTTCGACGCAATGATGTCGCACGACATCACCTACGTGGGAATCATCCAGACGGCACGCGCCAGCGGCCTCGAGGAGTTCCCCCTGCCCTATGCCATGACCAACTGCCACAACTCGCTCTGCGCAGTGGGCGGCACCATCAATGAGGACGACCACGTCTTCGGCCTCTCGGCAGCCAAGAAATACGGCGGCATCTACGTGCCGGCCAACCAGGCGGTCATCCACCAGTATGCGCGCGAGATGATGGTGAAGTGTGGCAACATGATCCTCGGATCCGACTCACACACTCGCTATGGATCGCTCGGCAACATGGGCGTGGGCGAAGGCGGCGGCGAACTGGTGAAGCAGTTGCTGCGCAACACCTGGGACATCAACGCACCCGAGGTGGTGCTCGTATGGCTCGAGGGCAAGCCCAAGAAGGGTGTGGGTCCGCACGACGTGGCCATCTCGCTTGTGAAGGCCACCTTCGAGAGCGGTGTGGTGAAGAACAAGGTGCTCGAGTTTGCCGGCCCCGGCGTCAAGGAGCTGCCCATCGACTTCCGTAACGGCATCGACATCATGACCACCGAGACCACCTGCCTGAGCAGCATCTGGGTGACCGACGACGAGGTGAAGCACCACTACGACATACACGAGCGCCCCAACGACTACCGCGAGTTGCAGCCGGGCCACGTGGCCTACTACGACATGATGATCCGCATCGACCTGTCGCAGCAGGAGGCTATGATCGCACTGCCGTTCCACCCGTCGAACGCCGTGACCATCCATGAGCTGCAGGCCGATCCCGTGGGCATCCTCACACGCATCGAGGAAGACGCCAAGAAGCGCTTCGGAACGAAGGTCGACGTGCATCTCGTCGACAAGGTGGTCGATGGCAAGGTGCATGCCGACCAGGGCATCATCGCCGGTTGCTCGGGCGGCACCTACGACAACCTCGCCGAGGCGGGCGCCATCCTGAAGGGCAAGAGCATCGGCAACGACTACTTCACGGCGTCGGCCTACCCGCAGTCCACACCAGTGTCGATGGCTGTCACGCGCGAGGGCATCACCGCCGACCTCATGGAGGCTGGCGTGGTGATGAAACCGGCGTTCTGCGGACCGTGCTTCGGCGCAGGCGACGTGCCGTCGAACAACGGTCTGAGCATACGCCACACCACCCGCAACTTCCCCAACCGTGAGGGATCGAAGCCCGGACAGGGACAGCTCGCGCTCGTGGCGCTCATGGACGCACGCTCCATCGCCGCCACGGCGGCCAACGGTGGCGTCATCACCGCCGCTACCGATGTGGCGTACGAGAACACGCACAAGCCCTACCAGTACGACGACAAGATCTACAAGTGCCGCGTCTACAACGGCTTCGGCAAGGCCCGTCCCGAGACGGAGCTTCGCTATGGCCCGAACATCAAGGATTGGCCCACCATGTACCCCATGGCCGAGAACATGCTGGTGGAGCTGGCCGCCGTCATCCACGACCCCGTGACCACCACCGACGAGCTCATTCCTTCGGGCGAAACGTCGAGCTACCGCTCCAACCCGCTGAAGCTCTCCGAGTTTGCCCTGTCGCGCCGCGTGCCCGAGTATGTGGGCCTGAGCAAGGCCATCCAGCAGCAAGACCTCGACCGCCGCGCCGGCAACGTGTCGGCCAATGTGGCTGAGGCCCTCAAGGCAGTGGGCGCCAACGCCGAGAACACCAGCTTCGGATCGTGCGTGTTCGCCAACCGTCCGGGCGACGGCTCGGCGCGCGAGCAAGCCGCCTCGTGCCAGAAGGTGCTGGGAGGCGACGCCAACATCTGCTACGAGTATGCCACGAAGCGCTACCGCTCCAACTGCATCAACTGGGGCATCGTGCCCTTCACCATCGCTCCCGAGACGACATTCGACTTCCAGCCGGGCGACAAGGTGTTCATCCCGGGCATACGCGAGGCCATCCTCGAGGGCAAGGAGGAGATCGACGCGCAGGTCATCACCGCCAACGGTGTGCAGCCCATCCACCTCTTCTTCCAGAACCTCACCGCCACTGAGCGCCAGATCCTGGTCGACGGTTGCCTCATGAACTACTACAAGAACCTGAAGTAGACCGTAGCCCCGCCCCATCGGCCAGCGGGCAACCCCTAAGCGCCCGGGGCACGTCCCCGGGCATTCACACCCCCAAACCCATTCACATTCACCATTTAACCTTATAAACTATGGTACAGAAAATTCAGATGGCCACTCCCATCGTTGAGATGGATGGCGACGAGATGACCCGAATCTTATGGAAGATGATCAAGGACGAACTGATCCTCCCGTTCATCGACCTGAAGACCGAATACTACGACCTTGGCCTCGTGAAGCGCGACGAGACGGCCGACCAGATCACACGCGACGCCGCCGAGGCCACCAAGCGCCTGGGCGTGGCCGTGAAATGCGCCACCATCACGCCCAACCACCAGCGTATGGACGAGTATAAGCTCCACCAGATGTGGAAGAGCCCCAACGGCACCATCCGCTCAATCCTCGACGGAACGGTGTTCCGCACGCCCATCACCATTCCGAGCATCCATCCCGCCGTGCGCAACTGGGAGAAGCCCATCACCATAGCCCGTCATGCCTATGGCGACGTTTACAAGAGCGTGGAGATCCGCGCTGAGGAGCCGGGCGTAGCCAAGCTCGTCTTCGAGGGCGAGAGCGGCAAGCGCGAGGAAGTGGTGGTCCACACCTTCAAGGGAGCCGGCGTGCTGCAGGCCATGCACAACACCGACAAGTCGATCCGTTCGTTTGCACACTCTTGCTTCAAGTTTGCGCTCGACACCAACCAGAGCCTGTGGTTCTCCACCAAGGACACCATCTCCAAGAAGTACGACGCACAGTTCAAGATCATCTTCTACGAGGTGTTCGAGGAGTACAAGGACGAGTTTGAGAAGCGCGGACTGGAGTTCTTCTATACGCTCATCGACGACGCCGTGGCGCGCGTCATCCGCTCGAAGGGCGGCTTCATCTGGGCCTGCAAGAACTACGACGGCGACGTGATGAGCGACATGGTGTCGACGGCCTTCGGCTCACTGGCCATGATGACCTCCGTGCTCGTGTCGCCCGACGGCAAGTATGAGTATGAGGCTGCCCACGGCACCGTGACACGCCACTACTACAAGTACCTGAAGGGCGAGGAGACGAGCACCAACCCGATGGCCACCATCTTCGCATGGAGCGGCGCCCTGCGCAAGCGCGGCGAGATGGACAACCTGCCTGAGCTCATCCGCTTCGCCAACGAGCTCGAGGCTTCTTGCTTCGACACGCTGAACGCTGGCATCGTCACCAAGGACCTCGCCGGTCTGATGGAGGGTGTCACGCCGCAGCCCAAGACCTCAGCGGGCTTCATCGCCGCCATCCGCGAGCGTCTGGAGCAGCGCCTCGCATAAGGGCTGCGCCTGGCAGAAGGGCATAAGGGCGTGGCCTCTCGCATAAGGGCGATGCCCATAGCCCCCCAACCAACACGCAAAACCGCCGTGGGCGTGGCGCAAGCCATAGCCGCTGCGCCCATAGCACCTCATAGGCCCCGCCGGCATCACGCTGGCGGGGCCTTGCTGTTTATCCCCAATTCTTGATTGTGCTACATCAGTTCGATACCATCATGGATTATGGAACCTGCATAACGTGCAAATTAGAGAACTTTTTATGTTAAAATCCATATTTGACAAGCAGATTTTGAAGAAAATAGTTAGAGTTTCCACTAAAAAAGAGTATTTCCGCAGCAACAAATCCCACCACGCCTCTCAACGATGCGTACCACGGTGGGACTTCGCTTTTTATAAAGGTATATGGATTACGACAAACAACCGATAAACGTAGATGGACAGGTTGCTTTGCTCCAGAACAGAGGGTTGGTAATAGAAGATATTGCAACTGCCAAATTGCAGCTTCGCAATATCAGTTATTGGAGTTTCTGATTTAGGCAGGGTGGGCTTTGCTATGCATTATTGGCTTCACCTCAGCAATTCAAGCATGCTTGATTGCATTCGGTTTGAACGGGCTGAAAGCCCAGTGAGCGCATAGCCCAGGGCAAGCGAAGCGACACCCTGGGTATTATCGTATTATCATTGGTACGCTCTGAAAGAGCAAAAGCATTAATCCTTAAATACTAATATATATTACGCTTTTGCTCTTTCAGAGCGTTAATGGGTATGTTGTTCGTATTCATACCCAGGGTGTCGCTTCGCTTGCCCTGGGCTATGTGCTTGTTGGGCCTTCAGCCCACCCTGCCTAAATCCGAAACTTTAGTTAGTGAGATTCGTGTTCTTTCAAAATCAGCGAGTGCTTGCGTCGCACGGTGTGGCTTCGCATGGCTATGCGTCTCGCAATTGGCGCGCAAGGGCAATGCCCTCCATAGCCCAGGGCCGCTCGGCTCTGCCGCTTGCCCAAGCAAGAACGCCCTGAGTAAATTCAAATGACCGATGGGGGTTTAACGGAAGAACCGATAAAAAGGGGCGTATCGCTTTCGTGTTTGGCTTTTTTTTAATAATTTTGCATTTGTAAAGCGGCGAACGCCGCTTGTCTTATTTTCTAATCTTTTTTCTTATCACAATGAAAGTCAACCGACTATCTGCCGTAGCGATGCTGCTGGCAACACTCCTCCTGAGTTCCATGAAGGTCAAGGCGCAAGTCAATGCGCAAGTGCTCTACGATTTCGGCAACGACCGCGAGTTTGTAACGCTCACGCTTGAGATGTTCAAGCAGGACAAATGGGGTAGCACCTACTTCTTCGTCGACCACGATTTCAACTACGACAAGATGGTGGTGGGCAGCAAGAACATCGCGCAGGGCGGCACCTACACCGAGATCTCACGCGCCCTCAACTTCTGGCAGAACACGCAGCTGAAAAACTGGAGCCTCCACGTGGAGTATAACGGCGGCATCACGAAGAACTACCCCATCAACAACGCATGGCTCTTCGGTGCCGAGTATCTGCTGCACGACAAGAGCTACCGCAACACGCTCACCCTGCAGGCGCTCTACAAGACCATCCGCGCCACCGACCAGAACGTGCCCATGCAGCTGACCGCCGTGTGGACCTGCAACGACATCTTCGGGGTGAAGGGCCTGAAGTTTGATGGCTTCGCCGACTTCTGGTGGGAGACCCACGCCGTCGACTTCAAGGAGGACGGCAGCGCCGACACCAAGCACACCGTGTTTATCACCGAGCCGCAGCTCTGGTACAACGTGGGCCAGCACTTCGGCGTCGACAACCTCAGCCTCGGTGGCGAGGTGGAGCTCACCAACAACTTCGGTTCGACAGGGGGCTTCAAGTGCCGTCCCTGCCTGGGTGTGAAGTGGGACTTCTAATATGTTAACCTCCTGATTCCTATCATCCTCATCATGTTACAGAAACTATTGGGCTTCGATCCCAAGCAGCATAACCTCAAGACGGAGATCATGGCGGGCGTAACAACGTTCCTCACCATGGCTTATATTCTCGCCGTCAATCCCAACATCTTCTCGGCGTTGGCCTCTCAGGGCATGGACACCCACGCCGTGTTCACCTCCACGGCGCTGGCAGCCATCGTGGGCACGCTCGTCATGGCGTTCTACGCCAAGAAGCCGTTTGGCCTGGCGCCAGGCATGGGTCTCAACGCCTTCTTCGTGTTCACCGTGTGCCTCACGATGGGCTACTCATGGCAGTTTGCCCTGACGGCCATCCTCATCGAGGGCATCCTCTTCATCCTCATGACGGTGACGAAGATACGCACACTCATCGTCGACGCCATTCCCGCCACCCTCAAACGGGCCATTGGCGCGGGCATCGGCCTCTTCATCGCCTTCATCGGCCTGAAGAACGCGGGCATCATCGTGCAGAACGACGCCACGTTTGTAACCATCGGCCACCTCACGGAGGGGTCGGCGCTGCTCGGCATCATCGGCCTGCTCATCACGTCGGTGCTGGTCATCAAGAACGTTCCCGGCTCACTCCTCATCGGCATCATCGCCACGGCGCTCATCGGCATGCCGATGGGCCTCACCTCGTTTCATGGCATGGTGGATGTGCCGCCCTCGGTGGCGCCCATCTTCTGCCAGTTTGAGTTTCACAACATCCTCAGCATCGACATGGTGATCGTGGTGCTGACGTTCCTCTTCATCGATATGTTCGACACCATGGGCACGCTGGTTGGCGTGTGCACCAAGGCGGGCATGATGCGCCCCAACGGCACCATCCCCGGCCTGAACAAGGCGTTCATGGCCGACGCCGTAGCCACCGTGACGGGCGCCTGCCTGGGCGCAAGCACCACCACGACCTACGTGGAGAGCGCCGCTGGCGTGGCGCAGGGTGGCCGCACGGGCCTCACGGCGTTGTCGACGGCGCTCTGCTTCGTGGTGGCGTTGTTCTTCGCGCCGTTGTTCCTGGCCATCCCGTCGGCTGCCACGGCTCCCGTGCTCATCATCGTGGGCCTGTTCATGCTGTCGCCCATCAAAGACATCGAGCTGAACGACTACGCCGAGTCGATCCCTGCCTTCATCACGATCATCATGATGCCGCTCACGTATAGCATCTCCGACGGCATTCTGTGTGGTGTCATCGCCTACGTGGCCATCAATGTGCTGTGCGGCAACTGGAAGCGCCTCAACGCCACGCTCTACGTGCTCGCCATCCTGTTCGTCATGAAGTATATCTTCATTTAACCCCAATCGGTCAGTAGATTTCAATTCTTGTTGGTGTTTGTTTCGGTCAGTTGCGACATTTGCGCCCAAAGCCATAGCGGACTATGGCAAAATGCGAATGGAAGCAAGGCTCCAAAGAAACGCTGACAAGAGTTGAAAAGAATCCATAAAATGCGTGGATATGCGTCCACGAAAGGGCAAAAGCTCAGAAGCGGGCTGAAAGGGCATAAGCGCACAGAAACGCCCGGTTAAATGCGTGGATATGCGTCCCCGAAGGGGCATAAGCGCATAGAAGCGGGCTGAAAGCCCAACAAGCGCATAGCCCAGGGCAAGCGAAGCGACACCCTGGGTATTATCGTGTTATCATTGGTACGCCCTGAAAGGGCATAAGCGCTCAGAAGCGGGCTGAAAGCCCAACAAGCGCATAGCCCAGGGCAAGCGAAGCGACACCCTGGGTAGCCATTAGGTTTTACATGCGCCCTGAAAGGGCAAAAGCGTAAATTATCAATGCTTTTGCCCTTGCAGGGCGCGTTTGCTTGTATCAATCCGTAAACCCAGGGTGCCGCTTCGCTTGCCCTGGGCTATGTGCTCATTGGGCTTTCAGCCCGTCCATTATCGGCTGCACCTTAACCAAACAAGCCGGCGATCATCGCTGACGGCCGGCTTGCTGATTGTTATTCCGAAATAAAAATGTCGTTACTTTTATGCTGGCGGACACATCCGCCTGTAACTACCTATGTTGTTGGAATGTCGTGTCGACATTCACTGGGGGATTACTCGTCCCATTTGTCCCAGAGGTTGGTCTGGTGATCCTTAGAACCAGCCTCGAAGCCGTCCGTATTGTTTTCCTGGACACCAGTCTGCACATCGCCTGTGGTGTTCTGGATGCTTCCTGTATGCATCAAGGCTTCCTTCACTGCCACCTTAACGGCAGTGGGCTGCATATATTGCTTTTTCATGTTGATTGCTGATTAAAGAGTTCGACCTATGGATTTACTTCACTACCACCTTCTTGCCGCCTACGATGTAGAGGCCGCTGGGCAGACCCTCGGTAGAGGTGGCGCCTTGGCGCACGAGCTGTCCGTTGAGGTTGTAGATGTTGGCGTTGTGCTGCTGCTCAGCCTCGATGCCCTCGATGGCGGTCGCGTCACCGTTCACCTGGTCGACCACGCCCTCGATCTCACACTCGAAGCCCTTTGAATTCTGGCCATTGGCCGACTGCAACCATCCGCGGAAGCCCTTGGTGTTGGTCGTCACGGTGCGGTAGTACCAGAGGCCGGCCGTGCCACCCTCGTTGTTGCCATTGAGCACGTAAGAGTTGGCGGGAATCTGGTTGTTGTCGAAGCACTTCACGTAAGTACCCACAAACTGCACCTGCTGCTTAGTACCAAACTCCTCAGAGCCTGTATCACCCATCACGCGGCCTGAGTAGGCGTTATCGGCGATCTCGCTCTTCTTCTTGAAGGTCACACCCACGATGGTGTAGTAGTCCGTCACCGAGATGTTATAGCCGTCTTTGTTAAATGTCTTTTCCGTCTGTTCCTGAGGCATGCCACCGTCGGCCGTCGGCTTCACGAGATAGAGCTTGCCCTCCTCGATAGCGATGGCATCGGGGTCGTTGCGGTTGGCAGTGATCGGGTCGAAGATGATGCGCTGCGGGTGATTCTTATCGTATGCACCCTTGAACTCAGAGATGTGCACCTGGTCGCCGAAGATGCTCTTCACCTGGCCCACATTGAGGCTGATGGGCAACACCAGTGAGTTCCACTTGTCAGGGTTCATGGTGCGGTGCAGGTAAACCACCGACTTCTGGAGCGTCTTGTCGTCGTCCTGTGCCTGTGCTTTGATATAACCACCATCGGTCTGGTCCTCATCGAGGATGAGATCGTTGGGGGGCGTACCGAGGTACTCAATCTTGAAGTTGTCGAAGCAGGTCCATGCCTTTGGGTCAGCATCCTGAGTTTCGTCGGCAGCGCTACCCACCTGAATACCAAACGAGAGCGTCTCAAATGGTGTTTCGGCTTCATTGGTCGGTGACACATACACCTTCACTGAAGCGTCGAACGTGTTCACGTTGGGTGTATCGAGAAGTTTCGAAGCAGCCACATAAGTAGCGGGGCCGGTGGCAGCGTCGATCCGGTGCAAGTTGGCGGTAGCAAACTTCTCGCTCTGTGCCGTGGCGCCAGAGCCTGTGGTATTGTTACCCTTACCGGAAGCAGCGAAGAGGCGAGCGATACCCTTTGTGGTGGTCGTGAAGCCTACGCAGCTAATGCGATACCAACCCTCCTTGATCATGTTCTTAGCGGGAATGGTCTGCACCACCGAACCGCGGGCACCGTGGATGTTGGCAGTCCAAGCACCACCGTAGGATTGCTGACGGTTCTCACCTACCGTCATCGTCTCGCCTGTGATGGGGTCGGTGGTGTAGTTTCGTTCGTCGTAACCGTTACCTAAGTAGTAGGTGTAACCCTCAACAACCTTTTCCTTCGTATTCGTCTTGTTGTAAGTAACTTCTGTTGTATAACCACGACCATGCTCTGAGGCTTCCTGGCACTCTCTTACCCAAGTGTCTCCATGATTCTCCGTGGTTACGATCACAGAAGTATGACTCTGGGTTCCCCCAAAAAATTTATGATCATAATCATGAGTACTGGTGTACGTGTACTCCTTAATGGTTGTAGGAATAGCATCCGTTGGCTTGCAGACCTTGTTTCCCTTATAAGAGAGTGTTCCTGTGGGGTTTTCTGTGGAGGTAGCCCCTGTCTTCCATTCCTCACAAGAGTTGTCATTACGGGCGAAGTCGAAGTCGGACATCAAGAAGGTGGCGTTCACAGCTGCCACATGGGCATCGTTAACGGTCTGGAAAGCCGCCTTGCGCTGATCCTCAGTAACGATAACCCACTTGCTGTAAGCTGTTGAATCGGAACGAATGCCAAGCATGGTTTCTGTGGCAGTTTCCAATCGAGCGCTCACGTGAGCATTGGCACCCTCAGCAAACATATAAAAGGTAAGGCCTGCCATAGAGCTTTTGTTGCCTGTGCCAGGTGTGCTACTTGTTGATGTGATAGCAAGGGTGTAGCCGTCGGTTGTACTACCATTGGCAGTGAAAGTGTAGTTCTCTGAAGCTGCCGGTTTACCATCCACGAAATAGTTAAACTTATCGAGTTTAGAGGTTCGGTCTGTACCATCCATCAGGGTCAGCTTACCATTGCTATCGCCACCTTCCTGCTTCACCTTTGAGGTAAGCGTGAAGGTGCCATTGGTGTACGTCAGTTCGAACGGCGCACCCTCCACGTTCATGGTAGCCTCTGTGCCCCAGCGGCCACCCTTACCAAGAAACTGCTTGGTACCTACGTTATAAAGGTAAACGGTTTTGCCATTGGCGGCGGAAGGCTTTGTTCCTTTCCATGCAGCATTCTGCGCATGGGCCGTTTGGCCAACGAATGATGCCACTACGGCGAATGTGATAAAGAGAAGTCGTTTTGCGACTTCGGTGCGCCCCAGGCAAGCTTTTACTGCCGAGGCAACTTGGGTGTGAGAAAATTTCCCCCACTCCCGATTGGTTACGAGAGTCTTAATCATAAAAAATCCCCTAAATGAATAATATTTCTAATTTCTGCTTTTTAGAAAGTTCTGCAAAGGTACTAACTTTTTTTAATCCAGGACAGGTCTTTTAAGTTTTTTTTCAACGGGGGGGGCATTTTTAACCCTTATTAAAAATCCGACAAGCGCAACGCCTCCCCACCCTTCCCCCAAAAAGGCACGGGCAAGAAAAGCGGGCATGAGCAAGAAAGAAAAAGGCTCATCCGACATTTGGAGTGATTTGAAGAGCGCATCACATCTAATAGCTCTGGCCTCAGACGACTTTCACACCGAATAGTTAATTTAGCCTCAGACGGCGTCGCTCGGCTCTGCGTAAAATAATCATTTGCAGGTCCTGTGATGAGGATATGACAGAAGCAAACGAGGCGGGCTGAAAGCCCAATGACCTCCTTAGCCCAGGGCAAGCGAAGCGACACCCTGGGTAAACCGCCACCCCCTATCACACCACGCCCTGCAAGGGCAATAGTAAATATAACACACTCTGTTTCAGTATTTTTGCACTTACAGGGCGCAAGCTCCACAACACATTATACCCAGGGCGCCGCTTCGCTTGCCCTGGGCTATGAACTTCTGCCCCTTCAGGGCGTGCCCGCTAAAACGCGCCCTCATAGAAAGGTTCTCCGCATGCGAAAAAATCGATCTGCGATCTGTGGGAGAACTTTTCTCAACCCGCATGGCCACTCAACATCCAACATTTCACATCCAACATCCAACATTCAACATTTCACATTCAACATTCCACATTCTCAACACTCCTCCCCCAAATCTACACGGTTTTTCCCGTTGCGCCCCGCCCCGCGTCCAAATACGCCATTCTCGGCGTGTTATTGCAACCGCCTAACATTCAGCCATTTATCTTCCGAAGACCCCCGCGCCACCTTCCAAACACACCATTCCCCACCACGAAACGCCATCTTCCGACCCTCGATCCCTGCCCTTTCGAGGCTCCATCCCTTACCTTTCGCCCCTCGATCCCTAAGCCCCCGCAACCCGATACATGCCTAACGCCCGCGCCGCCCTCCGCTTACGGCCTTTCCACCCGTCCCCATTCCGCCTCCGAACTCCCAAACCGCGCCTCCCCGCCCTCTGTTTCACCCAAAATCCCAACACAAGATTTGCGCCAAATATTTTTAATGTAGTATGGTTTTCATCCTATAGATTGTTGGGAGTTGAGCGTGGAATGATTTATCAGGTGGATAGTTGGAATGATGGGCTGGGCATGATGCAAAAGTACAACGAGCGTAGCCTTTTGCCGTGGTCGCACAATCTGCTGCTGTTGAGCAAGCGACTGAATGATGAAACCTCACTATATTAGGGGTTGTCGTTTAATTCTAAGAATTCAATATCTATAGACGAGGGTATGCC
>NZ_JAHKBE010000052.1 GCF_018789675.1 Hallella faecis
TATTCCGAAATTGAAGTTGTGCTTGGAAAACGTTCCGTAAAATTATTCAAGAGATTGGCTGCACTTAGAGAGTATGCTCAAACGGCTTGAATTCTAAATCCGAAACTTGAGTATGTAAGCATATCGCAAACAATTACAAGTGGTAATTGCTTTTGGCGCATATTTGGCGCAGTTTACAATAGCATAAATTGTGCAAGTTAAACAACGAAAACTAAACAAAATTAACCTATTTAACAAATATTGTATGCAACCATGTATGATTTGACGCAAATAGAAGTGATAATGTTAACATCTTTTATGGATGTTACACATGAAAAACACACTAATAATCGGATTACTAAGAGCCATCTTTGTCGCATTATTGTCGAAGGCATAAATGAATAATCGGTATAACTTACTGATATTCAGTATGTTACACCGACAAAGTTGCGGAGGCAGGATTCGAACGTGCGACCTCCAGGTTATGAGCCTGGCGAGCTACCAACTGCTCCACTCCGCGATGTTGTATCCATGAGGTTTAAGCCTCATTTCTGAATTGCGAGTGCAAAGGTATGGTTATTTTTGCAAACCACCAAATGTTTTGGCGATTATTTTTCAAAAAACCTCGTTTTTCATATATTTTTAAGGTTCTCGCTTGTTTATTTCGTATAATCTGATTACTTTTGCACACATAAATAGCTTGTGCAATTTTAAAATAGGAAAGGACAAAGATATGTCAATCTCGAAGACAAGACAGAAGCTCGTGGACGTTGCTCGCCAATTGTTTGCGAAGAACGGCGTGGCGGCTACGACGATGAACGACATCGCTGCGGCATCAGGCAAAGGGCGCCGCACGCTATACACCTATTTTAATAGAAAGGAGGATGTGTATTATGCGGTGATCGAATCGGAGTTGGAGCGCCTGAGCGACAAGTTGGATGAGGTTGCGGCCAAGAAGATACGTCCCCAGGACAAGATTATCGAGCTCATTTATACCCATCTGAGTATGATTAAGGAGACGGTGGTTCGCAATGGCAACCTACGCGCCGAGTTTTTCCGCAACATCTGGACGGTGGAAAAGGTTCGCAAGAACTTCGACGAGGACGAGATCGAACTGTTTCGTAAGGTTTATGCCGACGGCAAGGCCGACGGCGAGTTTGACATCGACAATGTGGATCTTGTGGCCGACATCACCCATTATTGCATCAAGGGCCTTGAGGTGCCCTTCATCTATGGTCGCTTGGGCCACGGCTTGACCGAAGAGGCCAGCAAGCCCTTGGTAGCGAAGGTGGTTTATGGCGCCTTGGGCAAGCACAGTGCACTAAAGTAGCGTGTGCCCTTTCATCGTGCTTGACACGAGGGCACACAGCCGTTTCGCATATTGTAAAGTATAAATTATATTAAAAACAGGCGTTACGTTGCATATAAACTTTGGGAAATTGAAAAACAAACGTATATTTGCACGATAAAATGGGTATGTTGGGCATGTTGTCTGGCAGAGTTTTACGTGCATCGGTTACAAACGTCACGTTGTCTCGGTAGGAAACCGTCCACACATTCATCAAGAACAAAGCGCCTATTTGCAGGCCTTCGCCCAACGCGGCTTCGGCCCACAGCATTGGCTTAGTCCTGTAGCAAAGGCGTAATTAATTGTAAATCAATAAACAACAAACAAAATGGGATTATTAACAGGTAAGACCGCCATTATCACTGGTGCCGCTCGTGGCATTGGTAAGGCCGTCGCTATGAAGTTCGCCTCAGAGGGCGCTAACATCGCATTCACTGACCTTGTGCTCAACGACGATATGGCCGCTGGCTTGGAGGCTACACGCAAGGAGATCGAAGCCCTTGGCGTTACCTGCCGCGCATACGCTGGCAATGCTGCCGACTTTGCTGAGACAGAGAAGGTTGTCAAGCAGATTCACGCCGATTTCGGCTCAGTCGACATCCTCGTCAACAACGCTGGTATCACCAAGGACGGCTTGATGCTCCGCATGAGCGAGGCGCAGTGGGACGCCGTGCTGAACGTCAACCTGAAGTCGGCCTTCAACTTCATCCACGCTTGCTCACCCATCATGCTGCGCCAGCGCAGTGGTTCAATCATCAACATGGCTTCGGTGGTAGGTGTTCATGGTAACGCCGGCCAGTGCAACTACGCCGCCTCAAAGGCAGGTATGATCGCCTTGGCTAAGTCTATCGCCCAGGAGCTTGGTCCTAAGGGTGTGCGTGCCAACGCCGTGGCTCCTGGTTTCATCGAGACAGCCATGACCGAACAGTTGCCCGAAGAGATTCGCAAGGACTGGATGAAGAAGATTCCTCTTCGTCGTGGTGGCAAGCCCGAGGATATTGCCAACGCGTGCGCCTTCCTGGCTTCCGACATGGCAAGCTACGTGAGCGGTCAGGTCATCCAGATCGACGGTGGCATGAACATGTAATCTGCGCGATTCACTGATCATGCAGGTCGTTTACGAAGACAACCATATTATTATCGTATATAAGGAGAGCGGCGAGATTGTCCAGGGCGACAAGACTGGCGATGTGCCGCTTTCCGAAACGGTAAAGGATTATATCAAGACGAAGTACCACAAGCCCGGCAACGTGTTTCTCGGCGTGGTGCATCGTCTTGACCGTCCTGTTTCGGGGCTTGTTATTTTTGCCCGAACCAGCAAGGCCCTCACAAGGCTCAACGCCATGTTCAAGGACGGCGACATCCACAAGACCTATTGGGCCATCACGAAAAACACCCCCGCCATTCCCGAGGCTACGCTCACCCACTGGTTGACGCGCAACGAGAAACAGAACAAGAGCTATGCCTACGATCGCGAGGTGCCCAACTCCAAGAAAGCGAGGCTCGCCTACCGCGTCATCGGCCACACCGACCATTACAACCTTCTGGAGGTTCACCTCATGACGGGTCGCCACCACCAGATACGCTGCCAGCTGGCCCACATGGGCTGTCCCATCAAGGGCGATCTCAAATACGGCGCCAAGCGCAGCAATCCCGATGGAAGCATCTCGTTGTTGTCACATTCTGTGGAGTTTGTCCACCCTGTCTCCCACGAGTTGATCCACCTCGACTCGCCCCTACCTGATGATCCTCTTTGGCACGGCATCGCCGAAACTGTAAAAACATAACCCCCATCAGCATGACACTGAGCAAGACAACTAAAAGAATAGGTATTGTTATCCTAACGCCTTTGGTGTTAGTGGTCTTGCTTTTTGCCTTATTTTATTTCCCGCCTTTCCAGAACTGGGCGGTCCGTCAGGTCACCCACTACGCCTCTGAGGAGCTCGGCATGCACATCAGCGTAGGGAAGGTGCACCTGAAATTTCCCCTCGACTTAGCGTTGCATCAAGTGAGCGTGCTTCAGCCCAACGATTCGCTGAAGGGCGTCACCGACACCGTTGCCGACATCCATTCGGTGGTGGTCGACGTACAGTTGTGGCCCCTCATACATCGCCAGGTCATGGTCGACGAGTTGGCCTTCGAGCAAATGAAGGTCAACACCGCCAACCTCGTCCACTCGCTCCGCATCAAGGGACAGGTAGGCCAGCTCTGCCTGAAGGCCCACGGCATCGACCTGGCCAAGGAGCACGTCAACATCAACCATGCCGTCTTGGCCAACGCCCAGCTCGATGTGGCCCTGAGCGACACCGTTCCCAAAGACACCACCCCCAGCACGAACTATTGGAAGATAGCCCTCGCGCAGCTCCGCCTGCACCAATCGAGCCTCACGCTCCACATGCCGGGCGACACCCTCTCCGTAGCCACCTATTTCGGGGAGGCGCAGGCCCAGAAGGCTTATCTCGACCTTTATAAAAATCTCTATACCGTTGGCCATCTCGATTGGCGCAACGGTGGGGTCCACTACGACCAGAACTACGAGAAGCCCACCGCTGGCCTCGATTTCAACCACCTGTTTCTCAGGAAGTTGGATCTCAAGGCCGACTCGTTCTACTTCTGCGATTCCAAGCTCCACCTCGGCATCAAGTCGTGCCGTTTCGTGGAGAAAAGCGGCTTGCAAGTCGACAGCTTGCGTGGCACATTCTCGATGGACAGCACCCGCATGGATGTGTCGTCGCTACGATTGGCCACCCCCGAGTCGCGCCTGACGGTCGACTTCGGCATGGATCTCAACGCCTTCGCCGACAAAGCGCCGGGCAAGCTGAAAGCCATTGTCCACGGAGAGGTGGGCAAGCAAGACATCCTGAAGATTGCCGGGCCAAACCTTCCACGCGAATTGGCTCGCCGCTGGCCCAACTACCCCTTGGGCATCGATTTGGTGGCACGTGGCAACATGCAGAAGATGCACCTCTCGGGCGTGCGTCTCCTCCTGCCCACGGCGTTTCGCATCACGGGCGATGGCTTTGCCGCCAACCTCACCGACCCCAACCATCTCAAGGCCGATGTCGCCCTACACGCCAAGACCTACAACCTCAACTTCCTCACGCCAATGCTCGGATCCGCTCTCGGCAAGACGGTTCGTGTGCCGAGTGGCATAGCGTTTGACGGCAAGATACGCGTCAACGGCAACAACTACCTCACCCACTTCGTGGCATCGCAAGGAGGGGGCGAATTGCGCGGCAACGTCCAGGTTGACATCAAGAAGATGGCCTACAACGTTCGGCTGAACGCCCAACGCCTACCCTTGCAGAATTTCCTTCCCAAGATGGGCTTCCACCCCTTCACGGGTTACATCACCGCCCAAGGCGAGGGTGCCAACATCCTCTCCCCCAAGATGCGCCTGAAGGCCGAGGCCGGCATCAATGCGTTCCAATATGGCAACTACAACCTCGACAACGTGGCCGCCGTGGCCACCATCCATAACGGTCGCATCCACGCCGACATCGACTCCCGCAACCCGCTCTTCGAAGGTCAGGTGAACCTCGACGCCCTGACCACGGGCAGCCGCATGCGCGCCACCGTAGCGGGCGACTTGCACCATCTTGACCTTTACAACCTGCGCATCACCGATGTTCCACTAACCGTTTCGGCTTGCGCCCACGTCGATATGGCCACCGACCTCAAGGAATATTATGAGGTGCGCGGCATGGTGAGCGACATCACCATCCACGACCCGAAGAAGTATTATCGTCCCGAGGATGTGGTGCTCGATGTGCTCACACGTCGCGACACCACCCACGCCGTTGTGGATTGCGGCGATTTCCACCTCGACATGGATGGCAGGGGCGGCTACGACCGCCTGTTGAACCATTGCACGCGCTTTATGGCCGAGGCCCAGAGCCAGATGAAGGAGAAGCGCATCGAACAGGCGAAGCTCCGCGAGCAGTTGCCCAACGCTCGCCTGTATCTCTCTTGCGGTCAGGAGAATATCGTCAGTAGGTTCTTGAAATTCAAAGGCTACAAGTTTGAGAATCTCTATGTCAATATGACCTCATCGCCCTTGGCGGGTCTGAATGGCAACCTATCTGTCGACTCGCTGGTGATGGATAGTTTCCAGATCGACACCATTCGCCTGCACCTCACGTCGGACGAGCGCAACATGACCTACTCGCTCCACGTGCAGAACGGCAAGAACAATCCCAAGTATATCTTCAACGCTTTTGCCGACGGCGGCCTCAATGAGCGCGGCACCTACATCAAGACACGCCTCTACGACTGGAAGGACAGCCTCGGCGTGAGCTTCGCCGTGCAAGCCTCCATGCAACAGCACGGCATCAGCCTGCACCTCTATGGCGACGACCCTGTGCTGGGCTACAAGCGCTTTGCCGTGAACGACAGCAACTACGTTTACTTGGGCGACGACCGACGCATCCGCGCCGACATGCGCCTACGGTCGGCCGATGGCATGGGTGTGCAGATCTATACCAATGATGAGAACACCGACGCGTTGCAGGATGTAACCGTCACGCTCCATAAGTTCAACCTTGGAGAAGTCTTGGCAATGATTCCTTTCACGCCAGACATGTCGGGCATCCTCAATGGCGACTTCCACGTGGTGCAGACCCCCGACGAGCTTTCGGTTTCGTCGACGGTCGATGTGGCCGACATGGTCTATGAGGGCAACGCCATGGGCCACGTGGGAGGCGAATTCACCTACATGCCAAAGACCGACGGCAGTCATTATGTTGACGGCATCCTCACCCACGACGGCCATGAGGTGTGCACCCTTACGGGCTCCTACCAATCGGCTGGCGAAGGCTATCTCGACGCCGAGGTCGGCCTGGAGCGGCTGCCCCTAAGCATGGCCAACGGCTTCATCCCCGACCGCCTCCTGGGCCTGCGCGGCTACGCCGAGGGCAACCTCACGGTTCAGGGATCACTGAGCAAACCCGACATCAATGGCGAGGTGCTGTTCGATTCGGCCTACATCTTCAGCGAGCCCTACGGCATCGTGATGCGCTGCGCCGACGACCCGTTGCCCATCACGGGCAGCCACCTGGTGTTTGAAAACTACGACCTGTTTGCCAACAACGCGTCGCCGCTCACCATCCAGGGTTATCTCGACTTCTCCAACACCGACGACATGCAGCTCAAGCTCCGCATGAGAGCCGACAACTACCTGCTCATCGACGCAAAGGAAACGGCGCGGTCAGAGGCTTACGGCAAGGCGTTTGTAAATTTCTATGGTCTGATGCAGGGAGCGGTCAGCAACCTGTCGATGCGCGGCCGACTGGACGTGCTGGGCACAACCGACTTGAGATACAACCTGAAAGACTCGCCCCTCTCCACCGACAACCAGCTGGAGGGCCTTGTGGAGTTTGTTAATCTGCAAGACACGGCCGAGGATGTCATCAACCGTCCGCCGCTCACGGGCTTCAACATGGACCTCAACGTCAACATCGACGATGGCGCCCATGTGGATTGCTACCTCAATGCTGACCACTCCAACTATGTAGACATTGTTGGCGGAGGCAGCCTGCGCTTGCAGTACAATCCCGTCGACGAGGTTGTGGTGCGTGGCCGCTACACCATCGGCAGCGGTGAGATGAAATATGCCCTGCCCGTCATCCCGCTGAAGACCTTCACGATCCAAGACGGCAGCTACATCGAGTTTAAGGGCGACCCCATGAACCCCACGCTCAACATCACGGCCAACGAGACCACCAAGTCGACCGTGGGCGGTACGTCGGGCAATGGGCGCACCGTCGAGTTCACCTCGGGCGTCATCGTCACCAAGACGCTCAACGACATGGGTCTCGAGTTTACCATCGACGCACCCGAAGACATGACCATCCACAACCAGCTTCAGTCGATGTCGAAGGAGGAGCGCGGCAAGCTCGCCGTCACCATGCTCACCACAGGCATGTACCTGGCGGATGGCAACACCAGCAGCTTCACCATGAACTCCGCATTGAGCGCGTTCCTCAACAGCCAGATCAATCAGATCTCGGGCAAGGCCCTGCGCACCCTCGACCTGAACTTTGGCGTTGAAAACTCGTTTGGCAACAACGGCACGCTCCACACCGATTACAACTTCAAGTTTGCCAAGCGCTTCTGGAACAACCGCTTACGCATCGTCATTGGAGGAAAACTATCATCGGGCAGCGATGTGCAGATGGAAGATGAGACATTCTTCGACAACGTGACGTTCGAGTATCGCCTGAGCGCCACCTCCAACAAATACCTGAACCTCTTCTATGAGCGCGACGGTTACGATTGGCTCGAGGGCAACGTCAGCAAGTTTGGTGGCGGCTTCATGTGGAAACGCAAGTTGCGCCATTTCAAAGACCTGTTCCGCTTTAAGGACCCGCAGGACGAGATTCCCACGATGCCCACCGACTCTACCAAGAAAGAAAAGAAAAAAGAATGAAGACCTACCGATTGCTTCTCATCATAGCGGTGGGCAGTCTGTTTGCGGCCTGTTCCACCACCAAGAACATCCCCGAGGGCGACCAGCTGTTCACGGGCCTCGACGCCATTACCTACGAGGCACCCGAGAAGAGCCGACACTATGCCGCCATCCAGGAAGAGCTCGACGCCGCCCTCGCCACGGCTCCCAATGGCGCCCTCTTCGGGAGCAGCAGCGTGCGCTCGCCGTTGCAGGTGGGTTTATGGGTGTGGAACGCCTTCACGAACGACGATTCCAACTTCGGTCGGTGGATGCTCAAGTCGTTTGGCAAGCAACCCGTGCTCATGAGTTGGGTCAATCCCGAGCTGCGCGCCTCCGTGGCCAAGGAGGTGCTTCGCGCCCATGGCTATTTCCGGGGCGACGTAAGCTATAAGGCCCGCACCCTGCGCAACCCCAAGAAGGCCAAGATTGCCTATACGGTCAATGCCGGCCACCTCTTCACCATCGACACCTTGCAGTACCTGGGGTTCCCCGCCGCGGGCGACAGCCTGATTCGCTCCACGCTTTCCGACGCCAAGATCAAGCCGGGCGACCCCTTCGACGTGTCGACGCTCGAAGGAGAGCGCACCCGTCTCAGCACTCTGTTTCGCAACAACGGCTATTTCTATTGGCAACCCTCCTACGCCTCTTACCTGGCCGACACCACCTCCGTCCCCGGCAAGGTGCAGGTGCGCCTCCAAGCCATCGAGAAGCTTCCCGCCAAGGCCAAGCGCCCATGGTATGTGGGCAACATCTGCATCGACCTACGCAAAAACTACCTCGATGCGCTCACCGACTCGTTCCAACGCGGCTCGTTCATGGTACGCTTCCGTGGGCGTCGCCCACCGTTGCGTGTGCCGGTCATCTTGCAAGGCACCAAGTTGCGTTCCCACAAGCTCTATAGCTACCAGGACTATCAGGAGAGCATGGCCCACGTAAGCAGCACGGGCCTGTTCAGCGTGGTCGATTTCACGTTCACCCCGCGCGACACCACCTCGGCCAACGACACGCTCGACCTGCGCATCAACGCCGTGCTCGACAAGCCTTACGACTTCTACGTGGAGGGCAACCTCGTGGGCAAGACCAACAACCGTGTGGGTCCGGGCCTCGTGATGGGTTTCACCAAGCGCAACGCGTTTCGGGGAGGCGAGCTGCTCGACATTAACCTCAAGGGCAGCTACGAATGGCAGACGTCGCAACAAGGCGAGCGTTCAAAGTCGAAGTTCAACAGCTACGAGTATGGCGTCGACGCCTCCTTAATGTTCCCGCGCATGGTCATCCCGTTTGTTGATTTCTTCCGCGACCGCCTGGCGCGTTATTACCGCCGCAACCGGTTCTACGCCGTGCCCACTACCACGCTGAAGATGTCGTCCGACATTATCAGCCGCGCCAACTATTTCAAGCGCCACATCGTGTCGGGCGAATGGTCCTACAGCCTCCAGACGTCGGCCACCAGTCGCCACCTGTTCAGTCCGTTGGTGTTCTCCTACGAGTATATGCGCAGCTCCACGGCGGCCTTCGACTCGGTGTTGCAGGTCAACCCCTACCTCTACTACACCATGCAGGACCAGTTTGTGCCCAAGATGCAATACACCTACACCTACACCAGTCCGTCCCACCTGCTCAACCCCGTCCGTTGGCAAACCACCATCAGCGAGGCGGGCAACCTCCTGTCGTTGGGCTATATGGCCGCCGGCAAGAAATGGGGGCGCCAGGGCAAGGAGATGTTCAACAACCCCTACGCCCAGTTTGTGAAGGTGGAGACCGACCTTGTGAAGACCTGGCGGCTCACCGAGCACAGCACCCTTGTGGGCCACGCCGCCCTTGGCGCCATCTGGGCCTACGGCAACTCGACGAAGGCGCCCTATGGCGAGCAGTTCTATGTGGGTGGCGCCAACAGCGTGCGCGCCTTCACCGTGCGCTCCATTGGCCCCGGCCATTACCACAACGACGCCTCGGCCAACATCTATTACCTCGACCAGACGGGCGACCTGATGTTCCAGGCCAACCTCGAGTATCGTCCGCGCCTCTTTGGCAACCTCTACGGCGCGCTCTTCCTCGATGCGGGCAACGTGTGGGTGATGCATAGCGACGATCGCATCGGCGTGAAGTTTGAGCCTAAGAACGCGCTCCGCGACATGGCGCTGGGCACCGGCGTGGGCCTTCGCTACGACATGGATTTCCTCGTGATCCGCCTCGACTGGGGTGTGGGCCTGCACGTGCCCTACAACACAGGCTTCTACAACGTTGATAGCTTCAAGAACAGCCAGAGCCTCCATTTCGCCGTGGGCTACCCCTTCTAAAAAAAAGACGCGGTCCGCAGCCATTGTTTTTAACAAAGAATTAACGCCCATCCCGCTCAATAGGCACACTTTTTGATTGGGAGGCAACAAGATTATAGAACACACCAACATGAATCAGAAAGAAACACCGGTCCTGCTGCTTACCGGTTACTTAGGCAGCGGAAAGACCACATTGCTCAACCGCATCTTGTATAACGAGAAAGGCATTCGCTTCGCCGTCATCGTGAACGACATAGGCGAGGTGAACATCGACGCCAACCTCATCCAGAAGGGAGGCGTGGTAGGCCAAGCCGACGACAGCCTGGTGGCCTTGTCGAACGGGTGCATCTGCTGCACGCTGAAGATGGACCTCGTGAAGCAGCTCAACGACCTCATCAACCTCCGCCAGTTCGACTACATTGTCATCGAGGCCAGCGGCATCTGCGAGCCCGCCCCCATCGCGCAAACCATCACCACCTATCCGCAGATGGTGGCGCCGGGCGCCCTGAAGAATGGCGTGGCGCGCCTCGACGCCATCGTGACCGTGGTCGACGCCCTGCGCATGCGCGACGAGTTTGGATTGGGCGACCACCTCAAGGCTGATCACGACGAGGAAGACCTCGCCAGCCTGGTTATCCAGCAAATTGAGTTTTGCAACATCATCCTGCTCAACAAGGCCGACATGATTTCGCCCGACGAGATGGCACACCTGAAGGCCATCATCCGTGAGATCCAGCCCAAGGCAGCCATCTACGAGTGCAACTATGGCGACGTGGAGCTCAACAAGATCATCAACACCCACTCGTTCAACTTCGACAAGGTAGCCACCTCCGCCCGATGGATTGAGGCCATGGAGGGCGAAGAGGGCGATGACCACCACGACGACCACGACGACCATGAGCGTCACGATGAGCATGAGCACCACCATCACCACCACGACCATTTGGAGAACGAGGAGTCGGGCGAGGCATTGGAGTATGGCATCCAGACGTTCGTCTACTATCGCCGCCCTGCCATGAGCCTTGCCCGCTTCGACGAGTTTGTGTCCACCCAATGGCCCAAGAGCGTCATCCGCGCCAAGGGCATGTGCTACTTCCGCGACGAGCCCGACACCTGCTACCTCTTCGAGCAGAGCGGCAAGCAGTTCAACATCACCAATGCGGGCCAATGGTTCGCCTCCATGCCCGCCGAGGAGCTCGAGCAGTTTATGGAGCAGAACCCCAACGCCAAGAAAGACTGGGACGAGAACTACGGCGACCGCATGCAGAAAATAGTGTTCATCGGCAAGGACATGGACCGCAAGGCCATCGAGGCGCTTCTCGACGACTGCCTGGAGGATTAGCCCATCCTCCCTCAGGCCTTGACGGGCGGAGCGCACGCGCACCCCGCCCGCGCTCTTTCTCAAACTGCAATCGTCCGCAATGGGAAAAGGGGCACCAACCTCCCTCCCATCGCGGACGGTTTTCCTTCGGCACGTTTCTCGCCATGGCAGAACCCAAGCACCACTCTATGCACAACAAACCATCGAAGCCGACCCACGCTTATCTGCGGCTCCACACGGGCATCCTATTGGCAGGTGCCACGGGTGTGTTTGGCCGACTGATCTCATTGGCCGAACTGCCCTTGGTGTGGTACCGGATGATCATTGCCACGGGCGTGCTCGCCGCGGTGTTGGCGGTTGGTGGGCGGCTCCATAGGCCCACCTTCCGCGAGGCGTGGCGCATAGGGTGTTGCGGCACGCTGCTGGCCATCCACTGGGTGCTGTTCTACGGCAGCATCAAGGCGGCCAACGTGAGCGTGGGTGTGGTGTGCTTTGCCCTGAACGGGTTCTTCACGGCTCTGCTCGAGCCCATGGCTTCCGGCAAGCGTTTCTCGCTACGCGACTTGTTGCTGGGCCTGATAACGTTGGGCGGCATCGTGCTCATCTTCGGCCTCAACATGCAGTTCCGCACGGGAATCGTGATCGGCACGTTCTCGTCGCTCTTCTACACCTTGTTTGCCATTGCGAGCAAGCGCGTGCAAAGCGCTACGGGGGTGGAGAGCTCGGCGATGCTCCTATATGAGTTGTTGACGGGATGGTGCGTGCTATCGCTTGCCATGCCTTTCTACGCCATGCTCTACCCTTCGGTCTCGTTGATGCCCGAGGGTTCCGACTGGTTGTTCATCACGCTCTTCGCCTCGGTGTTTACCATCGGTCCGTTTCTCACGCAGTTGCAAGCCCTACGCACGCTGTCGGCCTTCACCGTCAACCTGAGCTATAACCTCGAACCGCTCTATAGCATAGCGCTCGCCATGCTTCTCTTCAACGAGGCGCAAGAGCTCAACCTCTCGTTCTGGATGGGCGTGAGCATGATCGTTGCGGCGGTGGGGTATCATGCGGTGTGCGGAAAGAGGAGCGTTTTCGTTAAGCCAGATGAGCAGCGCTAAGTTTACTTAAGCTCTGCCATGGCGAGAAAACGTGCCATGAAATGGAACGGAGAATAAACGCCACATGGGCTGTATAACAATAGCTATGCAAGAAAAATTAACAGGCAGGCAACCAGGAACTTTTTGTTTTGAAAGACCATGGGCGGATTTTCCTATGTTTTTCAAAAATAATCATTGCTTTGCTTAGTTTTTTGCCTTGCCCAACTGTATATGGCATAATGACACATGAAAAGGATATCCTTGTGCAGAACCAACCATCGGTCAAGCGAAGGGTTGTCAACGAAAGGTTGACGAGATACTTTACTTTTACCGATGGTTTCTTGGGTGTAACCCAACGGCAGATAGCCTTTGAGAGACTATCCGCCGTTGCCATATTATGTGGGATTCCTCGTCACGGCTCATTTTCTCACCCTAACGAGAACAATCATGCCCACCACAATGAAAGAGGAACCCTTCTCATTCAAACAGATTTCCTGTAGCTCTTGAGTAAGTCACCCTGCATTGGTTGCAAATGTCGGTCAATGTGGCGCCGCTTCCACTCAACGAGTAGAACACGCTTTCGCCTACCAATACATACTCCCAGGTGCGATTCATCCTATCCTCAGGCTCCAGGGCGTTGATTTTCTTAATCCACTCAATGGTGGCCGTCTGCTTCTGGCGCACGTTCGCATCATCAACCTTGTCGTCGCCCTTGGTCTCAATCAGATAAACCTTATCTGCTGTAGCCACGATGAAATCAGGATGATAGGTAGCCATCAAACCGTCCTTTCTCACATAGAAGATGATGGCAAACGAGTGGCCATTCTCGTTGATCTTCAGGAATCTTTCCACCTCGGCATCCCTATCCAAAAACTCGATGAAAGCCTTTTCCAGGCCTCCGCCGTGTGAAGGATAGCCCAATCGGGGATAGATGCACTTCCGCACCTCCATCGAGTAAGCCTCTCTCATCTTGATGGCTCTGAGCGAAGAGAATTCCGTATGGCTCACCTCTGCCCCTATCGTGGTCAGGCGACTCTGCATCTTATATATGGCCACCGCAAACTGCTCCACGATGTGTTTGGTCACAATGCCATCCTTCGCCAACAATATCTTCCAGTCGCTCCCATGGAACGGGTCGAAAGGCATGGCGAATAGCTTCTCCCGGATGTACCAGTCCATCACCTGCACCGTTTGTGCCCCATTGATCTGAATGGTCGGGAGCCCTTGGCGGCGACAGTTCTCAAAGCGCAAGGTTACTACCCTCAGCAACTTCTGCAGATATTCGTTATATCCACTGGCATTGAAGAGACTGGCCGTTACCTTATACTTACCAAAGGTGGTCTTGGTGAGTGATTCCTGCGATACGAAGGTTTCGCCCTCTTTTGCCAGGAACTTGCGGAGCAAAGGCAGCGGATACATCGTGAATGGCAGCAAATCATCCAAATCGATCTCTGAGTCTTCCAATTCTTCAACGGAATCATGCAGGATAACCGGCCATTTGAAATCATACTTCTCGTAGTCCTCACGAAGACCCACGGTAAGAATGTCGCCAGTGGCTCCTTCTGTACCAACATCTCCATCGTCTGTAGCCACCAATCCCTGTTCCTGCAAATCATCATAAAACTTGATGAAAGCCGGATGCTCCACGATGGACAGGGTGTCGATATAGGTGCGGGGAGGCTGATGGTTCTTCAATACCCTGAGGCGGTCTTCACGCTTGATGTCGATGTAGTCAGGCTCTCGCCACATCAGTCGCAAGCCTCTGCCCACCAACTGCTCCAGCAGGATTGGCGCCTGCGAAGAACGCAGCGGAACGAGCACACAGATATTGTTGACGTCGAAGCCCTCACGGAGCATCAGCACCGAGATAACCACCTTCGGACTCTTATACCTATCTATATCGAAGAGCTTCTTCTTGATTTCCTGCCACTCCTCATCCTTCACCTCGCCCTGCTTGTTGCTGTCGATGGTAACGATGTCGTCTTCTCCCAAGCCTTCCGATTTCAGGAACTCCTCAACGAAAGGAGATACCGTGGTGTCTTGGCAGACAATGAGCATCTTGGGATTCTTCGACGGATCCACTTTCAAGAATTCATCTTCGAGTTTATCCAGTTTTGTCAGTCCTGCACGAAGCATCATGCGCTGACCTTCGCTCAGCCCTACTACTTTTCCCTGCTCATCCCGCTCGGCGTTGTAATCCAGGTTCTCCAGGTCGGTGAGTTCCTGGCGGCGGTCGAGCAGCAGCAGCTTCACCAGTCCCTGCTTCATCGCCATCGGCAAGTCGAAATCTACGATGATATGCGGAAAGAAGAGTTTCACCTGCTTCTCTCCCGTTCCCTTCGTATCAAAAGGGGTAGCCGAGAAGTCCACCTGTATGAAGCGGGTGCCCTTGGTGGCGCTGATGGCATTCAAGCCTCTTTGCCATTCCACCTCCTCGGTTTCGCCCTTACGCTTGATTTCGTGGATATGATGAGCCTCATCATTGATTACCATCAAATCCTTTAACCCCGCAAGATATTCCAGTTCGGTGCCACCCAAGGCACGGCGGTCGAGCATGCCGAGGTCGTTGCCCGCCGACTTGCCCGGACGGATAGGCAACAGGTCGCTGACGATTTTGGCAGGCGTCACCGTGCTGGAATCGTCCACATCCTCATCCTGCTCCGTCTCTTCCATCTGATTTTCAAACAGATGCCAGTTGGTCAGAGCAATCAGTCCCTCGCCGGTGGTCTTCCTGCCGATGCCATCCTCCTTGGTCACCACATTGTTATGGATGAACGAAAACACCTCGTCACGATAACGCTCGGGGATGAACACCTCCTGGTTCATGTAGTAGTCGTTGGTCTGAGGGTCGCGATATTCCTCGTCGCGCTTTTTTCTGCCACAGAAGGCGTCCAGCAGACGGTCGTAAACAATCAGACCCGGAGCCACAATCAGGAACTTCTGCGTGAATCGTCCGCTCTCCACATCCTCATGCCGTGCATTCAGCATCTGCCAGATGATCAGGGCGTGCATCACCCACGTCTTTCCCGTGCCCGTAGCCATCTTCACCGCATACTTAGGCATCTGATATTTAGGCTTGGCAAGCTGAGCTAAGTCGGCCCTATCCATCAGCTCCGGGATGATGCCCTGGTAAGCATCCATCACGCAGTTTTCGCCCATCACTTCGTGCAGATAGATGATGTTGAGGATAGCCTGACGCTGACCCTCGTGGAAGTTTCTCTCACGCTCATTGCAGAAGCCCTCTCCAAACCAATAGTTTAAGAGCGAAGCGGTGGTTGGGGTTACCTTCTCCAGCATCTCCCCACTCTTCCAGGCGGCATTGACCACATCGGTGAGTCGATGCGCCAATTCCAAAGATATATTAGTTGAATTGATTGTCATAGTTGTCATCTCCTATTCGTTCTTAGCACTTCACATCCAGGATAACCTGACTCTCGAATCCAAACACGTCAACGGCCTTGACACACACCTTGCGCTCAGCCTTGTGGGGCATGTGCAATCGGGTGGAATATACGCAGTGCAGCGGGTCGCTGTCGTTATCCACGTTCTCACGATAATCCTGCCAGGTGCTGCGGAAAGTATCGCCGTCATAATCAGGGTCGATGCTCCAATATTCTATCAGCGAGAGAGGGTCCTGCTCCATCACCTGCTGCAACTTCTCCTTGTCCTTATCATCCAGCGGGATATTATCGGGCGAGAGCAGCACATAGTTGCTGAGACTGATGCTGAGTTCATCCTCGCCATTGCCGTTCACGGTTACCTCCACTGGGTTCACCACCAGATATTGCAAAGAAGAGAAGCGGACGGTTTTGTCGGCGATGAGCTTCTTGAAACCTTTCTTAGATAGCTTGTCGAGCAGATCGGGCGGAATCACCAGCACCTCTACATTGCTGTTCTTATATTTCTCGATGGCTTGCGAGATGTCGAAGGCGAAGTTCCAGCCGAGCACGATCACTTTATCCCAGTCGCCGCCAAGCAGAGAAGCCTTGGCTTCCACGGCACGGCGAACGGTAGCGGCCGTGGTCAGGCGGTTAGGGCTATCCACCATCACCAGGTTTCGGGTGCCCTTGACGTAACCGAAGTTTCTGTCGCTCACCTGCTCTGGAGAGAATGGTAAGGCACCGAAGAGGCCTAAGACTACCTGAGAGAGATCGCCCACTCGGCGAAGCTTCTTGTTGTTATGGAAAGCCTCTTTCTGATAGTCGCCAATGCTCTGATAGAGGAACGGATTTACTTCCTGGTCGATGAAACGCTTGCGCATGACGAGGGATGCCGGCTTGCCAATGTCGCAGGTAATCCAGCGACGGCCAAGTTTCTCGGCTACAGCTGCTGTGGTGCCGCTGCCACCAAAGAAATCACAGACGAGGTCACCTTCATTGGAAGATGCTTTGATGATACGTTCGAGGAGGGATGCTGGCTTTTGAGTAGAATAACCCGTTTTTTCATTTAATAATCTAAAGACAGCAGGACAATCATCCCAAACATCATCAACAAGAGCGCCCTCAAAACGATAAATTACATCTTCATCTTTAGGCTCTCGTTTATTTTGAGAGATGAATCTTTTTACATACATATCAAATTTCACCTTATCTGTACGTGGAAAATTCTTATATGTAATAGTCTCCCCATCCTCACTATATTTTATCCATCGACTATACAAAGAATTATCTTCAATGCCTTTTCTCTGATTGTTAAAAACATAATTATTTGTTTTAGAATAACAATAGATACAATCATGCTTACGAGGAAAATAATGAGGAACAGCCTTGATACCTCCAGGATAATACCAAATTATTTGATCTCTAAAATTATCCTTGCCGAATATATCATCAAGCATTATCTTTACATAAGAATCAATATGCCAATCTATGTGAACATAGACAGTACCTGTGTCAGACAATAATTCTTTCATCAGAATAAGTCGTTTATATATCATCTTTAGATAAGAGATTGTCCCTTCTTCCCAGGTATCAGCATAGGCAAACTGTTCAACTACAGTTGGCTTTTGTTGAATATCAACACCGGGTAAAACAACCTTCGTTCTATAATCCGCCTTAGAATCAAACGGCGGGTCGATGTAGATCAAATCCACTTTGCCTCTTAATGAAGGCAAGCCCGTCTGAGGGTCTCCGGCAAGCAGCGCCTGCATGGTCAGGAGATTATCACCATACACCAGACGGTTCATCCAAGTACCCCCATCCAGGGCGGCATTGAATGCATTAGGGATATTGGGAACTTGTCCACGGAAGAATCCGGAGACATCCTTGCGAGGCAACACCAGCTCATTGGTTTGCAACCCAATGCGTGTGCCACTGCTCAATCGCTCGATGATGCGCTGAGCCTCTTGCCTACCTTCGCTTGCAATGCGAGGTAGCTCTTCAATCAGAGATTTTGCCATAGCATTAAAGCTTATAAATATAGTTTTAATGCGACTGCTTTGTTACTCAGAAAATAAAAGCTACAACCAAACACCCTTATCCATAGCAACAAAGCCAACCTAAGTTTGCATCAAGACCAGCCTCATCCCCATCAGAACGCAGAAACGTGGACGAGTCCACTTATCCTGTGTTCCAAGGTGTTTGGCCTAACCTATACGTCATAGAATAAGTTTAACGTCCACGCTATAGCGGACGCTTACTTATTTATTCTATGACGTTGTTCTTCAGCGGCCAAACTTCAGGAACACTTTTCGAATAAACAGCAAACGCTATTATTTTAACCCACAAAAATTTGGAATTCGCCTTGCACTCGGCTTGGCATCCTTCCGCAACAAAGTTAATACTTATTTCTCGAATGCCCAAACACAAGAACCTTTTTTTGTGGTTTGCTGCGCAAAACATTATCGCGCGGCTTCTGGGTAGCGCAATGTGGTTAGTTGAAATCCATCATTCGCTCAGTCGGCACACCCAAACGGGATTGTTGCGAATTTTGGTGTAAAACGTGTGTTGGACTTTCGGGCGAAATAGAGTGGCGAGAGGGTCTATTTTGGCGTTTTGAGTGGGCAACGGGAGGGGCGGAATGGGGCGTTAGGCATGTATCGGGTTGCGAAAGGTAAGGGATCGAGACGCGAAAGGTAAGAGATGGAGCCTCGAAAGGGCATGTTTCGTGGGTCGAAACATGCCTAACCGCAAGGCTGAATGGGGAACGAGGAGGGAAGAATGGGCCCTTCGAATGGTAAGCGTCTGAATGTTAGGATGTTACAAAAATGTGCGAGAATAGCGTATTTGGGAGCGAGGCGATGCTCGACGGAAAAAACCGTGTAGATTAATATATAGATTGTTGGCCATTTTCAGCACCCAGCCATTGCGCCCATGACATATATCCTGTTCGCAGGAGTGTTTTTGTTGTGTGCATTTTTATGGGCAGAAAGGTTAAAACGGCAGGAAGATGATGGGCATTGGATTATTATTGCTACCTTTGAACACACGATAACCCCAAACCCCAACAACCATGGACTATCCCACATCTCCCAAACAACAACTGAGGAAAACCATCCGGCAACGCAAGAAGCAACACTCCCCTGAGCAGCGGCAAGCTTGGTCGGACGAGATAGAGCGGCGGCTGCTGGCCCATCCGCGCATCAGGGCGGCCCAAGTGGTGATGCTCTATTACGCCCTGCCCGACGAGGTGGACACGCGCCACCTTGCCGACGCCCTGCTGGCGGCGGGCAAGACGGTGGTCCTCCCCAAGTGTGTAGACGACGCCCATATAGAGCCACGCCTCTACACGGGTCCGGCCGACCTGGCCGAGGGCATCTACAACCTGCTGGAGCCCGTGGGGCCGACCTTCAACGACATTGGCCGCATAGAGGTGGTTGTGGTGCCGGGCATGAGCTTCGACGATGAGGGCCACCGCCTGGGACGTGGCCGCGGCTACTACGACCGCTTCCTTGAACAGGTGCCCGAGGCTTACACGATTGGCGTGTGCTACCATTTCCAACGTGTGGCCCACGTGCCCACCGATCCCCACGACCGCGCCATGGACGAGGTGGTGAGCAACCGCGCCTGAGCGCGCACACACCGAAAAAAGCAAAGAACATGAAGAAGAAGAACGTAGCGCTGGTGCTGTCGAGCGGTGGCGCCCGCGGCCTGGCCCATATCGGGGCCATCGAGGAGTTGGAGCGCGCCCATTACGCCATAACCTCCATAGCGGGCTGCTCCATGGGCGCCTTGGTCGGAGGCATGTATGCCGCAGGCAAGCTCGGCGAGGTGAAGCGGTGGATGATGGGCCTCGACCGGAAGCAAATTCTCTCGCTGGTCGATTTCTCCTTCAGCCTGAACCACCTGGTGAAAGGCGTGAAGGTGATCGACGCCCTGAAGCAGATTGTGCCCGACGTGAACATCGAGGACCTGCCCATACCCTATGCCGCCGTGGCCACCGACTGGAACAGCGGCCGCGAGGTTGTGTTCCGATCGGGCAGTTTGTATGAGGCCATACGGTCCAGCATATCCATCCCCCTGTTTTTCAATCCGGTGCGAAAGCAGGACATGCTCCTGGTAGACGGGGCGCTGGTAAACGCCCTGCCGCTGAACCGTGTGGAGCGAACGAAGGGCGACATGCTCGTGGGCGTGAACGTATGCGCACGCAACTACCGTGAAGAGCAATTTCTGCGCTACGCGGGGGAGAAGAAACTGCTGGGCAAGTCGCTGCCCGCCTCCATCGTTCAGCGCATCATGAGCTACCAGGAAGGCATGGCGCCAAGCTACCTCAGCTTGCTCGCCCGCTCCATCGCCATCATGGTGGAGCAAAACACGCGCCAGCAAATAGCCCTCTGCAAGCCCCACCTGGTGGTGGAAGCCAGCATGGAGCGCTATGGCGAATTCGACTACGACAAGGCCGCGCCCATATGCGCCATGGGCGCCGAGCAGATGCGCAAGGCCCTGGCAGCCTACCAACCTCCCCACGCCTCCCTTTGGCAAAGGCTCAAAAACACTCTGGGAGCGTAACGGGAGGTGCGCCATCGGGCATTGGCATAGAGCAAAAATATGGATCATCCGACATTTGGAGTGATAAAGGACACACGTGAGTATTTACGCTCAGACGCCGTCTGAGGCTAAATTAATTGGAGTTTCTGATTTAGGGAAGACGGGCTGAATTATCGTGCAAAC
>NZ_JAHKBE010000053.1 GCF_018789675.1 Hallella faecis
CAAAGCTATTAGAAGTAGTACGCACTTCAAGTCACTCCAAATGTCGGATGATCCTGATTTTTGCCCAAACATTCTCTGCCGACAAACAACCGCAAAATTTGTGCGTGCAACTGCATTTTTAGCGGACGGAGCACTGTTTTCTGAAATAATATTGATATATTTGCAGTGACGTATTGTCGTTAAAACGCAAACATCACATCAATATGGAAACCACCAACAACAATAATCCGCTGGAACTTGTGTTCCACAACGACCTGCAACAGTACCTGTTCTCCATAGGGCGCATCGACGAGCATTTCCCCGAGTCGCCCGACATTGAGGAGCTGTGGCCCAAGATAGCCCAGAGCTACCTGCCCGACGGCATCCGCGAGTTCGCTGGTTACCCCATCGTGTCGCTCGCATGGATGATGTACACAGGCATGGCCGTGGCCAAGTATTGGGACACCGACTGGCAACTCTACAGTCAAGTGGACGACCTCTACAAGTACTTGCGCGACCAGCGCGACTTCGATCACATGGACGATTACATCTGCGAGAACGTGCTCCTCATGCGGCCCGACGAGCACAAACGGATAACCGACATTGTGGGCGAGTGTGCCTCCCGCACCCACAACCTGCTCTTCCACCAGCACCTCCAGCCCGGCACACGCGAGGCCTTCCTCGGCTACGTGGCCGCCATCCACCAGATGTATCTCATGGGCATGCAGCTCAAGGCCATGGGCTACCACATGACAAAGATAGGCTAACCCCCTCTTGGCGCAGCCATATAACGCGACGCCCCTCAATCGGCTTTGGACCTGATTGAGGGGCGTTGCTATAAGGAGCGGATGGATCCGGTTGGAGAGTAGCCGCGGGGGCGATTAGTTGTTGGGGTTGAAGTGTTTAACTTTGTAATAGGCGCGCTTGGGTTGTAGGTGCTCGTCGAAGAGGAGGGGATGGTTGTTCACGCCGAGCCAAGAGTCGCCATCGCAGAGGTTCCAGAAGGTCACGTTGTCGATGACATCCTTGTGGTTGCGAAACACCTGGAAGAGACGGGCGTACTGGGCTGCCTGAAGGGCGGCGAGCGAGTCGGTCATCTGTTGGGTGTCGCCCTTGGAGAACTGGAGTTGGCCACCCATCTCCTTGTTGCAGCGCACGTCGAGCTCGGTGATGTGGATGTGGCTTACCAGTTCTGCGTATTTTGTCAGCGCCGCATCCACATCCTGAGCCGACGGACCGTAGATGTTGCAGTGGCCTTGCATGCCGATGCCCGTGATGGGCACGCCTGCCGCCTGCATCTTCTTCACCATGTTGTAGATGCGGTCGCGCTTGGTGGGCATGGAGGCGTTGTAATCGTTGTAGAAGAGTAGGGCGCTTGGGTCGGCCTCGTGGGCGTATTTGAAAGCTTTGGCAATAAACTCGTCGCCGTAGAGCTTATAGAGTTGGCTCTGGCGATAGGCCGACGGACCGCCATCGTCCATGGCCTCGTTGACCACGTCCCATGCGTAAACCACGTCTTTGTAACGTTTCACCACTGTATGGATATGCTTCCGAAGGCGTTTGAAGAACAGCCTCTTTGAGGCAGGGCGGCCTTTCTTGTCGGTCATCATCCAGTCGCAAAACTGGGCGTGCCACACCAGGCAATGGCCACGTAGCTTGATGCCGTTCTGCCTACAGAAGTTGGCGATGCGGTCGGCCCCTTGCCATCGCCACACATCCTCCTTGGGATGGAGCGACCCCGACTTCATGTCGTTCTCGGCCGTGATGCTGTTAAACTCTTTTTTGATCAACGCCATTTGTGTGGGGTCGGTCACATTGCGCTGGTTTACCGCCACGCCGATGGTGAAATAGTTGCGGTAAACATCCTTCAGGCCCTCGGCCTCGTGTGTCTGTGCGTTAGCGCTCCCTGTCAGTAGCAGCGTAAGCAGGACAAACAAAAAGGTTCTTTTCGTGTGATAGGTCATCATGATCTGTTAGGTTTTATAGGTGTCGCCTGTTCCCATCCCGATGGATGGTGCGGGAGAAATGCGTAGCGGTTATTGGCCATGCCATTGCTGTGGGCGGCACTGAATTGTTGATGTGTTATGCTGTGTTTGAGTTGGTTAATTGATTTTGTACACGCGTTTCGCGCCTTTGTATGTGCAGGTCACTACGGCGCGTCCATCGACCACCTTGCCCACTGCAATCTTCACCGCGGGATTGGAGGCTGTGGCCCGAATGGTTGAGCCCTCATGGAGTGGCGCGTAGGCTTGGTAATGGCCTAAGTCCATGATGCCGTTGGCGTTGGTGGCAAACTGCGGTTGGGTGGGCAAAGCAACCTCGTGGCCATCGACGGTTATCTTGACGATAGGTTTTTCGTCGATCGTGCATGCCATGCCCGCCTTGGTGAACTCTAAGCTGTGGAGGTCGAAAAGCCCTTGTGGCCGTTGAGGCTTTGGCGATCGGTTGTATGGGTTGCGATCAAGGGGTGTTGGCTTCAGGTCGGCCCCTTCGGTCACGAGGTATAGGGCATGCTTGCCCTTTAGGCCTTCGACGGCGGGAACGGGCACGCTATAGGTGGCGCGTTCTTGGCGCGCGTCGGCCGGAATGTCGATAACGGCAATCTCGCGGCCCTTCCAAGTGTCGTTGGCGTAAGGCCCGTCGAGCATGACGTGGATGCGCACGCTCCCATGTCCACCCGGTGTGAGTTGGAGGTTGAGCATCGTGTGGTCGCCTTTGGCCGTGCCAGCGAAGGCTTTTACCCCCTTCGTGTCGTGGGCCAGTCCGCCAAATCCGAAATACTTAAAGCCAACCACGCCGCCATTGGTGATGCCTGCCAAATCCATGTTGTTGTCCCAGTTGTCGAAGTTGTCTTGCATCCAGTTGTTGCCATTGACGTAGCAGGCTATGCCGGCCGAATATTTTTGGTAAGGATTAAGTCCGAATATTTGGAAGCCTTCCGAGGTCACTTCGGCACCGGTATAAACGTTGCCGTCGGCTGCCGCGGCCGTCCACTCATGGTTTTTGGCGTAAGGGTCGTAAGCCACGATGCGCACCTTTCCCCCCTGAGCTACCGACCGTTTGTCGCATTCGATCTTCACCGGTGCCACCATGGGCTGTCGGGCGTTGCCGAAACCACGGGGTGCCCTGTGGTAGAACACATACCACTGCCCATTGATTTGCTGCAATGAGCCGTGGGTGTTGTGGGCAAAGTTTGTCGTGGTGAGGTGTGAGCCGTTCTCGTTGGGCACCACGCCACGTGAGTCGACCAACACACCGCCCGACCGCCAGGGCCCCAACGGACTGTCGCCATAGGCGTATCGCAAGGCCGAATTGGTGGAACTGAGGCCATAGTCGGGTCCCGAATAGCCAGAGAACACCATCACATACTTGTTGCCCACTTGTCGTATCGACGACGCCTCGAAGAAATTGAAGTCGCCGGGGTTTTGCCCTCTGCAGAGCGCAGGGTATTGCGTGCCTTCTGGGTCGCGCACCACGCCGTAGCGTTCGCTGGCTGGCAGGAAATAGTCGTGCACTTGGGTGCCCGGTCTTACGCCATACATGTTGTCGGGGTTGAGCTCGAAGGCGGTGGAGTGGCGAAAGCCATAGAAGACGTATGCGCGATAGCCGCGAGCATAATCGGCGTCGCGTGGGTTGTCGATCCTCTCCACAAAGACCGAAGGGTCGAAATCGATGAGCGATCCGTCGACACACCGTGTGCCGTCGGCCGTGAGGTTTACAGGGGTGAATGGACCATTGGGGCGGTCGCCCTTGCACACCATGGCCACACGGCCCCAGCCGCGCGAGTGGGGGTAAAGCCAATAGGTGCGCTTGCCTGTGCGTCGGTCGGTGGTCTCCACCAGGTCGGGAGCGTACATGGTGTCCCATTGCCCGTTGACGTAATGGCTGAAAATGGGGCCTTCGTCGCGCCACTGCGATAGGTCGCTGACGGGTGCCGACCACATACGTACGTCGTTGCCACAATATGCCGTATAGGTCATGTCGTGTGAGCCGATGATATAGGCACGGTATTGGCCAGGGTGGTCGGGGTCTTCAAATACGCGCGGCTCGCCGTCGGGCAGATGTTCCCATAAGGGCAGGTAGGGGTTTTGCGCATGACCTACGGCACACGCAAGGAAGGACATTACTGCAATGATGGTTTTCTTCATGGTTTTAGTAGATTGTGGGATTGGCCTTCTTGTATAGAAGGTTTCTCTTTGCAAAGATATAGCTGTTCTGCCAAATAAGCAAGTCTGTGGGTGCTTTTCTTCTGCCGCATGCGCTTTGAAAGCGCCATTTGGTTGTAGTTTAGGGGGCCAATGAGGGCTCGTGGCTGTCCATTTTTTGGGGTTTTAGGGTTCAAAAACAAACAAAAAGGTGGTACTGGAGGGTATTCGTGAGTTTTTTGTTAACTTTGCAAGGGATAAACCTATTTGTAATATGCTTACTACCATTCAACGTCTGCTGTGGAGCGGCCTGGTTTGTTGCTGCTTGGCGTTGGCAGGATGCGACACGGTGTTTGACGTGCATCCCTACGATGTGCACATCCGTGGCGAGAAAAACCTCAACGCCAAGGGCGTGGCAGCCATTGAAGCCGCCACGCTCGGCAAGGACACGCTGCGCCTGGCGTTCATCAGCGACTCGCATAGGAACTATAACGAGCTGCGCGACATGGTGGCCGACATCAACCGGCGCGATTCCATCGACTTTGTGGTGCATGGCGGTGATGTGACCGACTATGGCACTACGCGCGAGTATGAATGGGCACGCGACAATCTGGCCCGTCTGCGCAAGCCCTATGTGGTTTTGCTGGGCAACCACGACTGCCTTGGGACGGGCAACGCCGCCTACGAGAGCATCTTTGGCCAGCCCGACTTCAGTTTCATAGCCGGGCGCGTGAAGTTTGTGTGCCTCAACACCAACGCCATTGAGTACGACTATTCGCGTCCGGTGCCCAACTTCGACTTCATGGAGCAGGAGGTGACGGCACGCGGCGACGAGTTTGACCGCACGGTGGTGTGCATGCATGCCGCCCCCTACTCGGAGCAGTTTAACAACAATGTGGCGAAAGTGTTCAATTATTATGTGATGCGCTTTCCCCAACCGCTCTTCTGTCTCTATGGCCACGGCCACCACACGGAGCAACACGACATCTACGGCAACGGACTGATTTACTATGAGGTGGGCAACGCGCAGAAGAGGAAGTACTACATTTTCACCATCACCCCTAATGGATACAGCTATGAGATCGTTGAGGTATAGGCTTCTGGCATCGTTGGCGGCATGCCTGGTGGCGGTGGGCTCCGCCTCGGCGCAAGACACGTGGCACCGAGGCGACGACTCGCTGGTGTATGTGGCGCGCGACACCATGGCCGATGCGCGCAAGGGCATCACCGTGGAGGGCGGCGTGTCGCGGTACGACAAGCGCATGCACTATTATCGCAAGGGGTGGGCCAGCCTCATTCCCACGCAGCACGTGTTGCAGTTTTGTGGCAACATGGGCCTGTTCTCCATCGGAATAGGCTGGGAATATGGTAGGCACAAGCAATGGGAAACCCAGTTGCTGATGGGATTTGTGCCCAAATACGACTCCGACTACGCTAAGATCACTATGACCTTGAAGCAAAACTTCATTCCGTGGTCGATGTATATCGACAGGGGCTGGTCGTTTGAGCCGTTGCAATGTGGACTGTATTTCAACACCGTCTTCGGTCACGACTTCTGGGTGAAGCAGCCTGTGAAGTATTCGGGTGGCTACTACCCGTTCTCTACACGCATTCGGCCAAACATCTTCGTGGGTCAGCGTGTCACGAAGATGGTGCCGCACAGCCGACGCAAATACATCAAGTCGCTGAGCTTCTTCTATGAGTTGAGCGCCAACGAGATAGGTGTCATGAAGTTTGGCTACAATGGACGGGCCAAGTTTTGGGATGTCTTCGGTCTCTCGCTGGGGCTCAAGGCCCAACTGTTGTAGCGCAGGGGAATTATCAAAATAACGTTGCGCTTTTGTCGCCTTGCATGTGACGCGACGAAAGCGCAACGAGGGGGGGGACGGCGCAACAGGCTGTTCGCCTTATTTAACCACGTAGGTGTTGAACGAGTGGGCGGCGGTGTTGAGGTTCAGATACTTCTTTCCGATCTTCACGGAGAGCAGCGATGGTTTGTCGGTGAAGTTGCCGGCGGTGACGATGTATTGGCCTGCCTTGTCGCGGAACACCACCACGGGCGTTTGGCTATGCTCACGGCCCGCATAGGCCAGCATCTCGGTGCCAGCCTGCACGAAGTGGCTGAAATGCTTGTAGGCGAAGAACTCGGCCGTGTAGCGTGGCTTGCGCGTCTTACTGTTCACCTGCACGAGGGCGTTCTGTGTCCATCCCCAAGGCGATATGCCATTGTCCGTCAGGATGAAGTTCCAGTTGTAATACTCGTCGCATCCCAGTCCGATGTTGTCGCTTAGGAGGAAGAAGGTGTGCTCGCCCGCCTTCCAGTCCATCGACCCATTGCCACACTCGCTCTCGCTCACCATGAAGCGGTGGTTGGGATAGCGCTGGCGCATGGCCGGCAGGTTGTTGCGACATTCCCACTGGGTGCCAATGCCCTTGACGTTGGCTTGCAGGGTTTTGTCGTCGAGAATCTTCTCCACGTAGTCGAGTCGGTTGGTGTTGAATGTGCCAATCCACAGTTCCACCTCGGGGTGGCGCTTGGCCAATGTGGGTGCGAGATAATCGTTGTTGAAGCGCAAGGTGCCCTCAGCCGTCCACGCACAACCCGGATAAGGGGTGTAGGAGTAGGCCTCGTTCTGGTACATCACCTTTGTGATGGGCAATCCCTCGGTCTTGTAGAGCTCGATGAAACGGCAGAACATGTCGGCGTAGCATTGCAGGTAGCGCGGGTCTTGGATGAAATAGTCTTGTGAGGCAAGGCGGCGTGGGAACACGCCCTTGCGGTCGCCAAGCAGTTTCATTTCTTCGGCGTCGACCTGGCGGCCGTCGTCCATATAGAGCAAGTAGGCCTGCCGCTCATCCATTTGGTTCGTGTTGCTCGGTGACACGGGGTAGTCGTGGTTGATCTTCATCCAGACGGGCGGCGACCACGGACTCATGAAGAGCTGCAGGGCTGGTTGGTACTTCTGCGCGGCGCGGGCCAATGGGATGATGTTGCGCTTGTCGTGGTCAATGTTGAAGTACCTCAATGCGAAGTCGCCCGCCACGTCGTCGCAGCTATACCATGCCCGGGCGTAGTCGTTGGCGTTCATCGATACGCGACCGTGGGTGAACTTGAGGTCGCCCTCGGGTGCGAACAGTCGATACATCAGTTCGTCTTGCTCCTGTCGTGTCAGCAGGTTGAAAGCGTCCCAGTCGAGCTCATTGAACGTGGTGCCGAAGCCCACAAACCGTGTGCCGTGGCTGTTGGCGTCGACCGCCGCCACCACGTTGCCCGCCGCCTTCGTAGCCATGACGGATTTGCCCTTCGCCCACGAGGTTGCCTCCGTTGTGGTGAACGACGTTACTTTTTGTGCCCACGAGCCTGTTGGCGTCATGAGGGTGGCAAGAGCCATCGTCACAAACATCTTCCTTTGTTTCATGTTGTTTTTTGGTTTTAATAGTTATGGGGCAGGCCTTTCTCGCTTGGTTTGTTAAGCATAGTGGCTGCCGGCTATAGTTTGTCTTTTTGCAAAGGTAGTGGATTATTTGCGACAATCCTTGTTTGTCGTCATCTTTTTGGGTGAATGGGAAGCATTCTGTACCTACCATGGCCCTTGAAAGCCAAAGCGCCGAAACGCCCTGTCCCCTTTTCTGCGCTGTAGCGGCGAAAAGGCGACAGAGGGTTCCGGCGAAGGAGCTTGTGGGAGGGAGCTAATCGCCTATCCTCTCACATAGTGGGGCATATCGGCAGGGGTGACCATGGATATCTCCACAATTCCAGCCACCTTGCCGTCTTTCTTCCAAGCCGTTTGGTAGATCACCTTGTGAAGTCCCTGCTTCTCGATGGTGTAGGAATTGCTTCCCCCGGTGGCGAGAAGGTGGCGGATGATCTCACGCGAGCGCTCCGAGTGGCAGGCGTAGAGGTTCTTGCCAATGAGGTCGCCCTCCTTCTTGTAGGTCTCTCGCGACTTGTCGTTCATGTAGATGATGGTGCCCTCGGCGTCGCAAACCGTAACGGCGCAGTTCATCTCCTTGGCCCATTCGTAGTTTTCCATGGCTTATGTTATTTTAAGATGAATACCTTCGTCTCGTGCGAAGCCACCGTGCCCTTCCAGCGCTTGGCGTTGCGGGCTATGTCCTTGTGCTGCCATACGTCGCGCACCCCATACTTGCCCTTCAGTCCGAGTTGGGCGAAGTCGGCGGTGAGGGGCAGCGCTTTTTCGGCCGTATTGAGGATAGCCACGGCGTGTGAGCCGTTGGCGAGCGGGCGCACAAAGATCTGGTGGGTGTCGGTGTTCACCAAGCGCTCGGCCGCCTTGCCCAGCGGGTCTTGGTCAATGGCGATGATCTCCTTGTTGAGCAGGATGCGACGGTCCTCAGGGGTCAGCTTGCGCAGGTCGTTGCTCAGCGCCAACACCGACGACATCATGCACCACATGCTCATCTGCGTCTGATACTCCACGTAGGTGCAGCCCACGCCGCCGAGGTCGCTCGATGGGCCACCCGTTCCGTTGAGGCCCACCACAAGCATGTCCATGTCGGGCCATTGTCCGTGTCGGGCGTTGTGGGCGATGGGCGCCGTGACGTTCACGATGTCGAGGATGCCCATGCCGCCTTGGCCTACGATGTCCTTCCACATGTCGCGCACGTCGTAGCTGGTGCGCCACAGTTGGCCGCCCACGCTCTCGCACCACTCCTCACACTGGCGCTGTCCCCACTCGCAGATGCCGAGCACGATGTCGCGGCCCGAGTGTTGCAGGGCGTCGGCCATGCGCTTGTAGCGTCGGCGTGCCGTGGCGCTGTCCTCAGGCGCGTTGCAATAGTCGTATTTCAGGTAGTCGATCCCCCACGATGCGAACGTGCGAGCGTCTTGCTCCTCGAAGCCCAGGCTGGCGGTCCATCCACCGCAGGTAAGCTGGGCGGCGTCGCTGTAGATGCCGAGCTTCAGGCCCTTGGAGTGCACATAGTCGGCCAATGCCTTGATGCCGTGGGGAAATTTCTTGGGGTCGGGAATGATGTTGTTGTGGCGGTCGCGTCCGCCCTGCCACAGGTCGTCGATGAAGATGTACTTGTAGCCAGCCTCCACGAAGCCGTTCTCCACCATGGCGTCTGCCGTTTCGCGGATTAGTTGGTCGCTGATGTCACCCTTAAATAGGTTCCATGTCATCCAGCCCATGGGTGGAGTGGGGGCGAGTTTGTGGCGTGGTGTGGGTTGGGCAGAGGCTGCCAGCCCCATGGCCAAGAGGCAAAGGGTCAGCGTTAGGCGTTTGATTTTTCTCATTAAGATAATACGTTTATAGGTTTATGTGTAGGCAAAGTTAGGCATAATAACCCGAGCGCCCAAACGATTGCAGGTGTTTTATGGTACGTGGGGCGCAAAAAAATGTCGCAGGCCCGCCGTTTTTCGATGAAGATTACTACCTTTGCTTTCAGAAAAAACATATTTTGCATGAAGCGCAAACACATCCTCTCAATTTTCTTGGGCACGTTGCTTGTGGCCGTGGCCGTCGTGGCGGGCGTGTGGATGCTGGGCCGTCATGGGCGCGTTCCGCAGCACAAGCCCTTGCTCCTGTCGCGATTGGTGGTACGAATGCACGCCCGCCATCAGGCTCTAAAAGCCCAGCGCGATAGCGTGAAGGTGGTCCGCGTAAGGCCCGACACGATCATCGTGGGAACGCTGGCCGACGCCCAGGGCAATGGCATGCCCCGCGTTATTGTGAGCGACGGTTTCTCCTGCACGCTCACCGACGCCATGGGGCATTATCGCCTGCGCCGCAACGCCCGGGCGCGCTTCGTTTATTACACCGTTCCAGACTACTGTGAGGTGCCCGTCCATTCGCCTTCCGACCGCACCGCGTGCTTCTATCAATCGCTTGTCAAGGGCGACTCTACCTACGATTTCACCCTTCGCCGACTCCCTTTGGGCCGCGAGCGCAGTTACCGACTGGTGGTGTTTGGCGACCCGCAGGTAACCACCGCGATGAATCCTTACTACACCGGGCCCAACAACAACCGCGGGAAGAAGACCGACTTGCAACGTTTCAAGGATGAGACGCTGGGCGACGTGAACACGTTGTTGGCCGAATGGCCTGCCACCGAGAACGTCTATGCCCTGAGCATGGGCGACAATGTGCAGTATTATGGCGGCTACAGTCCCACCCTTGAGCGTGAGATGCGCGAGGCCATGGGCTCCACCCGCATGACCGTTTTCTCGGTTATTGGCAACCATGACCAAGATGGCCGGCAGCTATACCGACAAAAGTGGGAGGACAGCTGGGGTCCCACCGACTACTCGTTCGACCGTGGCGATGAGCATTTCGTGTGTTTCAACAATGTGATGTTTGCCCGTAAGAAAGGCTATTTCCAACCGGGCGAGCTGTCGGATGCGCAGATGGAGTGGTTGCGCCAGGACCTGTCGCTCACCGATAAGCGACGCAAGGTGGTGCTTTGCTACCATATTCCGTTCACCTTTGGCAACGGTCCCCACGGTGGTGCCACGCCTTTGGCCATCGCCACCGAGAGCGGCCATTACAGCAGTTCGCGCCTGACGCCCATCCTTCGCCTGCTTGAGGAGTTTGAGGGAGGGTTCGAACTTTTCTGCGGTCACACCCATTTTGCCCTCAATCACGAGATCCATTACCAAGGGCGCGACCTCATGGAACATTGCCATGCGGCCGCTTGTGGCAATATTTGGCAGTCGAACATCAATATCTGCGGTACCCCCAATGGCTATTATGTCTACACGTTCGGAGGTACGACGATAACCGATTGCTACTACAAATCGGTGGGATGGCAGCGCCATAAGCAGATGAGCCTCTTCAGGGCCGACACCGATTTCAATGGCGAACGTTACGCCGTCGATTGGAATTTGCCCACGGGTCAGGGCGTCATAGTGGCCAATATCTTCAATGCCGATTCACGATGGGTAGTGACAGCCGTGGAGGATAGTGTGGCCACACCAATGACACGGCTCAGCGGCAAGAACCAAGACGCCTTTGCCACGGGCTACCATCATCGCTACGCCGAGGCCATGCCTTACCAGTTTATCAGTAAGGCGAATGGCTATCTCATCATGAGCCACCTCTATTATTATGTGCCGCGCCGCAAGGATGCCGAGATTACCGTGGTGGCGAAGGACCCCTATGGCCATACCTATAAGGCCTCGTCGATCGATGCCGTGACCGAGCCCTTCTACAACTACGCCCATTTCCTCAAGCGGGGAAGGTAGCTTTCGCAAAACAATAGGCCCTCCATCGTGTGTTGATGGAGGGCCTATTGGCGCTAAGGGCTTACTGTTGCAACCAGTTTCTCACGATGGTAGCGCCCTCGGGAGTGAGCACACTCTCGGGGTGAAACTGTATGCCGTGGATGTTATAGTTGCGGTGGCGAAGCGCCATGATTTGGCCGTCGTCGCTCATGGCCGTCACCTCCAGGCAGTCGGGGAAGCCCGCACGGTCGACCACCCAACTGTGGTAGCGGCCCATGACGATGCGCTTGGGCAGGCCGGAGAAGATGGGGTCGTTGCCAAACTGGGTGCCTTCGGTGGCTATGCCGTGATACACCTCCTTCAGATTGACCAGTTTTCCGCCAAACACCTCAGCGATGGCTTGGTGGCCCAGGCACACACCCAGCATGGGCTTACGGCCAGCGTAGGTGCGGATCACGTCCATCAGCAGGCCCGCCTCCTCAGGGATGCCTGGACCGGGCGACAGGATAATCTTGGTGAAACGCTCCAGTTGGTTGAGCGTAAACTGGTCGTTGCGAAACACTTCCACCTTGGCTCCCAACTGCTTCACGAGGTGGGCGAGGTTGTAGGTGAACGAGTCGTAGTTGTCGATGATGACCACTCGTTCGCCGCTCAAGGGATTGTTGGTGTGCGGGTCGTCGGCCATGGCGTCATGGTCCCAGTGGGCCGACGGTGTGTGCAGGCATTCGCTCTGCAAGTCTTCGTTTATCATGGTTGTCGGTTTTTTGTTGTTTCAAGCTTTGCAAGGCCTTTGCGCGTGTTGGCGTTCGGGACGCTTACAGGTTCTCCGCTATCTTGATGGCCTTCATCAAGGCCCCCAACTTGTTGTTGCTCTCTTCCAGTTCGTAGGTGTCGTCGCTTTTGGCCACGACGCCCGACCCCGCCTGGAACCAGAGCTCGCCGTTGCGTGAGATGAACGTCCGGATGACGATGGCTTGGTTGAGGTCGCCGTTCAGGCCAATGAAACCTATGCATCCGCCGTATGCGCCACGGTTGTGGGGCTCCATCTCGGTGATGAGTTGCATGGCCCTAACCTTCGGGGCACCCGACAAGGTGCCTGCCGGGAAGGTGTCGAAGAACGCCTTGATGGGGTCGGCGTCGCTGTTGAGCGTGCCGCTGACACGGCTCACGAGGTGAATGACGTGGCTGTAGAATTGCATGTCCTTATAGAAATCGACCTTCACGTCGTGGCAGTTGCGACTGAGGTCGTTGCGTGCCAGGTCGACCAGCATCACGTGCTCCGCGTTCTCCTTGGGATCGTTGCGCAGGAATTCGGCGTTCCGACGGTCTTCCTCCGGATTGCCCGTGCGTCGCGTGGTGCCTGCGATGGGGTCGATGTACGACCGCCTGTTCTCGATGCGGTTGTGCGTCTCGGGCGACGAGCCGAAGATGCGGAAGCCGCCAAAGTCGAAGTAGAACAGGTAGGGCGATGGGTTGATGCTTCGCAAGGCGCGATAGAGTTTGAAGTCGTCGCCCTCGTATCGCTGCACAAAACGGCGCGACACGACAATCTGGAACACATCGCCGCGCAGGCAATGCTTCACGCAACGCCTGATGTTGGCCTTGTGCTCCTCGTCGGTGAGCGTTGAGGTGCGCTCGCCAACGGGGTGAAACCCATAAGGCTTCACGTTGGCGCGGCCTGCCGCCAACTCCAGTGCGTCGAGGCGTTCATCGGCATCGTCGCCCTCGGCGGCCAGCGTAACAAACACCATGGTGTTGTTGAAATGGTCGAAGATGATGAGGTCGCGATACATGATGTAATAGATATCGGGCGCGTCGTTCTTCTCCATCGTGGCGTCCTTCACGTCTATATTCTCAAAGTAACGCACCGCGTTGAAGGAGGTGTAGCCATAGATGCCGCAATAGTTGGCCTCGTCGCCCACTACGTGGAAGCGTTGGAGGAACGCGTTGAAAGCCTTGGCAATGGCCAGTTTGCATGCTTCGCCCTTGCCCTTGCCCGTTGCGGGCAGCATCTCCTCGGTGCGCGATCCGTCGGGGTAGGTGCAGATCACCTGACCGTGGCTCACGGCGATCGACGCCATGGGGTTGATGCCGATGAACGAGCGTGAGTTGTCGTTGCCATGATAGTCGGAACTTTCCATCAGCGCCGACTGTGGATAGAGGTCGCGAAGGCGCATATAGACGCCCACAGGGGTATAGAGGTCGGCCAGGATTTGGCGCGAATGAGTGCGATAGTTAAAAGTTTCCATACTCACGAGCCATATGTTTGTTGTTGAGATAAGTGTTCACGTCCTTGTCGCCACGTCCCGACACGGTGAGCACCACCACGTCGGTCGGCTTAAACTTGAGCTTGGCGAGCGCCGCCACGGCATGCGCACTCTCGATGGCTGGGATGATGCCCTCCATGCGGGTGAGCTCATATCCGGCGTAGATCGCTTCGTCGTCGTTGATGGCCAGCACCTGCTCGCGTCCCTGTTTGGCCAGGTTGGCGTGCATCGGGCCAATGCCCGGGTAGTCGAGTCCGGCCGAGATGGTGAACGCCTCCTCGATCTGTCCGTCGTCGGTTTGCATCACCAGCGTGCGCGCCCCATGTATGATGCCCTCCGTTCCACAGTGTATGGTGGCCGCCGTGTGGCCGCTTTTGATGCCACAACCGCCCGCCTCGGCCAGCACGATCTTCACGCGGGGGTCGTCCACATAGTGGTAGATGGTGCCGGCGGCGTTGCTTCCTCCGCCCACGCAAGCGATGAGATAATCGGGATAATCGCGTCCGATTTTCTCCTCCAACTGCCATTTCAGTTCCTCCGAGATGACACTTTGCATCTTGGCCACGATGTCGGGGTAGGGGTGGGGACCCATGGTGGAGCCCACGATGTAGAACGTGTCGTCGGGATGGCAGCACCAGTCGCGAATGGCCTGCGAGCAGGCGTCGCTGAGCGTCATGTTGCCCGTGCGAACGGGATTGACCGTCGCTCCGAGCATCTTCATGCGCTCCACGTTGGTGTGTTGGCGCTCCACGTCGGTGGCTCCCATGAAGACCTCACACTTCATGTCCATCAGCGCGCACACTGTGGCGGTAGCCACGCCATGCTGTCCGGCACCCGTTTCGGCGATGATGCGTGTCTTGCCCATCTTCTTCGCCAACAGGATCTGGCCGATGGTGTTGTTGATTTTGTGTGCGCCCGTATGGTTGAGGTCCTCGCGCTTGAGGTAGAGCTTGCATCCATACTTCTCGCTCATTCGTCGGGCGTAGTAGAGCGGCGAGGGGCGCCCCACGTAATCGCGGAGCAAAGAGGCGTACTCGCGCTGGAACTCCTCGCTGCGAATGATGGGCAGGTAGGCGTCTTGCAAGTCGTGTACGCACTTGTAGAGAATCTCCGGCACATAGGCGCCTCCGAACGGTCCGTAGAAACCGGTTGGCGTGGGGGTGATGGTTTGTGTGTCGGCGGCATGCTGTTGCGTGCCGGTTGGTGTGTTTTCCATGATCGTATTGGGTCTTGTCGTTGTTTCCATGTCTTGTGTTGTAAGGGTTGTGATGCGAAGAAGGGGTGAAGGTTGGGACGCCTGTTACTTTCCGAGCGCCTCGTAAAGTTGGTCGATGGCCTGGTCGGCGTTGTGCGTCTCGTTGAGCAATGTCACAAACTTACTGCCTATGATGGCCCCCGCAGCGTTGGCTTGCGCGCTCTGAAGCGTCTGCTTGTTGGATATGCCGAAGCCTATCATGCGTGGGTTTTTGAGGTTCATGGCGTTGATGCGCTCGAAGTAGGCCACCTTCGACTCATTGAAATGGCTCTGCGCTCCGGTAACGCTTGCCGACGAGACCATGTAGATGAATCCGTTGGTGTGCTCGTCGATGAAGCGCACCCGCTCCGCCGAGGTCTCAGGCGTGATCATCATGATGACGCGCACGTCATACTTGTCGGCAATGGGTTTCACCACGTCCATGTAGTCCTTGAAGGGCAGGTCGGGGATGATGCATCCGCTCACGCCGCACGCCACGCATCGTTTGAAGAACGCCTCGATGCCATAATGCATGACCACGTTGAGGTAGCCCATGAGCACCAGGGGAATGGTTACCTGTTGCTTGATGGCTTCGAGCTGGTCGAACAGGAGGCTGAGGGTCATGCCGTTGTGCAAGGCCACGGTGCCCGCGCTCTGCACCACTGGTCCGTCGGCGAGTGGGTCGCTGAAGGGAATGCCCACCTCAATCATGCTGATGCCGCGCCGTTGCAATGTGAGGATGACGTCGGCTGTCATGTTGAGTTCCGGGCAACCGGCGCAGAAGTATAGCGAAAGCAACTTGCCAGGCAGTGAGGGAGTTCCTGTGCCGCGTTGCTCGAGGGGTGAGTCGAATAGCTGATTGATCTTGTTCATGGTCGTTGTGTTGTGTGCCCCATCGGTTGTTTTGCCGTGGAAGGGCTTGTGTGTGTTGTTGTTTGTTATTCTATGATGTTGCGAGGGCCGACGCCTGGGTGTGCGTCTCAGCCCCTTACTTGTTGGATGAACGTTCGGAGGAGATCCACATCCTTGCGCCCCGGTTCCGTCTCGAAGCGGCTATTGAGGTCGATGCCGGCCAACATGGGGTGGTCGAACTGGCGCACCCGTTCGGCGTCGTCGGGGCCAATGCCACCGCTGAGCAGGAAGGGCGTGTGGCCGTTGTAGGCGCCGAGCACATCCCAATCGAACAGTTTGCCGCTGCCTCCCATTGTGGGGCAACGCGTGTCGAAGAGGAACAGGTCGACCAACCCTTCGTAATCCTTATACCGCGCCACATCCTCCTTGCTGGCAACGCTGAGCGCCTTGATGACCTTGATGTTGGGGGCGATGTCGGGTATGAGCGTGCGCTTGAGGTTGTCGATCATGGTGGGGCTCTCCTCGCCATGCAGTTGCACATATTGCAACCGATGGTTGTAGATGCGTGTGACGATGGTTTGCGGCATCTCGTCGACGAACACCCCCACCCGTTGGGGCTCTTTGGCGCTTGCGATGGACGCTTGCTTGTTGGCGTTGGCGTTGCGGAGGCGCTCCTCACTGTAGTCGGGGATGAGTCCGGCGTTGGAGGAAATCATCTTCACGAAGCGCGGGCTTTGCGGGTAGAAGACGAATCCCATGAGGTCGATGTCGAGTTGCGCCACCTGTTGGATGTTGTCGGCGTCGCGCATGCCACACACCTTGATGAGCAAACGTCGCTGCTGCGGTGTGTCGATGGGTGCTGTGTGAGGGTTGGTTGACTGCATGATGCGTAGGTGTGAATGGGTTGAACGTGAGGTGTTACGGCTGCGCGTGTTGTTTCAGCTGTCCGATGAAACGTGCCAGTTCGTCGCCGGGGTTGTCGGCCTTCATGAAGTGCTCGCCCATAAGGAAGCCGTTGAACCCCGCCTGTCGGAGGCGCATCACCGTGTCGGGGTCACCAATGCCGCTCTCGCTCACCTTGCATCCGTCCTTCGGCAGGCGCTCTGCCATGCGGAAACTGTTGTTCACATCGGTTATGAAAGTGCCGAGGTTGCGGTTGTTGATGCCATACATGTCGGGTTCCAGGTCGGCGTAATCGAGCTCCTCCTCACCGTGCATCTCCAGCAGCACCTCCATGCCCAGCTGGTGGGCCATGTGGATGAGCGTTCTGCAATCGTCCTTCAGGAGGTCGGCTGCGATGAGCAGCACGGCCGACGCGCCACAGAAACGCGCCTGGAGGAGCTGGTACTCAGAGATGATGAAGTTTTTGTAGAGGATGGGGAGGGTTACGCCCGATGCGCGCGCCTCGCTGATAAACTCATCGTATCCGCCAAAGAAATGGTTGTCGGTGAGGATGCTCAGCGCTGTGGCCCCTGCCTGTTGGTAGGCCATGGGTATAACCCCGGCGCGCCCCTCGCGCTTGATCCATCCCTTCGAGGGCGACTTGCGCTTAAACTCGGCGATGATGCCCGTGCCTGACTGTAGGAGCGCCTTGCGCATGGATGCGGGTGGTTGCTCCTCTTTGGCCATGCGTTCCTCCACCTTGGCCATGAGTTGGCGTGGTGGCATGAAGCGCATCCATTCGTCCACTTCCTGCTGCTTGTGGGCTACGATGGTCTGCAGGATATCGGTGTTTTCTGTCTGAAGGTCCATGGGTTGCGTATGAAAGGTTTAACTGTTGATCTCAACAAAGCGTCGGAAGGTGCTGAGCGCCTTGCCCGAGTCGAGGCTCTCGCGTGCGATGTCGATGCACTCCTCGATGCTCTTCTTGCCTTTCTCGAGCACCTGGATGGCGAATGCGGCGTTGGCCATGACGATGTTTTTCTGTGCCTGGAGGGCCGTTCCCTGCAGCACGGCGTCGAAGATTTGCGCAGCCTCCTCCTCGGTGGCGCCTCCCACCAGTTCCTCGGGGCGGGCAATGTCGAAGCCCAAGTCGGCGGGCTTGAACACCCGCTCATAATCGTTGGTGGTGACCTTGAAGTCGCTGGTGAGCGAAATCTCGTCGTACCCGTCGATGCTGTTCACGATGCCATAGTCGATGCCGATGCGCTGGTACACCTGTTGGTAGAGGCGCATCTGGTTGAGGTTGGCCACGCCAAGCAACTGGCACTGGGGCTTCGAGGGATTGATGATGGGCCCCAGGAGGTTGAAGAACGTGGGGAAAGGCAACGCCTTGCGGATGGCCCCCACAAACTTCATGGCCTTGGCGAAGAGCTGGGCGTGAAGGTAAACGATGCCACACTCGTCGAGCGAGCGGTTGAGCTTGTCGGCGTCGTCGGTGAACATAACCCCGTGGTTCTTGATGACGTTCGACGCGCCGCTGACCGACGTGGCCGAGAAGTTGCCATGCTTGGCCACCTTGTAGCCCGCTCCGGCGATGACGAAGCAAGCCGTGGTAGAGATGTTGAACGTGTTTTTGCGATCGCCGCCGGTTCCCACCACGTCGATGTAACGGTCGCAATGGAGCGGCACGGGCACGCCTGTCTCGAGGATGCCGTCGCGGAAGCCCAGCAGTTCCTCCACCGTGATGCCGCGCATCTGTATGGCGGTGAGCAGCGCTGCAATCTCAGGGTCGTTGAGTTCGCCCTGTGTGATGGCGACGAGCAGGTTCTTGGTTTCTTCGCGCTGCAGCTCCTCATGGTTGAGCAAGCGGTTGAAAATCTGTGTTACGTTCATAATCGGTTTTGTTTTTTATTTGTTTTTGTGTTGGCTTGTCGGGTCTTTTGGGCCCTCATCTGCGTGTTGTCGGTGGGCCTTGTTATATAAGGTGTGTTCGCTTGGGCATGTTGCGTTAGCGCCTTTCCGACTTCAGGAAAAGAAAAAAGACCTGTCGTAAGAACGGCAGGCCTTTCGGGTTTTATCTCCTTGGAGTATCCACACGGCTAAGCGACTCACGACTTTTGAGATCTTGAGCAACGCCACCACCAATATGCAGATACATGATTCATCATTGTTTTTTGTTATGATTACAACCGCAAAGGTACACAAAAACTTATAATCTGCAAACTTTTTATAGGAAAATTGTTTTTTTTCTTTGTTTTGCTTGCTTTTGTCGAATAGTTGAACTATATTTGCGTTCGATGGGTTTCGTTATTATAGGCGAAACCGTTTTTTCCTGAGGTTGGTAGCGTCCTGCACCAACCTCTTTTCGTGGAAGGATGTTTTCTGGCGCCAAGGATCAGCGCAGGGCTCCCGTGGCCAGCATGTCCATGATCTCGGCGGGTGGGCGCTTCTCGCCCAGCAGGCGCTTCATGACATCCATGTAGGGCGCCACGTGGCTAAAGTATTGGCGGTAGCCCTCACAGAGATAGTTGAGGCCGGGCTCGCCATTGGCCGTGCGGATGAAACGGTTGCGCGGACATTCGCCGTGGCAGGCGTTGAGCCATTGACATTCGCGGCATTGTGTGGGCAGACTGTCGGCCTTGGCCCTGCCGAAGCGGCGTTGGCGTTCGCTATACATCATCTCCACCAGCGATTGCTCGTGGATGTTGCCCAGTTTGTACTCGGGAAACACAAAGTGGTCGCACGAGTACACATCGCCATTATGCTCCATCACGCCAGCGTGTCCGCAATGCTTGGCCATGGTGCACAATCCGGGCGCCACCCCCACCCAGTTGGCCAGTGTGGCGTCGAAGATGTTGAAGAAAAACATGCTCACGTCGTGGCGCACCCACTCGTCGAAGATGGTGCAGAGGAAGTTGCCCCACTGCTTGGGTCTGATGGAGAACGGCGCCAGTTGGCCTTCGTCGACGAGCGACGCCAGTTGGCGACCGTCATCGTGGTGGGCCAATCGCTCCACCACGGGTGTTACCTGGATATATTGGCACCCGATGTTCTTGAAGAAACGGTAGAACGACAATGGGTGGTCGCCATTGAGGCGGTTGGCCACGGCCAGCGCGTTCCACTCCACAGCATGCCTGTTGAGGATGTCGATGCCCCGAATGACATTGCGGAACGACGGACCGCCCCCGCGTGTGCGTCGAAAGGCGTCGTGGTAAGCCTCGGGCCCATCGAGCGACACACCGATGAGCCACCCTTGGTCGTGGAAAAACCGGGCCCAGTCGTCGTTGATGAGCGTGCCGTTGGTTTGCAGGCTGTTGGCTATGCGCCGACCGCGCGCGTAACGCTGTTGTAGGCGCACCACCTTCTCGTAGAACGCCAGCGGGCGCACCAAAGGCTCGCCGCCATGCCACGTAAAGAGCACCTCGGGCGTGGTCTGGCTCTCGATATACTCGCGTATGAAACGCTCCAGCAGTTCGTCGGAGAGCATCTGTCGGCCCTCGTTGGCATAGAGGTGTTGCTTCTCAAGGTAATAGCAATAGTCGCAACGCAGGTTGCAGGCCGATCCCACAGGCTTCACCATGATATACATGGGGTGGGCGAACGGGGCGGCGGTTAGGCGGGCTTCAGGGGTCGTTGAGTTGGGTGATGCGGTCATGATGTGGTTTCAAGATTGTAGCACAAAGTTACAAAATGTTTTCCATCCTTGTAGGGAAACCACGCGGTTTTTGCGTTATTCGCCCATTATTTAGGGGTCGTTCTACATTTAGGGTGATCTGAGCTACGCTTCGCTCCATGCAGTTTAGGTCTCAGGCGGTGCCGCCCGGATGTGCCTTTTTGGCTTACGCTTCGGCAGTTGAGCTAAGCCCTCACAACGAATTGTTGTGTTTACGCTCAGACGCGGTAACAACGAATTACGCGAATTTTCGAATTTTTTCTAATTGCGTTAGCCAAATTCGTTCAAATTGGTAATC
>NZ_JAHKBE010000054.1 GCF_018789675.1 Hallella faecis
GTTCGCTGTTTTCAAACGTAACTCGAAATAAATCATAAAAATCGAACCCTTCGAACGGAATTCGCTTGCTTATTCCAGAAATATGTTGTACCTTTGCCATCGTATCACTTTTGTGATTCCCCCAATTTTTCACTTTCTGAGGGTGATTGGGGGATTTTTCTTATCTTCTACAAAGGTACAAAATTTCTATCACATTGAGGATTAGATAGTTGTAAATAATCTTAATATTTAACGACACTCCCTACCATAAAAGGCAGGACCCAAAACAAAGCAAATACGAAGTAGGGAATCATCAAGCGTTTTACTTTATTTCTCGCAAAGGAAGTAAAATCTTGATAGCTTTTCTTTTTACATGTAACGCCAAAAGTCATGCCCGATACAAACACAAATAGGGGCATGTGGAAACTATATATTATGCTTGTGGTTAGCGCAAGCACAGAAGAACTCTCCAAAGGTGTGATTAGCCCTATGGGCGTGTACATTCTTGTAACATGTCCAAAGACAACTAATAATATGCCGAAGAATTTGATAATATCGAGTTCTGGGATTCTTCCTTTATGAGAGTTGCGCGTGGCTATGGTCATATTTGTAGATTCCATCAAATTCATTATGTTTTGTTTGGCCTATCATTGTCCAAATGGTATATTGAAGCTTCAACATGCAAAGTTATAAAAAATATTTAGAATCAGGCACATAAGCATAACTTTGTTTAATGCATAGTTCAAATGGTGGATGATTCTTCGATGGGCGTGGTATAAGATGGGGATGCGCCAATATCACCTCATCCTAACCGTGAACTGGTGCAAGGCTTGGGTGTGGTGGTACGTGATGGTCCACTGATGGTAATCGCAGATGCTTTTAACGATGGCCAGACCTAAGCCGTTGCTCTTTTGATTGTGGGGGGTGCGGTAGAAACGCGAGAAGATGTGGGCTGGGTCGAGTGGCGGATCGTCGGAGGTATTGGCAACTGTCAGCTCGTTGGGCGTGAGGTGGATGTGGATGAGGCCGTTGGGCTTGTTGTGCCTAACGGCGTTCACCACGAGATTGGTGAGCATGCTTCCGAGGAGCACGTGGTTGCAGGCGATAGCGGTGTTGTGGCTGTCGTCGAGCAGTTGGATGCGGATGTCGCCGGCAATGGTCTCGAGATGGGGCAGGAGCGCGTTGATCTCATCGGCAACGACTATGCTTGTTTTCTCCTTGAACTGGTTGTTTTCTATTTTTGAGAGCAATAGCAGGTTGCGACTGAGTTGCGACATGTGGCGCAACTCATTGTAGACCTGCTGAATCTCAGACGCTTGCCGTTCAGTAAGCGTTTCGTCTTGCATCAGGTTGTCGAGCTTCACTTGGGCTATGGCCAGTGGCGTTTGCAACTCGTGTGAGGCGTTCTCCGTAAATTCTTTTTGTACCTTATAGCTCCTCACGCTGTCGGTCATGATGCGTGTGAGGGTGTCGTTGAGTTGTCGAAACTCGGTGATGTCGGTTGTGGGCAGTTGTGGCACCACGCCGCTCTCCACCTTGAAGGTCGACAACTCGTGGAGCGTTCGGCGAAAGGACCGCCATAGCCGTTGGGGTACCCACCTCATGATGATGAGCACGCTCAGGGTGATGACGATGACGATCGAGGAGAGTTGGATGAGCAAGCCCGTGAACGTGTCTTCCTCCAAGTCGATTTGTGGGTCGTGGATGCCATACTTGCTTACGAGTTCGATGAGATCCTCGGCGTAATAGCGCACCGTGATGTAATAGAGCAGCGGTATCGACAGCACGAGCATCGCCATCAGGCAGATGGCGAAACGCGCCATGAGTTTGTGGGCAAGCGTTCTCTCCTTCATATTCTTATTGCATTATTCCTCCCATTGGTAGCCCATGCCGTAAACCGTTCGGATGCACTTGCTGAGTCCGGCGGCTTTCAGTTTGGCCTTGAGGTTCTTGATGTGGCTGTAGATGAAATCGTACGAGTCCATCATGTCGGCCATCTCGCCACTGAGATGCTCGGCTATGGCCGCCTTCGACAGCACCTTATGGCGGTTGGTCACGAAGAACAACAGCAGGTTATACTCTGATCGCGTCAGGTCGAGCGGTTGGTGGTTGACCTGCGCACACTTCTGTGGCAGGTCGATGGTTACGCAACCTGCCGTGATGGTGTTGTCGACGTTAAACTCCAATCGGCGTATGAGGGCATAGATGCGCATCGACAACTCGGGCAAGGCGAAGGGCTTGGGCAGGTAGTCGTCGGCGCCAATCTCCAGTCCGGAGAGCTTGTCGTCGAGCGAGTCCTTGGCCGATATGATGATGACGCCCGTGTTGTCGTGCCGTTTGCGTATGGCCCGCAGAATGTCGAGCCCATTGCCGCCCGGCAGCATGAGGTCGAGCAATATGCAATTGTAGTCGTACACGCTCGCCTTCATCAGGGCGTCGTTGAAGTTGAAAGCCTGGTCGACGGTGTATTCCTGGCTTTCGAGAAACTCCTTTATGCTATCCGAGAGGCGTCGCTCGTCGTCAATCAACAGTATCTTCACATTCTTCATAACGGCTATTCTCCTATTTTATTGTATGGTGGGCCATACCTTCTTGTACCACGCATAGAGGCGCTCCACCCCCTCGCGTATGTCGATTGTTGGATGAAAGCCAAAGTCGTGTTCCAAACTGGTGGTGTCGGCATCGGTGCGTGTCACGTCGCCCGGCTGCATGTCCTTCATGATCATTTGCGCCTGACGCCCCGTGGCCTCCTCGATGGTATGGATAAAATGGATGAGTTTCACGGGATGTGAGCAGCCGATGTTGTAGACGCGTGCCGGAACCTTGTCTGCGTAATGCGCCTTGACGACACACCGTATGCCCTTCACGATGTCGTCGATGTAGGTGAAGTCGCGCAGCATGTTGCCTTGGTTGAACACCTCTATGGGTCGGCCGTTGGCAATGGCGTCCATAAACTTGATGGGGGCCATGTCGGGGCGTCCCCACGGCCCATACACGGTGAAGAATCGCAACGCCGTGGTTTGGAACCCATAGAGACAGGCGTAGGAGTAGGCCATCACCTCGTCGCTCTTTTTCGTGGCGGCGTAGAGGCTCACGGGGTGACTGGTGTCGCAGTTCTCCGCAAATGGCACCTGCTTGCCCATGCCGTAGACGCTGCTCGACGAGGCGAACACCAGATGCTTCACTCCATGATTGCGACAGCCTTCAAGGATATTGAGAAACCCCATCACGTTGTTCTCTACGTAGGTGTAGGGATTGTCGATGGAATAGCGCACCCCGGCTTGTCCCGCCAGATGGCACACGTGGGTGAACTTCCCATTGGCCATCAGCTCTTCCACGGCTTTGCGATCGGCGATGTCGATCATCTGAAAGGTTACGTTGGGCCAGACGCTGCTCGGGGTGGGAAGGGCGCCGTATGCGTGGATGCCCAAGTCGCGCAATCGCGCTTCCTTGAGCCGTGGCGAGTAGTAGTTGTTGAGGTTGTCGATGCCCACAATTTCGATTTTGGGATTGGCGGCGAGGGCTTTGGTCAGCGCATGGCCGATGAAACCCGCCGCACCTGTTATGAGTATTTTCATGATTGTTTTTTCCTTTGTTTGTTGTAGAGCATGATGTTGCGCGAGTAGGTGAAGAACCCCACCGACTGCCCGAGGATGAGCACGGGGTCGTAGCGGAACGCGCCATAGCTCACGATGATGGCGCAACCCGTCAGACTGATGATCCAGAAGCCGAGCGGCAACACCGACTCATGCCGGCGATAGCTGTAGTGCCATTGGTAGATGAAGCGCAGCGTGAACACCACCTGTCCGGCCGATCCCCATAGGAGCAAGGGAAGCGGCACATCCTCGTTGTGGAGAAACGAGGCCACAAATGCCGCCCCATCGCTGGCCATCATCACCACGGACACGGCGGGCAGGGCACCGATGGCGAGGCGCAGGCCCCGTGGCACCCGTTGCCACACCCCCTTGATGTTGAGGTTCCAGATGTAAATGTAATAGGATATCATCTGTCCGAGGATGATGGCGAAATCGTTGCGCAACCAACCGTAGGCAAAGAGCAGGATGCTTCCCACCAGACTGCATATCCAATAGATGTTGGGCGACACCACACGATGGGCTTTCTCCGACATGCCCCATTGCAGAAGCATACGCGCCGAGAAGAACCCTTGCGCCAAGAAACCGATGGCGTAAACCCATATAGCTGTTGTTCCCATCATGATTGGGTTTGTGGGTTGTCGCTCAGGTTGCTGTTGGCGATGGTGTAGCGTATGTAGCGCGCTTTCATCCAACGGAAGGCAAAGCAGTCCATGAACGGACCTTTCAGTCGGTTCCACAGGTGGTATTTCGACACACCCGCCGTACGTGGGTAGTGGCGAACGGGCACCTCCTTATATCGTCCGTTCTCAAGCGTCATCAGGGCGGCGAGGAACCGGTGCATGCCATCGAAGAAAGGCAGGCGCTGGGCATAGTCGGTCCACATGATTTTCAAGGGGCAGCCCGTGTCGGTGGCGGTGTCGCCCGTCATGTGGCGTCGAAAGCTGTTGGCGATGCGCGATTGCCACCGCTTGAAAGCCGTGTCCTTGCGGTGGGCCCTGATACCCGACACCAGTTGGTGGTCGTCGGTGTATTGCAGCAGGAGGTTGAAGTCTTCGGGGTTCGTCTGCAAGTCGGAGTCGATGTAACCCACGAGTCGGCTTCGGGTGCTGTCGATGCCCGCCTTCATGGCCGTGCTCAGTCCGTGGTTCTCGTTGCTGCTGATGAAGAAGCAATGGGCGTTTCGGCCACATATCTGTCGAATCTTGTCGAGACTGCCATCGGTCGAACCATCGTTGACAAATAGGGCGCAGGTTTTCACGGTAGCCGTGGGGATGTAATCGGTTAGCGCCTTCTCCACCCGGTCGAGGTTGTCTACCTCGTTGTAAACGGGTATGATGATGGTCAATTCGTAATCTTGAGTCTTGTTCATATTATCTCGTTTGTTTAATGTTTGCTTGTGATGAAGGGTTGTTGGCTTGCTTGCCCTTGATGAGCAGCACGCGCCCTCTGAGGTCGTCGGTGTAGTGGCGATTGGAATGGCGATGCAGGTTGTTGTCGAAGTAACCCAGCGGGCAGGTGTCGGCCTCGGCCAATAGCGTGGTGGGAATTGGCGCTTTGGCACTGGCAGTGATGACCAATGCGAAGGGCATGTGGGCTCGCACCTCCTTAACGTCGTTCAGGTCGATGGGCTGTATCTTGCGTTGGGCGTTGTAAACCAGTTCGATGCGGATGGGGGTGCGTTGGTCGTGGAAGAGAGGCAACTCTTGTGTTTGCGGTGTGCCCACGGCGAGCGCTATGCTATGGCTGTCGGGGTTGCCCACGGCCTTCGTGATGGCGGGTAGGAGCAGCAACTCGGCGGTGGCGAAAACGATGGCCACCGCCCTAACTTGCACCATGGGTTGCCGGCTCGCTACGGCCCGCATCGTGTCGCATGCAGCAAACGAGAGCAAGGCAGCGGCTATGAGACGCATGGGCACACTGATGACCGACGCCGCATGGAGGCCGAAGAGCGCCACGGCCGATCCGAGCATTACGAGGATGAGCAGCACCGATTGGGCCACGAAGAGTGTGCGGACGAAGCGGTCGGCCTTGCCCGAGGCCAATGTGTCCTTGAGGTGCGTCAGGATGCAGGCCACAAGCAGGGCGCAGGGGGCCAGCGAGGGCAGCAGGTAGCGCATCTTCTTCTCTGGCATGAGCGAAAGCAACACCAACGAACCCACCGTCCAACAGATCGTAATGAGGTAGGTGCGCTTAATGGTGATGTGGTGCTTCCAATAGGTGAGCGCCAACGAGGCCAAGGCGGGAAGCGCCCAGGCGCCCATCTCCAAGAAGAAACGCCAATAGTACCACCAGGGGCGAACGTTGTGGTTGGTCCACGCCCCAGTCTCTTTGGCCATCACCGCCGTTACCGCGTCGCCATGCGCTATCAGCAGGAAGGCGTACCACCATCCGCCCACCACCACGGCCACGCCGAGCATGATTCCCAAGTAGGGCCATTTGCCGCGTGTGGTTATCGAGGGAAGCGTTACGATGGATAGCAAGAACGGCAGCAACAAGGTGTAGAACGACACGGGCCCTTTGCTGAGCCACGACAATCCCAGGAACAATCCCGCCAAGGGCAGTTGCCACCGATAGTCGCGCTCTTCGTTCAAGGCGCGAAGCAAGAGGTAAATGGCTCCCATCATCAGTGCGTGGCAATAAATGTCCCATGTGGCCGACCGGCCCATGAGCACCGTGTTGTAACAAGTGAGAAACACCACTGTGGCAATGATGGCATAGTCGGTGCGTCGCGCAATGTAGCGGGCGGTGAGAAACAGAAACCACGTCCATAGGCACCCCATGGCTCCGGCGGCCAGGCGTTGGGCGCCCAGGTTGTTTGGGCACACCGCCTCGATGGCGCCCGCCACCCATGTGGGCAATGGCGGTTTTTCCAGTCGCAGTTGGCCGTTCATGGTAGGCACGAGCCAGTTGCCGTCGCTAACCATCTCGCGGGCCGTGACCACGTTGCGTTCCTCCATGATATCAGTGGGGAGCGCTCCCGTGTTGGCGAAGAATGTCACGAGGGTGAAGATCACCAGGATGGCGAGTGTTGTTGAATGAGAAGTTTTCATAATCCGTTTCTATGAATGTGATGGTTGTTACCGCTTGGGCGCCTAAAAGCGGATGGCCGCTTGGGCGCCGAGCGTCATGATGTGTAGGTATTCGCTGCTGTCGATGCTGTGTGGTGGTTGTATGTTGTAATCGAGAAAGACGTTGAACCCTAAGTTGCGGTGCGTGCGCAGGTTGAGGCTCACGCCCGTTCCCATGCCCCATCCACTGTTTGATGGAATGGTGAGGCCCGCCACGTTGGTGTTGTCGTAACAGGTGTAGCCCGCCAAGAGCTTGGTGCTCACGCTCCACCGTGTGTTGAGGGGCAGGTTGAAGTAAGGCCCCACGTAGGCGGCATAATAGTCGAGCGTGTTCTCGGCAGCCTCGTCGCCATTGATGATGAGGCGCATGTTGGATACGGAAACTCTGCTGCCCACGCCCACATAGCGGTTGATGAAGTAAGCGCCTTCCAGGCCGAGTGTAGTGCCCGTTGAAGTCTCGAAGGAGTAGCCATCGTTGATGTCGTAATGACTCAGTGGCAGGTTGAAGCCTGAGTAGAAACCGAAGAACGAGGGACTTGTGCTCCATAGTCGTGTGTCGTCGTGTGGGTCCGCTGTGTTGAGTCCTCGCTTTTTCATGATGGCATCGGCTATCCAATAGCCAAACTCGGTGGATATGATGCCCACGCCAGCGCCCACCATCACATCGGAGAGCCAGTGCTTGTTGTTGGCCATGCGCATGAGGCCCGTAGTGGTAGCCACGCTATAGGCTCCCACGCTCACCCATGGCGAGAGGTGCCCATATTCTTTCGATAGCATGGTGGCGGTCATAAATGCCGTGGCGGTGTGGCCCGAGGGAAAGCTGTGGTAGTTGGAACCATCGGGGCGCCACACGTGTGTGGTGCTTTTCGATACCTGCACGGTTGTGGCCATGAGTGCGGTGGCCAACGCGTCGCTCAGCAGCATGCGCCCCCACGACGAGCGTGATGGCACGCCGGCGGCCTTCATTCCCACCATCAGCGCGGCTGGCGCAAATTGGGTGTAGTTGTCGAGCGAGCGGTGGAAACGCGGCAGAAAGTCGTTGCGCAGTTGACGAAACTTGCGGTCTTGGTGCTTCTCGATGAGTCCACCCACGATGAGGGGCACACCAATAAACGTGGACTTGAACCACCTGCTTTGGATAAGCAGTTCGGTCTTTGCGCCCAGTGTAGGCTTGGCGTTGGGCGCTTGCCAGTTGGGTGCTTGCCAGTTGACTTTTGCGAGTGTGTCTGTGCGTGTGCTGTCGGTTGGTGTTGTGGCCTCGCTTTGCGCGTTGCACGCCAAGGTCTGCATGATGAGCCATGGCAGCGCGTAGAATAGTTTGTTCATTCGTTTGTTGCCTATTGTGATGTGAATCGGCGGCAAACGTACAAACAAACTTTGTAGACATTTTGTAGGACTTCTCCAAAATGAGGGAAATCCCAAATTCCTCCAAAATGTTAGCGAAAATTAAGACCTTGGCGCGCTTTTTCGGAGAACGGCGGGGGTGAGGAGGCCCCTGCTTTTTTCTTCATGTTATTGTAACGGGGGCTCAACGGTTTTGTAACAATGGCTGTCTACCTTTGCGGCGTGATAAGAAAAGCATTGTTATGAAACGAAACAAGGTGACAGTTGTAGGACTTATGATGCTTGCCATTCCCGCAAGCGTCTCCTCACAAGTAAAAGCAGACTCGGCCCATGCCGTGGCCGACACCACCAAGCAGGTGCAGAGCGCAGCCGACCGCCAGTTGGGTGAGCTCACCGTAACCGCCGTGAGGCGCACCGACACCGAGGCGGCCACCATCCAAGAGGCCAAGCGTAGCGCCAATGTGGTGAACAACGTGTCGGCGCAGGAAATTAAGCGCACCCAAGACTCCAATGCCGGCGAAGTGATACGCCGCATTCCTGGCGTGAGCCTCATCGACGACAAGTTTGTGATGGTGCGCGGCCTTCAGCAGCGTTACAACAACGTGTGGATCAATGGCGGTGCCGTGCCCAGTTCGGAGGCCGACAGTCGCGCCTTCTCGTTCGACATGATTCCCAGTGGCCAGATTGACAACCTCATGATAGTGAAAACGCCTGCCGCCGAGTATCCTGCCGACTACACGGGCGGATTCATCATGGTGAACACCAAGGAAATACCCATCTCCAATTCTCTCCATATCACCGTAGGCGCTGGCTGGAATAGTCAGTCGGCCCTACGGAATTTCTACTCCCAGAAATCATCGTCGACCGATTTCCTCGGTTTCGACTCAGGCCTTCGCTCGCTCGATGGTGGGCTCGATAAGACGTTTGCCACACTCGGACAGAACAGTGGAGGCAACAACATGATCGACCTGCTCGGCAACCGTCTGAGCAACGATTGGACCATAAGAAAGCGCAAACCCCTTGGCGACCTGAAGCTAAGCGCCGACTATGCGCACCGCTGGAATCTGCGTGGAGGCAAGCTCGGACTGCTCGCCGCCCTCAACTACGCCAACGAGTATCGCGCCTATCGCGGCATGCTCAACAACTTCTTTGGCGCCTACGACACCGACAACGACCGTGTGAACCCGTTGCGCCTCTCCACCGACGACCAATATAACCAGAACAACCGTCTGGGCGTCATGCTCAACCTTACGTGGCTTAGCGCAAGTGGCAACACCAAGTATCAATGGAAGAACATCTTCAATCAGTTGGGCAACAGTCGTTACACCACCCGCCAGGGCCTCAGCGCGCAGTCGGAGCGTGAGCGTTCGGCCGAGTATTACTACCGCAGCCGAACCACCTACACCACCCAGATTACCGGCAACCATACGCTGAAGGCCGATGTGCTCGATTGGAGCGCGGGCTATGCCTACGCCAACCGCCGCTTGCCCGACCGTCGCCGTTACGTTCTTTACAACGAGGACGAGCAGCACCCCGACGAGTATGTGTGGCTCTACCAGAACGACATCTCGCGCGAGTGGACCTCGCTCGACGAGCATATCCTCTCGCTGCAGGCCAACGACACCCACCGCTTCCATTTCGGCACGTGGCAACCCACGGTCAAGGGAGGCGTCTATGGCGAGTACCGCAGTCGTACGTACAACACCCGCAACCTCTTTTATTGGTACAACACCGTGGGCAACACCCTGCCCGAAGGCTTCCGCCGCATGGACATGACAACGCTGCTCAGCGATCCCGCCAATGCCGGAGCCGACAAGCTCTACCTGTTGGAGGATGTGAACAAGCTCAACGACTATAGTGGCAACAACCTCCTGGGTGCGGCCTATGCCATGGCCACGTTGCCCCTCGGACCGCTTGAGGTGCATGCTGGCCTGCGCTATGAGTATAACCAGATGGAGCTCATCTCTAACACCCGTTCGTCTGAGACCAGCCATGAGAGCCATTACTATCGCCACGGCGACCTGTTCCCTTCGGCCAATATGACCTGGCGATTCACCGACCAGCACCAGGCGCGCTTCTGCTACGGCCGCAGCGTCAACCGCCCCGAGTTTCGTGAGGTGTCGCCATCGGTGTATTACGATTTCGACCTGGCGTCGGATGTGCAGGGTAATTTCAACCTGAAGAACTGCTATGTCGACAACCTCGACCTGCGCTACGAGTGGTATCCCAGCCGCGGCGAGGTCATCTCGCTGGCCGCATTCTATAAGCATTTCGATTCGCCCATCGAGTGGGTCTACACCCTTTCGGGCGGAACCGATGTCATCTACTCGTACAAAAACGCCCGTTCGGCCGACAACTACGGTCTGGAGCTCGACATTCGCAAGAGCCTCGACTTCATTGGCCTGCGCAACTTCTCATGGAGCTTCAACGGGTCGCTCATCCATAGCCGCGTTCATTTTGAGCCCGGAAGCAATGAGTATGACCGCCCCATGCAGGGCCAATCGCCCTACCTCGTCAACACCGGCCTGTTTTATAACAACCAGCGCCAGCACCTCAGCGTGAACCTGCTCTACAACCGCATCGGCAAGCGCATCGTGGGTGTGGGCCGTACCGAGGGGGGCGGCGACGCTTCGCGCAACATCCGTGTGCCCGACAGTTACGAGATGCCACGCGATGGTTTCGACCTCACCGCCAGCAAGCGTTGGGGACGGTGGGAGGCCAAGCTCGCCATTCGCGACCTGCTCAACCAGAGCATCGTGTTCAAGCAGTTCCAAACCGTGGGCGACAAGGAGATTCAACAAGTAACACGTAAATATAAGCCGGGACGTAACATCAACCTCTCGGTAACTGTAACATTATAAATTCAAAATCATGAAAACAGACAAGATGTTTTTGGGATGCATGGGCATCCTCGCCATGTCGATGATGTTTACGGCATGCTCAAGCAACAATGATGATCCTACACCTTCTCCCTCGGAGAAATATGTGTGGTCGGAAGACGGCGGATTCAAGGCCTGCGACCACGTGCTCTTTACCGACAACGGCCAAGAGGCCCCCAAGGGCAACGTCATTGGCAATGGCGACCAGAACTTTGTGTTCAAGGGCAACCAATCACTTGAGCGCGGCACCTACCTGCTCAAAGGCTGGGTGTATGTGGCAGATGGCGCCACGCTGACCATCCCTGCCGGCACCGTCATCAAGGGCGACAAGGACACCAAGGCCGCCCTCATTGTGGAGCCCGGTGGCAAGCTCATAGCCAACGGTACCGCCACAGACCCCATCGTGTTCACCTCCGAGCAGGCCGCTGGCAGCCGTCGCCCCGGCGACTGGGGTGGCTTGATCATCTGCGGTAAGGCTCCCAACAACAATGGTGTGCTGGCCCAGCAGATCGAGGGTGGTCCGCGCACCAAGCATGGCGGCACCGACGCCAACGACAATAGCGGTTCGCTGCAGTATGTGCGCATCGAGTTTGCCGGTTATCCCTTCAAGAAAGACCAGGAGATCAATGGTCTCACCTTGGGTTCGGTAGGCGCCGGCACCACCATCGACCACGTGCAGGTGTCCTACTCTAACGACGATAGCTTTGAGTGGTTTGGTGGAACGGTCAACTGCAAGCACCTCATCGCCTTCCATGGATGGGACGATGACTTCGACACCGACAACGGCTTCTCAGGCAAGGTGCAGTATGGCTTGTCGGTACGCGACTCACGCATTGCTGACGCCTCGCAGAGCAACGGTTTCGAGAGCGACAACAACGCCAGTGGCTCTACCGCTGAGCCTTACACCACCGCTACCTTCTCCAACATCACCTTCCTTGGCCCGAAGACCTTCGACGCCTCCTTCACCAACGACAAGACGTATATCAATGGTGGTGGCATCAACCCCGAGAACGGTTCGTCGACGGGACTCTTCCAGGCAGCCATGCACATCCGTCGTAACTCACGCCTCAACGTGAACAACACGCTCGCCATAGGATGGCCCATCGGCCTTATCCTCGACAACGAGAAGGGCAACACGCAGGGTGCAGCCACCAACGGCCAGATGAAGCTCAACGGCATAACCTTCGTGGGCATGGACATCGTGGGTTCCGACTTCAACAAGGTGTATAAGGACGAGCTTTACGATTACACCACGAAGACCACCGACGCCACCAAGCCTTCGTTCACCAGCAACTTCTTCCAGTTGGCCGCCAACCAGAACACGGTCGTTGGCAACTGGATGGCACAGACCTGGAACGGCATCGCTTCCATCCTCGCCATCAGCAAGCAGTATCCTGGCATCGGTGCCTTCCCCGACGGACAAGACTGGACCGCCGGATGGGCCAACTTCGATCCCCAGAACGCTCAGTATTAAACCCAAATCGGTCATTTGATTTGAGGTAATCCATAAAACCCTTATCAAACGATAGCGGCGGACTCCAGCGTGATGCTGACGGTCCGTCGCTTTATGTTTTCTGAGGGTTAGATCGTTGCCTTGGTCTTACGCCTGCTTGATGAGGCGTTTTACCCGCATCTTCAGGCTCCAAGGCAGCATTTGTGCCATGAGTTGTATGAGGTTGAACAAGCCGAACCGTATGCTACCTTTTAGGTTTCTCGCCAACGACGTGTTGCGGTATTGGTAATTCAGCAACACTTCGCAGAGCTCAGCCTTGTCGGTTTTGTCGTCCACATATTTCCGCAATCGCTCAGGCAACGATGTCGCGTCGCCATTTCTTCGCACGATGGCCACGATGTGCCCATTGTCCATTCGTTTCACCTCAACGGAGGCAAACGAGCCAAGCAGTTGGCCGATACATGTTTTCTCTGATTGGTTCCAAATAACAAGTTCGCCGTTTTCTTCGTCCACATTGTATTGGTGGAATCCCTTGTAGTGTTCCATCTCGGCCTCGTTGGGATGGTGGTTGAGGTATAGTACCCCTCCTTTTCGCAATGCGAGCAATGCTTCCACGATGCCCTTGATGGGCGCCGACGAGTGGTCGAGCGCATTCTGTATGGTTATGAGCGAGGCGTCGTGTATGAATGCCGAGAGATATTCGGTCATTCCAAACTCGATGGGCGGCAACTTCTTCTTGTATTTCTTCAGGATGCGGTTGAAATGGAAGGCCAAAGGGTCTATGTAATGAATGTCGAGCGGAATGAGTTTTCCGTCTTTTTCCAGGTGGTCGCCCACGGCATAGCTCATGCCACTCCCCACATCGTAAACGCTTGGGTGGTCGTCGGCCAGCAGAAAATGGTTGGCGTCAAACCCTTCCAGGCAAATGGCGGATCCGTAATGCGCCCACCCCATCATGCCCTGAAAGGTGTGGGGCCATCTGTACACATTGTTCCAAAAGGCCACTTCATACGAAATGCCCTCAAGCCATTTTTGCGTAATGGCGGTGGTGTTGCTCGTCTTCATGTTTATGGTGTTGGCGTGTTTGCTGCCCGCTAATAGGCTTAGGCAAAATTAACCAATAGTTTCTTCATAGCCAAATTTTGCACCTTTTAATTGGACCATGGGCCCCTCTTGTCGGCCCATGAGCGCCGTTTGGATGGAATGGCGCGGATGAAGTGTTAAAAACCTTAAAATTATTGGGCGTTTTGAATTGATTGTCGTTGGAAAACACTATCTTTGCACTCGCTTTCCGAAACACATGCGGTGAAGCGACCTTAGGGTGGTTACCAGAGTGGCCAAATGGGGCAGACTGTAAATCTGCTGGCTCTTGCCTTCGGTGGTTCGAATCCATCACCACCCACCTCAATAGGAAAACGATAGTCCCTGTAGCGGAACCATTATGGTGCGTTACAGGGATTTTTTCGTTTTTTTCTCTCGATGTGTCGGCGGTTTGTGGGAAAAGCGTTATATTTGTAAACGAGTTTATGTGAAACTATCAACACAATCTGAAACCGATGCTTGGCGAAAGGCATCGCCCCCACGCATACAAATGACGACTATGCCCTATAAGGACCCCAACACCGCCCCATGTGGGATGAAGCAGGTCTCATCCCGCAGGTCATGCTCCACGCCCTCTCGGCGGTGGATCATGGCGGCTCTCTGCCTCCTCTTGCTCACCATGGCCACCCTCCCAGCGTGGGCAGAAGGGCGCCTTCCCGCATGGTACGAAACTACCACCCATCTCAACATGCGCAGCGGACCGAGCGTGCGTTCGACCTCCCAGTTTATCATGGCGCCCGGCACACGCGTGCTCGTCATCGGCCATCCCCAGGACCAGTGGGCAGAGGTGGTGTATGGCGGCGACACGTTGTATTGCGCCACCCGTTACCTGCAATATGCCGCCCCCTACGCTGTTAAGAAGGTGGCTAAGCATCGGTACAGCCGGTACAGCCTCTGGGGTTTCGTGCGCCAACTCCTCCTGACCTGCGTGGTGCTCTACGTGCTGCGCTGGGTGGTGATATGGGGCTTGTCGGTGGCCAGCACGCTCGTCTACAAGGTGTATTGGGTGGCCTGCATCCCCTTTTATTTCCTCAACTGGTTGCAGCGTTACGCCGCGAAGCCATGGCGGTGGTACTTCAAGGTCAACGCTGGGCGCACCGACGCCGAGAACCGCAGGCTGCGCAAGCAGTTGGCCTTTGCCCAGATACCGTTCTACATCCTGCTCACGCCCCTACGGTGGTTCAATGCGGTTTATTACAACCTCTTCATCCATTGTTCGTTAGAATTTATCAACTATGCCCTTGAGGTGGTCGACCCCAGCCATCCCAAGGAGGGGGCCGACGACACCCTGCGGTGGTTCCTGCTCTTGCCTTGGCGCATCCTGAAGTATCCGTTGTGGCATGGCACGCTCACCCTGGTGGAGAGTGGCGTGTGGACCCTCGTCGACACCCTCGTGCCAGCCCTCACGCTCTACCACGGCACCGACTGCATGGCCAGCGAGAGCATTACGCAGAGCCGTGGGCGCGTGGGCAACAACAGTCGTTACACGGGGATATGGAACGTGGGCGGTGGCAACTACGCCGGCAACGGCATCTATTTTGCCCCCGACCGCGCCACGGCGCTCCATTACGCCTCGGGGTCGCTCGTGGTGTGCCGGGTCACGCTGGGCCGCGTGCTCGATCTCGGCATTGCGCCCCGCCGCATCTATAGCGAGTGTGGGTTCCCCAATGCGCTCAATGTGACCCGTTGGGGCCTCGACCACGACTATGTGACGGGCGAGTGGTGGCGCGAGGACGCCGGATGGTGGGAGTATTGCATGTACGACTGGCAGAACCGCTACAACTATAGTTGGCGTATCAGGCCCCTCTACGTGTTGTCGCTCTCCGACGATATGTTGCAGCGCACGCCCGGCGGCATGCACCACTGGCTCTTCCGCCGAATGGTGATCGGGGACCTGTGGACCTGGTTTGTGCATCTCATGAATAGCAAACGAACGTATTGAATAGCAAACGAAAGTATTGAATAGCAAATGAACGTATTGATTAACAACCTTACCGTATGATATTAAAACGAAAGATCGACTTGCTGCTGGCCAAGAGCAATGGTGCGCAGCTCATGTGGCTGTTGGGCTTGTCGGTGGCGAGCCTGGCCATCGCCATCGTTGTAGCCCAGTGGGTGTTCGACGATGGAACGATTGTTTGGCAAGATGTTGTGGCCGTGTTTCTCGACCCTGGCTGCTTTGGTGGAGCGGGCGCCCACGACTGGTTCCGCCTCATCCTCGCCCTGCTGAGCGTGTTTCTCTTCTCGGCCTTGCTCGTCAGCGTGTTCACCAATCTCTTCGAGAACATCCGCGAGGCGGCGCAGGTGGGCGAGCGCCGTTACGCCTTGCGCGGCCATGTGCTCATCCTGGGCCATTGTGCGCAGTTGCCCGTCATGGTGCGCGCCCTCAATGCGCAGGGTCGCACGGTCGTGGTGGTCGATGAGGAGCGCCCCGAGGTCGACGCCAACTTCATCTTTTACAAGGCGGCGCGCCACAGCCATGCCGACCTCGCCACCATTGGCGCCGAGAGGGCCGCGGCCATCTATGTCATGGGCGACGCTGACGACCCGGCCCACGACACCAAGAACCTCAAGGCGCTGGCCATCCTCGACGACCTCTGTCGCCAGGCGCCCCAGCCCGTGCATTGCTACGTAACGTTGGCCGACTATGCCACCATCGAGGTGCTGCAATACCAGCGCAAGGCGGGAGCGACGGGCCAGTTGCTTGTCGACACCGTCAACGCCTACGAGTATGAGGCGGAGCAGTTGCTCGTAGGCGACACGTCGCCCGCCTCGGGTGCCGATTCGGCAACCGCCAGCCCTGCCCCGTCGGAGGCGTTCCTGCCCGTGCTACGCCAGGGTGATGAGCGGCGCGCCCACATCGTCATCATCGGCACGGGTGCCATGGCGCAGTCGGTGGCCTACACCGTGGCCCACCTGTGCCATTACCCCAACTATGCCGAGGGAGGGCGGCGCACGCGCATCACCTTCATCGGCGAGGGCATGGAGGCGTGGCAGCAGCACCTCGTGGCGTCGCGCCCCGCCCTCTTCGCCCTGTCGCACCACACGCTGGTGCAGGCCGACGGCCATGTGGTGGCGCATGCGCCCGAGGGAGCCGACTTTCTCGATGTGGAGTGGCAGTTTGTTGATGCCGCCCCGTCGGCGCCCATGGCGCGGCGCCTCCTCACGCCCACGCCCCACGAGGTGCTGCGTGTGGTGGTATGCCAGGGCGATGAGCGGCAGGCCATAAACACCGCGCTCCACCTGCCACGCGCCGTCTATGGCGCCGCCAAGCTGGCCGTATGGCTCAAGCGCCCCTCCGAACTGGTGAGGCGCGCCAACCTCACGGGTATGTATGGCCACATCGAGATCTTGGGGCAGGGGCGAGGCATGCAGGCCGACCCGCTCTTCCTACGCAGGTCGTTGCGAGGCATGCGCGTCAACTTCGTCTACCACCGTGCTTACGTCAACCCGCAGGCCACCGATGAGCGGCAGGCGTGGTACGCCATCAGCGAGGCCGACAAGTATTCGAGCATCATCTGCGGCAACGCCCTGCTGGTGCGCCAATGGTGCTTCGAGGGTCATAACCACAGCGAGGCCGACCGACGTGCGGCCTACGAGGCTGAGCACCGCCGATGGGTCATGTCGGAGCTTATCATGGGCTTCAGGCCCGCCGCCACCACCAACAAGAAGGTGTTTGAGCATGCCGACCTGGTGCCCTTCGAGGAGTTGAGTGCTGAAGAGCAAGGGAAAGACGCCATCCTCATCGACGCCATGCCCTACATTCTTTATAATGTGGAGTGTTGAGTGTTGAAATCTAACGACCGGTTAGAAGGGCGTTTGGGCGCATACGCCCATATCCTCGTTTGCCATGAGGCCATCCTCAGATTTTTGCAAATCCTCTATATGGCTTATCAGGTTGCCGAGCGTAGCGTATCCGCCACACTTGCGTAATGTGTCTATCACCTGTTGAGTTTGCGTATATTTCTTCTGTGCCATAGGCTGCCCGTACATTTACGGTAGACGTTGATGTGTTCCAAAGTGGGTTCTGGCCATTGCTAATGGCTTTATGGGCAAAGTTAGATAATTATCTGCACTTTTTGGGTTCTTGCCAAGAATAATTTTTCAGCATAGCGAATATAGCTTTAGCGAAACCATGGAAAGGACCTTAGTGAAAAGTGAAAACATGGGGACGACCTTCATTCAAAACCCAAAAATGGGTGGGGCAACGGTACGCTCCGAAGGGGGCAGAAGTTCATAGCCCAGTGGCAAGCGAAGCGACGCCCTGGGTATAATGTGCCGTGGAGCTTGCGCCATGTAAGGGTAAAAGTGTTGAAACAGAGTGTGTTATGTTTACTTTTGCCCTTGCAGGGCGTTGTGTGATAGGGTGTGACGGTTTACCCAGGGTGTCGCTTCGCTTGCCCTGGGCTGAGGAGGTCATTGGGCTTTCGGCCCGCTTGGGTTGGTGGGGCTATACGCTACCATTTACTTTTCAGCCCACTTGGGTTGTCAGGGACAAGGAGAGTGCCACACGCTCTTGATATGCGAAAAATCTGTGGAAATCCGCGAGATCTGTGGGCGACAACTAAGCGCACAATGCGCTAAAGAAC
>NZ_JAHKBE010000055.1 GCF_018789675.1 Hallella faecis
GGGTGGGTTGAAACCAACCCATCGCCAAAGGGTCGACAGGTGGCTCTGCCTGCCACGCCAAGGGGGTCAGTTGAAATGACCCCCTTTGTCGTCATCATGGAGACCCATGAAATGCGAACCGTTCGTTCAGTCTTGGCGGTAAGGAGACTCTCGGGGGGCGACCCCGGCAAGGACCTCGGTTGAACCGAGCGCATGTATGGCCTCGGGGCCTCAGGCGCCTGCCAATCCCTGCCACTTGCGCTCGTGGGCGCTCAGCCCTCGCGGGCGCTGGTGTAAGAGTAGCCACTGCCATTCGGTAGGGGTGGCGGTCGCCCGTTTCAGTCCTGGTGTAAGAGCAGGTTAGTTTAACACAAATTCACGCATTATGGGGTCTCTGGCGTTTGGTGGTTATCAAAAATATTCGTACCTTTGTATTGTCGACGAACCCACTAAATAATCCCAACCAAAAACGAAATGCCCATGCGTAAAATCATCAGTGTGACAATGGTGTTGCTGGCGGCCATGCTGGCAGCCTGCGGCAATGGCCAGCAGGAACGGGTGAGGGAGGTCCAGCAGGTGGACACCCTTCCGCTGATGGTCATGCAGATACAGAAATGCTCGCGCCTTTACACCTCCGAATACCAGTTGCATAAGATTGTCACTTTCGACGACACGCTGTCGGTGGGCGGCAAGGTGTTTCAGCAGCGTTTCAAGGTGAACCTGCCGCTGGGAAAGCGGCGCATAGCCATCCCCGTGAAGGCCAGCGTGAAGGCGTATGTCGACTTCAGCGAGTTCTCGGAAGCCAATGTGCGGGTGCGTGGCGACAAGGTGGAGATTGTGCTGCCCGACCCAGAGGTGACGCTCACGGCCACGCAGATCGACCATGAGGGCGTGAGGGAGAAGGTGTCGCTGTTCCGCAGTAGGTTCACCGACGAGGAGGTGACGCAGATCCAGCGGCAGGGGCGCGACGACATCATCAAGTCGATACCCCGCCTGGGCATCATAGAGAACGCGCGCCAAAACGCCGCACGCCAGTTGGTGCCCATCGTGGAGGCGTTGGGCTATCGGCCCGAGAATATCACCGTTACGTTCCGTAAGCGCTTCACCATCAGCGATATACCTAACCTCATTAAGACAGTGGAACCATGAAGCAATTCTTACAGCAGATCAGTAGGGCGCTTGTAGCCAAGTTCGTGCTTGTGGCCGTTTGCGTGTTGGCCATCGTGGGTGTGGTGGCTTACCTGTCGCACCAGATGAAGGGCAGCAGCGTGGAGGTGGGCCACACGCAGCGCATCGGCGTCACCCCCACCCAGGTGGAGCGCATCAGGAGCATCGGCCAATGGGAGTTTCTCTCTGTGGCCGACGAGGAGATGGTCGACACGGTGCGCCATGGGTTCTTTGGCGACGATGAGTTGTCGCGCATCTATTACGGCACCTTGCGGTTGGGTGTCGACCTGAGCCAGACGGCCGATGGATGGATCACGATGGACCACGACACGGTCGATGTGTTGCTTCCCGCCATTCGCTTATTGGACGATAATTTTCTTGACGAAGCGCGAACCAAGACCTTCTATGAGGAAGGCAAGTGGAGCGAGGCCGACAAGGCAGCCCTCACACGTCGTGCACAACTGGCGATGAAGCGGCGGTGCCTAACGCCCTCCAACATACGCAGCGCCCAGCAGAACGCCTCCACACAGTTCGACAATCTGCTGAAGGCCATGGGCTTCGACTATGCCCGCATCCGGTTTGCCAATCCGCCTTCAACTAAATAATCAGGCCAGCAAGCCATTGTGGATTCATCCCCACGGCACGCACCCTCAAACGGTTGGCTTGTCGTCGTAACAGCCTCCGCCGCTCCCTACAAGAAACCCTCTAACTTCCAAACCTATATGAAAAAGAAAATTCTCCTCACCATCCTGCTCGCCCTCGTGGTGGTGGCGGGACAGGCGCAACAGAGATCGGGCCTAAACCTCTGTCTGAGGGACGAGGCGACGGGCGAATGGCTCATCGGACTGTTCGACGAGTACGCCATCTACGACTGCGACTATTGGAGCTATGCCGAGGTGGGAAAGGGGCGCTTGGTGCTTACCCACGACAAGCAGCATAAGGAGATACGACTGAAGAAGGGCTCCGTGGCCATTGATGGGGTGAAGCACAAGACATCGGTGCTGACCACCCGGTTCCTGCCCGACTATCCCGTGGCAGACGACACGCCCTTTGACGCAACGATCCTTGACAAGGAGCAGCAGGCAACCCTGCGCGTGGCGCACCGAAGTGGCAAGGCGGGCATCGACGTTACCACAAATTTTGGCAGTATGGTGGACGACGTGCTGCAAAGCTACGCATCCCTTAGCGACTCGCTTGGTCGATACGAGGCGCAAATACCCCTTGTTGGCCAAACGGGCTCGACTCACTTCTTGATCTGCCACCCACGCTTCGGGAGATTGCCGTGGCCCGCCTGATCGAAAAAAGGCTCAAGGAGAAAGTGGCGCCACTCGACGACAACGAAATGAGAATGCTACGCGAGAACGTGCGGCAGCCATATCTCCTCGGCGCTGTGCTCAAAACCAACGACCAGCTTGTGGCCGCCCGCAAGGCTGCGGAAGCCATCGTTACGCCCGACCCTCGACCGTTGGCCGACCTGACCGACGGTGAGGAAATTTTCAGAAAGATCGTGGAGCCCTATCGTGGACGCTTCATCTACCTCGACGTGTGGGGAACGTGGTGCGCCCCATGCAAGGAGATGATGACCCATGTGCCGAAGATGAAGCAACAGCTCAAGGACCTCAACATCGTTTACCTCTATCTGGTAAACCACAGCAACGAGCAGGCGTGGAAGACCGCCATTGCCCAATTCCACCTCACAGGCGAGAACAGCATCCATTATAACCTGCCCGAAAAGCAGCAGAGTGCTCTCGAGCGCTATATCGGTGTGGCTGGCTATCCCACCTACAAGATCGTGGCCCCCAACGGCAACCTACTGCCAACCGTGGCTCCCCGTCCCGACCATCCCGAAGCCATCCGGCACATAATAGAAGAGGTGGCCAACAGCCAATAGCCTTGCGCTGCCCAGCTGGCTCAACGAAAACGTTACATTGTTACATGTTACATGTTACAATAAGGTGGTTCCACATGTCACATTCAACCCATTACGCAAGCAGGGCGCACCGTTATGGCGCGCCCTGCTTGTGTTATTGGCCAGAAAAGGTTATTCTTGCGATGATGTCACCCCGTGGCTCTTGAGCCATGCGTCGATGAGCCGACGGGCGATAGATAGCTTTTGGGGTATGCGTGGCATCTGGTCGTAGCGAAACCAGTTGCCCTTCGACAGTTCGGACCGTTGCAGGTGTATGGCGCCCTCGTCGTAGTCGGCCATATAGCCCACCATGAGTCCGCAAGGGTAGGGCCAAGGCTGCGACCCGAAGTAGGTGAGGTTTTTGATGGTCAGTCCTGTTTCCTCCATCACCTCGCGGCGCACCGCCTCCTCGAGTGTCTCGCCCGTCTCCACAAATCCCGCCACGAGCCCGTAGAAGTCCGACGCGAAGTTGCGGGCGTGCACCAGCAGCACCTCGTCGCCCTTCCGTATGAGCACGATGACGGCCGTGGCCAGTTGGGGCCACACCTCCTTGCCACATTGCGTGCAGCGCTTGGAGATGTCGGTCGACATCTTCATGGGCGCTCCGCACACCCCACAGAATTGCGTGTTGTGGTCCCAGTAGAGCAGCTCCTCACACTTGCCCGCCTTGAGGTAGAGCGGCTCGGGCAGGTGGTAGAACGACTCGCGGAGCGACTTGAACACGCATCCGTCCATGCGCAGCTGGTCGTCGGTGGCCTCTATGCTCTTCGGGTCGTCGACCATCAGCGCTTTCACCTCCGTGCCGTCGTCCATGGGCGATATGTTGAGCACGTGCGTCCACGGATGGATGCCGATGGGCACCTCCTCGGCGCAGGGAATGGTGAACGTCCCGTTGGGCTGTTGCTCCAGCAGGATGTTGTTTTTGGAGAAGATGAAATAATACCTTTTCATATAGCCTTTTCTTGCTTTTTCTAAACCCATTTCGGAAAGAAACAATAATGTCCTACCATTTTCCCCTTTTTCGGTCTCATGACCGATTTGGGGGGTTAATCGTGGAACAACAACTGTCTGTCGCGCTTGGCCGCCTCCTGCGTCCATTGCTCAGGCACGAAGCGCCAGTTGGTGTTGGGCTGCGGGTTGAGTGTGCCCAATCGCTTGATTTCCTCCATGAGATAATGGCGCAGGTCAAACTCCGAGCGCCACACAATGCGGTCGTCCAGGTCGTCCTTGGCAATGCCAGCGCCGCGCGTGAGCAGTTCGCCGCCACCGTTGGCGCGATAGCTGTTTACCGCCACCTTATAATATTTGTTCTCGTCGAACGGTTCGCCGTTGCTCATCTTCAGCACCTTCACCTTCTGGCCGTTGGGCTTGGTAACATCCACCTCATAGTCGATGCCCGCTGCCGAGTCGAAGTTGAACGAGAAGTTCTTGAAGCCCAAGCGTTGCTGGTCGCCACGCGTCTGGCTGTCGAGCAGCAGCAGGTGGTCGTTGGGCGAGGTCATGGTGTTTACCCAGAGGTCGTAGCTCATCTCGAGCGCCTTGCGTATCTCCTTGCCCGTGAGGCGCATCACGAAGAGCTGGTTCTCATATTTATAGAGGTTGAACATGTCGGCCACGCGCACCGGTCCCTTCTTGATGGCCACGTCAAACGATACAGGCGCGTTGAACGCCACGTCGGCCTTGGTGATGCTCAGCTCGAGGTTGAGGATGAGGTCGTTGAAGGCCGAGTTGCCAAAATAGCTGTCGCGCGTGGAGATGGTGTTCTCGAAGGTGCCAATCACCCGGTTGGCATACGCCTTGACCGTCTCGTTGAACGCGCTGAAATGGTCCACAAAGTCGTTGTCGACAGGCAGGTCGGCCACATCCACGAGCTTCCATAGGCTCTCCTTGACGCACCAGCGGCCCTTCTTCTTCACCAGTTGCAGGTCGGCCTGCGCCACCGACATGGCGTTGTTGGCAGGGTCGAGGCACGCCACCAGTTTGCCCTCGCTGTTGGTTACCGCGTCGGCGTAGCGCGTGTGGTCGTGACCGAAGAACACCACGTCGAAGCCCGGCACCTCACGCGCCACGGCCAGCGCCGCATCCTCCTTGTAGTGGGGCGTCGTAATGCCGCCGTCCTTGCCCGAGTGGAACAGTCCGATGACGATGTCGGCCTTCTCCTGCTCCTTCACCACGCGCATCCATTGGCGCGCTGAGCTCACCATCTCCTCGAAGCGAAGCCCGCTCCACAGGTTCTCGCCCAACCAGTTGGGGATGGCGGGCGTGAGCAGGCCGATGATTGTGATGCGCGCGCCGCCACGCTTCAGGATGGTGTAGGGCTTGAGGTAGGGCTTGTTGGTCTTGGTGTCGATGACGTTGGCGCCCAGGATGGGGCAGTGGGTGGCGCTCACCCATTTGTCGTAGACCCGATGGCCCGTCTCCACGTCGTGGTTGCCAATGGTCTGCGCGTCATAGCGGAGGTAGTTGACGACCTGTGCCGCGATGTTGGCGCTGGTCGTGTCCACATAGTTGGAATAATAGTTTACGGGTTGGCCCTGGAGGATGTCGCCATTGTCGAGCAAGATGACGTTCTCGCCATGCTGGCTGCGCAACTGGTTGACGTATGTGGCCACACGAGCCAGCGACCCAGCCTTGGGCTTGCGGTTGATGAAGTCGTAGGGGAAGAAGCTACCGTGCACGTCGCTGGTCTCAATGAACTTCAGGTCGATGGTTTTCTCTTTCGTTGTCATAGCGTTGGTTGAGGAGGTGCCCAAAACCAATAGGCACCCCGTGATTACTGCGATGAATGATTTCATTTATTTGTGGTCTTCTGTATTTTTTATTTACGGGCAAAGTTACTAAAAACGCCCGAAACATTTGCAGGTTAGCGGGGAAAAAGCTATTTTTGCAAGAAATATAATTTGTTTGGAATGGCGATGGGTGCCTAATGGGGACGGCCGAGCTGCGAGGGTTCGGTAAGTTCTTTGATGTCAGCGCGTTGCCACAATCTGTTTTTTATACGAAATGAAATCAAGCCCGAGAAGTTTCCGTTTCCCCCTGATCATATTGTCGTCGTTATTGGCCGTGGCCGCTTTGGTGGGCTGTGGCGGAAAAGACACGAAAGACGCTGTGGCGCCCGCCAAGAAAGCCGATACGGGCATTCCCGTCGACGCCAACCTCAAGCAACGCTTGGACGAGTTTGCCCACAAGCCACGTGTGGCAGGCCGCTTTGGCCTGTGCGTCTACGACCTCACCGCCGACAAGCCCGTTTATGCCTTCCAGGAAAACGACCCCATCCCATCGGCCTCATGCATGAAGTTGCTGTCGGGGGTGGCGGGCTACCATCTGCTCGGCACCCATTACAACTACGAGACCTCGCTTTTCATCAAGGGGCGCGTGGCCGATGGACTGCTGCGCGGAAGCGTCATCCTCAAGGGCAGCGCCGACCCCAACTTCACGCCCGACGATCTGAAGTTTATGGCGAGGATGCTGCGGAAAAATGGTGTGAAAGAACTTGACGGAAACATCATCCTTGACCTGTTGCTCAACGAGCCCGTGCAGGCCGAGGTGCATTGGTACCCGTGGGACCTTGAGCGGTCGAAGTATGGCCTGCTCTACCAAGGCTCCACCCGCATTGGCAATGCGCTCGTTGCGGCGTGCAAGGCCCAGGGCATCAAGGTGAAGGCCGACCAAGTGGAAACAAGCAAAACGCCACGTGGCGCCCACCGTGTGGCCCGGTCCATCAGGACCATCGACCGCGTGGTGGAGCGCATGTGGAAGAACAGCTCCAACACCCGGGCCACCGCCATGCTCTACACCATTGGCCAACACCTCAACGCCAACGACTCGGCCCAAAAGGTGGGTGTGGCTTATCTGAACAAATTTTTGAAACAAACCATTCACGAGAACAATCCCAAGATTGTCGTACACGATGGTTGCGGCCTGTGCCGCTATAACCGCCTGTCGGCCCAGTCGCTGGTCGATATCCTCAGGTATGGCTACGCCGACAAGGCCATCTTCAACAGGTTGTGGAAACACCTGTCTGTGGCAGGTGTCGACGGAACCGCCTGCCGCCTGCTGTCGGACCCCGAGCTGCGAGGCAAGTTGCGCGTGAAGACCGGAACCCTCTCGCACCCCTACGGCATCAGCACCCTGGCCGGCTATTGTGAGGCGCCCAACGGCCACCTGTTGGCCTTCGCCATCATGGACAGCGAGATGTCGGTGCTCGACGCCCACGTGTTGCAGCGCAACCTCTGCAAGGTGCTTGTGAAGGAGGTTAAGGGCGCTAAGTAGGCCAAGTACTTGCGACGACTCTTTTGATATGTGTAGAAAACTAAATAATCGTCAAAAAACATCCGTTTGTCAGCGATTATCAGTAACTTTGCACATCATCTTATAAGAGAATCGTTATACAATGAAATTTGCTATTATTGCCGCTGGTGAAGGATCGCGTCTGGCTGCTGAGGGCATCGACGCACCCAAGCCAATGGTCAAAGTGCATGGCGAGCACCTCATAGACCGCCTTATCAGGGTGTTTATGAAGAACAACGCCGAGGAGATTGTTGTTATCTGCAACGACAAGACCACTATCGTGAGCCGCCACCTGCTGGAGCTCGAGGAGGATGGGTTGCGTGGCCAACCCGTGCCCTTGCAGTTCAAGGTGCGCAGCACACCCAGTTCCATGCATTCTTTTTTCCAACTGCGTGAGTTGCTTGCCGGCTCACCGTTTGTGCTCACCACCGTCGACACCATCTTCCGCGAACAAGAGTTTGGCCAATATGTCAAGGCGTTCAAGGAAGTGCTGGCCGAAGGAGGCGACGGCTTGATGGGCGTAACCAATTATATCGACGACGAGAAACCCTTGTATGTGGGCACCGACGAAGCCATGAACGTAACGGGCTTCTACGACGCCAACGACGCCCAATGCACCTATATCTCGGGCGGCATATACGGCTTGGCCCCCTCGGCCCTCGAAACGCTCGACGACTGTATGAAGCGTGGTGAGAGCCGCATGCGCAATTTCCAGCGCGGCCTGGTGCGCGACGGTCGTAAGCTCAAGGCCTTTGCCTTCTCGAAGGTGCTCGACATCGACCATGCCAGCGACATAGAGAAAGCCGAGGCGTTCCTCGATGAGAAAGCCTAAGGCTATGGGATGAAAGACAAAGGGTATTGAAACAATGAGATATTTGGCTATTCGGCGCGACGATAGGTTCTCGCCCAACGCGGTGGAGAACGACAGGGCCATACTGAGGTGGGCCAGCGAACGCTTGCGCGAGCTTCTGGGCCTGGCCGACGACATTGAGATGGTGGATGAGCGCCAATGGGTGGAGCGGCCTATGGAGGCCGACGTCTACCTGTCGATGGCTCGCGAGGAAACCACGCTGGGCCTCTTGCGCGACAAGGAGAGCGGCGGCAGCCTGGTGGTGAATGGCGCCCAAGGGGTGCTCCGTTGCCGTCGTGCTGAGCTCGACCAGCTGATGCGCCTTCACCACGTGCCCATGCCGCCCCTCGTGGGCAGCCACGGCTATTGGTTGAAACGGGGCGACGCCGCGGCGCAGTCGAAGGCCGATGTGGTGTTTTGCGAAGACCTTGCGGCGCTCAACGCGGCGAAGGAGGCGTTTCGCAAGCGCGGCGTGACCGACATGGTGGTGAGCGCCCATGTGCCAGGCGACTTGGTGAAGTTTTATGGCGTGGGAACAGCGTTCTTCCAATTTTTCTATCCCAGCGACGACGGCATCTCGAAGTTTGGCGACGAGAAGCGCAACGGTGTGGCACACCATTATGCCTTCGAGGCCGAAAGGCTACACCAAGAGGTGGTTCGCCTGAGCCAGTTGGTGGGTGTGGAGGTGTTTGGCGGCGACGCCATCATCGATGAGCATGGCCGGTTCTACATCATCGACTTCAACGATTGGCCCAGCTTCTCGCGTTGTAGGGAAGAGGCGGCCATGGCCATAGCCCAATGCGTGGCCAAGGCAAGGAGATAAGACAATAGTTTTTTTACAGAATAGATTTTTCACAGATTTGAATGGCAACTTTTAAAGAGTTATTACAGGCTTCCTTTAAGTCGGAAGATACAGAAGAGTGGTTGGATGTGCATTTCACCCGTCCCATCGGATTGGTGTTTACGCTGATGTGGAACAAGATGGGCGTTCATCCCAACGCCATTACCATCTTGTCGATATTTCTCGGGGCGGGTGCCGGGTGGATGTTCGCCCAAACCGATTTGCAGCACAACCTGATGGGTGTGGCCCTGCTCATGCTGGCCAACTTCTGCGACTCCACCGACGGGCAGATGGCGCGCCTCACGGGCAAGAAGACGCTCTTGGGCCGCGTGTTGGACGGCTTCTCGGGCGATGTGTGGTTCTTCTGCATCTATGTAGGCATTGCCACGCGCCTCATGGGCCAAACCATTCCGGGAACCGACATCGCTTGGAGCTTCTGGATCTGGGCCTTGGCCTTTATCGCTGGCGTGCTGTGCCACTCGCCACAAAGTTCGTTGGCCGACTATTATCGCCAAATACACCTCTTCTTCCTGAAAGGAAAGAGCGGATCGGAGCTCGACAATTATGTGCAGCAAAGAGCCAAGTTTGAGAGCCTGCCGATGAAAAACTGGTTTGAGAAACTCTATTATTATTTCTACGCCAACTATTGTAAGAGTCAGGAGAAGCGCACGGCCGCCTTCCAATCGTTCTTCGAGGCGTGGAACAAGGCTTGCCTCAAGCACAACAAGGAGCAGCTGGAGCCCATCCGTCAGGAGTTTCTCAAGGGCAGCCGGCCACTCATGCCCTTCACCAATCTGCTCACCTTCAACAGTAGGGCCATCACCATTTATCTCGCTTGCATAGCGGGTAGCCTTACCAACGACGTGGTGGGACCGTGGATTTTCTTCTTCTTCGAGATCGTGGTTCTCAACATCCTCTATATTTGCATGCACAAGCGCCACGAGACGCTCTGCCAACAGATGACCAAGAAATTGGCTGCGCTCAACGCGTAATGGGAGCAACGCCTTGTTTTTGTGAGATATTACAAATAAAAAGAAACCTCAAATGATTAAAGGATATATTTTCGATTATGGAGGCACGCTCGACACAGCGGGTTGCCACTGGGGAAAACTGCTGTGGCGCGCTTACCAAAAGCATCAGGTGCCCGTTACGGAGGAGCAGTTTCGCGACGCTTATGTCTATGCGGAGCGCACGTTGGGCCGAAACCCCATCATCCAGCCGCATTACAATTTCCACACCACGCTGAGCGTAAAGCTTCGCCTGGAGATGGAATATTTGTGCCAGAACGGCTTTTGGGGCGCCGACGAGGCCATGTTCAACGAGAAGCACGAGGCCGTGCTCAACGAGCTCTATGCCCAGGTGAAGGAAACCACACGCCATAGCCGTGAGGTGCTGGAGCAGTTGCACCAAACGTACCCCATGGTCCTGGTAAGCAATTTCTACGGCAACATCCACGAGGTGTTGGTGGAGTTTGGCCTCGACCATCTGTTCCAGGACGTGGTGGAGTCGGCCGTGGTGGGTATTCGAAAGCCCGACCACCGCATCTTCGCCCTGGGCGTGGAAAAGCTGGGCCTGAAGCCCAAGGAGGTGATGGTGGTGGGCGACAGCTTCTACAAGGACATAGAGCCCGCCATCAAGGCGGGGTGCAAGGCCGCATGGTTCAAGGGCGAGGGATGGACCGACGCTACCTACGACGAGTCGATTCCCGACAAGGTCATTACCGACCTCGCACAGCTCATAGAAGGATAATGGGGGTAGAACCCCTTAACAAGTTTATTCTCAATAGATTACTATGAATAGGTTCAGGATTTTCTCCATGCTATTGCTCCTGGTGCTTGCGATAAGCGTCAAGGCACAGATTAGTGGCGTGGTAATCGACGCACAGTCGGGCGACACCATCTTATACCCCAGCGCGTCGTATAAAGACCATCAGGTGGCCGTGAGCGGAAACGCTTATGGCGAGTACACCATTGCGCGTCATAATGGATGGAAACTGGTGTTCTCGGCCGTGGGCTACAAGTCGAAGACCATTGTGGTGAACGCCAACACGCCATCGAAGCTTGACGTGAAGTTGAGTCCCGACACGAGGATGCTGAGCGAGTTTGTGGTGAAGAAGAAACGCAACCGCTACTCGCGAAAAGACAACCCCGCCGTGGAGCTGATGCGTAGGGTCATTGCGGCAAAGAAACGCACCAACCTGCAAAACCACGACTACTACCAATACACGAAGTACCAGAAGCTGACCACGGCCCTCAACGACATCTCGGGAGCCGACATCGACTCGGGCTTCGTTGGCAAGCACAAGTGGATGCTCGACCAGGTGGAGATGTGCCCATACAACAACAATCTCATCCTGCCGCTCATTGTCGACGAGACCGTATCGCAGCATATCTTCCGAAAAAATCCCAGAACGGAGAAAGACATCATACAGGGTGAAAACTCGCAAGGCATCAGCCAACTCATCCAGACGGGCGACATCATCACGGTGGCCACAAAGGATGTATTTACCGATGTCGACATCTACGACGACCAGGTGCGACTGTTGCAATATCCCTTCACGTCGCCCATCGGAAAAGACGCCATAGCCTTTTACCGCTATTACATCCAAGACACGGTGTATGTGGACCGCGACCTCTGCTACCATTTGGAGTTCATGCCCAACAACCAGCAGGATTTCGGATTTAGGGGCGAGCTCTACATCTTGGCCGATTCCACGCTTCATGTGAAGAAGTGCAACCTCAGCATTCCCAAGCGGAGTGACGTCAACTTTGTGGATAACTTGCAGATCAAGCAAGAGTACACCCGCTTGCCCAATGGCGAATGGGCCCTGAGCGTCGACGACATGATTGTTGAGATGTCGCTCATGAAGTTTCTCACCAAAGCGGTGGTCATACGCACCACGCGTCTTACCGACTATGCCTTCGACGAATTGCCCAAGGTGCTCTTCAAGGGAAAGGCGAAGGAGAAACGAGAGGCCAACGCGCTGATGCGCGACGAGAACTTCTGGAACCAGTATCGATCGGTGGAGCTAACCAAGTCGGAGAGCTCCATGGACGCCTTCATCCATCGGTTGGAGCAAATCAAGGGCTTTAAGTATATCATCTTTGGTGCCAAGGCCTTGATAGAAAACTTTGTGGAGACGGGCGATGAGAACCACCCCAGCAAGTTCGACATCGGTCCGATCAACACCATCATCTCGAAAAACTTCATCGACGGCTACCGCACACGTATCAGCGGACAGTCGACGGCCAACCTCAACAAGCATTGGTTCTTCTCGGGCTATTATGCGCGCGGATGGCACTCCAAGAAAAACTATTATAAAGGTGAGGTGACCTATTCGTTCAACAAGAAGGACTATCTGCCACGAGAGTTCCCGAAACGCACGTTGACGCTCACGTCTACCTACGACATCATGTCGCCCTCCGATAAGTTTGTCCATACCGACAAGGATAATGTGTTTACCGCATTTAAGTGGACCAAGGTCGACAAGATGATGTTCTACAACCGCCAGCAACTGCAGTTCGAATATGAGCAGGAGTGGGGCCTGAAGACCACGCTGGGCATTAAGGCTGAGGAGAACGAGGCCGCGGGCATGCTGGCCTTCAACCCCCTGAATAGCGGAACCGACTTTGTGGTGCCCGACAATGTGAAGGCGGGCGACTTGCTGCACAATGGCAAGATTCGCACCACGGAGCTGAGCTTACAGTTCCAGTTGGCTCCTGGCCGCACCTACATAAATACCAAACAGCGCCGTCTGCCCATCAACCTCGACGCGCCGGTCTTTACGCTCGGCCACACGCTCGGCTTGAAGAACTTCCTGGGTGGCGACTACAACTACAATTTCACCGAGGCTGCCATCTACAAGCGCTTCTGGATGAAGAGCTGGGGAAAGATCGACGTCTACCTCAAGGCGGGCGCCCAATGGAACAAGGTGCCCTATCCGTTGCTCATCATGCCGGCTGCCAACCTGAGCTACATCGTTGAGGACGAGACGTTCAACTTGATCAACAACATGGAGTTTCTCAACGACCGATACGCCAGCCTCGACGCCAGTTGGGACCTCAACGGAAAGATCTTCAACCGTATACCTTTGCTCAAGAAGCTGAAGTGGCGCGAGTATATTGGCGTGAAATGCCTGTGGGGAAACCTTACCGACAAGAACAACCCGCTCCTGGCGCAAAACGCGGGCGATGGCGTGCTGATGGCCTTCCCAGAGGGTTGCTATGTCATGGACCCCAAGCGCCCCTACGTGGAGTGGATAGCCGGTATCCATAACATATTCAAGATTCTGCATGTGGAGTATGTGCATCGTTGCAACTACACCTACCTGCCCACCAGCAAGCGCAACGGCATCCGCTTCATGCTTCGTCTGACCTTCTAAGCCAAAAAGCAAATGGCAACGACAAGAAACGTGATATTGGCCGACCGACAAGACATTACGCGTGCCGGCCTCATGTATGTCCTTGCAGGTTTTGCTGACGTAGCCATTACGTTTGCCGACGATAAGGCAGCGCTCATACAAGCGTTGGCTGAGAAGCCAGAGGGCGTCGTGATATTGGACTATACCTTGTTTGATTTGGATGGTCCCGAGGAACTCTTCATTCTCAGCCAGCGCTTTAGGCTTGTGCAATGGTTGCTGTTCAGCGAAGAGCTCAGTCTCGACTTCGTGCGAGTGGTCATTGCGGAAGGAAGCCAGTATGGCCTCCTTCTCAAAGACTCGTCGCTCGGAGAGATTAGGGCGGCCATCAACGCTACACTTGGCCACCGGCGCTTCATCTGCCAACACATGGCGGAGCTCCTCCTGTCGCCCGAGCCCGACCATCGCGAGGAGGTGAACCTAACCAAGACCGAGACGGAGGTTCTCAAGGACATAGCGCTCGGACTGACCACAAAGGAGATAGCCAGCAAACGCTTCTCAAGCTTTCACACCATCAACACCCACAGGAAGAACATCTTCAGGAAGTTGGGGGTCAACAATGCCCATGAGGCCACCAAGTATGCCTTGAGGGCAGGCTTGGTCGACTCGGCCGAGTATTACATCTAACCCTACTCACCATTCTTCTCATCGTTTGATGATGCCTGTGTCGGTGTCGTTGAGGTTCATGTGCTTTTCCGCAGCCTGATGCTTCTTGCCATAGCTGATGCGCCACGATGCGTTGAGCACCAGTTTGTTTTCTCAGTCCTTGTTGTAACTTGTGGTGAGTTTGTGCATGTTGCGGTCGATGACTTCCGACTCGTAAGCCTTATAGGGCCGTCTGACATTTGTCAGACCCTCTATCTGGTAAACCTGTGTCAGAGCGAGAAGCTAACCTCCAGCATAAATTCTCTGGGACGTAGGCTGTTTACCGTGTATTGAATGGTCGACGAGTACACCACGTTGCGCTCATACTTCTTCGAACCAAAAATATTGTTGGCCATGAAGCTTATTTCGTATCGCTTATGCGTGTAGGTGCATTTTAGGTCGGAGAAGTAGGTGTGGCTTACGCTATGGTCGTTGCTGTGGTATAGCTCATGGGTCCAGGCGAAAAGGAAGTTGCCGGGCATGAAATTCATCGTGAGGTTGTGCTTGAACGATCTCAAAGGCGACGAGCTAAGCGACCGAAACGTCTTGTTGGTGTACTTAGATTCGTGGAAGGTCGACTTGCCCTCTAAGGAGAACAAAGGGGTGGGTATAAACGCCACCTGAAACTTGGCCGAGTAGTTGTCAACATAGCCATCGGCTACCTGCTCCGAAATCCACGCCTTGTAATCGTGCCTCATGGCGTCTGCGCCTATCGTCATCGTCAACTTGCCATAGCCAAAAGCCTTGCTCAGTTCGGCCGACGCCAAAACCTGCCTGTTGTTGGCTTTCTGAGGGGTCGCCACAATGCTATAAATGTTATTTTCGTATCGATACCCAAACAAGGGCACATCGTTTATGAGCGTGTAGCTTCCCCTTGCGTTAAAGAACAAGCCTATGTTGGGATTCGAATACTCGAGCTTACCGTCAACGTTGTCGTAGCTGATGAAACACAGCTTGCCATTGCCCTCGATCCTTGTGGCGTAGCTTCTGTAATAGGCCAACGGCAAGCAGTTGCCAACACCATAACAGCTCTTTTGGTGGGAATAGTTGAAAAGCAAAGACAAGTAGCCGCTGCATTGGTAGTCCAACGAAACGTAAGGTGAAACGAACGCCTGATGCTCCTTTGCGCCAGCCAGACGATAGGAGGAAACGTAGACAGGCAATGAGCATGACAAGCGCAAACCATTTTTTTCCATGCTCATACGAGGGGTCAGCTTGAGCTCTGCTTGCTGATAGCTCACCTTGTCATGGTCGTTGAGTTCGATATCATCTCGATGATACTTCATCTGTGCGTCGTAGGATATATACATGCCCCAAACACGATGTCTGAAACGTGTGCTTATCAAGGACGATAAGGTGTTGACGTTTAGGCTCTGGGGCACAGAGTCGCTCAGCGTCAACAGTTTGCCCGGAAGGTATAGATAGTCGAACGAGGCATTCACATCCATACTTTTATTGTTCCTAAACTTCTTGATAACGCTAAACTCGTCACGCAAGTGTCGCTTGCGAGGCTCCACCGCTTGCCTGGTGTTGGTGCCATTCAGGATGGTGTTTGCGAACGATTCGTTCCAGTTGATAGACGTTTTCAGCACATTGTTTACATACAAGCTGTCTTTGTTTTCCTTATACTGCAATTCCACATCCATCTCCCTGCGATATAAGTTGGCATGGGTTTCTTCTGTCATGATGGGCAGATTATTGATGTTTGTAAACGTGGTAATGTCTTTTTTGTAACCAATGGTTTTGTCAAAGAGATAAGTGCCCTGAAGACGAAGCTCTGCCTTGCGCTTTGTCTTAAACAGCCAGTTGGTTGCGGCTATGTGCGTATTGTAAAATTATACCCTTCCCAAACCTATGTTGGGAGCACTAAGCCCAATATTATCCACCCAACCTTTGTTGTCGCTTTCCAGTTGCGACGAGGAGGTCAAGTCCCTTATCTCGTGCTGGATGTCCTTTCCGGCATTGTTCGATTTATGCATGGTAAGGCTTTGGTGATTGTGGCCAAACAGCATTGCTATTATTCGTGTGTTCCGCAGAACGTCTTCGCCTATGCCCTTCGGGGTAGAGGCTCCCATGCCAATCTCCGCCATTCCGTTGAGCACTTCCTTGGCGTCGTCTTCCAACACCAGGTTTATCGCAGCCTGGTTGGAAAACTGTATGCCCTTGAGCGCCTTTATCGACTGATGGTTGCGAAACACTTCCACTTTCTTCACTTTCTTTGCCGACAGATTTTCGGAAGCCATAGAATACTTCTTCCCCAGAAGATCCATTCCTTCAATGTAAAAGTTGTTGATGGGCTTTCCTTGGTACGTAATGGTTCCCTTTTCCGACACCGCCAACCCTGGCATCTTGGCAATTACGTCGGCTATGCTGCGGTCTTGCTTGTGGCGAAATCCTGCAACCGTATAAACAAGCGTGTCGCTCTTCTGCTGAAGTCGCTTGCTTTTAATCTCCACTTCCCTGAGGCTTATGGCGTTGGGGGTCAAATATATGGTCTCGCCATTCTTGAATAGGCCAATGGGTACGCTCTTTGGGGTGTAACCCAAATAGGTCACCTGGAGCTTTGCCGCGTTGGTTCCCGTAGGCGTTGTTAACGAAAAGCCACCGTTCTCCTTGGTGTTCATAAACGTCAGCGGGTTCCCTGAACGATCCATGAGCACTACCGACGCACAATCCAACGGCTTATGCGTCATTGAGTCTTTCACGAATCCTGTTAGCTCTTGGGCCTGAACAGCAATCATGACAAACAACAAAAGGAATAGTGCTGATATCTTCTTCATGCGATTGTTCTTATCAGGTGTGTCCTATCAATTAGCTTTGTCGGTTTTTCAAGGCTCTTTTTGAGGTCATAGCGTCAGCGAGTGAGGAGGCATAGGGGCTGTGAGACCGAACAGGATGGCACTATGAGCCGAAAAGAGGCCGAAAGATGGCCAACCGTAACCCTTCATAAGAAGTGTTTTGCGTTTTTTTACCCAGCCTTAATAGTATTCTTTGAGGCAGGCCACCCGTGATTTGGGTTTACTTCGGCGCACCCGACAAACCCTGTGGAGTAGGCCGTGCAGATGCTAACCCAAAACTGTTGCTAAACGATACATGAAGAATGGTATGTCTATGACTCCTTTTACCTGTGCACGAAAGCATTTGATCTTTGAGTTCAACGATTCAGCTGAAGCGTTAGTCTTACGTCCGTCAAAGTAGTTCAGGATTTCATCCTCATAGAATCTGATGGTATCGCGTACGGACTTGATTTCACGCAGAGTGCATGAAGCCACTTTCTCATACCACCCCTTGAATTTCTGTTTGGCAGTCTCCTTTGTGAGTTTCTTGTTTCTGAATATGGCTCTAAGGGAGTTGATCAGATTGTATGCTTCTTCAAGTTTTGGGTAGAGTGCGAAAAG
>NZ_JAHKBE010000056.1 GCF_018789675.1 Hallella faecis
GGTATGAATACGAACAACATACCCATTAACGCTCTGAAAGAGCAAAAGCGTAATAAATATGGCACAGTCACTGAGCAAAATCCACATAAGGATGAATGCTTTTGCCCTTCCAGGGCGCACTACTCAACATATACATACAATACCCAGGGTGTCGCTTTGCTTGCCCTGGGCTATGCGCTCATTGGGCTTTGCTATGCATTATTGGCTTCATCTCAGCAATTCAAGCATGCTTGATTGCATTCGTTTTGAACGGTCATTCAGCCCGTTTGAAACTAAATCCGAAACTTTAGTCAAAACTATCTGCAACAGGCGCAGACGCTCTGCGCCCCCAACACCCCTAAAATGCTGTTTCGAATCAAAAAAATGTAAAATTACTTGCATGAATAGCAAAGATATTATATCTTTGTAACAACCAATAAACAACTTTGACTTATGGATCAAACCAACTCTTACACACAACCAGAAATGCAATCGGCCCCCCTTGGCAACAACGCAGGCGGCCCCAATCCCATGATGCCCAAGCCCGACAACAATCTCGCGCTGGCCATCATCACCACCGTGTGCTGCTGCCTGCCGTTCGGCATTGTGGCCATCATCAAGGCCAGCTCCGTCAACTCGCTCTACATGGCGGGCAACTATACCGCGGCAATGGATGCGGCCGCCCAAGCCAAGCGATGGAGCCTCTGGGGCATAGGCATAGGCGCGGTCGTCTCCGCCATCTATTTCGTGTTTTACTTCGTCCTCGGCCTGGGTGTTGCCCTCTCGTAAGCGCATCGCCGTAGCCGTAGTGCTCGTGGCCCTTGTGGCGCTCTACGCCGTCGACCCCTCGTCGGCCTGGTGGGTGCCCAAGTGCCCGTTCAAGTTGCTCACGGGATGGAGCTGCCCCGCCTGTGGCATACAGCGCTTCGCCCACGCCCTCCTGCGTGGCCACATAGCCGAGGCCCTGCGCTTCAACTATTACCTCATCTACGCGCTGCCCTACGCCGCCCTCTTCGCCATCGAGTGGCTCATGCCGCCCTGCGCCGCGCGCGACCGTCTGGCAAGCGTCATAGAGAACCGTTACGCCGTGGGTTTCTACGTGGCCACCTTCCTCATCTGGCTCGTGGCGAGAAACCTGCTGGGCATTTAACCTCATACAACACCCTATCAAAACTATGGATTCTTACCAAGCCAACCAACTGCTCATGGTCTACGGCAGCAAACTGCCGCCGGCCTCCTTCCCCATGGTAAAAGAGCGTCTCGAACAACTCGACGATCCAATGGCCAACATGCTGCTTGCCCAGCTCAAAGACCCCACCATCTCACTGGTGCTCTCCATTCTCTTGGGTGGCTACGGCATCGACCGCATCTATATCGGCGAGGTGGGCCTCGGCATCCTCAAGCTCCTCACCTGCGGAGGGCTTGGCGTGTGGTGGCTCATCGACCTCTTCCTCATCATGGAGCGCACGCGCGAGAACAACCTCAACCAACTCATGAATTCCTCGCTGCCGTAGTGCGGGCGTGGACTCCAACAGCAGCCCATCCTACCTTATAATGCTTCATTCGAATGGTTTTGGCCTCCGCTGCGCTGCGAAGGTTTAGCCAAAGCGAAAGTAGTGGGTCATTGTGTCTGAGCATAAAATACGCAAGCGATGCATGCCGGAGGTTAAAAATAGGCAATGATATAGCTGTTGGCACATATAATTTATGAAATGTAGTCAGAAATAATAGCATTCTATAATACATTTAGGCCAACTGCGATGTTATTGCCTTAATTATTCATCGTGAAGCTGTTCCCATTGAAGCATTGCATTTTCTTGATTTGTAAGTTTTGGTTGTACGAAGCATTTTGTACTCAACCATTCCTTTACATGTTGTTCCATATAATCTAAGATTGAATCATTTTTACCTTTTCCTTCTATTTGAAGCATATTGCCATCTTCTATTTTATAACTAACGTTCCACCCATCACATATAATGTGAAAATGAGGTGGAGTATGGTCATTACTCCAAATTTTTAGTTCCCAAGTATTATAAGGAAATAAGCATCGACCTGTTTCTTTCTTGTTGATTCTTGCCATCTCGTTAATCATAGAACCAGTGGCATTCTGAGTAGACGGCATTTCTAAAGTAGCATTCAATGTTTTTTCTTTTATAAAGTCATTAATTGCAATAGTTACACTTTCTTTTATAATGTTCTTCAAATGAATCTTCTTCATAATAAACCATTTAAAATAAATATCAATTATATTGCAAACATAAATGAAAAATCTGATAAAAACAAATTCTGTGTGATATTTATCATCAGGGAAGCATTGGACAATATCAAAGTGACCAAGATGAAATAGGTGATGATTTTAAAGGAAATACCTTAATGACTATGGTTTCTTAGTTTACCTTTCGGGGTCAAACAGTAAGGAGACCGTTGCGGTTTGCTGTAGATTACAGTCGGATTACGATCTTCCCGACCGATGATTTCCTTTCAAAATTCCCGACAAACTACATCCCAATCTACACGGTTTTTCTTATCGTCCTCCGTTTCGCTCCCAAATACGCGATCCTTGGACAATTTTGCAACCTCCTCACGCTCAGGTGTTTATGAACTAAAGACTGCATTTCCCCTTTCTTATCCCACCTTTTGCCTTGCGAAACATGCCTAATCGAGGCTCAATACCTTACCTTTCGCAACACGATCCCTTAGCTTCCGAGCCTCGAAAGGTAAGGAATCGCAACTCGAAAGATGCCTAACGCCCCGCCCCTCGCTCCATTTTCTTCGTTCCGCCCCCGTCGTTCCGCCTTTCCGCACTCTATTTCGCGCGAAAAACCGACACAACTTTTGCACCAAATAATCCAACTTAGCTCTGCTCATTTGGCTTAACGAAAACGTTCCATTTCATGGCGAGAAAACGTGCCATGAAATGGAACAATAGCTTTCAACCCCCATCGGTCATTAGACCGAAATAGGAGCAATCGTGAGATGTTATTGTTTCTTACCAACTCTTGTCAGCGTTTCTTTCGGTATCTTGCTTCCATTCGCGTTTCGCCATAATCCCGTTATGGCGAAACGCAACTGTCGCAACCTGCTCGAAACAAACACTGACAAGCGTAGAAATCTAATGACGATTTGGGTTTAATGACGAAAGCTTCGCCCCGGCTATTTCTTATCCATCACGCGCCATACGTAGGCGATGTATGCCACGACGAAGGGCACGAGGAGCGACACGTAGAACATGGTGCGGAGGGTAAACTCGCTGCTGCAACTGTTGGCCAGCGTGAGCGAGCTCTGCAGGTCGGCGTTGGAGGGGTAGTAGGCGGTGGCGCCCAGGCCGGCCACGAGGAGGAGCGACAGCACCACGAGCACCACGCCGATGCCCACGGGCCAGATGCCACGGACGTAGTGGGGGAAGAGCAGCGAGCGTGCCACGCCATAGAGCAGCAGGGCCACGCCCACCACGGTGAGCACGAGCAGCAACGGCATAGACAAGTAGTTGTGGAGATATTTCATGGGTTCCATGACGATGGCGCCTGTCGTTGCGTCGACGGCGTACCCATCCTTCAGCAGCACCCAGCCAAAGAAGGCGAGGAAAAACACGAGGAAGAACAGAGTGGCGGCGACAAGCTGTTGGCGGGCGCGCAACCGGATGGTGGCATGGTCCACGTTGTTGATGATGTAGAGCGCTCCGAGCATGCGCGCCAGGAACAGCACCGCCACTCCGAGACAGAGGTTCCAGGGATCGAGCAGGGCGTCGAGACCCGCCGACCCATTGGCCCACCTACTGATGACGGGCGAGGCGAGCTCCGTGAGGTTCGCTTTCGCCACGACGAAGTTGCTGCCGTTGAAGAACGTGGCCACGGCACCGCCCAGCAGCGTTGGTCCCACAACACCGTTGAACACGAGGAAGCAGCGGAAGGTGCGGGCGCCCAGCAGGTTGCCCTTCTTCAGTTGGAACTCATAGCTCACGGCTTGCAGCACAAACGAGAACAGGATGATCATCCATAGCCAGTAGGCACCGCCGAAGCTGGTGCTGTAGAACAGTGGGAACGAGGCGAAGAAAGCGCCGCCGAAGGTAACGAGCGTGGTGAACGTGATCTCCCACTTGCGGCCCGTCGACTCGAGCACCAAGCGTTGCTCATCCTCCGTTTGTCCCAGGCGGAACACCAACGAGTTGGCGCCCTGCACGAAGAGCAGGAACACGAGCAGCGCCCCGAGCAACGACACGATGAACCACCAATATTGTTGTAAGAATTCGTAAGTCATAATGAGGAATGTGAGGGGTTAATGATGGGCGTTATAGTTTTTGATGACACGGCACAGGATGCTCACCTCCACCACCAACAGCAGGGTGAAGAGCGCCAGGAAGATGAAGAACGTGGTGGCCACGCTCCCGGCCGATAGGTTCGACACGGCGGCCACGGTGGGCAGCATGTCCTGTATGGCCCACGGCTGTCGGCCCAGTTCGGCCACGATCCATCCCGCCTCGCTCGCCACATAGGTGAGCGGCAGCATGGCCAACGCCGCCCAGTGGAGCCATCGGTAGGGCCGCGTAATGTCGTTGCGCCACGCCATGTGGCCGATGATGAGGAAGAAGAGCATGAGCAGCGTGCCCACACCCACCATGACACGGAAGGCGTAGAAATTGATGGGGATGTACGGCACCAGTTCGGCGCGGTCCTTGATGTATCCGTAGCCGAAGAACGGCATGTCGCGTTTCAGTTGCGCCTCAAGGGCGGGCAGGCGCGTGTCGTTGTCGTTGGCCGCCTTGATCTTGCGGTATTGCGCCAGGGCGGTGATGGCTTGCCGTCCTCGCATCATCTTCTCCTCGGCCGATGGTTCACGCTGTCCGTCGGGCCGTGTGTAGCCGTTGAGCAGGTCGTTCACCCCTGGCACAAAGCCGTTGGGCGTATGGGTGGCGAGCAGCGAGAGGCCCTTCGGGATGGCGATGCGCAGCGGCGCCTCACCGCCCTTGGCATAGTTGGGTTGCTCAAACGGGTTGACGGCGGCAACGGCCGTGAGCGACACCCCCTCGCCCCCGTCGTAGAGCGCTTCCATGGCCGCCAGTTTCATGGGTTGCTTCTCGGCCACCTGCACCGCCGAGAAATCGCCCGTCATCATGGTGATCAGGGCGGCCGCGATGCCCACGATGCTGGCAATCTTGATGCTCTGACGCGCCATCTCCTGCTCGCGGCGATGCAGCAGGTACCAGCAACTCACGGCGCACACAAACACGGCGCCCACCACCCACGTGGAGCTCACGGTGTGGCAAAACTTATGGATGGCGAAGGGCGAGAGCGCCACCTCGGCGAAGCTCGTCATCTCATTGCGCACGGTGTTGGGGTTGAATGTGCATCCCACGGGGTTCTGCATCCATGCGTTGGCCACGAGAATCCACCATGCCGAGATGGTGGCGCCAAGGCCGGTGAGCCACGTGGCGGCGAGGTGGAAGCCGCGCGACACCTTCTGCCAGCCGAAGAACATCACGGCCACGAAGGTGCTCTCCATGAAGAACGCCACGATGCCCTCGATGGCGAGTGGCGCGCCGAATATGTCGCCCACAAACCACGAGTAGTTGCTCCAGTTGGTGCCAAACTCAAACTCGAGGATGAGGCCGGTGGCCACGCCGATGGCGAAGTTCACGCCAAACAGTCGTTGCCAGAAGATGGCGGTGTCTTTCCAGAAGGGCTTGCCCGTGCGGTAGTAGCACGTTTCCATAATGCCCATGATGAGGGCGAGGCCCAGCGTGAGCGGCACAAACAGCCAGTGGTAGATGGCGGTGAGCGCAAACTGCGCACGCGACCAATCGATGAGCGTGGGGTCAATGGTCATGAGGTGTGTCATTAGCGTATTGGTTTTTTAAGTATGGTAGTTGATGGGTGTGCGTCTCAGCGCGAGATGAGTTGTCCCGCCACATACGACGCCTTGTCTTTTCCCGCCCTTTGCTGCAACACGTCGGGGAAGAAAAATAGTTTCAGCACAAAGAATATCACAAACAGTTTGATGAGGATCACCAGCCACAGCACCCTTCCGATTGTCATGCTGCGGAAGCCATCCACATAAAAGCGGTAGACCTTATATAATAGGTTGTTTGTCATTCTTAGGCGTGTTAGGTGATCAATAGGATAATCAACCGCAAATATACAGCACAAAATGCAACCGCACAAGTGTTTTCGCCATTTTTTTTCTTTTTCCCACCTTCAAACGGCCATTGCGCACCGTTCGGCGATGGGTTGCCGCTCGCCGCTATAACCGCTGGGCCAACCGGCGGAGGGTGGCGGTAAGATTGGCGCGCGCCACATCGGGCCTTAGACTCTCGGCAAGCGGTTGGCCGGGCGGATTGATGCCCACCACTTGCGCGAACCCGGCGGATCGCAGGTCGTCGGCGTCGGCCACATGGCCCGCCACGAGCCATACCGGCACGCCCTGTTGGCGACAGGCGTGGAGCACCCGTTGCGGAAACTTGCCCATGAGCGTCTGGCGGTCGGCGCAGCCCTCGCCCGTCACCACCACAGTGGCGCCACGCAGCATCTCGTCGAAATGGGCCAACCGGAACAGCAGGTCGGCCCCCATCTGCGCCTTGGCGCCCAGACACTGCATGAAGGCGTAGCCCAGTCCACCGGCGGCTCCCGCCCCGGGAAGGGTGGAGCAGTCGTGCCCATAATGGCGGGCGGCGATCTGCGCAAAGCGCCGGGCGCGCTCGTCGAGCTGCCTTACCATGGCGGGCGTGGCCCCTTTCTGCGGACCAAACACGGCGGCGGCGCCCTGCGGCCCACAGAGCGGGTTGGTCACGTCGCAGGCCAATGTGAACGAGCAGTGGGCCAACGGGCCACTCAGCGCATCGTCGAGCGTGCCCTGCGGCGCCAACCGGTCCACCAAGGCGCGCAACATGCCCAGTCCGGCGTCGCTCGTCGCACTGCCGCCCAGTCCCACTACAAAGCGGTGGCATCCTTGTCCCACGGCCTCGGCCAGCAGTTCGCCCACGCCATACGAGGTGGCGCGCAGCGGATTGCGCTCGTCGGGTGCGAGGCGCGCCAAGCCGCATGCCTCGGCCACCTCCACCACGGCCGTGCCGTCGGGCATGAGGCCGTAGGTGGCGTCGATGGGGCGCATCAGCGCATCGTGGGCGCGCGCCGTCAGCAGGCGGCCCTTGGTGGCGGCCACAAACGCGCCGACCATGCCCTCGCCCCCATCGGACGCAGGCATGGTCAGCACAATGGCTCCGGGCAAAGCCTCGGCAATGCCCTGAGCGGCGGCTGCCTCAGCCTCGGCGGAGGAGAGGCAGCCCTTCAACGAGTCGATGGCCAAAACCACTTTCTTCGGTTCGGTTGTAGCCATAGGTCTTATTCCCCAAAGGGGCGAATTTAGTTCTTCTTTTTCAGCACATACAGCGGTGCCATATCGCTCTCAGGCTCGTTGCCCAGCGAGTCGGTCATGATAACGCTCTGCGCATCCTTCACCTTATAGAACGTGTGCTCGCCGCTTGAGGGGCGCACCAGCATCAGCACCTTGCCGTCGAGCACCTCAAACACGCCGCTGGCCTCGTCGTGGCCGTCCTTGCGGTCAATATAGTCTTGCTTCAGCTCGTAGGTGCTGTCGGTGTTGAGGGTGAGCACAGTCTTGATGCCCGGGCAGTCGGCGGCGGGCAGGGTGCCCTCGTAGGTTCCGGCCACCACGGCGAGGTCTAACGATGGGGTGGCGGTGCTGTCCACCACGCTTGTTGTGTCTTGTGCAGCGGCGTTCTCTGCGGTCTTCTTGCCTGTGCAAGCCGCTGTGAGGGCCATCACGGCGACGGCCATCATCATCATTGTTTTCTTCATAGCTCTCATTTTTAATGCTTACTTTTCATGTCATCTGTGCGACACGCAGGTCGCAGCAATAGGTTGCAAAGATAGCTCAAATGAGGGTTAACGCAAAACAAAACCTGCTATTTTTTGCAGAATTTATGAGAAACATGATGCTCGAAAAGCAAAAAAGCCGTAACTTTGGACACAATTTAGCTACACTATTTCAATTAGCCTACCTGAAACCACCATTCTCCTCTTAAATAAGATGCGTGGCCGGCACGTTGCGCTGGGGCTTTACCGCCCACGCCGTAGCCGACAAGAATCCGGAGGACACAACGACTATAAACCATATAAAATGAAAAAAGCCTTATTATTATCTGTCTGCCTGGTCGCCGCACTTGGCGCAAGGGCTCAGGTCTTCCCTGTGGTAGATGAGAATCTGTACCGCGGATACGACCCCACCTTCCGTCCCGACAGCAGACTGATGCAGCACCATTCGGCTTCGACGAAGCGGAAGGGTCAAGCCAAGGCGGCCACAACGCTGCCCGACCATGTGAACAACGCTACCGCCATGTGGTTCCCACCCACATTCAACCAGGTGGGCAACTCGTGTGGCGCCTCATCGCGCATCGGCTACATGCTCACCTATGAGTGGAACGCGTTCCATCTTACAAACGCCTCGCTCCTGGAAAACAGCATGCCCGCCCATTTCCAATACCCATTCTCTTACGACGGTCTGTCGAAAGACCAGATGGCCATCTACGTGGGCTATCCCGACGGTGCCCACTATGGCGGCGTCGACGTGAGCAGCATCTATGGCGCTTACGAGGTGGAGGCCAACGACGCCGGATGGATGCAAGGCTACGACAACTGGTACAACGCCATGTTGCACCGCATCACCGGAACATCCAACTTCCCCCAGAGCTCACACACCGCCGAGGGTGCCGAGGCCATCAAGTGGTGGCTCTTCAACCACAATGGCGACACCACGTGGCCTGAGGTGGAGGACGAGAACGGACGCCACATCGTGGGCGGCATCTGCGGCTTGGGCTGCGGAATGGGTGCCAGCGCCACGGCTCCCATCGGCTCTACCGAGGCCAACGATGCGTTGGGCGTGGTGGGCAAGGCTTACCTGTACCATTGGAACACCAACCATGTGGACCACGCCGTGACCCTCGTGGGTTACGACGACCGCATCGAGTTTGACCTCGACGCCAATGGCGTGTATGGCGAGGCTGAGAACCAGCTCGGACAAAACGAGAAGGGCGCATGGATCGTGGCCAACTCGTGGGGTGCCGGCTGGGGCAACAACGGCCTCTTCTATGTGCCTTACGCCATGGCAGGAGGTGTGAGCCAGGAGGTGAAGACCAAGGAGGGCAAGACCGCCTATAAGGACAAGGCCAATGGCTGGTGGCCCGAGGTCTACTACCTGCGACAGAACTACAAGCTCACACGCACCATGAAGGTCACCATGCAGTTTAGCAAGCGCTCGGAGATCAGCGTGGTGGCTGGTGCCGCCCAAGACACCTCGGCTACCAAGCCCGAGAAGGAGTTTGTGTTCCGCTATATCAACTATACCGGCGACGGCGACAACAATGGTGTCGACGCCGAGACACCGTTGCTGGGCCGTTGGGCCGACCGCAAGATGCACGAGGAGCCCATGGAGTTTGGTATCGACCTCACCGACCTCAGCGAGGGCCTCGACCTCTCGCGCCCGGTGAAGTATTTCCTCACCATCAACTCTAAGAAGTCGGCCACGGGAACGGGTAAGATCTGTGCCGCCAGCGTCATGGAGTATCTCTACGATGCCTTCGGAACGGAGACTCCGTTCAACATCAAGGATGTGCAGATCAAGAACCGCGGCGCCTCTACCGTCGTCAGCGTGGTAGTGGGTGGCGAGGCCATCAACCCGCCCGCAAACCTCACCAAGACTGGCAACACCCTCTCATGGGACAAGCCGCAGGGTACGGGCTATCAGCCCACCACGTATGTGGTTTACCTCAACGGCAAGGAGATTGCACGCACCGCCGAGACGAGCTATGAGGCTACCGAAGAGGGTGCCTATACCGTGAAGGCGCTTTACAACATCGCCGGCACCGAGCACATCTCTGCCGCCAGCAACACCGTGGCCTCTGCGCAGACGGCCGAGACGGCTTACGACAATGTGGCGCAGACCTTCACCAATGGTGGATTCCGCATCCCCAATGTCACCAGCAGCAGTCATGGACAGCTGACCCTCGAGTTCTGGATCAAGCCCACACAGGTGAAAGACTGGAACCAGCAGATTGGTGGCCCGTGGGGTACCTTCCTGCTCCATGCCAACAGCGATGGCACCATGTACTACGGTTGGAACACCGCCAACCGCCGCCAGACCGATCCTATCTTGCGCGTGGGCAAATGGACCCACATCGCCCTGGTGGTCAACAAGAACAAGGCTACGCTCTATGCCAACGGCGCAAGCCAGGGCGTGCTCACCACCACTTCGTTCTCCGGATTCCCCGCCTTCAGCGACGGATTGCTCATGGGCTACGATGTCAACTCAAGCAACGCCCTCTATGGCACCATCGATGAGGTGCGTGTGTGGGATGTGGCCAAGACCGGCAAACAGGTCAGGGAGAGCTACGACCGTCCTATCGCGTCGCCCGCCACAGCCAAGAACCTCTTGGCTTACCTCAAGATGAACACCATCACTGAGGGTGGCGTAACGAAGCTCGAGGATTGCGCCCATGGCAACCATGCCATCTTTATCAATAACAACCACAGGGCCGCTACCGTGGAGAGCAACGCCACCATCAAGCATCACGACAACCTTGCCGCCGCCATCGGTGGATCCGACAAGGCGCTGATGGGCGAGGGCACACGCTTCGCCGTGGAGGGTGGCGTGGATGCTGGCGCGTTCGAGTGGACCGCCACCAATGCCACACCGGCCACCAGTATGGCTTCTGAGCCTACGTTCACGTTCAACAAGGCTGGCGAGCAAACCGTAACGCTGAAGCTCACCTCGCTCGACGGTGTGTCTACCACGGTTACGAAGACTATCACCGTAAGCGAACTGGCTGCCACGGCCGACTTTGACATGACCAACCCGCAGCCGCGATGCGGCGAGCGCACCTCGTTCCTGCCTAAGAACATGGCGCCGGGTTGCACCTACCAGTGGAGCATGCCGGGTGCCGAGGTCGCTACGGCCACCACGAAGAACGCTTCGGCAGTCTACACCACCACAGGTGGCCACGACGTGACGCTGACCGTCATCATGCCCGATGGCAACAAGCTCACCAAGACTGCTGTGGTGGAGGTCATGGCCTCTAAGCCTGAGATCGCCTACACCGTCGATTCTATCTCGCACGTCATCCTCAAGGGCAGCACCGCCACCTTCACCGACGCCTCTAAGTATGAGCCTACCAGTTGGAAGTGGCGCCTCATGAGCACCAACGCCATCTTGACCTCACAGGGTCGTGAGGTGAGCTTCACGCCTGCCAAGGCGGGTGCCTACACCTTGAATTATAAGGTGAGCAACGAGGAGGGCAAGGCCGAACTTACTGAGGCACGCGCACTCGTGGTGTGCAACGCTGAGTCGGGCAATGGCTTGAACTTCACCACCAACGCCACGCCGAAGACCGTGACAACCGACAAGATCGGTACCATCGGTAAGACGTGGACCATCGACTTCTGGATGAATCCCGCTACGTTCGCAAGCGCTTGCAACGGCATCTATGGCTTGGACGATGAGGGCGCTGAGGCCTTCAACATCACCACCAACGGACAGGGCGCCGCCATCTTCCGCATCGGAAGCCACAGTGCACAGAGCTCGGCCGGTTACTTCGTAGCTGGCGAATGGCACCACTACGCCATCACCCGCAACGCAGGCACGCTCTGCTACTATCGCGACGGTGTGTTGGTGGACAGAATCACTGAGAAGACACAGGACTATAACAACTGGACCAAGCTGCAGTTGGGTGGCAGCGTGCAGATGAATGGTTGCGTGGATGAGTTGCGCGTCTGGAACAAGGCGCTGACCCTTGCCAACGTTCAGCGCTATGCTGTGGCTCCCATTGCCGAGGCCAACATGAAGAGCGCCTTGAACAGCGGTCTGCAGGTTTACTACAACTTCAACCAGCACGATGGCATCGACATCGCCGACCAGTCGGGACGTGGCGTAACGGCCCACCGCAGCAACTTCGGCCCTGGTGGCGACGCCTGGACGCCCAGTAAGGGTGTGTTCGCCCTCGACTTTGGAGCTCCTGCCGCTGAGGATGTGAGCGAGTGTGGCAACGCACTCAACAAGACCAACTACCGTGTGGTGAGCGTCAGCGACGAGGAGGTCAACGCCGAGTTCAGTCCGGCTGAGCAGGCCCTCGACGCCAACGCCAACTCGTTCTGGCACACTGCCTACAGCTCGGGTGAGGCCGCTTACGGCCACTCGATCACCATCGACAAACAGACCAACGATGTGGTGAACGGCATGAAGCTCTACTTCTCACGCGAGAGCAGATACCGTGCCGCGGGTGTCAAGATCGAGCAGAGCGCCGACAACGAAGAGTGGGAGGTGCTCGATGAGGATCACGCCTTCTTCGACATGAGCCATCCGGCCATCGTCTTCGATACGCCGTGCACCAAGCGCTTCATGCGCATCACCTTCCTCAGAGGTGCCACGGGTGGCAACCTGTTGGCGCTCAACAACATCGATTTCTATGGCACGAAGGAGCAGATGCCTGAGATGAAGGCCGTGGCACTGGGCTTCGAGAGCGTCAGCGACGAGGAGACGCGCAGCGAGAGCGCACCGGGCCGCTATGCTGTCGATGGCAACGAGAACACCTTCTGGCACTCAAGGTATTCGGGTGGCAACGTGGCTTATCCCCACAGCATCACGCTGAGCAACAACACGGGTGCCCGCATCGACGCCATCACGCTCATGCAGCGCTCCATGAACGCCAACTCGCAGAAGTACGACGCTGCCTGCATGGAGGTCTACGCCGGCGACGACAAGAACCACATGGATAGCATCGCCACCGTGCGCCTGCCCTTCTACGTGGAGAGCACCTTGCTGTTGCCTGTGTCTATCGACAAGAAATATTTCACGCTGAAGTTCACACGCTCACAGGCTGGCAGCTCACCCTGGTTGGCCATCCGCGAGATCAAGGCTTACCAGATCAACGGCACCACCGATGGCATTCAGAACATCGAGATGGGTCAGGGAGCCGAGAGCTCAGCCTACATCTACGACCTCACCGGCCGTTGCATGGGAACCAACGCCAAGGCGCTGCCCGCAGGCATCTATATCAAGGGCGGTAAGAAGTATGTTGTGAAATAATCCTCTGTAAGGAAATCCTTAGTAAGATAATCCTTAAATCGGTCATTAGATGAAACCCGCGTGTTTCCATCTAATGGCCGATTTTCGTTTTATGACTTTCCGAAATGAAACATAGATGGAGTGGGGCGTTTTTGCTCATCAGCCCGTATGGCCATCGCCGTAGGCGGCGGGCACCCGAACGAACGGATAACACACGACCATCCAACATCATAAAACCGCTGTGGTGATACGAAGGATGGCGAGTAGACATGCGGCGTTTGAGGGAATCGGGGGGCAACCAAAGGATTGTATGGATATTTGGTTAAAAAGTTGTGCGGGAAAATCAGACGAACTATAGCACTAAAAGAGGATATTTGACCCTTTGAAAGAACAAAAACGGCGAGTGGATTTGCGGAAAGGCATCTATCGAGTTGCGAAAGCTTAGCTTTCGAGGAACCAAAGGCCGTGTTTCGCAGTGCGAAAGCTAAGCTATCGCAACTCGATTAGGCATGTTTCGTAACGGAAATAGGATCGGATGGAAGCCGTCAAAACGTCAATACACGGTAAGTGTTTGATAATAAGTAGATTACAAAAACGCACAAGAATGGCGTATTTGGAGACGGATGAGAGGTCGAACGAAAAAACAGTGTAGATTGATGTATAGTTTGTTAGGATAAATGATCGCAGGATAAACGACGCCTGTTGGTCATTGGGCTTCACATATCATTACCTCCCGTTGGCCGGTGGGGCTTCGCAGTGCTTTTTTTTAGAACACGAATCTCACGAATCTTACGAATGACGACTGAGAGGAAACACCGTCGGTGTTTATTATCTCACGAATGACAACTGAGAGGAAATACCATCATTGTATAATAGGATATGCATTACCTTCCTTCGGTCGGTGGGTCTACGCACGTCATTCGGGAGATTCCAAACGCCAGAGGCGTTTCTTATATCTGCATTCGATAGATTCGTGAGATTCGTGTTCTTTAAAAATAGCGAGCGTGTGCATCGGCCAGTGGTGCTTCGTACGTCATTACCTCCCGTTGGTCGGTGGGGGCTTCGCCGAGTCTCGTGTTCTTTAAGAATATGCGAGTGTTTGCGTTGCTTGGTGTGGTTTTATAATCGCTGAACGATTATTTTCGCGAATCCTTGTCCGTTTCGCTATTTATTTATACTTTTACGACCAATTACCGCAATGCGGGGACGGGCGCCCACCATGCCACATCCCCACCGCCTAAACCTACAAACCATGAAGCATCGTATCGCAACGCTATGGATAGCCCTCGCCGGCACCCTGGTCGGCTACGGCCAGCCAGTCCAATCATCCCGGCTCGCCCAACCCGTCCAACCCGTCCAATCATCCTGGGCCGCCCAACCTGAGCCATCCTCCCTCACCCAATACGTCAACCCACGCATCGGCACTGGCGGCCACGGCCACGTGTTCCTCGGTGCCAACGTGCCCTTCGGCTACGTGCAGCTCGGCCCCACCGAGCCCACACGAGGCTGGGACTGGTGCTCCGGCTACCACGCCTCCGACTCCGTCCTCATCGGCTTCGGCCACCAGCACCTCAGCGGCACCGGTATCGGCGACCTCGGCGACATCGCCTTCCTGCCCGTGGCCAACGCCCGGCAGCGCACCGCCCTCTTCCACCACGCCAACGAGACCGTGCGCCCCGGCTACTACGCCGTGAAGCTCCAGCAGCCCAACGTGTGGGTGGAGCTCACCGCCACGCAGCGCGCCGGCTTCCACCGTTACACCTTCGGCGCAGACACCCACCGCGCCATGCTCCTGCTCGATCTCGCACAGGGCATCGGGTGGGACAAGGCCACCCACTACGGTGTGGAGCGCGTCACCGCCACCTCGCTCGCCGGCCACCGCTTCTCCAAGGGATGGGCCAACAATCAGAAGGTGTTCTTCGCCGCCGAGTTCTCGCAGCCCGTCACTGTTGAGCCGATGGACAGCGGCCGATGGCTCATCACCGCCTCCGATGTGTCGCAGCCGCTCCTGGTGAAGGTCGGCCTGTCGGCCGTCAGCGTCGACAACGCCGAGGCCAACCGCAAGGCCGAGCTGCCCGGATGGGACTTCCGCAACCAGGTGGCCCTCGCCGACAAGGCGTGGAACGAGGCGCTGGCCAGGGTCACCATCAAGACCTCCAACCTCACGCAGCGACGCATCTTCTACACCGCCCTCTACCACACCATGACGGCGCCCTCGGTCTTCTCCGATGTCAATGGCTACTACCATGGCGCCGATGGCGAGGTGCACCACGGCTCCTTCACCAACTACACCACGCTCTCGCTCTGGGACACCTACCGCGCCGCCCATCCGCTCATGACGCTCATCCACACCGACCGCCTGCCCGACATGGCCGAGACCTTCATCCATATCTACCGCGAGCAGGGCAAGCTGCCCGTGTGGCACCTCATGGGCTGCGAAACCAACTGCATGGTGGGCAACCCCGCCATTCCCGTCCTCGCCGACATGGTGCTCAAGGGCCATGTGGCCGACCGCGAGGGCGCCTACGAGGCCATGAGGCAGTCGGCGCTGGCCGATGAGCGCGGCCTCGACCTGCTCAAGCAGTATGGCTACCTGCCCTGCGACAAGGAGGAGAGCCGCGAGACGGTGGCCAAGGGCCTGGAGTATGCCTTGGCCGACTGGTGTGTGGCGAAGGTGGCGCGCCTCTTGGGCAAGAAGGCCGACGCACGCCACTTCGCGCAGCGCGCCCTGGCCTACCGCAAGTATTTCGACCCGCACACCACCTTCATGCGCGGCGTCGACAGCAAGGGGCAGTTCCGCGTGCCGTTCAATCCCTTCTCGGCCGACCACCGCATGGACGACTACACCGAGGGCAACGCGTGGCAGTACACCTGGCTCGTGCCCCACGATGTGCACGGACTGGTGAAGCTCTTCGGCGGCGAGCGCGCCTTCACCACGAAGCTCGACTCGCTCTTCGTCGTCACGGGCGACCTCGGGGCCAACGCCTCGCCCGACATCACCGGCCTCATCGGGCAGTATGCCCACGGCAACGAGCCCAGCCACCATGTGCTATACCTATATAATTATGTGGGGCAGCCGTGGAAGGGCGCCCGCCTGCTGCGCCAGACCATGACGGAGCTTTATCGCGACGACCCCGACGGCCTCTGTGGCAACGAGGACGTGGGGCAGATGTCGGCATGGTACATCCTCTCGGCCATGGGCATCTACCAGGTGGAGCCGGCGGGCGGACGCTACATCATCGGGTCGCCGCTCTTCGACGAGGCCACGCTAAAGCTCCCCCACGGCAAGAGCTTCTCCATAAGGACCCTCAACAACAGCGCTGAGAACATCTATGTGCAGGGTGCCAAGCTCAATGGCCGCCGCTACACCAAGTCGTACCTACTCTACGACGACATCATGCGCGGCGGCGTGCTCGAACTGCAAATGGGCAGCCAACCCTCCAACTGGGGCACCCGTCCCGCCGATCGCCCCTAACCGCTCGCCCAAAGCGCAATAAAGGCAAACGAAGCGGACTGAAAGCCAACAAGCGCTTGCCCTGAGATACCACCGATAATGCACGGGCTGAAAGCCCAACAAGCGCATAGCCCAGGGCAAGCGAAGCGACACCCTGGG
>NZ_JAHKBE010000057.1 GCF_018789675.1 Hallella faecis
AGTTTTGGGTTAGCATCTGCACGGCCTACTCCACAGGGTTTGTCGGGTGCGCCGAGTATACTCGACAAATACTCACGCAAGAGCAGTTTCTTCTGTTGGCTTTCCGAGGTCGCTCAACATGAACTGATAAGATACCTTGAAGATATGAAGCTTATCAACGTCACACGCGAGCGTACTGCCGGGAACACACGTCTTCTCGGCCTTTCTATAGCACCAGAAATGTGGGAATACATCTTGAACGATACAATGCCTAATGGTTTGTATAAGGATGTCCTTTTCTCCACTTTGGTAAAACGTAATACTGAAGAAAAGATGATGAAGTCTTTCTGTCTGAAAATAGAAGATCTGCACAGACTCCAGAAAAAAGCCGAAGCAGATTTGAAAGACCGCCTTATCCGTAGTGACCGTGGATATGAGGAACTGGTTCTGCGTGACAAGACTCCTCGTGTCATTGAAGTTTCAGAAGAGTTTGCCAAGGACTTCTGTGTTTGGCAAGAGGGCAAGAGCAATGCTAACCCACTGGCTGATGTGTTGGGGGTTGACTTGAACCACGAAGACTTGCAGAAGAAGGTGGTGGACTTTCTCTATACAATACCTCAGAAATTGAAATGGACCGAAGAAGAGCGTATTGTATGGACACTCCGTTTCATTGAAGACACTGCACCGATTGAAGTGGCTGAACGTATCGGAAGAAAACGCTCATGGGTTGACACCAAGTATTCCAGACTGAATGTACGCTTTAACAAGGCGGTTAAGGAATGGTGGGCAGAGAATGCGAAATAATCAAGAAAGTTTGGTGCCAATATTGATAGAGCATCAAACTTTCATTCCTCTTTTATTATAAAATAAATCGAATAAGATGAGCAAAGATATTACAATAAGTAACAATTTGACAGTGAACTTGTTGAAGAACGTGGAAAACTATGCAAAGTTTGTTTCTCAAGTATTGCATGATGAAACTTTCCTTGTTGAATTAGACAAGACATTACCATTTGACAAGATGGTTCATGCCACAATGAATATAGCATCTAACCATACACCTATCAAGAAAATGGGTGTGTCGGTCATGCGAATGGATATAGAGCCACCTCTATATTCAATCGCTATAACCCTGCAGTTCAAAGGAAGGGATGGAGTCATACATGACCATTCAGTCTTCATCAATGCGTGCAAGACAATAGAAGAACTCCAACAGTTGGTTACAGAAGAGAACTTCAAACAAGAAGTCCTGTCGCTGTGTGAAGAAAGGGTATTAGAAAATTCAGAATTACAAGAAAAAACAAAAAAGGCATGATACAAGTAATAACAAGAGAGTGGCAAATCACAAAGGCATATATCGATGACATAGCTTTACATTCTGGGCTTATAAATCTTGACTGGGACGACTTCAAGGCATTTGCAGAAAGCCATCGTCCTATAGTGGCTATAAGAAATGAAGACAATGCCTCTGTCACAGAACTCACAAATAATGCAATGGCAGAGATTCGGAAACGTTGTTCAAACAAACTTTCAAATATCATTGTTTCAATATCCTATAAAGAAGGAGAGGAATTGATGATGGATGAAATGGAAGGGATAAGTGATTGTTTGACCATGTTTGCCAACAAAAATGTAGAAATTAAATGGGGCATCAGTCAGAACAATACATTAAAGTGCAGACGCTGCATATCTGTCTTTGCCTTTGAATAACAAAACAGTCAGCCTATGAAAGTTTCAGTTTATTACGAAGAAGTGTCCAACTATGTAGAGAAGCACTACTTAGTTCGTCCTTCCATAAAGCAGGTGGATGATAAGACCTTGTCCATCGAATACACTCCACATAAGTTCATCCCTACAATTAGTGTTGCAGTACGAATTGAAGCAATGCGCAAGGATGTTATATGTATGTCGTATGAATGTAGCAAGGCAATATCTCTACTGATTTCTGGTGCTATTACCCATATCGAGAAGCAGATTCCCCAAGGCATTGAAATAGACACCGACAGCAAACGCATCAATGTATATCCAGAGAACGTTACCGAATTAAAGAATGTTCTCGCATATCTTTCCTTGTCTGGAGTGCATTTTTCTGAGTCAGGCATGGAAATCACGTTGGATATGAACTAAGTATAACAATCAAAGAAGTGCAAAATGTTGGTGATACATCCTAAAGATAAATCAACCTCTTTGGCAGAGACCATATATGCCAATATGCCTAATGTACATGTGGTAGAGGACGAATGGTATGAACGTGGCATTGGACAATTACTCTGGCAAACGCCCAAAGAAGAACCCATATTAATAATTGGTTATGGTGATTGCCGTGAACTGTATAGAGAGCGTTTTAACGATGTGCTTGAAATCAGTCCGAGTGATTTGGATCATCCAGTGTGGGTACAACGTCTGGCAAACTGTCAGATTGGAACTCCACAGATCGTGCTGAACAGAATACATGCCTACAATCTTCGCAGACACAATGGAAATATCATTGGAATATGGCCTAATGCAGTAGAGTTCGCACGTAGGAATCGTCTTCATGGACTATTTGCCAGCACTTTCTTCTTTAATGCTAAAGATGCTGAAAATTATGGAGAAATTACCCTTGATATGTATATTGAAAGGTCGAATTATACTCTCTACCGCACCCTTGGCAAGCTGTTGGCTAGCCATGTACCGCTATGTAAGATTCCCGAAATATTGCAGCAAAGAGCCTATAAGGACACAAGTGTCAACCATCGCAACTTTGAGAGTTTCTTTTGTTTGTAAACAACAATAAGTTTTTAGTAAATATGAGTAAAGATAAAAATACAAGACTTGTTACTGCCCTCAACACTATGGCGGATTTGGCAGGACAACGACAGGTAATTGGCAATAATGAGATAGGTTTGGGTATGATACTCCAATCCTACAGATGCCGTGAAGAAGCACAAATGGTGACAGACGGGCTGTTCCGTATAGTTGTCATGGGAACATTCACCTCAGGCAAGAGTACTCTCATCAATGCCCTGTTAGGCAGTAGGGTATTGCCAGAATCTGCATTGCCAAGCACCGCCATACTCACATTCGTCCAGTTCGGTTGCGAAGAAGATGATGTGGAGATACATTATAAGGATATCGTAAATGAAGACGGAAGCGTTACACATGGCAGAATAGAGCACATTAGCAAGGACGAGTTCATGCAGACCTATCGCTATGGCATAGCAGATACAGAAGCATTGGCATCTACAGGTAATGTTCCTAGTTTCAGGAATGTGGCCTACTCCATCATCAGATGTTCACTGCCATTGATGCAGAATGGAGTTAACATTGTAGATACTCCAGGGTTGGAAGATAAGGAAGTGGCAACAGAACTGGCACTTGACATTGCTGCCAAGGCTCAAGCCATCGTCTATGTATGCGGCGAACGTGGCTTTGCGGAAACCGACCGTGAATACTTCAATGATAATTTCAAGGCTAATCCGGGCAATGTGTTCTTCATTCTGAACAAGATAGACCTTATAGCATCCAATGTGGAGCGAGAACAAGCTCTTGAACGAGTACGACAGGATGTGAAAGGGTGCTTGACCAAGGCTGACGGAAGCGTTGACGAAGCATTGATGTACAAGCGAGTGTTCGGACTATCCTCGTTATTAGCCTTGGATGCAAGAAGAGGTATGACCTTTGATGAAGACCTGCAAAAAGACGTGCCGCTCTCACAAGAAAAGATTGAACTGAAGCTACAACGCAGTCAGTTCCTTCCATTCGAAGAGGCTCTGCTGGAGTTTCTTTCTACCGATGAGCGTTGTGTGGCACAATACGGAAAAGTCTTCCGTACATTGCTTGGCACCTATAATGATGCTGTGGAAAAGGTGCGTGAAGACCTGGCCATCTACGAGCATAATGCAGAAATGACTGCGGAACAGAAGGCTGAATGCCAGCGCATCATTAACGAGATAGAGACAGGACTGGAAGCTACAGAAACCGCTTTCGACAACTGCACGCTGAAACTTCAAAATACCATAGCTTTGCTTATCCGCAATGCCATTGACAGTGTGGATAGCACGTGGGAGGTCGATTTGGCAATCTTGCATGAGAAGATACGCTTCGGTATGAAAGACTACCTTTCCCTGGCAGTAAGTAACATAAATCTGTTCAAGTCGAAGGAGGAGCGCATGGAAGACATGAAACGCCTGCTCCAGCCTTTCTCACAAATCATTGCCGATCATATCTCTGAAAAGATAGATCATTTCATGGAAACGAACAAATCCGTCCTTCAGAATGCCATCGGCGAAGCAGAACAGAGTGTAAACACTAACTTGGTCAATGTGGCTGGACTGTTTTCACGTCTGGGAGATACCCTTACGGAAAGACCAGAAATGGGCAAGCAAGAAGACCAAGACTGGTTACAAGCCGTCATCTCCTATTGCGTAGGCGATGCCAGTGCCATCGTGAAGAACTGTGCAGGAGGACATACCGCATGGATGGAGTTTATCCGCAAGGCGGTGTTCAATGGCGTGTGGCAATGGATGGTCATCCAAATCGTCACAGGCGGTTGGGGGATTATAATCTGTGGACTCATTGAATGGTTACAGATTAAGAACGGCAAAAACGAAATGGTCGACCGTATGCTTACAGACAGCAAAAATGCAGCTTTGAAGGAGATACATACCAAGCTGGATGAACGGTTGCATGAGATGAATGCCAATATCGCTATTAAGGTTAATGAGGTAAAGAGTGCCAAGTGTGGTGAGAGTCGTCAACGTTTGACAGATGAGAGATTGCGTTTGGCAGAGATTGAGCGCAATATAAACGACAATCATTTCAATGCAGATCATGAACGCCAACGCACAACAGGCATCCTTACGACAATGGCATCAGAAATCAAGTGCTGTTATCTCGATGTGTTTGGCATACCATACGCAGAGGAATTGGCGACATTATAAAAGTCTATTCACAATGGAAATACAACGACAAGAGATATTCAGGAGCCAGTGGCATGACATCCATGATATTGTGTTGTCTGAAGCCAAACGACAAATCAAGTTCAACGGCAAGGTGGATGTGCAGCGACTCACAGAAAAAATGCAAAAGGAGATTGCCAAGTGGCCACAAGGTGTATTAGCGCAAGGTATGTGGTTCCAGAGTTTTCATAATGCAGCTCCCGACAAAGCCTTGGATTTTATGACAGAAGCTATGGAGCAGAGTTTCCAAGAGCCAGACAACAACAAACTGCCATCCAATAGTTGGTACTTCGTTTTGACTTTTGTGTTGACAGGAATAGTGGCATGGTTACTACATACAAGAACAAGCATGAGTCTGATAGAGCAATGTTTCTACCCGACTTTGTTCCTGGTTGTACTAAATACGTTCAATGTGTCCTTCAGAAACAAGCGAATTGCAAAAGCTGAAAAGATGATAATCACCAATATCAGCCATCAAATGTTAGATATGGAAATTAGTCTGGAAAAGTATATTGAGTGAGTATCATTAGGTTACTTCTTTCTCAAAAACGATATAAACATAAAAACAAAAGATAATGAAAATCAAATATGCGACAATCAGCAAGACTGGTCGGCGAAGCAATAATGAAGATTGCTTTAACGTCCTGGAAATGCCAAAGCACAATCGCTTCATGGGCATAGTATGTGACGGCATGGGAGGTCATTCCTTTGGCGAGGTGGCAAGTGAGGCTGTCTGCAATGCTATTTCAAAAAACTGGCAGGATAATACAGACACTCCAGACAGTGACCAAAAAGTTGTTATGGCTTGCAGAAAGGCTTGTAATGCCATCAACCAGAAATCCTATGACCTCAGCCATGCAGAGATGGGTACTACGATGGTCATGGTCAGCATTGAAGGTGACAAGGCGACAATAGCCCATGTGGGCGACAGCCGTTGCTATCTGCTAAGACAAAGTGAGGGATTACTTTACCAGACCGAGGACCATGTGCGCATTGACTTCGGATGGGAAATTGTGTCACGCTGTTTCTTCAGCTACCGTCCAGAAGTCGCTGTTCCCGACATTAGGCAGTTCACCATTCAGAAAGGAGACAGGATATTACTCTGTTCTGATGGCTTGTACAAGAGCATGGCCCCCGACATCCTACAAGCAAGGATGTTGGACGACAAGCCCTTGGAAGATATACTCGATGTATTTGACTTTCTCTGTCAAAAACAAGGTGATGACAACTATACGGCAATATTGATTGAAATAGAATAAAAGAGAGACAAGATGAGAAAGATACTATTAGAATTTGATTTGGCTATTTGTTCATTGTGGACTATAGCCGCATTGGGAAGCAGAATAGCATGGGTCGATACCCCTGCAACATGGATTGTGATGTTACTTATTATGTCACGCTTGCTGCTCTCGTTCACGCTTTACCATAGGGAAAAGAAATCATGGATTCCAGGACTGCTGTTCATGGGATTGACAGTCTTTGCTATCAGTACAGAACTTGACATAAAACTTAGTGAGCTCGCCTCAAAAGTATTTCCATTGTTGAACCTTGACTTTAACCGATGGTGGTATGTAGGGCTTACTTTAGCTGTGGCTACATGGTTGTGGGTAGTTCCTTTGGTAGTCTTCCTCGTCAATATCTTCCGTAAGGGTTGTCAGACAGACACCTTGACATGGACAGACACGCTTGGCAAACTGCTTTGGACGGATAAAACCGCAAGGACATTCTGTTCCCTACTGTTGATAACAATAGGCACATTGTATGCAGGTCTCACTATGAATGCGAGACTATGCCTGTTTGCCAGTGTCGTGGCTCCGACAATGAGTTTCCATCTGCTTAAAAGATATTATGGATTGGAGAAAGGGAAAATGTGGGTGTTGGTTATATCTATGCTGATATTCTTCTTTGCCCAAACCCATGCCGGACTGTTGCGAATGTCCATGTTAGGCATCAGTTTTAGCATGGTTGCCTATGTATGCAGTGCTTTCTACCAATACAAGAAGAAACTGTTGTTGGCCGTTGTGTCTGCCATCTATATGGGAATATTGTTGCCAAGCTTAGCCATAGGCAACAACCAACATACATGCTTCAATGTGGGCAGAACTGGATATTACTCACTTGACACCTATCCTGGCATTTTCTGTATAGAGGACAAGAAAACAGGGAAGATAGGACTGCGTGACAGATACGGCCTGTTGGTGAAACCGGAGTATGATGCCTTTGTCTATCATACAGCAAGACATTGGTTTGGCGAGTTGGAAATGCGTAAGAACGGATATTACACCCTCTATGACATCTGTAATAACGAGTATCGTAAAGACAATCATATTAGCCATCAACTACAGGACAGTATCTGTCAAATGGTAGAAGAGCACCTCTTGGAGTACGACTATAAATCTGATGAAAGACTGGAAGTAAAACTAATAGAAGCAAAGAACTGCCAAGTACGCACCCATATCAAGGCTTTGAAAAACGGGTCTGTCATTTACGACTACGATGACAAGGAACCATTTATACCGACAGACTCTGTCTCCACTACACAGGAAACAATAGTCTGCGACTCCTTGGTAAGATTAGAATGGTGTCAGCTGAAATCACTTAGCTATGCACACAGTGCGACCACAAAGGATTCCGCTGTCTATAACATTCAGGTGACGCTTGCGAGAGAAAACATGCCCAAGCCAAAGGAGGCAGAAATGCTTGTGCAAAAAATCTCATGTTTTCTGAAGAAAGTTGATATAATATCAACCACTCTTCCACTCTCTTATAATGAACGATAAAAATGAAAAGACTATGAATGAGAAGTATGAAAAGAAGATAAAAGCCGATGTGGACGCTATCTTCACATTGATGGCTCAACGAGTGGACGAGAAGCAGATGAACTTGCTGCATGAAGCATACGACTTTGCAGCTTATGCTCACAAAGACCAACTGCGCAAGTCGGGTGAACCCTATATCAGTCACCCTGTTGCCGTGGCACGCATTGTGGCAGAAGAGCTGGAGCTGGGAGCAAACCCTGTTATGGCAGCTTTTCAACATGATGTTGTGGAGGATTGTCCGTACAGTATAGATGAGATCCGTGAACGTTTCGGTGATGATGTGGCATTTCTTGTCGGTGTCGTGACGAAGCAGAAGAAAGCCCAGTATGACCAGTCGAAGCAGGTGGATAACTTCCGCCAAATGCTATCGTCTGTACAGTTTGATGTGCGTGCCATACTAGTGAAGTTGGCAGACCGACTTCATAATATGCGCACGCTAAGCAGTATGCGCCCTGACAAGCAGATGAAGATTGCCTCGGAGACTGATTATTTCTATGCCCCTCTTGCCAATCGCCTTGGTTTGTATAACGTAAAGACAGAACTTGAAAATCTGTCGTTCCGCTATCGCTGTCCACGTGAGTATGAACAAATAGAGAAACAGTTGGCTGAACTTCAGCTGTCGGAGAAGCCAGATGTGGATGTCTTTATCGCCAAGACTAAGGAGATACTTGAAGCTAACGGCATTGACGCACGCATCGAGCTCCGTATGCGCTCACCTTACAGTATCTGGCGCAAGATGCAGTCCAAATGTTGTGATTTCGAACATATCGACAGCAAGCATTACCTGCGTATCATCTACAAGGCTGACGGCCTACAGGAGGAAAAGAAGCAGAGCTTGCATATCTATGCCGTGTTGTCCGACTGTTTCAAGGAGCGTCCTTGTTCTGTGGTCAATTATATCAACGCTCCGAAGGAGAACGGCTACCAGAGTTTCCATGTGAAGTTTCTCAATCCAAAGGGACAATGGGAGGAAGTGCATATCTCGTCTGAACGTATGATACGCAACAACCGCCTTGGCTGTACTGCTGAACGCACGGAGGAAAACCTGAAGGCATGGTTGGAAAAGTTCAGGGCTGTGCTCAAGGATATAGCCTACCACACCAACGAGATGGACTACATGGATGGTGTGACGGCATCGTTCTACCATGATAACATCATGGCTTTCACGCCAAAGGGCAAATGTATCGTACTGCCCAAGTATGCCACTGCACTCGATTTTGCCTTCGAAATTCATACCGAAGTAGGACTTCATGCCGTGTATGCACGTATCAACGGTAAACTGTCCTCTGTGAAGACGATGCTCCATCGTGGCGATTGTGTAGAGATAGGTACTGCAGAGGATGCAGTACCAGAAGCAGATTGGCAGAACCATGTGCTGACCTATAAGGCAAAGCGCAGTTTGGGCAGTTTCTTCACCGACCGTCCAAAGATGGAGTATAAACGTTGTACCTGCTGCCATCCGTTGCCGGGAGACGAAGTCGTCGGTTTTAAGAATACCGAGGGACAGATTACGCTTCACAAGCGCAACTGCCTCACCGCTATCTGTCAGGCATCCAAGCAGGGCGATACCATTGTAGCTGTGGATTTCAAGGAGAACGAACAATTCCTTTTCCCCGTTCGTGTTTGCATCCGTGGTATCGACCGCCATCATCTGCTCAGCGATGTGGTGGCTTGCATTACAGAGCAACAGAACCTATCCATTTCGGAACTCCATACAGTAACCCAAGACCGCATTGTGGAAACCACGGTGGATTTTGAGGTGCATTCTTCCAACGAACTAAAGCAAGCCATTGACAATATCCGTAGGATAAAGAATGTGGATGAGGTGGCAAGAATAGATATTGAATAACAAAAATGAACAACATGAAAACTACTACAATATTCAAAATGACGGTATTGTTTCTGATTGTCCTTTCCGTAGTTTCCTGTAAGGGGAACAAAAGCAGATTGGATAATCAGGAATCCGATACGGTGATGGTTGCTAAAGACAGCATTCCATTTGTCTTGAAACATCTGGATGTTGACAAGAAAAAAGTGATGGCATACGTTACTTGTTCAGAACATACGGTTGACTCCTTGCTATCCATCGCTGATACAGCGTATAGCAAAACTGGTAGCTACGGTTTGGAAGACTTGGGCATGGACAATAAAGAGTATAACAAGTGGATTACAAAAGACTACAAAGACACCATTTCTATCGTTATTGCCCTGTTCGATTCATACGCAAGTATGGTCAATTCGGGTATGGATGAAGCAAGCGCATCCTTTGTCTGGCATGAGGTAGCACGATTGCAGATGAAGCACTTCTATGAAAAAACGGGTGGCAAATGGCAAGAACCTAACAGTTACGAAAAACTATTTCGGGTGATTGATGGAGTCATGGGAACATACAGCTGTGGTACCCAAGCCGATATGAATATGGCTGCCTGGCGTTCTGTCATGCCAGTTGACTATCGGTTGATAGAGGCATATAAGCAACTGGCGGATCTGTGTTATGACAAAGAGACAACTAAACTCATTTATGATGACTATATGTACACGCTAACCACCTATCGGGCACATCGTGACGGCATCGACGAGTGGTATTCCGATCTGCCTCGTGAGCAAGGTACACTGTTTGAATGGTTGCTAAGAAGCAAACTCGAAAATATCAATCTGCTCATCAAGAACTACAAGAGAGGAAAGATAGACAACAATGCTGTCAAGAAGAACTTGCAGGAACATCTGTGTCTTGCAAACAAAAGACAGGTAAAACTGACCAAAGATTTTCTTGATAGAGAAAGAGATGACTTTCGATGATGTCAAGCCAATGAAGTGATAGATTAGAGGTTACTTTTCCCTCCCTATTATCATAAACAAGATAAAAAGAAAGACTATGTTAGTGATACATCCGACAGATAAAACGACCGAAATGCTCTCAATCCTTTATGAAGGGTTGGGAGCACGGTTGATTGAAGCGGATTGCTCCAACAAAGAGATGGGACATCTGCTTCACCACACGTCTCCAAGCGAGCGTATCATGCTGCTTGGTCATGGTTCAGATAAAGGTTTATACTATCGCAAGAATGATAAGGAGGAAGACTTTGACGGTATTATCGTAGGGCATTCGCAAGCCTATTATCTTCGCAAGCATTGTGGAGACATCATCGGTATATGGTGTCATGCCATGGAGTTTGCCAAGAAGGAAGGGCTGCACGGTTTGTTCTCAGGTATGATCATATCTGAGATGAGTGAAGCAGAAGAGTATGGTGTGGTTACTGATAAGGATAGCATGGACAAGACAAACCGTCTCATGTTTACACAACTAAGAAGGCTTCTGGACAATGGTACACCTCTACATGAGATACCAGAACGTTTGAAGGCATTGGACACCACGCAAAGTGAGTTGTCACGGTTCAACTATGAGAGGTTTTATTATGTGTAACCAAAATGAGGACTATGAATACAAAAAACTTTATGCTGGCTATATGGAATCAGTTGACGAGAAAGGGCGCATGGCGAAACATTTTCGTCACGCACAATGCTTTTGGCATATTCAGTCAATACAGCCACATCTCCCGAAGAAGTGGTAAGCCTAAGGTGGCATATCCATCAAAGTCTATTGCGGAAAAGGCTGCAGAAGCAATGGAAAAGAAACATGGCGTTCATTTCTCTGTCTATAAATGCGCATGGTGTGACGGATGGCATATAGGCAAAAATAGCGAGAATAAAATTCCAGCTTTGAGAGTAGAATAATAAACACAGAACGAGCAAAAACACTATGAACATCAACAGAATACTTGCACTCAACATTCCCGACATACATCCTGCATACGGAGGTGTAAGGGGAAAGACGATGTCATCACGCAGTCTGGGCTATGCCTGGCCAGTTATAAAGGACGTAGGCGTTCATACGATCATTGACCTTCGTAATGACGGCATGAACCAACGTATGCAAAACCTTTGTGAAAAGTACGGTATGGAGTATTTCTACTACCCTGTTGATAACCGTGCCGATGTCGTTGAAAGTATGGTGTCGTTGTTTCCTGATTTTTGTGAGCGCATCGACCGAGGCGGTTTCTATATCGCTTGTGCCATGGGGCTGCACCGTACAGACATCGCTCTCAGCACCTATTGGGTGTTCTATGGCGCAGATAAGGGAAAGGAGCCGCCGACCCTGCAAGGCTACCTGAAGGAAAGCGGCCACGGCACCTCAAAGATATTACGTGTGCTTAATGCCTTCTATGATAAGCTCACGGAGAGAGATGGCAAGGAGCCGATGCCCATCGAGGAGTTTAAGCGAAGAAAGCAAGTCATCAACGAGCAAAGCAAGAGAAACAACAAAAAGTAATAACCTCATAATAAGAATAGTCATGGAACAGAAATATACCATTTGCTTTGTCTGCACGGGCAATGCATGCAGAAGTCCATTTGCCGAGTGTGTACTCAAATCGATGCTCGAACAAGAGGGAATGAATAATATCGAAGTGTTCTCTCGTGGCACATTGGACTGGGGAGAAAACCCTCGTGACGCTAATATGGTACGAATTGCCAGCGAACTGGGTTATGACCTTAAAGGAATGACTACACCTATCACGCATGAGAAGTTGCAGGAGGCAGACTGCATTGTTATCTTTGATGCGGAACACCGTAATGCCATTTCCCGTGTGCTTGACTATGCGAATTGGAACAGGATTGTCATGTTCGACAAACTGGCATTTGGTACAGATACCGCAGTTATGGATCCGCACTATCAGACTGATGCCGTGTATCAGAGTGTGGCCTCACATATTGTGGAAGGGTGCAAGCGGATAATAGAACAGTGGAGGGATAATCCACCGACTCACAAGGTGTAAAGATTGCAGGATAACAAAATCTTTCAGTCCCTTTCATCAGACTATGATGGCTATCATACGATGATGAAAGGGATTTTTTTCAGTCAAACAAAAGAATGATGATAGAAGATGCTTGTTCTACCCATCTTTCTTTATAGAAGTACAACTAACGAAACGAGGAGGAATGCACATGAATACGACAGAAGCAGAAAAAGACTGGTTGCGCCGCATCTGCGGACAGAAACCTTCCGACACAGCAGAAAAGCAGGTCAGAAAGGTTGCCAAAGAAGCAGTAGAGCAGAACCCCACTCCACTAAAGAAGAAAGGCAATGGTTTCGGTGATGTTGCCGGCATGAACGAACTGAAGCAGAGAGTGACGGAAGGGTTCATCAACGTACTCCAAAACCGAGAATGTGCCGAAGTCTATGGCATCAAGCCTCCGTCCATGCTATTTTACGGCCCGGCAGGATGTGGAAAAACCTTCTTTGCGGAGAAGATGGCAGAGGAGGTCGGCATCAATTTCATGAAGATCGTTCCCGATGACTTGGCTTGCACTTGGGTTCACGGAACCCAGCAGAAGATTGGCGAGGTTTTCAAGGAAGCAGAGAAGAACGCTCCTACTTTGCTCTTCTTTGATGAGTTTGATGCTATGGTGCCACGACGTTCGGGCGAGGAGGGCAATCAACATTATGACAGCGAGGTAAATGAGTTTCTGTGCATGCTCAACAATGCCTCCGACAAAGGCGTTTATGTCCTCGCAGCTACCAATCATCCAGAACGCATAGACAAGGCGGTGCTGAGAACAGGACGTATAGATGAAATGGTGTATATCGACATGCCTGACATAGAAGCACGCAAGAGTCTGTTTGCCTTGGAACTGTCGAAACTCCCCACAGAAGGCGATATTGACACAACCCATCTTTCTGAATTGACCAACGGCTACAACTGCTCTGACATCAGCTACATCGTCAAGTCGGCAGCTCGCAAGAAGTTCAACGAGACCATCAAGAGCCCTGACGGAAAGAAACAAGGTATCACGCAAGAAGTATTGGAAGAAATCATAGCGACAAGAAGTCCTTCTGTTAGCACCAAGTCACTTCGAGAATATGAGCGTGTGAGGAGCGAGTTCTCCCCAAAGGACAAAGGACTCAAACCTGTAACCATAGGCTTTAGATAACAATAGTAATAACCATAAAAATTAAATCAGATGAAAGAAAAGATTTTGGCAGCCTTTGAAAACTTGGGCTTTAACTTGGAAGACAACGAATCGTTGGGTTATCACTTTTATTATGAGGGTATCAACTTTCTCTATATGTACAACGAAGATGATGAGGACTTCCTCAATATCTCTGTTCCAGGCATTTACGATCTGGAGGAAGATAACAAGGAAGGCTATAACGCACTTAAAGAGAAAATCAACTCCTCCCTTAAATACGTCAAGGCATACACCCTTGGCAAGGGGCTCTGGCTATTCTACGAACGTGACCTTCTTGGCAACGAAGACCTGGAGGAGGTGATCCGTCATATGATTCTTCACCTTGCTGCTGCTTTGATGTTCGCTCGCGACTCTATTGAAAAGATTGATAATGGCGAGAGCGATGAAAGTTCCGATAACGATAACAACGACTAAACGACAAGTATTATGACAAGACATGAAATGGTAGTCTCAGTACTACAGTCTCTAGGGTTCAAGCCTCAGATTGATGATGAAGGTGACATATTTATCCGCTATCAGATGAAAACGTTCTATGTGATGGGATCAAGTTCAGACGATGAAGACTATCTTGTTGTCGTATTCCCCCAAATGTATGAGGTTAATGAAGGGGAAGAAACCAAAGTCCTTGCAGTCTGCAACAAGATAACTCGCGAAATCAAGCTTGCCAAGGTTTATATAGACCAGACATTGAAGAATGTCTCGGCAGGTTGCGAGTTCTATTATAATGGCGAGGAGAGTTTGAAAACTTGCCTTGACAAGGCGATAGAGATTCTTGGCATGGTACGATTAACCTTCATCAAGACTATGCGTTCATTTGACTAACAATATAAAAATAAAAGAAAATGGAAGTAAAGAAAGAAATCCAGAAGACCCAGGTCTTCAATATAATCATCCTCGACCGTAGCGGTTCGATGGAGTGTATACGCCAAGCTGCCGTTGAAGGCTTCAACGAAACCTTAGCTGGCATAAAAAAAGCGCAAGAGAAGTTTGCCGACACTCAGGATCATTTCGTGTCATTGGTGACATTCTGTAGTTGTGAGACAAAGCATTTGTATGACAAAACTCCTGTGGCAGAAGCCAAGCCTCTGAATATAGAGGATTTCCAGCCATGTTGTACAACCCCACTCTATGACGCTATGGGCATGACGCTAACTGGTATGCACAAGCATGTACAGGGCATGAAGGATGCTTTGGTGGTCGTTACCATTATCACGGATGGTATGGAGAATGCCTCTCGCGAGTATAACGGCAAGACCATTAAGGAACTTGTGGAACGGCTACGTGGCAAAGGATGGACATTTACTTATATGGGAGCCAACCAAGACTCTGTAGAGGTGGCCATGTCAATGTCTATCCGCAATGCCCGAAACTTTGACTACAGCAATGAGGGAACACGTGCTTCGATGCAGAAAGACAGTAGTACCCGTATGAATCTCTTCGGTCGTCTGGCAAAGTGGAAGACAGCAGAGATGAAAGGTTGTTGTGCGGCTCCGGCATCAGAATCAGAGCGCCGCAACCTATATGCAAACATGGCTGATGATGCCTTTGATGAGGAGGAAAACAAATGAAATCGACATCCATGAAACGAGCTTTCGTATTGTTCTGGCATGGATTCACCGCCATCCTTGCCAGTATAGCCAACTGGTTTACGACAATATTTGGCATGAACGACGACTCCAAGTATGGCAAGTTCATACGCCGTGTTGTCGGTTCGTCCTTTGCTGTCATTATGGTGATGTTGACCGCTGCTGTGGTGTATAGTGTTTGTCATGCGTTCTATGAGGAACTCCCTTGGAAGTGCAGAGCTAAAGAATGTGTTTATGATACCATGAAACTCTCCCAAGGAGTCACCTATTTCCATTTGTATGACAACCCTGGCTATGTCAAGAATGCTGACGGCAAGAAGACTGTTACAGATATTGACTGGCTATTCAAGCCGTTGGGTAGGGACACGCTGGCTTGCTACAAGAGTGGAGACAAACGTGGTTATCTAAGCCTTCTGACTGGTGAGGTAGCTATCAAGCCTCAGTATGCCCATGCGTGGATATTTTCCGACGGTCTGGCTTGTGTCGATGATAATGGATGGCTGAAGTTCATTGATGCGAAAGGAAAAGTAGCCATAGACCTCAAGACTCCATACAATCCAGAGTATGACGGCTATGTGTTTCACAACAATCATTGTGTTATTGCAAATAGCGACCTCAACACTGTAGGTCTGATTGACAAGCAGGGAAACTGGGTGTTGACTGCCAAGTATGATGCAATAGAGCCTGTCGATACTTTCTGGATTGTCACTCAGGGCAAAAAGCAAAGTGTGTTGAACGCTTCTATGGGTACTGTTTTTCCATTCGCCGAAGCTAAATACAGTATATTGGATGAAATGATAACCGAGATTACTCCCGACCATATTATTCGCAGATATACCTTGCAGGGCAAGCTCATCAATGACTTCTATATCTACAATGTGGAGCAGTTGACATACGAGACCAACGAGTTGCGTTATGAGTCAACAAAGAACTATGACGATGAAGGCAACGTGACAAGTGAAGAAATGAATTCTGTGCCATCTCCTATACATGCAGTCGCTCGCTGCAAACAGTACGAGACAGAATATGATTGGTACGGTCTGATGTCTCCAGAAGGTAAGATTATCACACCTCCTGTATATAGTAGCATCAAAGCCATAGGCTATGACCTCTACCTCTGCAAGGACTCAGAATGTAGAGGTGTTATCATCAATGGCAAGGGTCAAAAGGTTAGGTAATATTAACTCGTATGCTCACCAACGGAGAAGGGTGTGCATTCTATGTTTCTACGCAAGAAAAACTTGAAGTTTTTTTGCTGTTC
>NZ_JAHKBE010000058.1 GCF_018789675.1 Hallella faecis
GGCTGGCAGCGTAAAACTGCTTAGCCTTTATCTCAAATTTTAACGAACTATTGGTAGTTTATAAGGCTCTAAATACAACCAGAGAACGCACCACTACCTATGCTGGTCACGGAGCTGGGGATGGATATGCTGGTAAGGCTGGAGCATCTATTGAACGCATCGTTACCTATGCTGGTCACAGAGCTGGGGATGACTGTATTCTTGCAACCAGACACTAATTTATTTGTAGCTGTTTCTATTATCGCATTACAATTATTTCGCGAATCATAGACAGGATTGCCTTCAGCTACTATTATTGAGGAATATTCAAGGCTTTCCCATTTATCAATTTTTTCTACACTAACAGGAATGTACAAAGTACCAATAGTAGTAGGCTTTTGACCTATATGGTTAGAAATATGAATTTCTTTTAGCTCATAAGTCTTGTTCCTATACTCGTCTTTAACAATACTCTGTTAATTCTAACGTAATCGTTTGAAAATGAGGGAGTTAATTAACGTGATATAACTAATAAAATTTGGTTAAGTGGCTGATTATCAGTAACTTTATAGTGATCAAAGCTTAAAGTAACATGACATCAGAACCACTCAACCAATATACGGAAATCTGCAGAGATGCTATCAAAAGTTCATCTGCAAAGTTAAGCAAAACTTGCAAACCCAGATTACTTAACTATCATTTTAACTGTCTGGCGCTCGTTGCCATAGGCGAAGGTAAAGAAGCAGAGGCCAGCGGGCATGTTGGCCGGCACAAGGAAGGTGCCGTCGGCGCTGAGGTGGCCCTGCTGCACCAGGATGCCCGAGGCTCCCACGGCCCTCACGGTGACGTCTGCGGGATTGATGCCGCCCAGGTCAAGACGAATGACGTTGCCACGCACGGCGGCCGTCGACATGACATGGATTTGCTGCTCCTTCTTGCTGGTGCCCTGCACGGCCTGGATGCCTGTGCTGAACGCATCCCTCAGGTCTTGCTCATAGTTGTACCAACGGGTGTAGGTGTCGGCAATGGCCAGGGCGCCCTCACCCAGACGGATGCGGTAGTCCCAGTGGTGCTTACGCTGTGCATCGCCGAGATATACATAGTCGGTGTTGCAGACCACGCAGAACACGATCCCGTTGGCCGGTTTCTCGGTGATGTCGATGCTCATGTTGCCACACTTCACGGGCTGGCTGTAATAGCACTTGCCATCCTTGGTGCGGTAGCAGAGCAAGGCCCGCATCTGCGTGTCCTCTGGACGGAACTCCACGTTGGCCACATCGCCACGCACATGGATGGGAATGATGTTGCCACCGCTCCAACCGGGGTTGGTCAATGTGTCGGGCGACATCCATCCGTCTTCGTTGTCGAGCGTCACCGACTGGTATGGGGTGATGCGATAGGGCGCCACATTGATCCAATAAGGCTCCCACTCGGGCTTCACCGTGATGCCGAAGTTGTCGTTCACCACCTTGCGGTAGCTGTTGTCCCATCCACCGAGGTCGAAGAGTGCCTGGCGCGCACGATACTCGGTTACGATCTGTCGCATAGGCTCCTCGCCGATGGAGTCGCCCATGGTCTTGAGCACATAGTCCTTGCAGTTGCGCCAGATCCATGGAATGACGCCATCGCCACACACATTGGCAACCACCACGGGGAAGGCATTGGCATACTGCACGCCCCCCAGGTAGCTGCGCCATGTGCACACCTGCTTGCCCGAACCGTTATACATGTTGACGCCCTGCGCACCCGGTCCTCCATAGGAACCATCCTGCAACCATCCCGAGTAGCATTCGATGGGCATGTGGGGAGCGAGGAAGGGTCCTCCGTCGAGGAATCCGGCTTCGCCATACAGGCCGTCGCGCTTGGCGTAGACCTGCCCCTGCAGCCATGTGTTGCCACCCTCGTGGAACCAGCTGGAGCCTTGGCAAGCACCCAGGTCGGCAAAGATGGCGTGGATGCCCTCGTGCACCATGGCGTTGCGTTGGTACTCGCCATCGCCCCACTTCTTGTCGGCGTCGGCGCGGAAACGGCTGAACGGATAGTAGCTGGCCCATACGCAAGCCCAGTTCTGCCCATCGGCGTAGGTGCTGCTCTGGTAACCACCCTTCGTGGTGTTGGCCTCATTGTCGTTGCTCAGTCCCGATCCGAAGACGTAAACAAACGACTTGTACCCACGGCGTGCGCTAAGGTCGGGAGGCCATCCCATGTAATCGCGAATATACCTGAAGTCGTAGTCGTACTTGTCGACCATGTTCTTGGCAGCGGTATAGATGGTGGCCGAATCGGTACCCACCTCCGCATTGAGGTTGTCGCCCCAGAAGGCCGACCACCACTCACCCTCATAATGATTGGCAGGAGTTCCGTCTTTCTTGGTGAAGGTATGCAGCTTGGCAGGCTTCTGCAGGTTGGGGTATTCGGTATGGAAATCGTAGGAGAGCTTAAAGCGCGGCCACTCCATGAACTCGCCGGCATGGCTCTGCACGTCGACATAGTAATTGTAATCTTTCAGGATTCCCTTGCCCTCTTGGTCGACCATGGTGACGCGCAACACATAACGCGCCCCGTCGGCATACACGGCATTGTCGGTGATCTTATAGGGAGCCGTAGCCATGGAGCGGCGCACGGTGTTGTCTTCGTTTTGATACGTGGTGCGATTCATCGTAGTCTTGAGCCAGCGATAGCGCACACTCTTATAGTTGTCGGGGTTGATGACCTCGCAACTCAACGTAATTTTGTCGCCCTCGTTCACCTGGATGAAGTTTTGCTCCACAGGCTCCTCATCGTTCTTTTGCACGAGCGGTCGCACCAGCCAGCCATCGGTCTCACTGCGACGCCCCACAAACTGGGGCTCGTCGGTGGTGACGCTCTCAGCTGATCCGGCAGCGGCGATCGTAACATGGATATGGAAAAACACCGAGTCTTGGCCATTCACCAAGCCCTCTACGACGGTGAGGCTTGTGCCCTCCGTGGCCAGTTCGCCATGCGTAACATTAAGGGCGGCCTTGTCCCAGAGCACCAATGCGGCGCGCTGGGCGGCACGGTTGGTGGGCACCCCGCTGAGGTCGAACCAATGGCCCTGTTGGCCACTGGCGAGGCCCGGTGTGTTGGTGGTGCGGAACCGCTCCTCGCCCGACGAGGTCTTGTAGCTCGCCACGAGGTTCGCGGTGGCTGGGTCGGTTACGCCAATGGCCGTGCGGAGCAAGGTGGCATGCACCGGACATACGGTGGCGGCCGTGGCATCCACAGGGCGCGAGACATTGAAATTGAAGTCGTAACGGTTGCCGGCAAGGCTTGTCAAGCTCATCAGCGACAGCAGGAACGAAACAACAGGTAAATGGAGTAAAGGTCTTTGTTTCATATCTTATCCAAAGATTAGAATTTAGTTTGTTCTCCCACAAAAGTAGGAAATAAAACAAACAAACACGCCTTGCAGAGGCGTGTTTGTTGAATCGTTGGACAATATTTGCAATAGTTGTACGATATTTCCCTTCGCAGCCTTTCCCTCGCAGGACAAAAAGACCCATGAAACACAAAGGAAAGGCCACAAACGGGACGACAAGACTGCCCTTACCCCTGGACACTACCAACACCATAGCCAAGCGAAGCGATCCTCTTGGCTGGGCGAAAAAGCCGTAACAGGGAATCGAGAAGCTTAGCGCATGGCCAAGGCCTCATTCTCGTGGGCCTCCATGATCTCGCGCTCGCCAGGTCCCTTGTCGTTGATACCGCAAAGGTGGAGTATGCCATGAATGATGACTCGGTGCAACTCGTCGTCGTATTCCTTGCCAAACTTCTCGGCGTTGGTGCGAACGGTGTCGAGCGAAATGACAAGGTCGCCGTTGAGCACATCGCCCTCATCGTAGTCGAACGTGATGATGTCGGTGTAATAATCATGACCCAGATACTGGCGGTTCACCTCCAATATCTTCTCGTCGCTGACAAACATATAGCCAATCTCGCCCACCTTGCGTCCATGGGCCTGTGCCACGCGCTTGATCCAAGCGCTTGTGTCACGGTGGCGTATCTTCGGCATCTTTACGCCGTCTGCATTGTATGTGATCATATCTTATATGTATGAATTGATGTATCGGTTATCTGTAACGGGAGCCGTGGCCCCTATGGGTTCAATCGTGCGTCGGCGCATCCGATGGCGGTGCGGTCGGGAGCATGGCGGCAGCCTCAGCGTCCTTATGGAAAAACACCAGTTGGCGATAGGCCGTCGACGAGACCGACGCCAGCGTCGGACTCGAATAGAGCAGCACCGTCTCAAGGCCGCCCAACCGCTTGTTGTAGTCGGCCTCCACCTTTTCGTATTCGAAATCGATGACCGACCGCACGCCGCGCACCATGAAACGTGCTCCAATGTCGTGGGCCAGGTCGACCATCATGCCGTCGTGGGCCATCACCTCCACACGCCGATTGCCTTGATAGAGGTGACGAATGGCCTCCACGCGCTCCTCAACGGTGAACATGTGGCGCTTCTCGGGGTTGACGGCCACCACGACCACCACCTTGTCGAACAACGCCAAGGCCCGCCTCACGATGTCGTCGTGGCCGATGGTGAACGGGTCGAAGCTCCCGGCGAAGAGGGCTATGCGCCCGTTGGGTGTGGGATGGGATGCTGAGTTCATGTTGGATTGATGTTTCGCGATGGATGGATAAGGGTTAGAACAACTCGGTCTGCATGACGTTACCGCTGTAGGGGTTGCGTCCCAGATGCTCGTAGGCCAAAGGCGTCACCATGCGGCCGCGTGGCGTACGCTTCACGAAGCCCTCCATGATGAGGTAAGGCTCGTACACATCCTCCACCGTTCCGGCGTCCTCGCCAATGGCGGTAGCAATGGTGGAGACGCCCACCGGCCCACCCTTGAACTTGTCGATGATTGTCAGCAGGATCTTGTTGTCGATCTCATCCAATCCATAGGAGTCAATGTTGAGGGCCGACAGGGCGATGTCGGCAATGTCCTTGGTGATGGTTCCGTTGCCCTTGACCTGCGCAAAGTCGCGCACACGGCGCAGCAAGCCGTTGGCGATACGGGGCGTTCCGCGACTACGACGGGCAATCTCCACGGCCGCGTCATCGTCGATGGGCACCCTCATCAGCCGCGCCGAGCGGCGTATGATGCGCTGCAAGGTGGCGGGATCGTAGTACTCCAGGTGCATGTTGATGCCAAAACGGGCGCGCAGCGGTGCGGTGAGCATGCCCGAACGGGTGGTGGCTCCAATGAGCGTAAAGGGGTTGAGGTCGAGCTGTATGCTTCGCGCCGAGGGACCCTTGTCGATCATAATGTCGATGCGATAGTCCTCCATGGCCGAATAAAGATACTCTTCCACAACGGGCTGCAAGCGATGTATCTCGTCGATGAAGAGCACATCGTTGGGCTCGAGCGACGTGAGGAGGCCGGCCAGGTCGCCGGGCTTGTCGAGCACAGGTCCCGACGTGATCTTGAATCCCACCCCCAGCTCGTTGGCGATGATGTTGCTCAACGTGGTCTTTCCCAATCCGGGAGGACCGTAGAGCAGGGTGTGGTCGAGCGGTTCATGGCGATATTTGGCGGCCTCAACAAAGACCCCGAGGTTTTCCACAACCTTGGGCTGACCGTTGAAGTCGTCGAAACGGAGCGGGCGAAGCGCGTTCTCGAAGTCTTTCTCCTCTCTTGTGATGTTGTTTTCTCGTATGTCGAAATCGTCAACCATGTGCGTTTTAATGCTTTCTAAGTGCAAAGATAACCATAAATGAGCGAAGGGTAAAAGGCCGAGGCGACAAAAGGCGAACCACAAGATGTTAAAGCAAGTTAAAACAATTCATGGTTTTGTCGCAGTTGGCTCGCAACTTATTGATTTTCAACTTGTAGCCCCTTTAGAATAGAACGACATTCTTCGAGTATTCTGAGCACATCTTCAGTAGTTTCGGCCCTCAAAAGGGCTATTCGCGTCTGCCGGAAGTTGGGTATGCACTTGAATATGGGCGATGCGGCCAGGTGTCGTCGCGTATGGAGTATTCCACGGTACTCATCGATGCGTTCCACGTTGATTCGGAGCTGTTCTTCGAGGATATCGATCTTATCGTCTATGGTCAAGGGTGCAGGTAGTACCTGAGCTGCACCCTGAACGGTGTCGATATAGTCTCTACATTCCTTGAAAAACCAGGGCCGTCCGAACGTAGCTCTACCAATCATCACCGCATCGACCCCATAGTTTTCGAAGGCCAGGTTGGCCCGCTCGGGCGTGGTGATGTCGCCATTGCCAATGATGGGGATGTGGATGCGTGGGTTGCGCTTCACCTCGCCAATCAGCGTCCAGTCGGCTTCGCCCGTGTACATCTGCGACCGTGTGCGCCCATGAATGGTGAGCGACTGTATGCCACAGTCTTGCAACTGCTCGGCCAGCGTGGTGATAACAAGGTCGTTCATGTCCCATCCCAGACGGGTCTTGGCGGTGACGGGCGTGTTCACGGCCTTCACCACAGCCTTCGTGATCTCGAGCATCTTGGGAATGTCGCGCAGCAGGCCGGCGCCGGCGCCCTTGCCAGCCACCTTCTTGACAGGGCATCCAAAGTTGATGTCGATGATGTCGGGGTGGAAGCTCTCCACGATCTTTGCCGCCTCGACCATTGGCTCCACCTCACGCCCATAGATCTGAATGCCCACTGGGCGTTCGTCGTCGTTGACATGCATCTTGGCGAGCGTGCTGGGAATGGATCGTATGATGGCGTCGGCCGAAACAAACTCCGTGTAGACCATGGCTGCGCCATAACGCTTGCATAGCTTGCGAAATCCGATGTCGGTAACGTCTTCCATGGGTGCAAGAAACAAAGGCTTGCTACCAAAATCTATATTGCCTATCTTCATAAATCTTTTTATTGTCTTACTAAGTTTTTCGCCAAGCCCACCCAACGGTCCATCCATCGGGGAACGGGAAGGCATCATTGGCGCTCGTTGGCGCCCCAAAGACCGTTTAACGCCCCTCCAGGGCCGTTTCTCGCCGCCAGCCTACTCTCCCACCGCATGGTCGATCGGGCCTTACAGCGCCTTAGGCGAGCAGATGGTAAACGCCTCCTGCGTAAGGCTTGACCACTCCCTTCATTTCGAGTTGGAACAACAGGGCGAGGGTCGTTGCCATGGGTAGCCCCGTCTTGACGGAGATGGCGTCTTGACGGAGGTCGTTGGTGGTCTCCAAGAGTTGTACGATGCGCATCTCGGCGTCGGAGAGGTCGGGAAAAAGTTGGCGCTCAATGCCGTTTCGGCGTGCCTCCACCAGTTTTTGGTCGTCGGCCCACCCCATGGCGTCCACGAAATCGGCTGCCGAAGTGATGAGCCCCGCACCGCAATCGCGTATGAGCCTGTTGCAGCCCTCGCTGTAAGGGGCGCCCACGGCGCCAGGGAACGCAAACACATCGCGGTTGTATTCCTTAGCGATGCGTGTGGTGATAAGGCCACCGCCCTTCGCCGCACTCTCCACAAGGATGGTGGCGTCGCACAGACCCGCCGTGATGCGGTTGCGCCTCACGAAGTTGACCTTGTCGGGTTGCGTGTGGGTCATGTACTCGGTGACGAGCCCACCATGCGCCACCATCTCGTTGGCCGTGTCGCGATGGCGTTGCGGATAGAGGGTGTCGAGGCCATGGGCCAGCACCGCCACCGTGTCCATCTGGTTGGCCAGGGCATAGCGGTGTGCATGAATGTCGACCCCATAGGCCAGTCCGCTCACGATGAGCGTATCGGGACAGCACCTCCTCAGGTCGGCCACAAAACGCCTGATTAGGTCCTCGCCATAGGGCGTGCAGTGGCGCGTGCCAACAACATTGATGACCCGCCGGGCGTTGAGGTCGGCCATTCCCCGATAGAACAGCGCAAGCGGCGCGTCGGGCGTTTCCTTCAGCCGGCGCGGGTAGAGCGGGTCGTTGAGGCATAACACCTGCACGTTGTGGTCGGCGGCCCATGCCAGTTCCTCCTCGGCCCGGCCTCGCATGATGTCGAAACTGGCCAGTTCCTGGACGATGCGCGCCGGCATACTCGGGAACATCCTCGGCAGTTCACTCCGCTGCTCGACAATGGCGGTGGCCGATCCCATGCGCCGATAGAGCCCCACCATGACGTTGAGGTGGAAATAGCTCAGTCGGGCCAGGGCTACTGTGTTGATCAGTTCGTTGTCCACGGTGTATCTGTTGCGTTAGCGTATAAGGTGGGGTGCAGAGACCTGCACGGTGTATGGCTACGGGAATAATATGTTATAGCTTGTCGAAGCCAAAGGCGCGGTCGTAGTCCTCGCTCACACCGAGCTTGCCATGGATGAGGGTCACGAGGTCGACATCGGCGTGAAACGACAGTTTCATGTCGGAAGCGCGATAGATGTCGTGCTCGAATACATAGCGCATACCTTCCTTCTTGAGGTTGAGGCACGACACCATCTCGTCGTCGCAGCGCAGGGGCGTCTTAAACTTCAGTTGCATACGCGCCACCACAGCGTCGACTCCCTTCTCGTGAAGGGCGGCGAAGCTCACGCCCAAGCTGCGCAAGAAGCGGTGGCGCGTATGCTCGGTGTAGTGGAGATAGTTGGCGTTGTTGACGATGCCCTCGATGTCGCACTCATAGTCGCGCACATCCATACGTGTGGTAAACAGATATTCTTTCATATTGATGATGCGTTGTAGCCCATGCCATCTTACGTTATAGCCCGTGCTATGACGCGTCGACGCTGATGCTATCCTACATGATAGTTTATGTTATGATGCGCCCACCGACAGGCAGGGCGCACGGCGCAGAGCCTCATCCCTTGAGAAACTCGTAGCCGAAGCGGCAGCGCAAACAATCGCGCCGGTCGCAATACTCGTTCTTGAGCTGTATGAGCGCCTGCGAGTCGCCAGCGTTGTCGACGGGCAGCCCACACGATTTCCACATCCGCACGATGTGGTTATCCTCGGCGCGCAACTGGTCGAGGAAGGCGAAGGCGCGGTCGCAGAGCCGCTCATCGCGCTTGTGGCGGCCATAGGCAAAGAGCATTGGCACAACGGTGTTGATGAGCAGGAGGTTGACCGACGCGGCCGACAGGCGCTTCTCGCTGCGCGCACTCTCGCACCCGAAGGCGTAATGGGTCTGCCAATAGTCGGTGGGCGACGTGGCGAGCATGCGCTGGGCGCTCTTCACATCCTCGCAATCGATGAGCTGCGACAGTCCGGCCTTGCGGAGGAAATAGAGCCTGGCGAGTTGCGAGATGCGTATATGGGGAAAATTCTGTGGCCTCAGCCTCAAGAAGCGCCATAGATGGTGGTCGATGGGTTGGAGGCCAAACTTATGCGCCAGGTACTTGTATTCGCTGGCCATACGCTGGTAATAGGGGTCGGCAAGCGCCGCCTCGCGGTGCCGTTCGGGTATCGACAGGGGGTCGAGAAGGCCCGCCTGGCCCAAGAAGAGCGCCTCCACCTGGAACAGGTCGTCGCGGTGATGGCCCACCGCTCCCAGCGGCACGTTCATGGCCCACTGCTCCATGGCGTCGCCATTGATGCCAAAGCCATAGTTGCGGGCCATGGTAACGAAGTAGGCGGCCTCCCACGAGCTCTGGCAGCAGGCAGCCCGACGGGCTATGTCGTCGGTCTTGCGCTCGAGGCGCTCGGTCTCGAGGGCACTCATCCACGAGTGGACCCTGATGCGCGAGAGGGTCGGCACGATCTTGTAACAGGGCGGGTAATTGTCGGCCTTGAGCAGTTCCTCATAGTTGCGCCGCACCGTCTCGGGCACGTCGAGCTGCATTTGCGGAGGCGTGAGGCCACTGGCGGTGCGCACCTCGGCGTCGATCACCCCGGCCACATGGAGCACAACATTATTATAATGGTCGTCGCGCTCATGCCCATGCAGGAACCAATCGGTCGACTTGTCGTGTATCTCCACGTTGCCCACCCACAGTTCGCCGCCAATCTTCACCTTGGCGTTGAAGAAGTCGGGGCCCGCGTTGCGGTTGTGCAGGCCCGCGTCGATCACCTCCACCGGCTGTCCGTCGGTGGTGTGGAGCGCTCCGAGCGGAAACATCTTGTGCTTCCAACAGTAGTGCAACAGCTGTTCCATGTCGGTGAGGTTAGGGGGTTGTGCCGCTTACTTCCAGGCCTGCTCGTCGCCCATGACCTCGATGGCCTTCTCGACGATGTGGTTCTGCTGGTTGATGATCTGGAAGTATTCGCTCATGTCCCACAGGTCGCGGGCCACAAGGGCCTTGAGCTGTGCGCATAGCTGAGGCAGCGTTTTCTTGAGTTCGTCGTCGTCCTTGGGCTCCACCTTCTCTTTCTTTCCCTCGGCCATCACCTCGTCGATCACGCTCTGCGGCACCTGGAAGTTATTGAGGAATGTTTGGAACGATGGGTACTGTCGGCGCAACTGCTTGCGGTGGTTGTCGACATACTTCAGGTTGACCTTGATGATAATGCCCTTGGCGGCCAGTTGCCTGTGGAGGCGTGTGTACTGGGTGGTGTCGAGCGGCACGAAGTAGTCGGGCATGATACCGCCCCCACCATACACCGTGCGATGGCGCCGGAGCGTTTGGAACTTCAGCGAATCGGCGAAGTGGATGGAGTCGGCGCTATACAGCTCACCATGCTTGTATCGGGTGTCGAGCTCCTGCTCGTAGCCCTTCAGGTCGCCCTTCTTGTAGGGTTTCTGTATGCAGCGCCCCGAGGGTGTGAAATAATGGGCGATGGTGATGCGCATCATCGACCCGTCGGAGAAGTCGACAGGACGTTGCACCAGTCCCTTTCCGAACGAGCGTCGGCCCACCACAAGGCCGCGGTCGTGGTCTTGGATGGCACCGGTGACAATCTCTGCGGCCGAGGCCGAGAACTCATTGACAAGCACCACCACACGTCCGTTCTGCAAGGTGCCGTTGCCTTGTGCGCGATACTCGTTGCGCGGCACACGGCGCCCGTCAGTGTAGACGATGAGGTCGCCCTTCGAGAGAAACTCGTTGGCTATCTGCACGGCGGCGATCATGTAGCCTCCGCCATTGTCTTGCAGGTCGAGCACCAGGTCGACCATGCCCTGTTTCTGCAACGCCTTGACCGCCTCCATAAACTCCTTGTAGGTGGTGGCGCCAAAGCTTCCGATGCGCACATAGCCCAGTCCGGGACGAACCATGTAACTGGCGTCGAGGGTCTTCACGGGAATCTTGTCGCGCACAACGGTGAAGGTGAGCTTGTCCTTGATGCCACGCCTGACGATGGTGAGCTTCACCTTCGACCCCTTGGGGCCGCGCAGGCGGCGCACAATCTCGTCGCGCGCCATCTTCACACCGGCGATGGCCGAGTCGTTGACGGCCACGATGCGGTCGCCAGCCAGAATGCCCACCCGCTCCGACGGTCCGCCAGTGACGGGCTGGATGACGAGGAGCGTGTCGTTTTGCACGTTAAACTGGATGCCGATGCCCTCGAACGAACCGCCCAGCGACTCGTTCATGGCCTTTGTCTCCTTGGCCGTGGAATACGACGAGTGGGGGTCGAGCTTCTCGAGCATGCCGCGTATGGCATCCTCGACAAGCTTGGGCTGGTCGACGGAGTCGACATAGAGCTCGCTGATGGCCAGCTCGGCTATCTGCAACTTACGCAGCAGCTCGTCGTTCAACGAGCGGTTGCCGCGCTGGGCGTGGAGCGAAGCGCAGGGAAGCAGGGCGAGAATGAGGGTAACAACAAGCGCGAAAAGGCGCGAAGGCTTTTCGCAGCCACACCGACGCGGGGCGCGGCGGTGGCGTATGGCAGGTTGAAGGTGTGTCATGGTTATGGTTTGTCTGGATATACTATGATGGGAGGGCTGGCGGCAGCCGTGGGCCACCGCCCAGCCCCTATTCCTCCTCGGGAATGTCTTCTTCGATCACCAGGTTGTCGATGATGAAGTTTTGGCGCTCCATGGTGTTCTTGCCCATGTAGTACTCCAACAACTTCTGCACCTGGTCGTTCTTATGGAGCGTTACTTGCTCAAGGCGCATGTCGACTCCTATGAAGTGGGCAAACTCGTCGGGCGAGATCTCGCCGAGACCTTTGAATCGGGTAATCTCGGGGTCGGGGCCCAACTCGCGGATGGCGGTGACGCGCTCCTCGTCGGAGTAGCAGTAACGGGTGATGAAGTCGCTCTTCTTCTCGCCCTTGCCCATGCGACTGTCGTAGTCGGCCACCATGCTCTTGTTCTTGACCTTCGTGCGGCGGTTGCGCACACGGAAGAGGGGTGTCTGCAACACGTAGACGTGGCCTTTCTTGATGAGTTCGGGGTAGAACTGCAGGAAGAAGGTGATGATGAGCAGGCGGATGTGCATGCCGTCGACATCGGCATCGGTGGCCACGATCACCTTGTTGTAGCGCAGGTTGTCGAGGCCGTCCTCAATGTCGAGGGCCGCTTGCAGGAGGTTGAACTCCTCGTTCTCGTAGACCACCTTCTTGGTCAGGCCAAAGGAGTTGAGGGGCTTGCCTCGCAGCGAGAACACCGCCTGGGTGTTGACGTCGCGGCTCTTGGTGATGCTTCCACTTGCCGAGTCGCCCTCGGTGATGAAGATGCAACTCTCCTCCTTGCGGTTGTCCTTGGCGTCGCAATAGTGTATGCGGCAATCGCGCAACTTGCGGTTGTGGAGATTGGCTTTCTTGGCGCGTTCGCGCGCCAGCTTGGTGACGCCGGCCATGGCCTTGCGCTCGCGCTCGCTCTCCTTGATCTTGTTCTCAAGCACGTCGGCCACATCCTCCTTGTGGATGTGCAGGTAGTTGTCGACCTCGCGCTTGAGGAAGTCGCCCACATACTTGTTGATGGTCTCGCCACCGGGTTCCATCAGCGTGGAGCCGAGCTTGATCTTGGTTTGCGACTCAAACACGGGCTCCTCCACATTGATGGCGATGGCCGCCACAATGCCGTTGCGGATGTCGGTATACTCGTAGCTCTTGTCGTAAAACTCCTTGATGGTCTTGGCTATATGCTCCTTGAAGGCGCTCTGGTGGGTTCCTCCCTGGGTGGTGTGCTGGCCATTGACGAAGCTGTGGTACTCCTCGCCATACTGGTTGGTATGGGTGAAGGCTATCTCGATGTCCTCGCCCTTGATGTGGACGATGGGATATAGCGGGTCGGTGGTCATGGCATCGACAAGCAGGTCTTCCAGACCGTTGCGGCTCTTGATGCGACGGCCGTTGTACATGATGGTGAGCCCGGAGTTGAGGTAGGTGTAATTGCGGAGCATGGTCTCCACAAACTCGCCATGGAACAGGTAGTTCTTGAAGAGGGTGTTGTCGGGCTCGAAGTAGATGTAGGTGCCGTTCTCGTCGTTGCTGGCCTCGGTTTGGTCGCTCACCAGCTTTCCGCGCTCGAAGACGAGGCTGCGCACCTTGCCCTCGCGGAAGCTCTTCACCTCAAAGCGGGTGCTGAGGGCGTTGACGGCTTTCACGCCGACGCCATTAAGGCCGACGCTCTTCTTGAAGGCCTTGGAGTCGTATTTGCCGCCGGTGTTGAGCACAGAGACGGCCTCCACAAGCTTTCCCTGCGGAATGCCGCGGCCATAGTCGCGCACGGCAACACGCAGGTTGTCGTCGATGTCGACCTCGATGCGGTCGCCGGCTTTCATCTTAAACTCGTCGATGGAGTTGTCGATGACCTCCTTCAGGAGCACATAAATGCCGTCCTCGGGCAGTGATCCGTCGCCCAGGCGGCCGATATACATGCCGGGTCGGGTGCGCACATGCTCCATGTCGCTGAGATGGCGAATGTTGTCGTCGGTATAGTCGACGGTGGGCTGTACGGCGCCCTGCGACTGTGGTTCGTTGGTTATGTCGTTGCTCATGAAATGATAGTGTGTCTTGATAACATGGGTTGGGTCTTCGTCAGGGGTGTGGGGTGGATGGGGCGTTACAGCTCCTTGCGGTAGCAGCGGCGGCGCTTGTGGTTGATGGGGTTGAGAGCGCCCCACTGTCCCTGCACGCCTTCGTTGCTCTCCATCTCGACCTGCGTCTCGCCCCACTTGATGCCGTAATCGACGTAGCGGGGAATGAGATCGGAGAAGAGCAGGGCGTTGGCTCCCTTGGCGCGATACTCGGGCAGGAAGCCCACAAGCAGGAGGTCGACGCCCTCGGTCTTATGGAACTTGATGGCGCGCAGCACATGCCACCAACCAGTGGGCAGCAGGCGGCCGCGACGGCACTTCTGCAGGGCGTGCGACAGCGAGGGGATGGTGATGCCCATGCCGGCCACGGCGTCGTTCTTGTTGCCGTCGACAATGACGGTCACAAGGTTGAGGTCGACCATGGGCATGTACATCTTGACATACTGGTCGATCTGGCGGTCGGTGAGCGACACGAAGCCGTAGAGGTTGGTGTAGGTGGCGTTGATGATCTCGAAGAGCTTGCGGCCCCATCCGCCCTGAAACACATCCTTGCGGGTGAGCTTCTTGACGTGGAGGTTGTAGCGCTTCTCCACCAGGCTGGCTATCTTGGCGTATTTCTCGGGCACCTTGTCGGGCACGGGAAGGAAGTATTCCACATAGTCGTTGTCCTTGGCCCAACCACCCATCTGCTCCATGTGGCGGGGGTAATAGTCGTAGTTGTAGATGGTGGCCATGGTGCCGAGCTTGTCGAAGCCCCAGGTAAGCATGCCCTCGGGGTCCATGTCGCTGAATCCGAGGGGACCCACCATGGCGGTCATGCCATTTTCGCGACCGTAGGCGGCCACGGCGTCGAAGAGGGCGCGGCTCACCTCGAGGTCGTCGATGAAGTCGATCCATCCGAAGCGAACGTCCTGCCTGTTCCAGTGCTTGTTGACGCGGTTGTTGATAATGGCGGCAACGCGGCCTGCCACCTTGCCATCCTTGTAGGCCAGGAAGTACTCGGCCCTGCAGAAGTCGAAGGCGGCGTTTCTTTTCTTGTCGAGCGTATTCCTTTCGTCGATATACAAATTGGGCACATCATAGGGACTGCCCGCATACAAATCGTAATGAAAATCGATGAAGGTCTTGAGATCTTTCTTGGTCTCGACCTTGCGTATTTCTACTGCCATGAATGTTATAAATTCTTGATGTTGAATGCCTTTAAGTATGCAAAAATATAAATTTTTGAGCTAAAAGCCAAGCCAAACGGGCTTTTTAGCATTTGTTTACCGTATTTTGACAGTGTAAGAAGGTTTTACGGCAACTGAAGCGTAATGGGACAGGGAGTGAACAATGAGGGTGTGAACTGCTGGATACAACACCGATTATACATTCCACAGGATAGCGCACGTTATAGAACATAAGTCGTAATAACGGGTATATTACGACGCAAAAGGCGATTGAATAATCCCAACAATCTATACCATAAACTACACGTTTCTTCTCGACGACGGAAATATTGGGCGCAAATACGCGATTCTCGACGTGTTTTCATAACTATCTGCCAGTCAGCACGTTGCGCCAATAACCTAACATTTCACTCACCAAATTTCATATTCCACCTTGCGGTTAGGCATGTTTTGCGCCTCGAAACATGGCTAACCGCAAGACGATACCTACCCAACCGAGGCGCCGAAAGGCATCTTTCGCAACACCAAACATGCCTAACCGCAACACCATGCCAACGATTTGGGATGACGGGACCGCAAAAACGGCAAAATCGCTCGCTGGAACAACCGAAAAAGCAGGCACACTTTTTGGTTATAATATCCAACAAGCGGAGGGCGGAGGCCATAGGTCCGACAAGGCGCATCATGCAAGCCACAAAAGACAAACAGATCGAAGGAAAAATGAGGATCATCCGACATTTGGAGTGACTTGAAGTGCGTACTACTTCTAATAGCTTTG
>NZ_JAHKBE010000059.1 GCF_018789675.1 Hallella faecis
ACGTTAATTAACTCCTTCATTTTCAAACGATTACGTTAGAATTAACAGAGTATTGATTAATTGTTATTGATAAATTTTATGGCATTAGAAGGTCAGACGGCATGTTACGTAGAAATCCATCTGCCTGGATGCGCATCAAACATTGTTCTGCAATCTCTGCCACCTCTTTCTCCTCTTTTGAGTTTTGCAAGAAGATGGCAATTGATAAGTGAGAACCATCGGGCAAAAGAACGATTCCAACATCGTTTCTATCTTGTCTTCCGTCAGAAGAAGGAAAGCCTGAACCTGTCTTGTGAATCAGTTTGCCACCTTTGGGCAAGACTGCTGCTATGCGTTGCTTACCAGTATTACAATCTGCCATTGTATTCCAGATAAAGGAGAGATTCTTGTTGTCATTCCTATGAAGATAGAACCACTCCAAGAGCCTTGCCATTTCTTTCGGAGTGGCTGAATTTTCTGTGGCTCTATGAGGATTTTTTTTCATCTCCTTCTCCGTCAGTTGCACATGGATGTCTTTGAATCCAAGCGTATGGATATATTTCTCTACTGCATCCGGCTGTCCGCATGATGCAAACAAAAGGTCGCACGCATTATTGTCGCTCTGTTTCAATGACCATTCTATTAACTCTGCAAATGTGAAATAACGCATACCTTCAAATATTGAAAGCATAGGCGACCATGTCTCAGCGTCCAGACTATCCTTGTGTACAAGAACAGAGTCGCTCAGTGTCAGTCCTTTCTTGTGCAAGTAGTCTGCTACGTATAAAGCCTGTGGAAATTTCATGACGCTATGCATGGCAAAAGCACTATCCTCCTGATGACCGCAATATAAATCCCCATTCATAATGCTTGCCCCATATGAAGGACATGGTGATTGACCTTTCGCCTCTGTAGTTTGGATGTAAGCTAAGAAAAAGGTGAGAAGCAGAAAGTGCTGCCATATGAATGAATTTATCTTGTCTTTCATTTTTAAACCTTCTTTATGAACTTAGCCGGTACACCACCAACAACAGTTCTTGGTTCTACATCTTTTGTTACAACAGCTCCAGCTGCAACAATGGCACCTTCGCCTATTGTCACTCCTTGCAGTATCGTTACATTTGCTCCAAGCCAAACCTTATCTTCTATACGAATAGGCTTGAATGTCATGTCGCCACGATGCTCTGGATCGGGATTGTGATTGATAGTACAGAGTGTTGCATTATGACCAATAAGGCAATCATTGCCGATGAAGATACCTCCTTGATCCTGAAACTTGCAACCGCTATTGATGAACACACGCTCACCAATGTGGGTGTTCTTGCCACAATCCGTATTGAACGGAGGGAACATGCCGAACGACTCTGGCACTTCAATGTCCCAAAGTTCGGAGAACAGCTTCCTGAGTTCCTCAGGTGTATGGTACTTGTTGTTTATCTCCATAGTGATGCGAATAGCCTCTTGCGCCATCTGGTGCATGAAGAGGTGGGGTTCGCTACCAGCCACGACAGGTTTCCCTGCTGCAATGTAATCTCTGTATTCTTGTACTTTCATATTTATTCAAAAGCAATTACGGCACATGTTCCGCACTCACATTTCAGTTCGATGTAATATTTGTTATCATCCACATAAACAAGTGGAGTGAGTTCTTCGCTCTGACGTGCTGCTCTTTAGTTTCTTTTACTTATGCAATGCCAAGAAGCTCAATTTCAAAAACGAGTGTGGAGCCCCCAGGGATGCCTGGCTGTGAGAACTTGCCATAACCCATCTCGGCAGGGATATAGACCTCCCATTTATCGCCCACACACATTTGCTGCATGGCAATGATCCAACCTTCAATGAGGTCACAGAGACGGATGGCAAGCGGAGCACCGCCACGGCTGCTGTCAAACTGCTTGCCGTCGATGGTACGACCTGTGTAATGTGCAGTAACTATGCTTCTGGGCGTAGGATGCTTTCCATCTGCTTTGCCCTCTGCCAATACCTTATAATATATACCCTTGGGGAGCGGTTTCACTCCCTCTTCCTGTGCTTTGTTAGTAAGCCAATTTTTATTAACTTGTGCGTATTCTCTTTTATTCATGTTCATACTATATTATTTGTATGCAGATAGACCGCTAAGGCAACCTGCAAGATGATTATTATGGGTATGCCATACTTGAATTTCTTGTGCATCGTCTTGTGGTGCCAAAGTCGCATACCTGCCCATGCTCCGATACTACCACCTATGGCAGCCAGCAACAAAAGCGTGGTTTCTGGAATGCGCCACTTGGCTTTCTTGGCCTTGTATTTGTCAATGCCATACACGATGAATGCAACAGCATTGATGGCAAGGAGATAGTAGGCGAGGTAACTATGTAATGTGTTCATACTCTTCAACTGCGTTTTCTTATCTCTTTAAAATCCCAACTCCACATCCTTGCCGAATGGCGCGAGCGAAAGTCCGGCCATCTTGAAATGCTGTTTGCCCCAAGGAATGCCGATAATGGTTATACATAAGAGAAAGCCGAAGAACAGATGCATGAGGCAAGCCCACAATCCTCCGAAAATCAGCCAGAGTAAATTCAGCGGGATGCGAATGCAACCAGTTGGACTATTCGATTCTCTTACCGTAGAACCAAAAGGCCATAGGCAGAGCAGGCCAATCTTGAATGTCTGTATTGCAAATGGAATGCCGATGATGGTACATGCAAGAGCCAGACTTCCGGTAAAATAACCGATGGCAGCTTCGAGACCTCCGAAGAGCCACCAAAGTAAGTTTCCTATTATGCGCATAAGATTATTCTTTTATATTTTAATTTCTTGCCATTCCAGATGCTCTTCCAGATGATTGGTCTTTACCAGTACACTCTGGAAACCAAAACGCTTGCCAGCCTCGGCATTCTCTGCACGATCATCGAAATAGAGCGTGGTGGCAGGATTCAATCCAGTCTTCTGCGTCATCTCTTCATAGATTTCGACGGATGGCTTCTCTTTCCGCATGGCGTATGAGAGGAACACTTCATCAAACAGCTCGTCCGTGGAATATCCCAGCTGCTTCATCTGACTAACTGATTTCTGCCAAAGTGTGTCGTTGATGTTGCTGAGCAGATAGACCTTGTACCGCTTCCGAAGCTTGACCAATGCCTCCAGTCTTTCTACGGGAAGATTACCACACAGTTCTTCGAGTACTTTTTCAATATCCTCGGTAGAGGTTCCTTTGCGGCAAAGGCTCAGCATCTCCTGCAAAGTTTCTGCTTCCGCTACCAGACCATTAATATATTGGTGCATCAGTCGCTTGATCTTGCGGACATGGATTAGTCTCTTGAACGCCGTAACGCCCAGGCTCTCCATGGCTTTCACAACAGAGGCATCATCAATGTTCACGATGACACCTCCATAATCAAAGACGAGAGTTTCTATCTGTTTCATGCTCATTTTCTTATTGTTACAATTCTCTTATGACATGCTTGGTGGCAGCTACCGGGTGATACAAAATCATTCTTGGTCCAGCCCAGCGCATCACTTTGCACATTCGTTCTTTCATCTGAGGACGATAGCAGTGGATGGGACACTTTTTGCTAGTTGGTTTGTTCTCGCCAAACTTACAGCGTTCCAGTCTTGCAGTTGCGTACTGTAGCAACTCTTGGCACCCAGGACATAATTCATTATTGCCCTCCTTCTTCCTGCAGTACAGAACGTATCATCTGCTCCACAACTCGCTGCTCTTCCTTTATTCTTTTCTTTTTATTTTAAGAATGGATCAAGCGTAGCCAGCAGTTCGGCTTTATCTACCACACCGCTTGTGCGCCACAATACTTCTCCGTTTCGGAAAAGCATCAGCGTTGGCACGGATTGGATGCGGAATTGGCTTGCTGTTACTCCGTACTTATCTACATCCACCTTGATGATTCGGATGCGGTCGCCCAATACACTCTTCACCTGCTCCAGAATGGGGTGCATCGCCTTGCATGGTTGGCACCATGTAGCAAAGAAATCGACCAAGACCAGTTGGTCGCCTGATATTACGTTTTTGAATGTTTCCATCATTTAAACTATTGACAAATTACCTTTGGAATAGGTCATGCTTTCTGCCTCATAAACAAGAACATCATCGAAGACCTTGATGTCTCGTTTCTTATTCAACCATCTTTTCTCATTAGACCTATACCAAAGGTTTATGATACAGATGCTTTCTTTAGGGGTTGCCTTTTTCTTTTGTGTATTCTCTGTTAGGACATCTTTATATGTCGAAATGAAAACAGTTTCAACATCCTCAATGTTCTCTGGAGTCTGTTGAATAGAATCGCTAAAGCTACCTATCCATAAAGAAAATGGTTCTCGAAAATTTCTCAAATGTTCATGCCAAGGAGCCACTCTCATATGTATTGGAGTTTCTGAGCGATGGAGGCCAAAATACCTATAGTCATCTTTGTTTATTGGATACCCTTTACCCTTTTTGCTGCCCGAACAGTAATAGAAACTGAACAAATGACAATCACAAGTGTTTGGGTCATTCAAATACTCGTACAAAGATGCAAAAGACTCAAATGGTCCAACCCATTGAATCGTGAAAACCTTTCTAATATCTTCCATTTTTTATTCCTTTCTCTTGATTGGCCCAGAATGATTGCCACGGTTCAGCTTGATGCCATGCTTGTTCAGTATGCGGAACACAGAGCTTCGGCTTCTGAAACCGCTGGCTCTCCATACTTCATCAATGGGATGACCTGCAACATACAGGTTGATGACTGTCTTTTCTCTGTCGAGCTTCTGCATCTTTGCTGACGAGACGGGAGGTAGTGACACTATCATCTTCTCCTGTAAATTGATGACATGCTCAGCAGACTTACGCAGGGCAAGAACCTCTTCCGGCAAAGCCCCCATCATTTGCCGATGCAGAGCATCTAACACATTGATAATCAGATATGAACACAATGCAGGAACAGAGTTTGGGCCGTTGTTGGAAACGGTGGTCTTGCTTCTGCAAATCGCTGATTCTCAACGCTATATGCCGTGGTGTTCCTATTTGTTTTCTCTTGTTTTCATGTCCTACTTTCCAATGCAGAGTGTGTAACACTCTGACTATCAGTGTATATAGTGTATAACGGTCGGTAATTGAGCCGTCGGTCACACTCTCTGTACTTCCCTGTTAATCCTTTGAATATCAGCAGTTTTGCTGTTTCGCCATGATTTGACCTTCCATTGGGGAGATGTCTTCTAATTAACATTTTCTACTTTCCCACGCAGAAGTGTTGGAAGATGTTGTTGAGGGTTTCTTGCGAGGTGATTTGGCCTCCGGTGATGTCGGCCAGGTCTTCCAAACATAAGCGGAGGTCTTCGGCCAAGAGGTCGGAGGGCAAGCCTGAGGCGAGGCCGTCGATAACGCGTTGCAGGTCGGTCATGGCCTTGTGCAAGGCTTCGAAATGGCGCATGTTGGTCACCATAATGGTGTTCTCGTCGATCTCGGGGATGTTGGCGGCCTCCATGATCTTTTCCTTCAGGAGTTGGATGTTCTCGTTTCGCTTGGCGCTGATGGCCACCTCGTTGTCGACGAACGTCTCGGCCGACAGGTCGGCCTTGTTATGAACCACGATAAGGGGCTTGCCCTCCGTGCGACGCGCCATGTCGTCCCTATCGGCCTGCGTGGGCTTACCGTCGATCATCCAAACAACGATGGCGGCCTTGGCAATCTGCTCATAGGCGCGCTCGATGCCTATCTTCTCGATGGCGTCGTCGGTGGTTCTTATTCCCGCCGTGTCGACAAACCGGAACGTAACACCGTTGATGCTCGCCATACCATCGATGATGTCGCGTGTGGTGCCATCGATGTCGCTCACAATGGCCTTGTCCTCGTTGAGCAATTGATTGAGCAACGTCGACTTGCCCACATTGGTCTTTCCCACAATGGCCACGGGTATGCCTTGCTTGAGCGCCTGACCGGTCTTAAAGCTCTCGCATAAGGTGCGCAATTTCTCGAAGATTTCCGTCGAGAGGTCGTTGATCTCCGAACGGTCGGCAAACTCCAGGTCTTCGTGGTCGGAGAAGTCGAGCTCCAACTCGAGCAGGCTTGTGAGCTTGAGCAACTGCTGGCGCAATCGTTGCAACTCGGAGCTGAAATGGCCCTTCAGTTGACTGACCGCCAAATCGTGCGACGCCTTGTTGTTGGCCGCAATCAGGTCGGCCACGGCCTCGGCCTGCGACAGGTCCATCTTTCCGTTGAGGTAAGCGCGCATGGTGTATTCGCCCGGCTCGGCTTGTCGGCATCCGCAGGCTATGAGGGCTTGGATGATGTTTTGCGCGATGTATTGGCTGCCATGGCAACTAATCTCCACCACGTCGTCGCCCGTGTAGGAATGGGGGGCGCGCCACAACGACACCACCACATCGTCGATGGCCTCGCGAGCGCCGGAGGCATCGGCGAGGGTATGGAGGGTGCCATAATGCAAGGTGTTGGCCTTGCTCTCGGCGAGGCGCTTGCCCGAGGCCGATTGGAAGATACGGTCGGTGTAAGCGACAGCGTTGGCGCCGCTCACTCTAATAACAGAAAGTGCGCCACCCGCCCGAGTGGCGATGGCGCAGATAGTGTCGTGGATGAATGTATTCAATGTTGGATATGTGAATGTGTCAAATGCGGTCGAGCACACGTGTGATGAGTCCGTCGATGTCGCCCTTGTAGTTGGTCTCCATCTTCTTAGCACGGCGGTTGGCAATCACCATGCAGCAGGTGGCCGCCTCATGGCCCATGAGTGTGGCCAAACCAGCCAAAGCCGACGACTCCATCTCGAAGTTATTGATTTTCAAACCGTTATATTCAAAGCGTTCTATTTTCTCGTTGAGATTGGGATCGGTCAGGGGCAGGCGTAGCTGGCGTCCCTGAGGACCGAAGAAGCCTCCGCACGCCACCGTGATGCCGCGCACCATGTCGTCGCACGCCACGCGGTCGATAAGGGCGGGGTTGGCCGTAGCCACATAGGGGTTGCCCATCTTCAGGTCCCATCCCACAAACTTCTTGAAGGCGGCCTCCAGCTCGAGGTCGCTGGCCTCGTCGCGGCCGGCGTAGAAATTGAGCAGGCCATCGAAGCCAATGCTCTTCACCGAGGCGATATAGGTTCCCGTTGGAGTCTCGGGCTGCAGACCACCGCAGGTGCCAATGCGCACAAGCGTGAGGGTGCGGTGCTCGCTCTTCTCGGTGCGTGTGGCGAAATCGATGTTGGCCAATGCGTCGAGCTCATTCATCACAATGTCGATGTTGTCGCATCCGATGCCTGTGGAGAGCACGGTGAGGCGCTTGCCTTGATAGGTTCCGGTGATGGTGTGAAACTCGCGATTGCTTATCTCACACTCCTTGCTATCGAAATGGGTGGCCACGAGGTCTACGCGGCCAGGGTCGCCCACGAGGATGACCTTGTCGGCCAACTGTTCGGGCAACAGGTGGAGGTGGAATATGCTACCATCGCTATTGATAACGAGTTCTGATTCTGCGAAATATCTGTTCATAGGTAAAAGATTGTATGAGTTGTTAGTTTTCCAATTTTCTTATTCGTTTTGCCAAGGCTCGGCTATCGGCCTGTTGCTGCTCGAGTTGTTGCTCGAGCTTGATGATCTGCGCGCGCAACTGCTGGCGTGCCGAGGGCTGCTGGGCATACTTCTTTCGGTTGTTGTCGAGCGTTGTCTGGGTGTTCGCCATCAATGTTTCCAACTCCTGCAACTGGGCATAGAGCGTTCGGCTCTCGGCATGCTTCAGTTGCGAGGGCGAGGTGATCACCGTTCGGTCGTTGATGGCAAACTGCACCTTTTTCGTGGTGGTGGCCTTGCCACGCGCTATCATGGCGGCGAGGCGACCGAGGGCGTCCTTGCGCTTTCCAAACTTCCACGTGTCCTTGATGGCGTGGATGTGGGCGAAGCGCTTCAGGTGGGCGTCGTCGATATTATCGGCCTGAAAATCCTTACGGATCGAGGTGGGCTCGAAGGTGTAGATGCAGACGCTGTCGGCCGGCTGGTTGCGGTCGGTCACCAACCATCCCAACGTGTCGTAATCGTCGATCGCCAACAGATACTCGTTGGCGGTGGAGTTGAACGGCAAACCATAGTTTTGCGGCTCATACCACTGGGCTTCATCGTTGTCGTAGGTGGTCATGAAGATGTCGTAGCCTCCCATGCTATGCGGACCTTGTGCGGCGAAGAAGAGCGTCACACCATCGCTCGCCAGGAATGGGAAACAAGCTCTCGGATACTCGTTGCCGTCCAGTCCGGCCAACGGATGGGGAGCGCTCCATTGCTTGCCCACAAGGGTCTGGGCCAGCAAGTGGGTGGCGGTGGTATCGCCTTCGGCGTAAATTCTGCGATCGCCAAAATCGTTCTGGTATTGGGTGAGGAGCACGCCACCGTGGCCCACCTTACCCTTGCGAGCCGTGAGGGAGCCCGACTCCTTGTTGAGCGGCACCCGACTCAGGAAGTCGGCTTTCGACACCACCACGCTATCGATAAACATCACCTTAGCCGTGGAGGGCAGCATCGACTTAAACAGTTTCTGACCGGAGGTCTCGACGTGTGCCACGGGTTTTACCACCTTCGTTGCCTTGCCGCCTTTCGCTCCTTTCTTTTGCGCCGCCACGGGAAGGGCCATGCACAAGAGGAGCAATATGCCTATGTATTTTAATCTCATTGATTTTTGCGTTTTATACAAAGATAATCCATTTTCACGAGAACGCACCCACGCCCCTCCTTATTTTTAGAAAAATTAAGGCGATGACGCATGCCAAGGGCCTAAACGCCAACCATGCCCCACCCTATTTGGTGAGCCTCACGTTGGCGTAGCCCACCAATCGGTCGGTGCGACCTCCTGGGGCTCGATAGTAGACGAGGGCTTGGTATTGGTTCTCCGTTTGGTAGAAATTGCCTTCGGAAGGCACCACCACATAGCTGCCTTCGGGCGTCAGCGTGAGGTATTGGTAGTTGTAATAGCCTTGCTTGAGCCACACGTCGGCCTCGTAGAGCTGCTGCTCGTCGTTCCACGTCATGAGGTATTTGGGGGCGAAGCTATCATAGGTCCAGGCACCATTGAGCCACACATCGTAGGGCAAGCGCTGACTGTAGAGGCGGAAATGCACCATCAGGTACTCGCAGGTGTTGTCGATTTCCACATTGTCGGAGTTGCGAATGAGAAACGCACCATTGGCATCCTCATCATACACATAGCTGGGGCGTGGCTCGTCGGGCCACACATAGGCATGATACATGGTGCCATCCCATTTCACCGACTCCAGTCCCATGGTGGTGTGGGTCACGTCGAGCATTTCAAACTTCCGGTATTCGTTGCCACCTTGGAAGATGAGGTCGCGGTTGTGGGTCCACGCCAACCCGTTGCCGCTCACCATCTGCGGCTTCGCGTTGACCACGGCGTTATCCCATCGCCCATTCTGCATCACCACCGTCATGATCTGCGAGGCGGGATTGGTTACGCGCACCTGCCCATAGTCGAGCTTCATGTCGACCTGCTGGTAACAACGGTCCACCCCCAAGTCGGTGTTGGTGGTTACGCCCAATCCCACGGCCATCGCCGGCTCCACCACCATGAAGCACACCACGAGCACGGGCTTGTCCTCCTCGTTCTCATCGTAGACGGTCAACTTGTAGTTGCCGCTCATCTTAATGCGGCATTTGCTGTTGGGCAAGCAGAATTGGTAGTGGGTGTAGAGTTGGTTGGTGTTTACCGATTCCTGTAGGTCGTCGATGGTGTTTCCGTTGGCAAATCCCTGACAATAATCGCTCTCGAAAAGTCCTTCCGAGGGGGTCCAGTCGGCCTCATAATGCTCTATCTTATAGCAATAGCGATGGTAGGTGTGGGACAGGTCGTCGAACCCAACGTTCAGCACATCGCCCGCACCCAACGTAACGACTGGCAACGACGTCCAATCGTCGTTGACCACCACCTGCAACGAGGCGATACGCTCGCTCAGCAGCTCATGTCGTTGCGCCGATGCCGCCAGGCATCCGAAGCATGCCAAAAGTATCGATACCCAGAGTTTCTTCATGCTGCAAAGATACATATTTTTCCCTTTAACCCCAATCGGTCATTCGATTTTAATCACACCTAGCATTCTCTTCCATTCAACACTCAACATTCAACACTCAACATTCATCATTAAAAAGGAAATGCGCTTCCTAAGCTTTTTGGGCCTAAGAAGCGCATCAGGTATTGTCCGAAACCGTTCGTCCCTCACGGGACCTTGGTTTGAGCGGAACAGTTAATCATGTTTAGTCTTCGTCCTTTGTCTCTGCCTCGTGCTCAGCAATGAGCTTCTGCTGGAGGTCGTTGGGCACGAGCTCGTAACTGGCAAACTTCGTTGTGAAGCTGGCGCGTCCACCTGTGAGCGAGCTAAGCGCCACGCTGTAGTTGGACAGTTCCTTCAAAGGAATCTTGGCCTGCAACTTCTGGTAACCGGCTTCGGCGTCCATACCCATGATGATGGCGCGGCGTCCTTGCAGGTCGCTCATCACATCGCCCATATAGTCGGAGGGCACATACACCTCCAGGTCGTAAATAGGCTCCAGGATCTTCGGGCCAGCAGCCTTGAAGGCGTCGGAGAAGGCGTGGCGTGCAGCCAGCGTGAACGAGAGCTCGTTAGAGTCTACTGGGTGCATCTTACCGTCGTACACCACCACGCGCACGTCGCGAGCGTAGCTACCTGTCAGTGGTCCACGCTCCATGCAGTCCATCACACCCTTGAGGATGGCCGGCATGAATCTCAGGTCGATGGCTCCACCCACCACCGAGTTGATGAACACGAGCTTACCGCCCCACGGCAGGTCTTTCTCCTCCTTCGACTTGATGTTCATCTTATACTCCTGGCCGTTGAAGTTGTAGGTCACAGGATCGGGCATGCCCTCAGCGTAGGGCTCCACGATGAGGTGCACCTCACCAAACTGTCCGGCGCCACCACTCTGTTTCTTATGGCGATATTCGGCCTTTGCCTTCTTGGTGAGCGTCTCGCGGTAAGGAATCTTCGGCTCCTCAAACTCCACTTTGAGCTTTTCGTTGTTCACCATACGCCATTTCAGCGTGCGGAGGTGGAACTCACCCTGTCCGTGCACAATGGTCTGGCGCAGCTCCTTGCTCTGCTCCACGACCCATGTGGGATCTTCCTGCCTCATCTTGAGCAGGGCGGCCATCATCTTCTCCGTGTCTTGTGGGTTGGCTGCCTTGATGGCGCGGCTATACTTCGGGTTGGGGTATTTAATGAAGTCGTAACGCCAGTCGGCATCCTTGCCGTTGAGGGCGTTGCCCGTCTTCACATCCTTCAATTTCACCGTGCATCCTATGTCGCCCGCGTTGAGCTGGTCCACGGGTATGCGGTTGGCGCCTGCGCAAGCGTAGATCTGTCCTATGCGCTCCTTCGATCCGCGGTCGGCGTTGCTCAGGTCGTCGCCAGGCTTCACCGATCCACTCATCACCTTGAAGTAGCTCACCTCACCGATGTGGGGCTCCACGCCGGTCTTGAAGAAGTATAGGCTCTCGGGGCCATCGCTCTCTGCGGCCACCTCCTCGCCGCGTGTGTTGCGCACCTTCGGCATCTCGCTCACAAACGGCACCACATTGCCCAGGAATTCCATCAGGCGCTGCACACCCATGTCCTTATGGGCGTCTACGCAGAAGATGGGGAAGATGGAGCGTGTCACCAATCCCTTGCGAATACCCTCGCGCATCTCGTCCTCGGTGAGCGAGTCCTCCTCGAAGAATTTCTCCATCAGGTGGTCGTCGTTCTCGGCAGCTGCCTCCACCAGGGCCTTGTGCAGTTCCATGGCCTTGTCCATCTCTTCTGCCGGGATGTCCTCGCGCTTGGGCTCACCGCCCTCGGGACCCCACGACAGCTTCTTCATGATAAGCACATCGATAAGGCTATGGAAATTGGGTCCAGTCTCCAACGGATACTGAATCTGCACACACTTGGAACCATAAATCTCCTGCATGGTGCTGACGATGTTGTCGAAGTCGCACTTGTCGGAGTCCAACTGGTTGATGAGGAAGATGACGGGCTTGTGCAACTTCTCTGTGTATCTGAAGTTGTTCTGCGTGCCCACCTCGGGACCATACTGTCCGTTGATGAGGATAATGGCCTGGTCGGTAACGTTCAGGGATGTGATTGCGCCGCCCACGAAGTCGTCGGAACCCGGGCAATCGATAATATTGAGTTTCTTATTGTTCCACTCTACATGGAAAACGGTGGGGAACACTGAATAGCCATACTCAAGCTCAACGGGGAAGTAGTCGCTCACGGTGTTCTTACCTTCCACCGAGCCACGGCGCTTGATGACACCAGCTTCATACAACATACTCTCGGCAAGCGTGGTCTTGCCGCTACCCGCACTGCCCAACAAGGCAATGTTCTTAATTTCGTTAGTCTGATATACTCTCATATCAAAAGATTTAAAGTGTTAGTATATGTTTTTAGTTAGGTCGGGAGTTGTACTCCAAAATCGACGACTAAGATAGCGATAATCCGCTTAACTTCCAAAAGATTTGGGAAGAAATCGCTTATTTTTTAAAACAAATTAGTAATTTTGTTCTGAAATGGGCTCCACGGGCCCCTTCTGCATAACAATATGAAAGCCGGACTTTACATTCACATTCCTTTCTGTGCGAGCCGTTGCATCTATTGCGGCTTCTATTCCACCGTGCGCCCCGAGCTGCACGACCGCTATGTCGACGCGCTCTGCCGCGAGATGCTCCTGCTGCGCGATCGCATGGCCGACGACCCCATCTCCCTCTCCACCATCTACCTGGGGGGTGGCACGCCCTCGCAACTGTCGGCGGCCAACCTCCATAAGCTCTTCGCTTATATATATAAGGTGTTCCCCGTGGATCCCCATGCGGAGGTCACCATGGAGTGCAACCCCGACGACATACGGCGCCACATGTTCAGCCACTTGCCGGTGAACCGCGTGAGTATGGGCGCCCAGACCTTCAACGACGACCGTCTACGCTTTCTCCACCGTCGCCACACGGCCAACGAGGTGCGCCGCGCCGTAGAGGCCCTTCGCCTCGACGGCATAGGCAACATCAGCGTCGACCTCATGTTTGGCTTCCCCGACGAGACGCTCGCCGACTGGCTGGCCGACATCCGTTGCGCCTTGGCGCTCAAGCCTGAGCATCTCTCGGCCTACGGACTGATGATTGAGGAGGACACCCCACTCTACCGCCTGTGGGAGCAGGGCACCATACGGGAGGCCGACGAGCAGTTGAGCCTTGACATGTACGACCAGCTCGTCGACCGGCTCACGGCGGCGGGCTACGAGCATTATGAGATTAGCAATTTCGCCCTCTTGCCCCACGGCCACCAGGGGGCGAGCCCATACCGCAGCCGCCACAATAGCAGCTATTGGAACGACGTGCCTTACATCGGCCTGGGCGCCGCGGCCCATAGTTACGACCGGCTCACACGCCATTGGAACCCGTCCAACATCCTGCGGTATATCGACGCCATCGAGCGCGGAACGCTCCCCTACGAGGAGGAGCGCATCGATCCCGACACCCATTACGACGACCTCGTCACCACCGCCCTACGCACACGCGAGGGCATAGACCTCAACATGCTCGACGAGCGCCACCGCGCGTTCCTCCTACGCAACGCCAGCGGCTACATCGACCGCCAGCTGCTGCGCATCGACGGCCACCACTTGAGCCTCACGCGCCAGGGCATCAACATCAGCAGCACCATCATGAGCGACCTCATGTACGTCTAACCCTCGCGCGCCTATTGGCGCATCGCCTCCAGCGCGTCGAGGCCGCGCGTCTGGTAGATGCCGTAGAAATACGCCTTCATGTCATTCTCAATGTCTGCCACCCTACGCTTGCCCGTCACATAGGGCTTGAGCAGCATCGAGAGGAGCGTGGCCACCATGCCCACACCAATGCTCGCCAGGAAGTTGAGCAGTTCGCTGGCCACAAATTTCTGGTCGAGGAAGGCCACCATCACCACGAAGGGCGCCAGATACAACAGCCAGTCGCCAAAGGTGTTGAGCTTCTCCGAGCGATTGCGCTCCTCTTGCAGGTCCTTCGGGGCGGCCAGCAGGAGGCTCGCCCGGTGCTTCTTCCAATAGTCTTCAAATTCTTTTTCCATACGTGCAAAGATAACCATATTTTGCATATTCCCACTCCATTCCCTTACATATTCAACGATAAAACCGTAACTTTGCACCCGTAACATCAGGCAAGAACACACAATCATCATGCAAAACCAATTCTCTCGCATCCAGCTCTTGGTGGGCAAGCCCGCCATCGACACACTCCATGGCTCGCGCGTCGCCGTGTTTGGCGTGGGCGGCGTGGGCGGCTACGTCGTCGAGGTGCTCGCCCGCTCGGGCGTGGGCCACATCGACGTGTGGGACGACGATCGTTTCTGTCCCTCCAACTGCAACCGCCAGATCCTGGCCACCGCCTCAACCATAGGCCAAAGCAAGGTGGATGTGGCCGAGGCACGCATCCACGACATCTACCCCGAGTGCATCGTGCGCAAGCACCAGTGCTTCTACCTGCCCAGCAACGCCCACCTGTTCGACCTCTCGCAGTACGACTATGTGGTCGACTGCATCGACACGGTTACCGCCAAGCTCGACATCATCCGCCGCTGCCACGACCTCAACGTGCCGCTCATCTCGTGCATGGGCGCGGCCTACAAGCTCGACGCCACCCAATGGTGCGTCACCGACATCTTCAAGACCATCAACGACCCGCTGGCCAAGGTCATCCGCAAGAAGCTGCGCAAGACTCCCGTCAAGCACGTCAAGGTGGTCTACAGCCCTGAGGAGCCCATCGCCAGCATCGCCCAACCGCTCCCCGATGGCACCGACCCCCATGCCGAGGCGCGCCCTGGCGCCGCCCATCCCTCCACGCCCAGCTCAGCCGCATGGGTCGTGGGAACCGCCGGCCTACTCTGTGGCGGCGAGGTGGTGAAAGACCTCATACGCCGAGCCAACACCATGCGCATCGACCTTACACAAGACCCCGACAACGCCTACGCACAAGCAGCCGCACTAAAAGCAGCGGCACACGACGAAGAGTACAGCAAAATGAAACATGCAAGCATTGGATAATTTATTGTTATCCAGCGACTTGCTTTCTTGTAAAATTACAAGTCTGCTAATTTAAGGGTTTGATAAAAACTTTAAGATGAATACTGTGGAAACTCTGTTTCTGTTGCGTTAAATAAATTGTTAATGCCACCACTACATTGTTCCCGATAACAATTCTCATGGAATCAGCCGTGCACGTTGTTTCCTTACTCTCTCCTTTGGGATTGGACGCAAAAACAGCGTTTCTTGCACCATTCCGTATGGAGTAATGCAAGAAACGCTGTTTCTGCCGTCTTCCGATAATGAATTATACAATCTTCATGCCACAAACCCTTACCGACACATTTCATGTCATCGTTGACACGGTTTCTTGTATCATGCACTATGGATTTGACATATTGTCTGATGTTTTCGGTCATTATAATGGCATAATTAGGGATGCTCGTAAATCAGTCAAAAACAACCTAACGATCTAATTGTCAGT
>NZ_JAHKBE010000005.1 GCF_018789675.1 Hallella faecis
TCTGAGAACAAGTTCTCATGGCGCTCATTGGCACTATCTTTGCATAAGATAGGCTACACTCGGCCATCTGAGAACAAGTTCTCATGGCGCTCATTGGCACTATCTTTGCATAAGATAGGCTGCACTCGGCCATCTGAGAACAAGTTCTCATGGCGCTCATTGGCACTATCTTTGCATAAAACAAACGAAAGGAAAACGAAAATGAGACGATTACTGACAACAATGACAATGCTGGCCCTGACCACAACCATGGCCCTGGCTCAAGCGTTCGACAACCTGCCCAACCCCATCGAGGATGTGAACAAGGTGGTTGACAACACCCCCGACTCGATAGCCAAGGCGCTCATGTCGCGCCCCGCACCAGGCTCCACACGCAAGGGCGCCAACCCCGTGCTCTTCCTCGTGGGCAACTCCACCATGCGCAACGGCACCAAGGGCGACGGATCCAACGGACAGTGGGGTTGGGGCTACTACGCCAGCCAGTATTTCAACGGAAACAAGATAACGGTGGAGAACCAAGCGCTCGGCGGCATGTCGACCCGCACGTTCTACCGCAAGCTGTGGCCCGATGTGCGCAAGGCGCTGCGACCCGGCGACTGGGTCATCATCTCCATCGGCCACAACGACAACGGCCCCTTCGACTCGGGACGCGCACGTGCCGTGATACCGGGAACATCCGACGACTCGCTTGCGGTGACCATCAAGGAGACCGGTGAGCACGAGGTGGTCTACTCCTACGGCGGATACCTGCGCCGTTACATCGCCGAGTGTCGCCAAGCGGGAGCGCACCCCATCCTGATGAGCCTCACCCCGCGCGACGACTACGACGCCACGACGGGCAAGATCGTGCGCAAGCCGCAAACGGGTTGGGCGGCTGTGGTGGCCGCCGAGGAGGGCGTGCCCTTCGTCGACCTCAACGAGATTAGCGGGCGAAAGCTCGACTCGTATAGCCACTGGAAGGAGAAATACCACTTCTACGGCGACCATATCCACACCAGCTACTGGGGTGCGCAGATGAACGCGCGGTCGGCGGCCGAGGGACTCATGGCCAGTCGCAACCCCGACCTTGAGCCGCTCAAGGCCATGATGACGGGCGTGGAACTGCCCGTATGGCCCGTGGAGCGCAAGAAAGGCAAGCCGGTGGTATGGATCACGGGCGACTCGACGGTGAAAAACAAGGACAGCGAGAAGGACGGCATGTGGGGATGGGGCGCCCTGGCCGCCACGGTGTTCGACACCACGAAGTGCACCCCCTACAACGCCGCCATGGCGGGTCGCTCCACCCGTTCCTACATTCGCGAGGGACGATGGGAGAAGGTGTACAACGCCTTGCAGCCCGGCGACTTCGTGCTCATACAGTTTGGCCACAACGACATCTGCCCCATCGCCGACAAGAAGGCGCGCGGCGTCATTCCCGGCACGGGCGACACCTGCCATGTGTACCACCTGGAGGACGGTGGCCGCTTCGAACTGGTGTATAGCTTCGGCTGGTATCTGAAGAAGATGATCGACGACGCACGCGAGAAGGGCGCCACGCCCATCCTCGTGTCGCTCACCACACGCAACGAGTGGCCCGGCGGCCACGTGGAGCGCCGCAACGATTCGTACGGCAAGTGGTACCGGGAGGTGGTGGCCGACACCGGCTGCGAGTTTGTAGACGCCCACAACCTCATTGCCGATTACCTCGACAAGCACTATAAGAGCAAGGAAAGTGCCGCCAAATATTTCAACCACGACCACACCCACACGTCGTACATGGGTGCCAAAAACAACGCCAAGATGATTGCCAAGGGCATCAGGCTGGCGAAGAGCCCATTGGCCGCATACCTCAAATAACGCATATATTTATGATTGATCGCGCTACAGTAGAAAGAATCAAGGAAGCCGCCAACATCGTGGATGTGGTGTCGGAATTTGTGACCCTCAGAAAGTCGGGGGCCAACTACAAGGGCTTGTGCCCATTCCACAACGAGAAGACGCCATCGTTCTACGTGTCGCCTGCACGCGGCACCTGCCATTGCTTTGGCTGTGGCAAGGGAGGAAGCCCCATCACGTTCATCATGGAACATGAGCAGATGACCTACCCCGAGGCGCTCAGGTGGCTGGCCAACAAGTACCACATAGAGATCCATGAGCGCGAACTGACCAATCAGGAGCGCGAGGAGCAGAGCCAAAGGGAGTCGATGTTCATCGTCAACGAGTGGGCGGCAAGCTACTTTGAGGACCTTCTCCACCATCCGGCCGACGGCAACGACATCGGCATGCAGTATTTCCGAAGCCGTGGCTTCCGCGACGACATCATCCTGAAGTTCCGATTGGGCTACGACCTGCCCAACCGCCTCGTGCTCGCTCCAACGGCCCTGCAGAAGGGCTACAAGGAGGAGTTCCTGGTAAAGACGGGCATCTGCTACAAGAACGAGCACGGCGAGCTCATCGACCGCTACGCCGGGCGCGTCACCTTCCCTTGGATCGGTGTCAATGGAAAGGTGGTGGGCTTCACGGCGCGTGTGCTCGACTCGCGCACGAAGGGTGTCAACCAGAAATACGTCAACTCGCCCGACAGCGACCTCTTCCACAAGGACCACGAGCTCTACGGCATCTATCAGGCCAAGAAGGCCATAGCGCGCGAAGACCGCGTGTATATGGTGGAGGGACAGGCCGACGTCATCGCCTTGCACCAGTGTGGCATCGAGAATGTGGTGGCCAACTCGGGAACGGCGCTCAGCCTGCACCAGATACACATGCTCCACCGCTTCTCCTCAAACATCACGCTCATCTACGATGGCGACGCGGCGGGCATACACGCGGCCCTGCGAGGCACCGACATGCTGCTCTCCGAGGGCATGAACCTCAACGTGTTGCTGCTGCCAGGGGGCCAGGACCCCGACGAGTTTGCACGGTCGCACACGGCGGCCGACTTCCGTCAGTATATCGACGAGCACCAGGTCGACTTCATCCAGTTTAAGACCAACCTGATGCTCAAGAACGAACGCGACCCGAAGAAACGGGCCGAGGCCATCAACTCCATCGTACAGTCGATATCGGTGGTGCCCAATCAGATTCTAAGAGACACCTACATACACGACTGCGCCCAGCGCATCGGCCTCAACGAGAGCACGCTCATCAACCAGATGAACAACTTCATACGTGGCCGAAAGACGGGATCGACGGCGCCGCAACAAGACGGGGTGCCCGTGGGACCGCAACCGCAACCTGCCGCCGCACCAACGGCCATGGATTCTACCACACCCATGCAGCAAGCCTCGAAGGTGGAGATGATGCTTGCGCAACTCGTCATACGCCATGGCGAGCGGGTAATCATGAACGATGTGGAGGACGAGGAGGGCAACCACTACAGCCTGACCGTGGCGCAATACATCTATTATAACCTCGCGGCCGACAACCTGTCGCTACACAACGACCTGTTTAACAAGATCTTGCACGAGGCGTGCGAGCACAGCACCGAGCCCGGGTTCAAGGCGGAGCCCTACTTCATCAACCACGAGGACATCAACATGAGCAAGTTGGCCACGGACATGAGCATGGACCGCTACCACCTCTCGCAGCGCAAGGCCGACGGCCCCAACAACGAGGAGGCGCAACTGCAAGCCGAACGCAACCAAACGGAGAGCCTGCGCAACCAAACCATCCACCTGTTGCTCGACTTCCGCATGGACTATGTGGAGGCGCAACTCAAAGAGATTCAAGATAAGATGCGCACGGTGGCCAACGACATGGAGCAGCTCAAGGCGCTCATGGAGCAGTTTCGCGACATGCAGATGCTACGCAACCAGCTGGCCCGACAGTTGGGAAGCAACATCGTGGTTTAACCTATGACACCCACATTGCTAAAAGAACGTTAAATTAGTCCGTATTCTCGCGGAAATTGTTTATATTTGTAGGTGATATGACACACCTTGCGATCATCGTTGCAATTTGGGCTATCATGCTGATCATAGCCTTTGTGTTCCTGCCTGCGTGGCGCAAACGACACGATGCGGGAAAAGGGCTCTATGCGCGGTCGCAAGACGACAACAAGCTCAGCGTCAACTATGCCTTGAAGGTCATGAACTGTAAGGTGAAATGGACCGACGACCACGAAGACCTCGTAGCACGCTACACCTACCAAGGCGGACACTTCAACATCCGACTGGAAAAGGATTCGCCTTACGTCCGATTGTCCTATTTCTATTTCTTTGAGGCTGGGTCTCACGACCTGGAACTGGTGCGCAACGTGTGCAACCAGTGCAACCTGAACACGGAGACGTGCCGCATAGTCTACACGCTCAACAACGATTCGGGGATGGTCGATGTGCACATCGTGTGCTCATTGATGATTACCGACAGCACCGTCACCGAGGTGCTCGAACGCGCCATGGCCAACACCTTCAAGTGGCAAAACGTCTTTGTGAGGCGATTCAATGAGATGAAAAGCGCCAACGACAAGGTGCCCAACCGCGATTTGGAGAAGGCACAGGCCACGCTCGAGCGCGAACTGTTCCTCTTGCGCGAACAAGAGATGATTCACCAAGAGGCTGGCCCCGATTGGCATCTGGGCCAAGGCGAGAACGCCCAACTGGGGCGTCTGCTTGCCACGACGATGGGACTGAAGGACATTGTGCCGGCCCACTTCGCCCTCTACGCCGACAACAGCTCGACAAGCATCGACGACACCGACGCCATACTCAACTTCGACATCACCCAACCGATCATAGCCGACGGGGCCTTCGGGCGCTTATCGGCCATGGCGCGACTCGACTACTACGACCCAAGAGACCCTGTGAAGATGCGCCACCTGACGCTCGACTTTGAGCAAGAGGGCGCCACAACCGACACGCTCTACTATCGCATCACGCTGTCGTTGGCTCCCGTATCGCCCGCCAACGGCGTGGAGGTAGCGTCGAGGACATCGCCCAAACGGCAGGTCAGCGTGCTGCTGGGCTACGATCTCACACCCAAGGAGGAGCGCATGACGAAGTTCCGTTACCTATGGAAGGAGGCCATGGCAAAAGCCAACGGTCGGGGCGAGCAACTGAACAAGGAGGAGCAACTGCTGTGCGATATGCAAAACCCCAACATGGGATGGCTGGCCCTCAACGGAAAGGCGTTGTTCGACCAAAAGCGCTACTACGAGGCCATCAGCCTGCTGGAGGCGTTGTATGCCCAGTTTGCCTCCATCGAAGAGGCGACCGAGCGCCTGGGGCGCGACAAATGCCGTGAGCTCTACTTCTTCCTGGGGGTCAGCTATGGCGCCATCGGACAGTATGAGAAGTCGATCTACTACCTGCAACAGGCCGATCCGTTCGAGATCCCGCTGGTCACGGAGGCGTACGTCAACAGCTTGGTGAACCAAAAGGACCACCGCGCGTTGGCCACCATCGACATGCTGCTGCGTTTCCTGCGCGAGATAAGCAACAACGCCACGGACGAGAACGACGAGGAGAAAACCAAGACCAACCTTGCCGACGACCAACTGGACCATATTTCCAACTTCCTCTTACGCCGCAAGGCATATATGTTGGTGGCCATGCAACGCTACGACGAGGCCGAGCGCCTGCTCAAACAGATGCTCGACAACCCGCAAAACAGCGACTTCGCCCTCAAGGAACTGGCCTACATACAGAAGAACAAGGGCAAATGAACATAGCCAAAGACGCTCATCGGACCTATAATGCCCACAAAGCCCATTAGGCCCACAAGCCCCACCCCTTCACCCCAACACCACTACGATTATCAGGAAAACCATACATACCATGTATTATTTAGAGAAACATTTTGAGATTTCCGCCAGTCACCACCTCACACTCTCATACGAGAGCAAGTGTTCGCAGGTGCATGGACACAACTGGCACGTAACCGTCTACTGCAAAGCGCGCGAGCTCAACCAAGACGGCATGGTGGAAGACTTCGCACACATCAAGCAACTCATCCATGGAAAGCTCGACCACACCGACCTCAACAGTCAGCTGCCGTTCAACCCAACGGCCGAGAACATTGCGCGATGGATCGTCGACCAACTGCCCACATGCTACAAGGCCAAGGTGCAGGAGAGCGACAACAACATTGCCATCTACGAGATCGACGAATGAGCTGCGCCATGAAGACATATAGGGTAAACGACATCTTCTACAGCCTGCAGGGCGAAGGCCACAACACGGGGCGAGCCGCGGTGTTTGTGAGGTTCAGTGGCTGCAACCTGAAATGCGCGTTCTGCGACACCGACTTCGCTTCGTTCGAACCGTTGACCGGGCACGACATCGTGGAGCGCATTCGCCATCACGAGGCGCGTTTGGTGGTGCTCACAGGTGGCGAGCCCACCTTGCAGGTCGACGAGCAACTCATCGACGCGTTGCATGAGGCGGGGTTCGAGGTGGCCATGGAAAGCAACGGCACCTTACCGCCACCCAGCAACCTCGACTGGCTGACCGTGTCGCCCAAGACGAAGCCCAGGGTGCAAAGATGCAACGAACTGAAGGTGCTGTTCGACGAGGCCGAGACGCCCAACGATTATGGCATTCAGGCCGACTACTATTACCTGCAACCGTGCGATGTGGGCGACGCCAATCGCAACGCAAGCATCACCCGTCGCTGTGTGGAATACATCCAGCGGCATCCGCAATGGCGCCTGTCGCTGCAAACACACAAGCTGATTGGGTTCAAATAGCCAACCAAACGCAACATCACAAGGAGGAAACAGTGGAGTACCTACGCGAAATATGGTTTGTCATTTATGCTGTCATCGTCATAGGTGTGATGGTGCGCATCATCATGGACAACCGCGAACCGTCGAAGACGATGGCGTGGGTGCTCGTGCTGTGGTTCCTTCCCCTGCTGGGCATCATCCTTTACTTCTTCTTCGGACAGGACACACGCAAGGAACGACTCGTCAGCCAGCGATCGCTCGACCAACTGACAAAGCGCTCCATGCTCGAGTTTGCCGAGCAAAAAGACCTCCGGCTGCCCGAGTCGCACCGGCCCCTGATGCAGCTCTTCAAGAACCAAAGCATGGCGTTGCCATTCAAGGATAACGCCGTGGAAATTTACACCAACGGCTACGAGTTCTTTCCTGCCTTGCTGCAAGCCATCGGCCAAGCCACCAACCACATACACCTCGATTTCTACCTGTTCTGCGACGACCCATTGGGACGACTCGTCGCCGACGCGCTCATCGACAAGGCTCGGCAAGGCGTGGAGGTGCGCGTCATCTACGATGATGTGGCCTGCTGGCAGGTGAGCAACGACTTTTACGAGCGGATGCGCAACGAAGGCATTGAGGTGCACGCCTTTATGCCCGTGAAATTCCCAGCCTTCACATCGAAGATGAACTACCGAAACCACCGCAAACTGTGTGTGGTGGATGGACGGGTGGGATTCGTGGGTGGCATGAACATTGCCCTGCGGTACGTCAAGGGAACAAAAGGCATGGCATGGCGCGACACACATCTGAAGGTGGAAGGGGGCGCGGTCTATGGCATTCAGAGAGCGTTCTTGGTGGATTGGTACTTCACCGACCGCACGCTAATCACCGACCGCAAGTATTATCCCCCACTGAACCCGGCCATCAACAACAACTGTTTGGCCCAGTTGGTTACGAGCAGTCCCGTCACGCCATGGCCCGACATCATGCAGGGATACGTGCGCATTCTGCTCGAAGCCAAGCGGTACGTCTACATGGAGAGCCCTTATTTCCTGCCTACAGAGCCCATCCTCTTCGCCATGCGCACGGCGGCGCTCGCCGGAGTGGACGTGCGGCTATTGATTCCAAGGAAAAGCGATTCGAAGGTACTCGACTGGTCGACCCTCTCCTACGTCATGGAGACGCTGCAAGCCGGCGTGAAAGTGTACCTCTACCAAGCCGGATTCAACCATTCCAAGTTGCTCGTCTGCGACGACAGCGTGTCGACCGTGGGCAGCACCAACGTCGATTTCCGTAGCTTTGAGCACAATTTCGAGTCAAACATCTTCTTCTACGACGAGGGCATGGCGCTCCGATTGAAAAACATTTTCATGGAAGACCTCGCACAAAGCAGACCCATCGAAGAGATGAAACGCGTGAAAAACCGCCCATTCTCCAAACGGTTGGGCGAAAGCCTACTACGCCTCCTCAGCCCACTTTTATAGGGCCCGCATGTCGCTCTGGCACAACCCGTTACTTCATTCCGAACAAAACATCACACCATCGGAATGGGGCCCCATTCTGCAACATTCCCAACGATGGAAACGTGGAAAACACATGGAGCCATCGTTTGCACCCCACCCAACCCTCAGACGCCACGCCTGACATCCTCCGCCATTCCCAATTCCCCACCCCTAAACACAGCACCCACATTCCACGACAAACCCCAATCGGCCATTAGAAAACCCAACCACAACACCATAGTTGTTGCGCTTTTCATATTTTTCACAAATTTAATCGTCTATCATTGTGCTTATTACAGATTTTTTCCTACCTTTGCAGAAGATAAATCTTGAACCATTTAAAAGGATTAAAAGATGAAAATTGAAAAGATTCATGCTCGCGAGATCCTCGACTCTCGTGGCAACCCGACAGTGGAAGTGGAAGTAACATTGGAAAATGGTGTCATGGGCCGCGCCAGCGTACCCTCAGGCGCTTCTACCGGTGAGAACGAGGCCCTCGAGCTTCGCGACGGCGACAAGGGTCGTTTCCTCGGCAAGGGCGTTTTGAAGGCTGTGGCCAACGTCAACGACATCATTGCTCCCGCCTTGAAGGGCTGGAACGTGTTTGATCAGCGCGGCCTCGACTATAAGATGCTGGAGCTCGACGGCACACCCACCAAGAGCAAGCTCGGTGCCAACGCCATCCTCGGTGTTTCTCTGGCTGCTGCTCACACAGCTGCTGCTGCACTGAACATGCCTCTCTATCGCTACATCGGTGGCGCAAACAGCTACACCCTTCCCGTTCCTATGATGAACATCATCAACGGTGGTGCTCACTCTTCTGCTCCTATCGCTTTCCAGGAGTTCATGATCCAGCCTCGTTCTGCAAAGAGCGAGAAGGAGGCTATCCGCTGCGGCGCTGAGGTCTTCCACGCTCTGGGTAAGCTTCTGAAGAAGCGCGGCTTGTCTACAGCTGTGGGCGACGAGGGTGGCTACGCTCCTGAGCTCAACGGCATCGACGATGCTCTCGACAGCATCTGCCAGGCTATCAAGGACGCTGGTTACGAGCCGGGTAAGGACGTTACCATCGCTATGGACTGCGCTGCTTCTGAGTTCGCTACTCTGAAGGACGGCAAGTACTACTACAATTACAAGGAGCTGAATAACGGTATGCCTAAGGATCCTAACGGCGTTGAGTACGACGACGAGGGCCAGATCGCTTACCTCGAGGAGCTCTGCAACAAGTATCCTATCGCTTCTATCGAGGACGGTCTCGATGAGAACGACTGGGAGGGCTGGCAGAAGCTTACAGCCAAGATCGGCGACCGCGTTCAGCTCGTAGGCGACGACCTCTTCGTTACCAACACCAAGTTCTTGGAGAAGGGTATCAAGATGCACGTTGCTAACGCTATCCTCATCAAGGTTAACCAGATCGGTTCTCTGACCGAGACTCTCGAGGCTATCGAGATGGCTCACCGTCACGGCTACAACTCAGTTACTTCTCACCGTTCAGGCGAGACTGAGGACACCACTATTGCTGACATCGCAGTTGCTACAAACAGCGGTCAGATCAAGACTGGTTCTATGAGCCGCACAGACCGTATGGCCAAGTACAACCAGCTCATCCGTATCGAGGAGGAGCTCGGCTCTGAGGCTGTTTACGGCTTCAACCGCCTGGATCGTTCTCTCTAATCGAGATTCTTTAGATCCCAACATATCATGCCCGCGCAGACATTCTTGCCTGCGCGGGCTTTTTTTGTTGTCCTTACACATAACAAGAAAGAACAAACTGAAGAACGAAAGGACGCATATCGAGTTGGGACAGACATGCATAAGAAAACAGGTATAATAGAAGGAGAGAAATAAAACCCAACCGGTCATTAGATTTCAATTCTTGTTCGTGTTTGTCTCAAACAGGTTGCGACTTCCGCGCTGAAGGCATAGCGGGCTATGGCGAAACGCGAATGGAAGCAAGATGCCGAAAGAAACGCTGACAAGAGTTGGAAAGAAACCATAACATCCTACGATTTCTCCTATTTCGGTCTAATGATCGATTGAGGATAAAAGATGGCCAAAGACGGAGAAAAATGACAAGAATGGGGAAATGAAGAACATGGAAAGGCGCAGAGAATGGGCGTGACGCAACGGATGGGAGAAGGTCAAAAGTCGTAGCAGAAATATCAATTCTTCTTGCGTATGAATGCTAAGATTTTGTAATTTTGTGGCAAAATCAACTAAAAACAAATTCAAAACCATGGGAAAAAGCATTCTTGACGGGCGGCAAGCCCTGAGAAAAGAGATCGACAAGATAGCCGAAGTGGCAGGTTATCTGTGGCAGAACGGATGGGCAGAGCGCAACGGAGGTAACATCACGGTCAACATCACCGAGTTTGTGGACGATGCCATCAAGGCGCTGCCAGCCATCTCCGAGGTGAAACCTATTGGCGAGACATTGCCTCATCTGCAAGGACAATACTTCTTCTGCAAGGGAACAGGAAAGCGTATGCGTGACCTGGCACGTTGGCCTATGGACAATGGCAGCGTGATTCGCATCCTCGACGATTGCGCCAGCTACGTCATCATTGCCGACCACGCCGTACAACCCACCTCTGAATTGCCATCGCATCTTGCCGTGCACGATCGACAGATAGAACTCGGTTCGGGCTACAAGGCAACTGTCCACACCCACCCCATCGAGCTCGTGGCCATGAGCCACAACAACCATTTCTTAGGTAAGGACGTGCTCACCAAGATTCTTTGGAGCATGATTCCCGAAACCAAGGCGTTCTGTCCGCTGGGCCTCGGTGTGGTTCCTTACCAGTTGCCGGGCAGCGTGAAACTGGCCCACGACACCCTTTCCGAACTCGAAGACTACGACGTAGTGCTGTGGGAGAAGCACGGTGTGTTTGCCAAGGGCACAGACGTAATGGACGCTTTCGATCAGATCGACGTATTGTCGAAGAGCGCCAAGATCTATCTCGACTGCAAGGCCATGGGCTACGAGCCCACTGGCATGAGCGATGAGCAGATGGCCGAGATGTCGCGCGCCTTCAATCTGCCCCGATAACCCACTACGATAGGCATCCAAACACATTATGAAAGCCCCGTGTGAAAGGCTTCATTGCTAACCTTCGGGTCAGCCAATGCCTTTTCGCACGGGGCCTTTTCTTGTTACATGAATTTCCGTTAGGTATCTGCCAATCTGATATTTACTGCGGAATCGCAATCAGCTCACAGAAGAACCACATAGGGTTCACGGCAGAACCGCAGGCATTTAGCAACGTATTGATAAAGCGATTACAGCGGAGTGGTGAAGATAAACGTTCTGATGCACCAGTAGCTCACGATACCAGCCAGGTAGCCTACGAAAGCAATCCAAGTGATATGCTTCATGTACCAACCGAAGGTAATCTTCTCCAGACCCATGACCACCACACCAGCGGCAGAGCCGATGATGAGCATTGAGCCTCCCACACCGGCACAATAGGCCAACAACTGCCAGAAAACGCCATCGACAGCCATGTCGCCTGTAGGAGCGACAGGGTACATACCCATGCAACCGGCCACCAACGGCACATTGTCGACGATGCTCGAGAGCACACCGATAATACCCGTCACCATGTAGTGGTTGCCTGAGAACACCACGTTCAGGCCCTCGCCAAGCGCTGTCAGCACACCCACCTCCTCAAGGCAGGCCACAGCCATCAGGATACCGAGGAAGAAGAGGATGGTTGACATATCGATGTTATGCAAGAGGTTTGTCACACGCTTCTGCGTACCCTCACGGTCGGTTCCATGAGGCAGATGGCGGTAGAAAGCCTCCGTAACGGTCCACAGCACACCCAGCACAAGCAAGATTCCCACAAAAGGAGGCAGATGGGTGATGGCCTTAAATATAGGCACGAAGATCAAGCCACCCACACCAACGACAAACACCACCTTACGCTGGAAGTCGCTGAAGTCGAATGCCGCGCTCTCATCTTTCGTTGCCGCTGCCGGAACATCGGCCAGATTGCCCTTGAGCATGTACTGCATGATAAAGGCAGGGATAATCATCGACACCAACGATGGCACAATAATCTCCGAGATAACGCCTGCAGCCGTAATCACACCCTTGTTCCACAGCATGATGGTGGTAACGTCGCCAATGGGCGAGAAGGCACCACCCGAGTTGGCAGCGATGATGACCAGCGACGCGTAGATGATGCGGTCCTTATGCTCACGCACCAGTTTGCGAAGAATCATGATCATCACAATACTCGTGGTAAGGTTGTCGAGAATGGCCGAAAGGATAAAAGTGAGGAAGGCGATGCGCCACAAAAGGGCTCGCTTGCTCTTGGTCTTCATGACCGTGCGCACCCAGTTGAAGCCGCCATTCTGGTCTACAATCTCCACGATCGTCATGGCTCCCATGAGGAAGAAGAGCGTTGTCGACGTGCTTCCCAGGTGATGCTCAATGACACCACTCACCACATTAGGTAGGTCTTGGCCCGATATGGCTGTGAGATAACTTCCCGGATCAACCATGAAGATCGTCCAGCATACCACAAACATCAGCAAGGCAACTGCGGCCTTGTTCACTTTCGTCACGCTTTCAACGGCTATGAAGAAATAGCCAATGCAGAATGCAACTACAATTGCAATAGTTAAAGATGACATGTTTTATAAATTTAATATTAGATTTTTATTCCAAGAAGAGGTTTCGTCAGTGTTTGCAAAGATAGGAAGAATTCTCAAAATAATAGGCTTAAAAATCAAATTATAATGTCCCCAGGTAGCAAAATGAGTTAACTTTGCAACATTCGAAACAAACAACTATCAACCTTTGTCTATGGGAACAAGCAAATACTTCTTCGCGGTGGACCTCGGAGCCACGAGCGGACGCACCATCATAGGCTCTCTCAGCCAAGGAAAACTGGTGTTGGAAGAGCTCACTCGCTTCGACAATCAGCTCATCGAAGCCAACGGCCACTACTATTGGGACATCCTCGCCCTGTATTGGGAGGTGGTGAAAGGCCTTCGTTTGGCTCACGCCCGACACCTTCCCATACAGAGCATCGGCATCGACACGTGGGGCTGCGACTTCGTCTTCGTGACCCCCGACGGACAAATCCTGGGCAATCCCATGGCCTATCGCGACCCGCACACTATGGGCACGATGGATACCTATTATAATAAGGTGTTACCGAAGCAGGTGGTTTACGACAAGACGGGCATCCAATTCATGAACTTCAACTCGCTATTCCAGCTCTACCAAATGCGCTGCGATGGCAACTTGGCGCTGCAAGGCGCCAACAAGGTGCTGTTTATTCCCGACGCCCTGAGCTATCTGCTTACCGGCAAAGCTGTCTGCGAGTACACCGTGGCTTCCACCTCCCAACTGCTCAACCCCACCAGTAAGGACCTCGACACCGACCTGCTGGCGAGCGTTGGACTGCGCCGCGACCAGTTTGGACCCATGACATCGCCCGCCACACGCATCGGTGAACTGACACCCGACGTGCAGAAACTAACTGGCCTTGGGCCTGTTCCGGTCATCGCCGTGGCAGGTCACGACACAGCTTCGGCCGTGGCAGCCGTGCCGGCCAAGGACCACCGGTTTGCCTATCTCAGCTCGGGCACCTGGAGTCTCATGGGCATTGAGACGCCCAACGCCATCATCAACGCCAACAGTTTCGCCAAAAACTTCACCAATGAGGGCGGTATAGAGGGCACCACTCGCTTCCTGAAGAACATCTGCGGCATGTGGATCTACGAGCGATGCCGCAAGGAATGGCCCGAAGTGCAAGGCTTGAGCCACAGCGAACTGCAATGCGAGGCCATGCAGCAAGAGGCGTTCCGCAGTCTCATCAACCCAGACGACGCGCTCTTCGCCAATCCCACGAGCATGGTCGACGCCATCCGCACCTATTGCCTACGCACCCATCAGCCAGTGCCCGAGGGCCACGCCGCCTACTGTCGTTGCATCTTTGACTCATTGGCCTTGCGCTACCGGCAGGTGTTCACGTGGCTAAAGGAATTTGCAAACTTCGATATCGACGTGCTCCACATCATCGGTGGTGGCTCCAAGAACGAATATCTCGACCAGTTTACGGCCAACTCATGCGGTGTGACGGTACTCGCCGGACCGCAGGAAGGCACCGCCATCGGCAACGTGATGCTACAGGCCAAATCCTCTGGCGATGTGGCCGACGTGTGGGAGATGCGCCGAATCATCGCACAATCCATCGAACTGAAACGCTTCGACCCACACGACCGGGAGGCGTGGGATGCCGCTTACGAGCGCTACCTGCGCATCACCAACACCCCAATGACTCATTGATCATCAATAAAAAAACAAACAATATGAAATCTGAAAACATTGAAAAAGCCTATGCGCTTGCCAAGGAGCGCTACGCCGCCTTGGGCGTAAATACCGACAAGGCCATCGAAACCCTTGAGAAAACTCCCATCTCGCTCCATTGCTGGCAGGCCGACGACGTTGTGGGCTTCGAGCGCAACGTAGCGGCATCGGGCGGCATCATGACCACCGGCAATTTCCCCGGACGCGCCCGCAACATCGACGAGCTGCGCCAAGATATCGACAAGGCCACGTCGCTGCTGGCCGGTCCCATGCGCCTCAACCTGCATGAGACCTACGGAGACTTCGGCGGAGCGTTTGTGGATCGCGACCAGTGTGGCCCCGAGCATTTCCAGAGTTGGATGGAATGGGCCAAGGAGCGCGGCATGAAACTCGACTTCAATTCCACCTCGTTCTCGCATCCCAATAGCGGAACGCTGTCGCTATCCAACCCCGACAAGGCCGTGCGCGACTTTTGGATTGAGCACACCAAACGCTGCCGTCGCATAGCCGACGCCATGGGAGCCTACCAGGGCGACCCTTGCATCATGAACATCTGGGTGCACGATGGCTCGAAGGACTACACCGTAGAGAAGTACCGTTATCGCCAAATATTCAAGGAGAGCCTCGACGAGATCATGAAAGAGGACCTTCCCAACATGAAGACGTGCCTTGAAGCCAAGCTCTTCGGCATCGGCCTGGAGGCTTACACCGTAGGCTCTCACGACTTTGTGGCAGGCTACTGCGCCCAAAACAAGATGATTTACACGCTCGACACAGGCCACTACGAGCCCACGGAGAACGTGTCGGACGCCGTGTCGGCCCTGCTGCTCTTCGTCCCCGAGCTGATGCTGCATGTGTCGCGCCCCATGCATTGGGACTCCGACCACGTGACCTGCTTCGACGACAACACCCGCAACCTGTTCTCCGAATTGGTGCGTGCGGGCCAGCTCCACCGCGCCCACATCGGTCTCGACTATTTCGATGCGAGCATCGACCGCCTCGGCGCCTACATTATCGGCACCCGCGCCACGCAGAAGAGCCTGCTTTCCGCATTCCTCGAGCCCCTTGACCTGTTGCGTCAGTATGAGGACGAAGGCAAGCACTTTGAGCGCCTGGCCCTGTTGGAGGAGGCGAAAACGTTGCCGTTTGGCGCCGTTTACGACTATTTCAACTACAAGAACAATGTGCCCGTGGGCCAGGATTACATTCCAGAGATTGAGCGTTACGAGCAAGAGGTGACCTTCAAACGCGCCTAACGAGCATGAACATCATCATCGGACTCATCATCATCGCCATCGGAGCGTTCTGCCAAAGCAGTTGCTACGTGCCCATCAACAAGGTGAAGCAATGGAGCTGGGAGAGCTATTGGCTCGTCCAGGGCGTGTTCGCTTGGCTATTGCTGCCGTTTCTCGGCGCCCTGCTGGCCGTTCCGTCGGGCGAGAGCCTGTGGGGGCTCTTTGCCCAGGCACCGTCGTTCAACCTGTGGATGACGCTGCTCTTCGGTTGCCTCTGGGGCGTGGGCGGACTGACGTTTGGCCTCTCCATGCGCTATCTGGGTGTGGCCTTAGGTCAGTCGTTGGCCTTGGGCACCTGCGCAGCCTTGGGCACCATCATGGGCCCTGTGCTGCTCAACGCGTTCTTCCCCGAGCTCAACGCCCTGGGCTCACTGACCACCGCCGTCATTGCAGGCGTCGCCATCACCCTGGTAGGCATAGCCATCATTGGCGTGGCGGGAGGCATGAAAGCCAAGGCGTTGACCGACGAAGAGAAGAAGGCAGCCGTGAAGGACTTCAATTTCCCAATGGGCATTGCCATCGCCTTGCTCTCGGGATTCATGAGCGGATGCTTCAACGTAGGCTTGGAGTTTGGCAAGGACATCAACTTCGGCGACCTCACCGACCCGATGTTCCGCACACTGCCGGCTACACTGCTCGTCACGGTGGGTGGTTTCGTCACCAACCTGGCCTACTGTTTCTATCAAAACCAGAAGAACCACACATGGACCGACTATGGCAAACGGCAGGTATGGGCCAACAACCTCGTGTTCTGCCTGCTGGCCGGCGCCCTGTGGTACTCCCAGTTCTTTGGCTTGAGCCTGGGCAAAGGCTTCCTCGGCTCATCGCCCACCCTGCTCACCCTATCGTTCTGCATTCTCATGGCACTCAATGTGGTGTTCTCCAACGTGTGGGGCATCCTACTGCATGAGTGGCGCGGCTGTTCGCGCAACACCATCGTGGTGCTCCTCGTGGGCATCGTGGTGCTGGTCGTGTCGTCGTTCGTTCCACAGTTTATCGGCTAACCCAATGCCTTCCGGTCCCCAAAACGCCACAAGGCCAATGGTATAAGCAAGCATATAAGAATCGCAAAAGCGGCAACCTCCCAACCCTGGGTGTTGCCGCTTTTAGCCATTAGAACGCACTTCCGCCTCCGCGAACGGTCAGGGTCTGAACAAGCTAAAGTTCACACTGCCGTAGCTGCGGTGGTCGCAGAAATGCGGGTTGTCTGAGAAATCGTATTGCTTGCCGTGCTCAAACACCAACAGGCCATCGTCCTTCAGCAAGTTGTACTCGAAGATCAGGCCAGGTATGGTGGGCAGTTGCTCCAAGGCGTAAGGTGGGTCGGCGAAGATAAAATCGAACTGCTGATGGCACGACTTGAGAAATCGGAACACATCGCCACGGATGAGGATGTTAGCGTCGGTGCCCAGTTTCTTCATACACTGACTGATGAAACGCGCATGGTCGCGGTCGGCCTCCACGCTCACCACACTGCTGCATCCTCTTGAGAGCAGTTCGAGCGAGATGCTACCTGTGCCCGAAAAGAGGTCGAGCGCCGTCATCCCTTCAAGATCCACATATCCATTGATAACATTGAAGATGTTCTCCTTGGCAAAGTCGGTTGTGGGACGGGCCTTGAACGAACGCGGTATTTCAAAATGGCGTCCCTTGTATAATCCTGTGATAATTCTCATATAATGGGTTTGAGCGATGTTTTACGATAAATAAAGCGTAAGCAAGTCGAACGTGATGCCACGCACCTGAGTGAGCGGCGCACGATTGAAGTCGGCCGACGGATTGACCACCGTCACCTTCTCCACGTAGAGGCGCAGGGCATTGAGCAGCTCATCCTGCGATCCGAGCGATCCCGATAGGTATAGCTCGTCTTTCTGTTGGTCGAGCGCCAGTTGCTTCCACACGAAAAGTATGAAGTAAACAACATCCGTGGTATGCTTGGCGTCGAAGCTGTTGGCGAAGATAAAGCGGTTGCGCTCAAAGCTAAACACCTCCATTCGCCCATCATGGAAATGCGCGAATAGCTTCCTGCGGTTGCCAATGAAGTGGCGGTGGTGCAGATAGCTCCACACTGGGCGCATGAGCGCAGAGAACTTAGCCTCTTGGTAATGGTCCTCCACCACCATCTTCAGGTCTTTGTTTACGGCAAAGAGCGCCACAGCGTTCATTTCGGGCAACACATTGCTCATAATGACCGCCCCCTCGGTGTTAGGATAGCAGTGTGTGTAGAGCGTCTCGGCGTTGGCCTCCTGAAACTCCTCGATAGGTATGAGCAGCGTAGGCGCGTCGATGAGCACCAAGGCCCTATGTGTGGGCACTTGCAGGAGGTTGGCCGTCTTGAAGGCGTCGCGCAGGTTGGCCGCCATCGACACCCCACTCTTAGCCGTGTAAGGCTCAAAGGCCACCTTCGCCTCCGTCCTGCTATCGGCCATGGCAAAGGCCAGCGACCCTTTGCTCACGCGGATGGTTATTCTCGGTTGGATGTTCATGTCTTAGTTTGAATCATTGTTGGAGGTTCATTCCCAGTTGCCGTGGTTTCCGTTGGGCTCACTGATGTCGCCAATCTTCAGTCCGGGGTATCGCCCAGCAGCGTTGGCTTCCTCCATGAGCGATGCCACGGCATGCTTGTCGAGCCCTTGAAGGAACACATCGTATGTGGCGCCACACTCCATCAGGGGTATTTGCTGTCCGCTTTTTCCGATAATGGTGGTGGCAGCGAGGCTGAACCGTTGCTTGTCGGTGTAAGGAACATATTGCAGCGAGTCGGCAAGAAAACCACTGCCAACAAGCGTGGCGAAGTCGCCCGTGTAGGCACCATAGCGCAGTCGGTAACGTTCCTCCGCCTTGCGAATGGTGGCCAAGCGTTCCTTGACGGCCGTTTCGCGCCTCACCTGCTCCTTTTCGAACCGTATGGGCGCGTTCACGCTCAACCAACACGCCACGATGAGCACCACGACACATGCGGCGAGAAGATAATTATTTTTGAGGTTGACCTTCATTTTTCGCTATTATATTCTTATCTTTGTCCTTGTGAACGGACGAGCGGTAAGGCTTGTGGCAGCCTATCTTATGCAAAGATAGTGCCAACGAGCGCCATGAGAACTTGTTCTCTAATGGCCGAGTGCAGCCTATCTTATGCAAAGATAGTGCAAATCGAGCGCCATGAGAACTTGTTCTCTAATGGCCGAGTGCAGCCTATCTTATGCAAAGATACTAAAAACGAGCTACAAACGACTTATCTCCGCCCTTCTTTTTAACTTTTCATCTTTAACTTTTAGCGTAATTGACCATTCAAGAGTTCACAGGGCGCATCGTCGCCGAGTTTGGCTTTGAGCCCACGGCCGACCAGGCGTCGGCCCTTCAGGTGTTTGGCAGTTTCCTCGCCGACCGCCGCGACAACTGCGTGATGGTGCTTCGCGGATCGGCCGGAACGGGTAAGACCTCGCTGGCTGGCGCCATGATGCGCACCATGAGCCGACTGGGGCAGAAGCTCCAGCTCTTGGCGCCCACGGGTCGTGCCGCCAAGGTTCTCTCGCAAAGCAGCGGCTTTCCCGCCTTCACCATCCACCGAAAGATTTATCGGGAGAAGGCCTACCAGGGTCTCGACGGGCAGTTTAACCTGAACGACAACCGCTATCGCAACACGCTCTTCGTGGTCGACGAGGCCTCGATGATCAGCCGTGGCCTGGGCGACATGCTGGGCGACGCATCGTCGTCGGCCACCACCTTCGGCTCGGGCAGTCTGCTCGACGACCTCGTGAAATATGTTTACGCTGGCGACAACTGCCGCTTGCTACTCATCGGCGACAAGGCCCAGTTGCCCCCCGTGGGCGAGGAAGAGGCTCCTGCCCTGAGCGCCGACACGCTGCAAGAATACGGATTGCATGTTTACCAGTGCGACCTCAACGAGGTGTTGCGACAGAGCCAGGACTCGGGTGTGCTCTACAACGCCACCGTCATCAGGCAGATGATCACCCACGACGAGGTGACCCAACTGCCGCGCATCACCTTCAAGCGCTTCGCCGACATCGTTCAGGTGCCCGGCGACGAACTCATCGAGAGTCTGGCGACGAGCTATAGCCAAGTGGGCATAGACGACACCATCGTGGTGACACGGTCGAACAAGCGGGCCACGGTTTACAATCTGGGCATCCGCAACACGGTGCTCGACCGCGAGGAGACGCTCTGCCACGGCGACATGCTGATGGTGGTGCGCAACAATTACTACTGGACGGAGCGCGAACGGGCGGCGCAAGCCAACCAGTCTCCATCCCCCACACAGGGCGACACGCCAACTGGCATGGCCTTTCTGGCCAACGGCGACCGTGCGGTGGTGCAGCGGGTGCGCAACATCAGGGAGCTCTACGGCTTCCGGTTTGCCGACGTGTGGCTGTCGTTTCCCGACTACGACGACACCGAGCTACAACTAACGGCGGTGCTCGACTCGCTCACCACCGATGCGCCGGCGCTGACCCGTGAGCAGCACGAGCGCCTCTTCGCCTCAGTGATGGAGGACTATGCCGACATCCCCACGAAGGTGGAGCGGATGAAATCCTTGCGAGCCGACCCGTTTTTCAACGCCCTCCAGGTGAAGTTTGCCTATGCCGTGACCTGCCATAAGGCGCAGGGCGGCCAATGGAGCCATGTGTATGTGGACCAGGGATATATGACCGACGACATGCTCACGCCCTCGTACATCCACTGGCTCTACACCGCTTTCACGCGCGCCACCGACAAACTGTTCCTCGTGAACTGGCCCAAGAACCAGTGCCAGGACGAATAACCCCCTACGCCCAACGCCCCACCCTGCGGCCCTAAGAACCACAGGATGGGGCGTTTGCTATGAATGCTAACGACCGAGTGGGGCTTAATCTACGGCCTCCACTTGGTAACCGTCGGCCTTGAGCTGGCTGATGATGCCTTGCTCACCTCCCAACAAGTAGCAGGGAAGGGCGAAAAGGGTGGGCTTGTCGCGAAGTGTTTTCTCCATGGTCTTTACGGGTTCTACCAACAGGCTGCCTGCGCCCATCTGTCCCAACACGCTGTTGAGCACCGCCGAGGCAGCGTCCATGTCCTTGGCTTTGTAAGCCTCAACACTCTTGTCGATGACGGCGAGGGCCTCGTCCTGATGCTCCAGGAACTTCACCAAGCCCTTGGCCTGCATCTCAACGGGCAGACTCTTGACGAGCAACAGGTACTGGTCGGCGGGGATAATGCCACCTACGGGTTCGCCGTTCTTCTTGGCTTGCGCCTCAAAATACTCGGCGAAGGTGTGAGTGGGGTCGTATTCGCCCATGTGACTCGACACAAAGAGCAACTGGATGAAGTCCTTCATCACGGCGATGGGTGTGCGCCCATTGTAGCGTTTCTGGTTGTACGGACTCTTCCAGCTCACCTCCGTGTGCTTCTTGAGGAAGGCGTCGAGCAGTTGTATCTGCTTGTCGTTGAGCAGCGAAGCCAGCGTCTTGCCGGCGGGAAGTTGCTGAGCCTCCTTCAGGGCTGCGTCGATGGCCGTACGGTCTACGTCGAAAAACACCTGTTCGGTATTGGTCATGGCGTCGGTCAGTCCGTTGATGGCGCCCACATATCCCATGGGGTTGAGCAGGTCGTGGGTGGCCACGATGTAGGAAGGCTTCGCCACGCTGTCGGCCGTGACCTTGTAGAGCAGTTGCGCTGATGCGCTCACGGTGAGGCAGAACGCTGCCAAGGTGGTGAGAATCAGTTTTTTCATCTTGATGAATGCTTTGAGATAGTAATTGATTATGTGTGATGTGATGTTACGTCTGAGGCTGGTCGAGCCCGTCTACAAACCGTTGCAGGTCGGCCTTGATCCTCGCAAACTCGGGCGACCGCATGAAGCCCGCATTGCGTTTCAGCACCGACGTGATGTCGTCGACGCTGTTGGAATAGCACGACAGCTCGTTGCGCCGCTGCACGCCATGCACGCTTTGTTGGGTTATTTCGTTCTCGCGCATGCGCACCAACTTGTCGCACACCTTGCGCAACATGGGCGACACCACCTTGTCGCAGAGGTGATGGCCTTGTATGTAAAGGTATGTGTTGTCGGGGTTGACGCCCAGCGTTCTCAGGTCGTCCTTGACCCGTTGCCAACTCTCCTTGGCGTCGGGATGGAGGCGTCGCAACTGTTCGGTCTTCTTGCCCACCTTGTGGCGCAGGCTTCGGATCAGACTGTCGGCCTGGGCAAAGCCAAACTTGCCTATCTCCACGACGTGAAGGAAGTCGGTCATGGTAAACTGCGAGTAATGGCTCGTGCGGTAATACCAGATGTTCCACACGAAAAGTGGATAGATGGCCTGCGAGAAGTCGCGTAGGTATTGCTCCATGTCAAACACCTCCTGGTCGTTGAGCGACACGGCAACCGACACGTCGTGTAGCGATGGCGCGTAGCATTGCAGGTTCTCTATGGCATAGGCGTAGGTGTGGAACACGTAGGGACTGCGCAGGATTCGCCGGGATGTTTCCGACGCTCCCTGTATGAGGTAATCGTAATCGGCGTCGACACAAGCCACCATGTCTTGCCCCACCTTACCCTCGAGCAAGCTCATCAGGGCGGCCTTCTTGCCCCTCTCGAGCTTGCGCTCCCTGGTAGGCAGCATCACTTCGAAGGTAACCTTGTCGGTCTCAACCTGTGAGAGGATCTGCCTCCAGAAGAACACGTCGTCGTAGCTCTCCACGTAGGCCACCACCTTTCGGCGTGCCCGCTTGGAGTTGAGGCGGTTGGCGGCCTCCACATACGATGATGTCAGGTTGTCTTTCAGGCGGTGTGTCATAAGCGTCGCTCCTTTCTTGCCAAGACGTTCAGACGGTGATGTCGCTCACCTCAGTCACCTTGTCCATCCATCCGTTCATGATAACGGCGGGCGAATGGGTGGTGAGGATGATCTGCACGTTGGGGTTGAGGTCGAGTATGAGGTCGATGAGCTGCTTCTGCCATTCCACATGCAGGCTCACCTCGGGCTCATCCATGAAGAGAATGTAGGGCAGATTGTCCTCCACGAGCACGGTGAGGAGGATGGCCAACATCTGTTTCTCGCCGCTCGAGAGCTGGTAGGGCACCAGCGTCTCTCCTATCTGGTTGAACCGTATCTCGTTTTCGGTGCGCACGATGGTCTTTCCCGTGTCGGCGAAAAGGCGGTCGATGATGTCTTGGAACTTACGTTTCGGCTCCGATATGCGCTGCGCCTGCTGGGCCGCGTTGGGCTGCCCGCTCTGCAAGACGGCGATGATGCGGTTGCCCACGTTTACCTGATAGTCGAGGTATTTGCGCTGCAGGTTGAACAGTTGCCAGTCGAGCTCGGTGGCAAGCGATATGTCTATCTTCGACACCGTTTCGGCATTGATGAGCGGTCGGTCGAAACTACGGATGATATCGAAGCGTATCCACTTGGCGTCCTCGGGGCTCACCTTGAGGCGCACGCCCTTGATCATGTGGCTGGGAAACTCACCATTTGCCGACAAGCCTTTCACCACCTTGTTTAAGATGGTAGACTTGCCAACGCCATTGACGCCGCTCAGGATGTTGACCTTGCGGTCGAGGTCCCAAATGACGTGTTTCTTGCCGCTCCAAAGCGACTCGATTTCGATCTGCTCGATATAGTCAGCGTATTTCTGCATAGGTACACAAGTTAGACGGCGAGCGTTGATGCTTCCTTTTGCAAATATACAAAAACAATTCTGAAATCCATGGTTTTTCACATTTTTTGTACGCATTCATCTCACATCGGCCACGAACAAAACGGTTCCATCGGTCCACTTTGTGGAGCCTATTCTTGTGGACCTTGCAGTTTTTGGCTACCTTTGCACCGACAAAAGGACCGCGCGCGATTCTGTTTGTCGTAATTTTTACGCTATAAAAGATTCTTCAAAGGATAACAATCAACAAGCAATGAACAACAAACCTTTACAAGCCCACCTCAGCATGTTTGCCGCTGAGGCCATGTGGGGACTGATGTCGCCAGTGGGCAAAGACGCCATGAACCACGGCATCGACGGCCTGTCGATGGTGAGCTTTCGCATGATGGGTGCCGCCCTGCTGTTCTGGGTGGCTTCGCAATTTGCCAAACGCGAGCATGTTCCCATGCGCGACGTGCTGCTGTTTGGTGGCGCGGCCCTGCTGGGAGTGGTCTTCAACCAGTGTCTGTTCACCATCGGCCTGAGCATCACCTCGCCCATCAACGCCAGCATCGTCACCACCTCGATGCCCATCTTTGCCATGGTGCTCTCGTTTCTCATCCTCGGCGAACCCATCACATGGAAGAAGACGAGCGGTGTGGCCATTGGTTGCACAGGTGCCATCATCCTCATCCTGACGAGCATGACGGCCGGCAACGCCAAGGTGGGCGACATACGTGGCGACCTGATGTGCATTGGCGCCCAACTGTCGTTCGCCCTATATCTATCATTGTTTAATAAATTGATACGCAAATACAATCCCTTCACGGTCAACAAATGGATGTTTACCTGGGCCACGCTGCTGGTGCTGCCCGTGTCGTCGGGCCATCTGGTGGAGTTGCCATGGGCCTCGCTCAGCTCAACCACCTGGATGGAGGTGGGCTTCGTGGTGTTTTTCGGCACCTTCGTCAGCTACCTGCTCTCCATCGTGAGCCAGCGTGTGTTGCGCCCCACCGTGGTGAGCGTTTACAACTATGTGCAGCCCATCGTGTCGGTAACCGTGAGCGTCCTCACCGGCCTGGGGGTCTTCACATGGCAACAGGCCATAGCCGTCATTCTGGTGTTCTCTGGCGTTTGGCTCGTTGTGAAAAGCAAGTCGAAACGCGACGAGCAAGCGGCCGAAACCCATTAACCCCAATCGATCATTAGACCGAAATAGGAGAAATCGTAGGATGTTATGGATTCTTTCCAACTCTTGTCAGCGTTTCTTTCGGCATCTTGCTTCCGGTTGCGTTTCGCCATAGCCCGCTATGGCTTCAACGCACCCGTTGCAACCTGCTCGAAACAAACACTAACAAGAATTGAAATCTAATGACCGATTGGGGATTAACCCCAATCAATCATTAGGGCGAAACTGGAAAACAGTTAGGATAATCTTGCTCATGGGCAAGGAAAAAGGCACAGTTGTCGGGAGTCTGACAACTGTGCCTTTTCTTATGGGCTACCGAGGGTCTTACACCAACGAACCGATGATCTCCTCGCGGCTCTCAGGCAGCAAGTCGATAACGGGAATCTCGGGCATGGTGTAGCAACCGGGCTGGAGGCGCTGGGTGGCGCGGGCCACATCCACCAACACCTGAGCGGTGAGGGCGGGGTTGTTGATGCTCATGTCGAAGGAGATGCGCTGGTTGGGGGTGGCGCCACTCACGCCCTTGCGGGTCATGTGTACGCCGTGACCCATATCGCGCACTTCGTCGACGCTCTTCACGGCAAACACGTGGAGCTCATCGTGTGCGAAATAGTCGTCGGCCTTCAGTTCCTTCTCCACCTCATCGAGTGTGGCGCCCTCTTCGAGCTCCACGTAAACCATGCGACGGTGGATGCCCTCACCGAGGGGGATGGTCATGCTCAGCGCATTCTTCACACCCTTCTTCGAACGAGCCACCACGCTATGTCCCATCGACATGCCCGGACCGAAGTTGGTGTAGCTCAGACCTTTGGGGGCGAGGGCCTGCATCAGCACACGCACCACCGAGTCGGATCCCGGATCCCATCCTGCAGAGATGACCGACACGGTGTTGGTCTTCAGGTTGTTCTTCATCTGACTGTTGCGGTAGCTCAGGATGGAAGTGTGTATGTCGAAGCTATCGACCGTGTTGATGCCCAGGGCTGTGATTTTCTCAGCATATTCGGGGCAGAGGCGTGTGGGGGTGGCGAGAATGGCCACGTCGACATCCTTCAGTTTGGTGATGTCGTCCACCACCTCATAAGGTGTCAGTTCCAAGGGCTTGTTTTCGCTTCCCTGACGGCGCACGACGCCTACAATTTCGAAATCGGGTGCTGCCTCCAAGGCTTGCACGCTGTAATGTCCAATGTTTCCGTATCCAACGATAGCGGCTCTAATCTTTTTCATATTTGTGATGTTTAATACGTTTTGCTTTCTTTTTGAATGCAAAAGTACATCATTCCTATGAAAATCGTGGTATATCACACTCGTTTTTTGACACATTTTTACTTTTACCGCATTTTCGCCCTACCCTTCTCTTGCGCCAACGCATAGCGAAATTAGCCAACAATCTATAGCGAAAACTACACGTTTGTTTGCCACCACAAAAATATTTGGCCCAAATACGCGATTCTCAGCGCATTCATATAAACACCTAACATTCAGCGTGTTACAAATTTCACCCCACATCCAACCTCAAAAAATCAGCCAATAGGCATGCCGTTAGGCATGTTTCGTGGTGCAAAACATGCCTAACGGCATGACGATACATGGCTTTACGAGGCACGAAAGATGCCTAACGGCAACGCGATTGGGCATCTTCCGCAACGGCTCGTCAAAGAGGAGGAGACGCAAAGGCGTAAAAACGGTCTTTTCGTTCTCTATTTCACCCAGAATCACAGACAAACTTTTTGACCAAATGATGCGACAATTCATCCCCTTTCCTTTCCGCATCGACACGCGCATCGCCTCCACATCGCCCTCCAGTAATTCCCAAATGGCCTGGCCCATTTCAAGAAAACAGCCCATCACACACCTCTCATCGGTCCCTTTCGGACACATGGCCTATGCGAGATAATAATAAATAGGGGGCGCAAAACAATAATCGCGCGCCTGCGTACGTTATTAAGGTGTATATACAAAGAAAGTTTTTTTATGATCGAATACATAAAAGGCGAGCTCACAGAGCTCACCCCCACGCTGGCCGTCGTTGAGGCTGCCGGGGTGGGATATGCGCTCAACATATCGCTCAACACCTACACAGGCATCCAAGGCAAGAAGGAAGCGAAGCTCTATGTGCACGAGGTGCTCATAGCCGGCGGGCGCGACGACTCGTTCACCCTCTACGGCTTTGCCACACGACAGGAGCGCGAGCTCTACTGCATGCTCATCTCCGTGTCGGGCGTAGGAGCCAACACAGCCCGCATGATGCTCTCGTCGATGTCGCCCGCCGAACTGTGCGACGCCATCGCCAATGGTAACGAGAAACTCATCAAGAGCGTGAAGGGCATCGGACTGAAGACCGCCCAGCGCGTCATCGTCGACCTGAAGGACAAGATTGTGTCGTCGGGCATCGCCAGCGAACTGCACGTATCGACCGGGCGCGAGGAGTCGCCAGCCATCAACAACGCCGTCAAGGACGAGGCGGTGTCGGCCATGACCATGCTCGGATTCTCACCAGCGCCCGCCGCCAAGGTGGTGACGGCCATCCTCACCGAACAGCCCGACATGGCTGTGGAGCTGGTCATCAAGGAAGCCCTCAAGCGCATCAAGTAATCAGCAAGAATGAACATCAGGAAACACGGCATATCATTCCTCATCTGGCTGGCCATCGCCATGGCGGCCTATGCCGTCGTGTACCCTCGCCAGCAGGTTGACCCGCGTCGGCAGGCAAGGCGCGCACAACAGGACAAAGGCAAGAAAGCAGGCAGGCAGGATAACAAAAAGAACGCCAAGACCAATGGCGCCAACCTCAACGACCTCATCATCGACGACGACTCGATACCCGACTCGCTGCTCAACCCCAGATGGAAGATACAACGCACCACACCCATCACCTATGGCGACCTCGACCAAGGCGTGCTCGACCTGCAACGCCCTGAGGGGCTGCGCTATGAGGTGGTCTACAACGACTCGCTCGACCGCTACATCATTGGAGCCAAGTTTGGGGGATCGTATCTCTCCACGCCTTTCATGATGACCACCGACGAATATCTCAAGTGGAGCGAGAAGCATGCGCGCGACGCCTATTTCCGTTCGAAGAACGACGAGATCTACGAGGCCAAGGGAAAGGAGAAATTCGACTTTGCCGACATGCACTTCGACCTCGGACCGGCCGAGAAAATATTCGGTCCGGGCGGTGTGCGCATACGAACGCAAGGTACGGCCGAGCTGAAGTTTGGCGCCACCAACAAGAAGATAGACAACCCCTCGCTGCCTGTGCGCAACCGCAACAAGACAACGATGGACTTCGACGAGAAGATTAACCTCAACGTCAACGGTAAGGTGGGCGACAAGGTGAACATGAACCTAAACTACAACACCGACGCCACCTTCGACTTCGACTCGCAAAACATGAAGCTGAAGTACGACGGCAAGGAGGATGAGATCGTAAAGCTCGTGGAAGGCGGTAACATATCGTTCCCCAGCAACTCGTCGCTCGTGCAGGGCGCCAGCTCGCTCTTCGGCCTGCGCACCGACCTGCAGTTTGGCAAACTCAAGCTGCAACTGGTGGCCTCGCAGAAAAAGAGCTCGTCGAAGAGTGTGTCGTCGAAAGGTGGCACACAGCTCACACCATTCGAAATAGACGCGGCCAACTACGAGGAGAACCGCCACTTCTTCCTCTCACAATATTTCCGCAACCACTACGACGCGGCCATGAAAACCTTGCCCAACCTCACAACGGGTGTCACCATCAACCGCGTGGAGATATGGGTGACCAACAAGACGGGAACAACCACCAACACACGTAACATCGTGGCTCTCACCGACTTGGGCGAGAACACCTCGGTAAGCAACCCCATGTGGAGCGCAGGAGGATCGCCCGTGCCGGCCAACGGTGCCAACACCGAGTATGCCACCGTCGTGGGACAACTGGCCGACGCCCGCAACATCGACCAGACATCGACCGTGCTCGATGGCGCGGGCCTTGTGGGCGGGTCCGACTATGAGAAGTTGCAGAGCGCACGCCTGCTCAACTCGTCGGAGTACAGCGTCAACACGGCGCTGGGCTACGTATCGCTGCGCACATCGCTGCAGACCGACCAGGTGCTGGCCATTGCCTACGAATACACCTACGGCGGACAAACCTACCAAGTGGGTGAGTTTGCCAGCGACGTCACCGACGTGAACAAGGCGCTCTTCGTGAAAGCGCTCAAGAACACCAGCAACAACCCACAACAGGGCAACTGGAAGCTGATGATGAAGAACGTGTACTACCTGGCCTCGTCGGTGGAGCGCGAGAAGTTCCGCCTCGACGTCAAGTATCAAAGCGACACCACGGGTGTGTACCTTTCTTATATACCCGAACAGCAGGTGAAGGACCAAACGCTCATCAAGCTCCTGGGGGCCGACCGCCTCGACAACAACAACAAGGCGCACCCCAACGGCTACTTCGACTTCGTGGAGGGCTACACCGTGAGCAACGGCCGTGTGTTCTTCCCAGAGGCCGAACCGTTTGGCAGCTACCTCTACGACCGCCTCGTCAGCGCGGGCGTGTCGGCCGACAAGGCTGCCTCATACGCCTTCACCGAACTCTACGACTCTACCAAGACCATCGCCAAGCAGATTGCCGAGAAAGACAAGTTCCTCTTGCAAGGACAATACAAGGGCACATCGGCCAACGTCATCTCTCTTGGCGCCTACAACGTGCCGCAGGGATCGGTGGTGGTAACGGCCGGTGGCGTGAGGCTCACCGAGGGATCCGACTATACCGTCGACTACAGCGCGGGCGAGGTTACCATCCTCAACCAGAGCATCATCGACGCCGGAACAGCCGTCAACGTGTCGCTCGAAAGCCAAAGCGACTACTCGCAAGAGCGAAAAACCATGTTCGGCGTAAACTGGGAATACGACTTCTCGAAGAATTTCCAGATGTCGGGAACCTTGCAGCATCTGTCGGAACAGGCACTCACCACCAAGGTGTCGATGGGTTCGGAACCGCTCAACAACACCATCTGGGGCCTCAACCTCAACTGGAAACACGAGTCGCAGTGGCTTACCAACATGCTCGACAAGCTGCCCTTCCTGCACCTGACGCAACCCTCGCAGATATCGTTCACGGGCGAGTTTGCACAGCTCATCGCCGGAAAGGCGCGTGGTGTGCAGGACAACGCCTCGTATATCGACGATTTTGAGAACACCACCGATAAGATCAGCGTGCTCGACCCGTACAACTGGGTGCTGTCGAGCGTGCCGTCGATGTTTCCCAACCACGACGACAAGACCACCTTGCGAAGCGGCTTCAACCGTGCGCAGATGGCGTGGTATTCCATCGACCCGCTCTTCACCCGACGCAGCAGCAGTCTCACACCGTCGCACATCAAGAGCGACCTCGACCAGCTGAGCAACCCCTACATTCGCGAGTGGTACGTCAACGAGCTGTTCCCCAACCGCGATGTCAACTCGTATAGCGGCGCCACGGCCACATTGCCCGTGCTCAACATGGCCTACTACCCCAACGAGCGTGGCCCCTACAACTTCAACCCCGACCTCAACGCCGACGGAACGCTCAACCATCCGGAGCAGCATTGGGGCGGCATGATGCGCAAACTGGAAACCACCGACTTCGAGAACGCCAACATCGAGTATGTGGAGTTCTGGATGCTCGACCCATTCATACACAGTCGTGACAAGGCCAACGCTTCCGACTATGGAGGCGACCTCTATTTCAACCTCGGCGAGGTGTCGGAGGACGTGCTGCGCGACGGAAAGAAATTCTACGAGAGCGGCATGCCGGTGGATGGATCGCAGAGCTTCACCTTCACCCAGTGGGGTAAGATTCCCACGCAGTCGACCGTAACTTACGCCTTCGCAACAAGCAAGGGATCAAGAAAATTGCAAGACGTGGGACTTAACGGACTCAACGATGAGGAGGAGCAACAGTTCCAAAGCTACCAGGACTTCCTTACCCAAATTCAGGGCAAGGTGAACCCCGCCGTGTGGGATTCGATATGGGCCGACCCCGCCAACGACAACTACCACTACTTCCGTGGCGACGACCTCGACCGCATGGAGGCCGACATCCTCAGGCGCTACAAATACATCAACAACCCGCAGGGCAACTCGCCCGACTCGGAGGGCAACTCGGGAAGATTCGACACCTCGTACAAGAGCACGCCCGATGTGGAGGATATCAACCAAGACTATACGCTCAACGAATACGAGAAATACTACCAGTACCGCGTGTCGCTGAGACCCGAGGACATGGAGGTGGGACGCAACTTCATCGTCGACAAGCGTGAGGTGGCGCCCAAGCTGCGCAACGGACAGACCGGCCACTGGACGTGGTACGAGTTCCGCATACCGTTGGAGGAATTTGAGAAGCGCGTGGGAAACATCACCGACTTCTCATCCATCCGCTTCATGCGCGCCTTCCTCACAGGCTTCAAACAGCCCATCGTGCTCCGTTTCGGAACCTTCGACCTCGTGCGCGGCACATGGCGTGTGTATGAGCAGAACCTCGACAACACCACGCAGACGGGTACCATGACCACCGCGTCGGTCGATATCGAGGAAAACAGCGACAAGTCGCCGGTCAACTACGTGTTGCCTCCGGGCATCAAGCGTGGCCAAGACCCCACACAGCCGCAATTGGTGGAGTCGAACGAGGCGGCCTTGCAAATCAACGTCAACAACCTCTCGTCGGGCGAGTCGAAGTGTGTCTACAAGAATTCCACGCTCGACCTGCGCCAGTACAAGCGCCTTCAGATGTTTGTACACGCCAACGCCAACGAGCAGAATGTCAGCGGATTGCAAGACGACCAGTTAGCTGTGTTCATACGATTGGGCTCCGATTACAAGAGCAATTATTATGAATACCAAATACCGTTGAAGCTCACTCCCGCTGGCCATTACGACCGTTACACCCTCGCGCAGGTGCAGCAGGTGTGGCCCGAGGACAACATGCTCGACGTGCCCCTGTCGGTTTTCACGTCCGTCAAGAAGGCGCGCAACGCCGCCAAGGCGAACGGGTTGGCGTCCTTCAACCGAGCCTTCGAGGCTTACGACGAGAACCATCCACAAAACAAGATTACCGTGATGGGTAACCCCACACTCGGTGAGGTGAAGACGCTCATCATCGGTGTGCGCAACCTGGCCAGTGAGCAAAAGAGCGGTGAGGTGTGGATCAACGAGTTGCGACTCAAGGAATACAACAACTCGGGAGGTTGGGCTGCCAACGGAAACCTCAATGTGCAACTCTCCGACATGGGTACCGTCAACCTGCAAGGACGCTATGTGTCGCAAGGATTCGGCGGACTGGAGCAGGGGGTGAGCCAACGCTCACAGGACGATCAGAGCAACGTGTCGTTCACAACAAGCCTTGAGCTCGGAAAATTCTTCCCCGACAAGGCCAAGGTGTCGGCTCCGCTTTATTATAGTGTCACCAAGGAGGTGACGAAGCCGAAGTATAATCCGCTCGACACGGATATGGAACTCGACGACGCCTTGGAGAGCATGAACAAGCGCGAGCGCGACTCTGTGGAGAACATTGCCGTGACAAAGACGCTCAACCGCAACTTCTCGCTGTCGAATGTGCGCGTGGGAATACAGACCAAGCGGCACCCCATGCCTTACGATCCGGCCAACTTCTCATTCTCATACAGCCACTCTCACTCCCACTCGCAGGGTGAGACAACGGTCTACGAGAACGAGGACAACTGGCGGGGTGGACTCAACTACAACTGGTCGCCTATCTACAAGGCGTGGGAGCCCTTCAAAAAGATCAAGAACAAGAGCAAATGGCTTGAGATCCTGAAACGCTTCGGCATCAACTGGTTGCCGCAGAACGTGGCGTTCAACACCGAGATGACGCGCAACTATTATGAGTTGCAAGAGCGCGACATGGAGTCGTTGGAGGGATCGCAACTGCCGTTGACCTTCTCTGAGCAGTTCCTTTGGAACCGCGACTTCCAACTGAGGTGGGACCTGACGAAGAACTTGCACATGAACTTCCAGAGTGCCACACACGCCGAAATCGAGGAACCTTACACACCGGTCAACAAGGATCTCTATCCCAACCGTTACGAGGCTTGGAAGGATTCTATTTGGACCTCCATCAAACACTGGGGTACACCGCTCGACTATCAGCAGACCTTCACCATGTCGTACCAGTTGCCGCTCAACCTGTTGCCCATCTTCGATTGGGCCAACGCCGACGCCACCTACAACGCCACCTACCACTGGGTGCGCGGATCGGAGCTCGAGGACGGAACCAACCTGGGAAACACCATACAGAACAACCGACAGTTGAACATCAATGGTACGTTCAACCTCACCAAGCTCTATAACCACGTGCCGTTCCTCAAGGCCGCCAACGACCGTTTCGACAAGGAGCCCAGTCGCTCGGAAGCTAACAAGAAAAAGCAGGACAAGGCCAAGGAGAAAGCCGAGAAGAAGAAGCTCAAGGATGAGGAAGGCCAGGTGAGAAAGCAGGCCGTGGCCGATGGAAAAGACCCAGAGGAGGCGGTGAAACAACTGCAACAGAAGCGAAAGGAGGAGCAACAGAAGAAAGCCCAACTGCCGAAGAACAAGAACACCTTCGAGAAGGAAATTCAACTGTTGCCCGACACCACGCTCGAGGTGAGTCATGGCAAGAAGTCGAAACGCCTCATCGTTACGGCAAAGACCTTGGACGGACACCGTTACAAGTTGAAGTTCAAGAAGCTCGACGACAACAAGATACGCATCACAAACAAGGTCGACTCGGCCATGAAACTGAAGATTGCCGTCAGCAAGAAGCAGCCTCTGGACGAACTGAAGTGGTATCGCTTAGCCCAGTCGGTGGCTCGCGTGGCCATGATGGTGCGCAACGCCAGTCTCACTTACCGCAACCAGTACTCCATCGCCCTGCCGGGCTTCATGCCTAATGTGGGCGACGCATTCGGACAGACGCGCAACACCAGCGCCAACGCGTTGTCGCCAGGTCTCGACTTTGCCTTCGGACTGGTGGGCGACAGCTACATTACGAAAGCGCGCGACAACGGATGGCTGCTCATGAGCGATAGCGTGGCGACGCCCGCCACCACCAACAAGACCGAGGACCTGCAACTGCGCATGACGCTCGAACCGGTGAAGAACCTCAAGATCGACCTCACCGCCACACGTTCACAAACCACGGCCAAGAGCATCCAATACATGTACCAGGGCAATCCCACCACCCAGACGGGTACGTTCACCATGACAACCATCTCGCTGGGAACGGCCTTCGAAGGCATGGGCAACGCCAACAACGGGTTCCATAGCGCCACATTCAAGAAGTTCTGCAACTCGCTCGAAGGCTTCCGCCAACGCGTGGAGGCACAATACGCTGGTGCCGTCTACCCCGCAGGAAGCGCCTTGGCTGGCAAGAAGTTCGACCCCGCCAATGGTGGCGTCAATCTCTATAGCGCCGATGTCATGGTGCCGGCTTTCCTGGCCAGTTACACCAGCATGGGGGGCAAGGGTCTGAGCATCTTCCCATCGCTCACCAAGCTATTGCCCAACTGGACCGTTCGCTACAGCGGATTGGGCAAGTTGCCATGGTTCCGCGACGTCTTCAAGAGCGTCAACCTCAACCATAGCTACAAGAGCATCTATGCCGTGGGAAGCTACCAAAGCTACAGCACGTTCATGGAGCTGATGGGATCGGGTCTGGGATTCATCACCGACGCCACGTCGGGCAATCCCATACCTAACTCCATGTACAACGTATCCACCGTGAGCATCAACGAAGCGTTCTCGCCTCTGCTCGGCATCGATGTTACCTTGCAGAACAATCTCACCGCTAAGCTCGAGTATCGACAGACGCGTGTGCTCTCCTTGTCGATGACAAGCGTGCAAATCAACGAAGCTATCAGCAAGGATTGGGTGCTGGGAATGGGTTACAAGATCAACGATTTCAAACTGTTTGGCTCACGTAACCACCGCCAGGTGAAGGGCTCAGGCAACCGCACCAACAACCGAAGCCCCAAGAGCAACAGCCGTACGCAAACCAGCCGAGGCAGTGTGAACCACAGCATGAACCTGCGACTCGACCTCTCGTTCCGCAAACAGGCAGCCATTACACGCGATATTGCCGCCATGACCTCTGCTGCCAGCAGTGGCAACACAGCCTTCAAACTGTCGTTTGTGGCCGACTATACCTTGTCGAAACTGATGACCATGAGTTTCTATCTCGACCGTCAGACCAACACGCCACTCCTGAGCAGCAGCAGTTATCCAACGACAACGCAGGACTTCGGCCTAAGTCTCAAGTTCAGCCTCACCCGATAACCACCAAGCATAACGGCCCAATGCCATCGGGAGAATGAAGTGGAAACCATGGAGTAGCCCAAGAAAGAACATGGGAAGCATCAAACATGACAATTGGATTTCTTGAGTTTTGATATGGGACACTTCAAGCAAGACGAATGGAACTCTTGAGTATGGACATGGGAAACGTGACCCAATAACAATTGGATACGAACCTCAAAGGGGGGCTGCGATGTTGTCGCAGCCCCCCTTGCATGAAGAAGGAAACATTTCAAGTGCCCCACCGATTTTTCATTGTCTACCCCCTCACGAGTCCTATGGATAGCAACTCATCAACCGTTAGGCAGAAAACCATCGACAATCAGACAGAAAACCATCGACAATCAGGCAGAAAACCATCGACAATCAGACAGAAAACCATCGACAATCAGACAGAAACACCTAATCATTGGGTTAGCGATCCGCCATCGGATGGATCGTTATCCTGTTGCCGGCAGGCAGAGTTCTTGATATGCTTAGAGTTAAACCTATTGTTGATCTGGAGTCTGACATGCTTCAACTCCCTATTTGAAGAAGATCGTTCTTGTGCAGTTCGGCCAACAGTTTCACACTTTGGCAATGCAAATCGATATGGCGTTGCAGCTTCTCGTAAATGCTATTGATCTCCACGTAGTAAGCGAGGGCAGTTATCTCGCCCTGTTGCAGAGCCTTGGCAAAGAGCGTAAGCGACTCCTGCAACAGTTTTACGTCGCTATGGTCGATGACCTGTTGCAATCCCTGCAACTGCTCATAGCTGGTGCGCAACGTAGCCACGGCCTCATGCTTGGCTTGCGCCACTTGCAATTCGGCGCTCTCCTTGCGCTCGCGTGCTGCCTTCATCTGGCGGCTATTGCTATACAATGGAAAGCTAACACCAACGAGAACGCCATTGATGGCCTCCCCTTGCTCGGTGTTTCGACGGTAGCCCAATGAGATGTTGGGCAACCACTCGTTCTTCTGAACCTTAAGGTTCATATCGGCGGCACGAAGCGCAGTCTTCGCCACCGCTACGTCGGCATCGGTGGCAAGGGTCAGAGTGCGATACGATTCAAAGTCGGGTATCTTTGGGAAGTCGGGCAGTTCGGTAGTCGTCACATCAATGGGCTTTCCACCATTGAGCTGCTGAAGCTGTTGAACAAGGGCCGTTCGCTCCCCTTGCGACTCATTGACAAGAGTGCGAACCTCCATACAATCGAGCTTCACCTTATTGAGTTCAAGGGCGTTGGCGTCGCCAGCCTCCATGCGTTTCTCATACATCTGCAGCAGTTTCTCGCTATTGGCCAAACGCTCCTTCAGCATGGCGAGCGTCTGATTGAGGCGGATGATATCGATGCAGAGCAACTGCGCCTGAAGCAAGATGTCGCGACGCTGCTTGGCCAAGAGCTGCTCTCCCACCGTCTGTTGCATCTGCGCCTGCTTGTTGCGGGCAGCATATTTCGTGGGAAACTCCATCTCCTGACTAACCACAAGTTCGCTTTCGGCAACGCCTGAGTAGCCATTGCCAAAGAACGGGCTATACTCCACCGATGGGCCAGCGAGCGTATTCGCCGCCTTAAGGTCGAGCACGTCGGCCCGATTGTCGTGTGCGATCGATTGCAGGGTGAGGTTATTGGCTGCGATCTGCTTGAGCACGTCGCCAAGAATGTCGGCTGCGAAAGCCGCGTTACACACGCTGAGTGCCACGATTGTGGCGATTAGATATCTTCTCATAAATGATAGGAACAATGAATGCGTTGAGTAATATGGAACTGATGAGGCCGCCAAGTATCACCTTTGCCATGGGCGACTGTATCTCGTTGCCCGGCAAGTCGCCGCCGAGAGCCAACGGAACGAGCGCGAGAGCTGAGGTGAGGGCCGTCATGAGGATAGGGTTCAGGCGCGAGAGAGAGCCTTCAATGATGGCCTCACGCACGGTCTTGCCCTCCTCTTGGCGCAAGCGCTTGTACTCGGTGATGAGCAACATACCGTTGCGCGTGGCGATACCAAAGAGCGATATGAAGCCTATGACAGCCGGGATGCTCACCTCGCCAGTGGTGAGCACAATGGCAAAGATGCCGCCTATGAGAGCCAGGGGCAGGTTGAGCAGGATCACTCCGGCTTCCATCGCATTGCGGAACTGCATGAAAAGGAGGCAGAAGATGACCACGATGGCCAAGACACACGTGAGGTAAAGCACCCTGCTGGCGCTCTCTTGGCTCTCAAACTGGCCGCCATACTCCACGTGGTAGCCTTCCGGCAACTGCACTTCGTCGGCCACAACCTGCTTGATGTCGGCCACAACATCGCTCAACGCCCTGCCACTGGTGTTGGCCGAGATAACGATCTTGCGCTGCACGTTCTCGCGGTTGATGGTGTTGGGGCCAGCGCTCGAGACGACATCGGCCACGTCGCTTAAGGGCACCTTGCGCCCATCTTGCGTATCGATGATGAGATTGCTCACGTCATCGTAGTTGGCCGCTTTCACCACGAGGTTGAACGCGCGCCCCGCCTCATAAACTTGCGACACCGTTTCGCCCGCGAGGTTTACCGCCAGGAACTCGTTGAACTCAGGCAGGGTGATGCCGTTGCGCACCAACAACTCGCGCCGCGGTATGATTTTCAGTTCCGGTCGTTCGATCTGCTGCTCCACATTGAGGTCGGCGATGCCCTTTACGTCCTTGCACGCCTCCTTGATTTGGTTGCCAATGGTGAACATGCGGTTCAGATCGGTGCCAAAGAGCTTGATGGCAATGCTTGCCTGCGTTCCCGAAAGCATGGCGTCAATGCGGTGCGAGATGGGCTGTCCAATCTCGATATTGGCGCCGGCGAGCACCGACAGGCGCTTTCTCACATCGTTGAGCACCTCCTCATGACTGCGGTCGCGCAGCTCGAAAGGAGCCTCTATCTCGCTCACGTTGACGCCGAGCGCATGCTCATCGAGCTCCGCACGTCCCGTCTTTCGGGCCACGGTCTTAATCTCGGGCACTTGCAGCAACACGCGTTCGGCACGTGCGCCAATGGAATCGCTCTCCTCAAGTGATATGCCGGGGAGCGAAGAGATGTTGATGGTGAACGATCCCTCATTGAACTTAGGCAAGAAACTGCTTCCCAAACAGAAGAACACGCCCACCGCCACCACAAACAACGCTGCGGTGGCCACGATTACCTTGCGTGTGTTACCCAACACCCAGAGCAACGCATGCTCATAATACTGCTTCAGCCACACGGCCACAAAGGCCTCCTTAGGCATCTCGCCCTTGCTCTTGTTGAGCAGATAGCTACAGAGCACAGGCGTCAGCGTGAGGGCGACAAGCGTCGATGCGAAGAGCGCAGTAACAAAGGCTATGCCAAGGGGAATCAGCATGCGACCCTCCATACCACTGAGGAAGAACAGCGGTGCGAAGCTCACCACGATGATAAGCGTGGAGTTGAGGATAGGCATACGCACCTCACGCGAGGCGTTATACACCAGTTCGATGATAGGCATACGCTCCTCCTCGGGCAAGGCACGGCGCTGCCTGATGTGCTTATACACGTTCTCCACATCAACGATGGCGTCGTCGACCAGCGATCCAATGGCAATGGCCAATCCGCCCAAGGTCATGGTGTTGATGCTGATGCCAAGGGCGTTGAGCACAATCATGGCCACCAGGAACGACAAGGGAATGGTGACAAGCGAGATGACCGTGGTGCGCACGTTGGCGAGAAAGAGCATCAGGATGATGACAACAAAGATGGCGCCCTCTACGAGCGACTTCTTCACGTTGTCGATGCTACTCTCGATGAAGTCGGCCTGACGGAAGATATCGGTAGACACATGCACATCGGCGGGCAGGCTTTTCTGCAAGTCGGCGAGCGCGCTGTCGATGTGTTGCGTAAGGTCGATGGTGCTGGTGTTGGGCTGTTTGGTAACTGTGAGGAGCACAGCGGGATGCGCGCGCTCACTGGCCACGCCGAGCTTGGGCGACTGGTTGCCCACCTTGATGTCGGCCACATCGGCCAATGTGATGACGCTCTCGCCGTTTTTCTTCACGATACATGTGCCCAACTTCTCCACATCGTTGGTTGAGGTGATGCCACGAATGATGTACTCGTTGCCATACTTGTAGCGCACGCCACCGTTGGTGTTGGTGTTCATGCCACGTGTGCTGGCCATGATGTCGGCGAGCGTCACCCCGAAATGCTTCATCCTGCCCGGGCTGATGAGTATCTGGTACTCCTTGATGTCGCCACCATGCACGCTCACCTGAGCCACACCGCCCGTGGAGAGGAGCCGCGGACGTATCACCCAATCGGCGTAGGTGCGCAGGTCCTGCTGCGAGGTGTGGTCGCTGGTGAGACTCACTATGAACACCTCGCCGAGGATCGACGACTGCGGCCCAAGCACGGGAGCGCTAACGCCCGCCGGCATCTGCTCACCCACAGAGGCGAGCTTCTCGCTCACGATCTGCCGGGCCAGATAGATATCGGTGCCCCAATCGAATTCCACCCACACCACAGAGAAGCCATTGGTCGACTGCGACCTCACCCGGCGCACACCGGTGCTACCATTCACGGCGGTCTCAATGGGGAAGGTTACGAGTTGCTCCACCTCTTCGGTCGCCATGCCCCCGGCTTCGGTCATGATGACCACGGTGGGGGCGTTGAGGTCTGGGAACACATCGACATCGGTCTTGCTGGTAGAATACAAGCCGCCAATGACGAGCAGCACCGACGCCACCAACACCAATATTCTGTTCTCAAGCGAGAATCGTATGATCTTGTTTAGCATATCCTCCTACAATCAATGGTTATGGTTATGCGCCGGGATGGCGTTGGAGGCCGATGCCAATCGCACCTGCACAGCGCCCTTGGTCACCACGCGGTCGCCTTTCTTCACTCCGGCGAGAATCTCCACACGCTCGCCGTCGCTCTCACCGAGCGTCACCTCCTGCTTGCGATAGCCCTCCTCGTCCACCTGGATGTACACGAAATGGACGCCTTGCTCCTCGGTGAGGGCGCCCATGGGCAGGGTTATGACGTTGGGACGGTTCTGCGTGATGAGGTAAATCTCCGCATAGGAGCCCTGCACCACGTCGCCCGTGTTGTTGAACTCGAAGATGACGGGGATGTATGAGTTGTTGACCTCGGCCGAACGACCATACGACTGTATGTGCCCACCCATGTCGGTGATGTCGTAGAGACGATCGCTGTAGCTCGTGCTAAACTTAGCGCCGCGTATCTTATTGAGCTCATTGAAGTGGCGCTCGGGAATCTCGGCGCGCAGATAGAGGTGCTTGTTCTGCGTGATGATGGCGAGGGGCTGTCCGGCCTCCACATAGTCGCCCCCATTGACGAGGCACTGCTTCAGGTAGCCACCACGCGGAGCGGTCACCACCACTCCACCCGCGCTGCGTGTGCGCTGCACGCTGGTGTAGGTGAGCTTGGCCGCCTCATACTCGGCCTTGGCCACAGCGAGGTCTTTCTCGCTAATAATCTTGTCCTTGATGAGTATCTTCGCGCGGGTGTAGTCGCGCTCAGCGCGCTCATAATCGATGCGTGCGCGCTGCACGGGGTCGCCATCGGCCGTCTGCATACCGCCCGACGTGATGGAGAAGAGCGTTGCGCCCGCACTCACCTTCAGTCCCTCGCTGACGTGGTTCTTATACTGCACCCGTCCGCTGATGGTGGCCACCACGGTGGTTTCGTCGCACGAGGCCGACATCACTTTTCCACTGGTGTGGATAACGCCATGGAACACGCCAGGCTTCACCACCTCCACCTGGACGCCAGCGGCACGCGCCTTCTCGGGCGAGAGGATAATCTCGTCGTTATGGGCACCCTTGGCCTCGTGGCCTTTCTCCTCGGCCTCGTGGTCGTGTTGCTCGGTTTCCTCAGCGTGGTCATGGTCGTGATCGTGGTCGAGATGGTCGTGCGAATGGGCTCCGCAAGCGGTCATGCCAGCCACGAAGACGGCTGACAATAGGTAATAAGTGATTCTTCTAAGCATATTTCATTGGTGTTGATTACGTAGTTAAAACCGAATTGGCTGCAAAGATAAAGCAAAAGTCGTGCAACCTTGTTGCAAACATGCCGTCTCACCATCCCTATTGCCAACAAAAAAGCGGAGGCCAACGACCTCCGCTACAATAGTTTTCGATGCTTATTGTCTTACCCTCCTGTGGGTTAGCTCTTATGCGTCATGATGTTGAGCACCATGTCGTCGGTGGCGCACATGGCCTCCTTGCCGATGCTCGTAAGGTTGTGAATGCTTCGGTCCACATCCTTGTCGATGATGCCCTCCGCCTCGGTCACATGCTTTCCCTCGCGCGCCAGCACGGCTGAGAGCAAGGCTGTCGACACGCCCGAACTGATTTTCAGGGCACAACTGGGCTTGGCTCCGTCGCAAATCATGCCCGTGAGGTTGGCAATCATGTTTCTCACGGCAAAGCAGATGTCGTTATACTCGCCTCCCATGAGGTAGGTGATGCCGCAGCTCGACCCGATGCTCGCCACCACACATCCACACAACGCCGAGAGCTTGCCGAGGCTCTGCTTGATGTAGATGGCCGTCAGGTGGCTCAGCATGAGGGCGCGCACCAGCTCCTCCTCAGTGTTCTCGTTCTCCTCGGCATACACCACCACGGGGTTGGTGGCGCAGATGCCTTGGTTGCCCGACCCACTATTGCTCATCACGGGAATCATGGCTCCACCCATGCGAGCGTCGCAGGCCGATGCCGTTTTCGATATGATGTGCGAGAAGATGCTGTCGCCGAAGATGCCCTTGCTCAACGGACGGTCCATGGTCTTGCCGAGGCAATGGCCGTAGTTGCCCTTGAGCGACGCCTGGGCGGCACCCATGTTATAGCGTTTCGACTCGAGGATAAACGCTATCTCATCGACGGGCGACGTGGTGGCAAAATCCCACACGGTCTTCAGGTTGAGCGCCACGCCATGCGTCTCGCCCTCCTCGCCCACACACATACGCTTGTCGAGCAGCACCTGCCCGTTGCGTTCCTCGTAAACGAAGTTGGTGTGGCCACCGGCGATGATGGCTGTTGCCGTGTCGTCGCCACGCTCACACACCACCTCTATATAAAGTTTCTCCGTGATGTCGTGCTTCAACTTGATGTCGATGTGGTCCTCGCCGATATAGCGCTTGCCCTCCTCGAGGGTCTCGGGCGTGAGGTCCTTGATGACCTCCAACTGATATTCCGACTTTCCAACGATGGCTCCCATGGCCACCGCGATGGGCAGGCCGATCATGCCTGTGCCGGGAATGCCCACGCCCATGGCGTTTTTCAGCATGTTGGCCGAGAGCCACACGCGTATCTTCTCGGGTCTGCACCCCAGGTCCTCAGTGGCTCGGGCCACACAGAGCGCCACGGCCATCGGTTCCGTACAACCCACGGCAGGCACCACCTCTTGGTGGATGAGCGCCACGATCTGTTCTCTTATCTCCTTGTCAAGCATATAGTTAAATTTAAGGATTCGTCCTTTTGGGGTTCTCACGCCATGGCAACGCCGGGCGCGCTTCGGCCCTACTCCTCGCGGAGCTTTATCTCGCAGTTGTCGAGCGAGTCGATGATGGCGAGGCTCTCGCAGCGTATGCCCTCCTTCTCAATGACCTCCCTGCCTTTCTGGAAGGCTTTCTCGATGATGAAGCCCATGCCCACGAGCTCGGCGCCACTCTGCTTGCAGAGGTCGATGATGCCCTTCGCCGCATTGCCATAGGCCAAGAAGTCGTCGATGAAGAGCACCTTGTCGGTGGGCTGGAGATACTCCTTGGAGATGACCATGTGATACTCGCGCTGCTTGGTGAACGAGAAGACAGTGGTCGAGAGCATGTCGCCCATGGTCGACGGCTTTTTCTTCTTGGCAAACACCACTGGCAGGTCGAGCAGGAAGCCCATCATGATGGCCGGCGCAATGCCGCTGGCCTCAACGGTCAGAATCTTGTTGATGTCCGACGAAGCATAACGCCTGATAAGCTCCACGGCTATCTGCTTCATGAGGTTCGGGTCGAGCTGGTGGTTGATAAACTTGTCTACTTTCAGTATTCCACCGGGGAAACACTTGCCGTCCTTCAGAATGCGATCTTTCAGTAGTTTCATGATTGGCTTTTTATTATTCGTTTTTTATAATGGGTGCAAACTTACATAAAAAATATGAATAGCCGAACGCTTGCCTTTAATAATATGGGGTTGGACCCCAAAAATTCTGCCAATGGCCCCCTTCGGGTATGGTCTTTTATGCTTACCTTTGCATTCCGAAACAATTCCATAGGGGCCTTCGCCCCCTCACCCATCCTCCTCAGTATGCAGATCGACATTCTTTGGCTTCGCAAATGGTTCGACACGTTCAACCAGCAGTATTTCGACGGCGGGCTGCCCACGCCCCGCTTCCACATTGGCCACTCGCGCACGCAGCTGGGCACCTTGTCGTACAAGCGCAAGCGGGGCCTCATGCGCACGAGCCTCTACGACTTTGCCTTGGGCATGAGCAACTATTACGACCAATCGGAGCACCAGTTTCAGAGCGTGCTTCTCCACGAGATGATCCACCTGAGCATTGCCGCCTCAGGCCTCACCGACACCGCTCCCCACGGCGTGGTGTTCCGGGGCATGATGAGCCGGCTCAACCGCGAGGGGTGGCACATCCATGTCACCACGTCGACACGGGGCATGCAGAAAGCTTACACGGGGTCGGAGCGCGTTATCGGCCAATATCTGGTGCTCGCCATCGAGCTTGCCGACGGTCGCCATTTCCTCTCGTCGGTGAGCCCGCGCCATGCGCGAGCGCTGAACGAGAGGGTGCAGCAGGCGGGCGAGGTGCGGCAGGCCGCATGGTACACCACGTCGGACCCGTGGTTTGCCGACATGCCGAAGGTGCGCTCGCTGAGGGGGCGCCGTGTCAGCGCCGAGGTGTTTGCCAACAAGACGGCGCGCATGAAGCCCATCGCGTTCTAACCCCTCGCGGCAGCGCCTCATCAGCGGGCTTGCGCACGAAAGTCGCTGGGCTTGAGGCCGGTCTTGGTCTTAAACTTGGAGGAGAAATAGTCGGGCGAATCGAACCTGAGGCGATAGGCTATCTGCTTAACGCTCATGTCGGTGGTGGCAAGCAACTCCTTGGCTCGCTGAATGCGCAGCTCCTGCTGGTAAAGGGCTGGCGACACGCCCGCAAACTCCTTGAACAACTTACGAAAATTGCTATAGCTCACGCCCATATCACTGGCTATGTCCTGAATGGTGACGTCGGCCTCCAGCCCATTGCGGATAAGCAATCGGGCTTGGTTCACCAGGTCCACATGCCCATGGTTGCGGCTCAACCGCTTGGTTCGCTCCAACGAGTACATCAGGCCCACGAGGTGGTTCACCACGCCAGCCAGCGTTTGCTGCACGTAGGGCGCCTCCACCTGCGCCACGCGCATGGCTTCCTCGTAAAGGTGCAGCAGCTCGTCGGAGTAGCCCACGTGGTAAACGGGATGGGTGGGCGAGAGAAATCCGGCCTTCACCCGATGGTCCATGTTGATTCCCCTGAACCCAATCCAATGGCTCTTCCACCCCACCTCGCTGACGGGATGGTAGCTGTGCCACTCGCCAGGGAAGAGCAGGAACATATCGCCCGCCTTGAGGCTGTGCTCGCCACCCTGCGCCGAGCGGAACACGCCCTCGCCCTCCGACTGGTAGAGCAACTGATACTCGCTGAGCACGCGCCCTTTCTCCACGGCGAAGTAGTAGCCGTCGGCATGGCCATGGGTGGGATAATCGTCGCCGGGCGCTATCTCCTCGTAGCCCACGGTGCTCACCGTGAGGCCCCACTCGGCATCGCGCTCATTGGCTATCAGGTATTTGCTGGTCTGCATGATAAATGGGCTTTAGGTAGAAATGTGGTTGCGCTATATCGTATTGCAAAAATAACAAAGAATCGACAAACGGCAAAGCCTATGCGCCATTTTTTCGGATTTTGCAAGGGCAGGGAGGCCTCCTCGTCGGAACCGCGGTGGTACGCGCAGCACTATTGGGTGAACTCCCGACATGGGATGTTGGGATTTTTGGTGAAAAAGTTGTGTTGCGATTTCGACTGAAATAGCGAATGTAATCGCCGTTGCACGCATGGGAAATCTAAAAAAATGAGCCACCAACTTGCGAAACATGCCCAACCGCATCTCGGTTAGGCATGTTTCGCATTGCGGTTAGGAAGGTATCGTGCCTCGGTTTGGCATCTATCGCATTGCGAAAGATGGCCTTTCGCAGTGGGGAAAAGGCGATGGGGAGCGGCAAACGAGTCTCTCTGATTGTAACCGCCTGAATATTAGATATTTACAAAATTTAGCGAGAATCGCGTATTTGCGGCCAGCCACTCGCTTGCCGACGAATAAATGTTAAAAACGGGGGATGCTTGTAGTCCTTTTTCGGCAGCCTCCGCCGGCTACACCTCCACCATGATGGCGGCGATGTTCTTCCTCTTCAACGTTTGCACGATGGCCTTTGCCGTAGCCTGGGTTGTTTCGATGGGAATGGTTTTCTTTTCCGACTTCAAGATGTTGTTGAGGGCCGCCGCCGTGATCGGTTTGCCCGTACGGTTCGTCGAGTTGATGGCGTTGATGATGTCGGCCTTTTGCGACTTGCTGACCTTGGTGAGCAACTGTATGTTGTAGTTGGGTTCGGGCTTCTCGGGTTCGATGGGTTCGGCAGGCTCAATGGGTTTCTCGGGCTCAGCGGGCGCTATAGGTTCAGTCGGTGCGGTGGGGAGTGCTGGATCGGTGGGCTCGTATTGCTTGATCTCCACCAATTGGTTGTTGAATATCTCGATGAGTTTCGAGATGCCCATCGGCATGTCGGCCGTGGTTACATTGAGGTCCACGTCGATGCATCGCTTGCTTAGGAATTTCTCCTGAGCGACGTCGGTTATCTCGGCTGAGTCGCCCGGTGCGGAGTATTTGGCCTTGAGCTCAAGCTTTTCCTCCTTCATGCTGCTCTCCGTAACGGTGGCTTGGAACCTCAGGTTCACCTGGTCGATTCGCAGATAGGGCACAGGGACAATGCAGAGCAACGGCATAGTGAGTCGGTTGACCACACCACCACTCTCAAAATAGAACGTCATGGTGACAGGCTCAAGGCAACTCTCATCATCGTCTTTCTTCCTAAACACCACCCCGTTGAGATAATCGAGCGTGGCTTGCGCCGCCTCTTCCTGCGCATTGACACAGGCTGAGAGAGGCCCGCCGATGATGCGGTTAAAGTCGAGCTCGCCCAGTGGGGACTTCTGCAGCTCTTTTGGGTCGGTGACACGGGATTGAGGCATATTCGTTGGGGATTAATCGTTCGTGAATGGTGGTTTGCGGCAAGCCTGCCTACTCGTCGACCTTTCGGATGCGTAGGCAGCGGGTTCCCGCCAATTGTAACAGGCGCGCCATGCCCCCAGTGGGCACATCGGCGTAGGCCTTGATGTTTACGCGTATGTTGTTGCGCACGTATTCGCTTCGTTGCAACTCCTCCAAATCCTCATTGGAAGGCGACAGGCGCACCTTTATTTTTTGTTGAGGATAACACTTGTCCGACATGACGTTTACGTAAAAGGTGAGGTCGGCCTGGCTGATTTGCAAGAAAGGCAACGGCACCAACATCAGCAACGGCACGCGGAGGGTGTAAGGCTCGCCGTCCATCTGGAGCGAGAAGCTCACCATGATGGGCTCAGAGCGGTCGCCGGTGGCGTGGAACGCCGTGCGCTCAATGAGCTCAAGCGATCGCTCGGTGGCTTGTCGTTGCGCCTCAACGCAGTCGGTTAGCGTTTGGCACATCACGTCGTGGAGCCACAAAGCCTCGCCTGTGCTCTTCAATATCGAGGTCTGCTTGTGAGCGTTGGCCTTGTCGTTGCGCAGCAACTCACCGCTTGTCGTTGCGTCGTGGATCATTTCTTGCGTTTGATATTACGGATTAAATTGCTAAATCTTCTCCCTTTGATACTATCGATGGCCTTCGAAAGCGACTCTGGGTCGTCCGATTTCTCGCTGGCAGATCCGCTTGAGCTTGATGGTGCCACTACTCTTTTGGACATGTTGGGCATAAGCCTACGGCTTGAGGACGAGCTTGATGAAGCCCCGCCAGAGGCTGACGATGACCCGCTGGAACCCGACGACGAGCCTGTGGAAGGCCTAACATAGGTACCGCTGGAACTCGAAGATGAGCCGGTGGAAGGCCTAACGTATTGTCCGGTAGTCGACGACGAGCCTGTGGAAGGCCTGACATAGGTACCGCTGGAACTCGACGACGAGCCTGTGGAAGGTCTGACATAGGTACCGCTGGAACTCGAAGACGAACTGCCGGAACCTGACGTTGAACCGCTGGAGCTCGAAGATCCGCTCGTGGAAGGTCTGACGTAGGTACCGCTGGAACTCGACGACGAGCCTGTGGAAGGCCTGATGTAAGGGCCGGTAGTGGACGACGAGACCTTGTCTTGCTCTTCTTTTTCTTTGCGTTGTCTTTCCGCTTCCTTGCGTTTCTGCTCCTCTTCGTCTAAGCGTTCCCGCCGCTTTTTCACAGCCTCCACAAGGGCGGCTATCTTGTTGCAACGCGCCTCCTCTTCCTCTATAACGCGAAGTATTCGTTTCAGTTCTTCCTCGGCAAGGCGCAGTTTGCGCTTTTTCACACCTTGCACAAGGCCGACAATCAGGCCGTAGCGGTACTTGTCCTCCGCCTCTTTCTTCTTCCGTTCTTCCTCCTTTTGCTTCTGTCGTTCAAGCGCTTGCTGTGCTTCGATGCGATCCTTCTCCACCATGTCGTTCTTGCGGATGGCCCGTTGGCGCGCGGCCTCAAGCTTCATATCCTCCACTTCCTTGGTGGTGAGCGTCTCCTGCACGACGAGGTTGTTGGCAAAGAAGTCGAGCATCTTCGCCATGCCCGATGGTATGTCGCCCGTCGAGGCCCTGACGTGTACCCCCATCTTGCTTTGCATTGATACCGACTTCTCGTCCTCCTCGACGCCCTGGTATCCCTCCGAGGCAAACTTCGCCTCCATCTTCTCGTTGTCGCACGCCGTGATGTCGGCCGTGAACGACAGGTCTACATGCTCAATGCGCATGTAGGGAATGGGCACGATGGTCATGAGCGGCACCGTCATGCGTGTCGGCACGCCTTCCATGATAAACGAAAAGCTCACGGTGATGGGCTCGGCGCCCTCAACGTCGAGATGCGATTCGGTCATGGTGAAGCCGCGGATGTAGTTTAAGGTGGTCTGCGCAGCCTCGGCCTGCGCTTGCACGCAAGCAGCCAGCGGTCCGCCGATGATGTTTCCGAAGGGGATGGAATTGAGGGCGCTCACGACCTGCCGACTGGCGTTAGTGTTGGTTCCATCTGGCATAACAGGGTGGGGTTATCGTTGGAATGATGTAGCCTTCTTGAGGTTTTGTTGTGCCTCATCAACATTCTTCAGTATCTCCATCGCGCGCTTCGACTCGTGGCGATTGATGGTGAGTACGAGATGGCACTGCGGGCAGCGCAGTCCGCTGGCTGATAACAGTTCGCTGATGCTGGTGGGGATGAAAGCCCCGCACTTCGGACAGTTCAGTCCGGGTGTCTTTTGTTGGTTGCTGTTCATAGCTAATGGGATGAATGGTTAATGATTAAATGGGTCCTTGTTCAACACCTGGATGTTGTTCTCGGTGGCTTGCAGCAGTCCGCGCATGCCGTCGGGCAGCAGCACGGGCTCCAGTTTGATGTGTACCTTCACGTTGGTCATCTTCTGCACATCCTTCTGCGTCTCACTGGGCGTTACGCCTGGCCTCAGCATTCGCACGCGGACTCCGGCGGCTGCAATGGTCTGCTCGATCTCTGCGTCGTCGGTTTCCACACCCTCTTGCGTCGACTGGATCTTCGTTTGCAGTTGCTGCTTGAGCAGCGGAAAACGCTTTCGGAAGTCCTTTTGTTCCTTCTCGCTGACAGAAGTGTTGATCTCTATCTGCGCTTCCATGTCGAATGTGGCCTCGGCAACACGTAGCACAGGCAATGGAAGCAGCGACAGCTTGGGGATCGACACGATCTGCCGTTGGCCGTCGGCGTCGGTCATCTCGAAGTCCACCATCTTGAGTTTCTCGTGGCCATCGGGGCCGGCGGCGGGCTCCAGCGCATAGGTGCGCAACACCCTCAGGTAGTCCTCGGCCGCTTTCTGGTCGGCCGCAATAGTCGATTCGATCATGGCGGTGAGCATCTCGGCCAGGCTCATATCCATCGAGTAAGTGCTCTCGTTGACTTTCTTTGGTTTGCCTTCAGTCATAGTGCATGGTCAGAGGTTTATGAATCGATGATCTTTACGCCGCCCTGGGTCGACACTTTGAGCGTAACGCTTTGAATGACGCTTTCGGGCAGGGCCGCCAGTTGTTCGGCATCGACAATGACCTCCATCGACGCGACGCTGCTGGGCAGCATCGACGCAATGCTTTCGAGCGTCGACGGGGTGTCGCTTGCGGCAGCCTCGCCACACTGTTGCTGCGGCTCGCCAACTGGCTTGTGAGGCGTGGCACCGTGCGCCTCGCCGCTGTTGGCAATGGCGAACCGGAACGAGAGTTCCATGTCGCCAATGGTTACGGCGGGCAGGTTCAACTGGCTCAGCACTCCCGCCTCGCGATATTGCTTGGCGAGCGCTTCGGTGAGGAGGTTAGCCTCGTGCTGCGCTAACAGTACGTCGCGCAGCACCGAGGCTATCACAACTTGCAGATTTGCCATAGTGAAATGGTTTTTAGGATACGAATACGATGCGTTGCAGCTTGTCGGCCGATACCTTGTAGGCGCCCTTCTCATTGAAGACGAGCAACATTTCGTCGCCATTCTCCAATAGGCTTGGAGCCTTTTTGCCGCTGAGTGGTATGCATTTCACGGTCTTGGGCTGGTAAGCGCCCCGCCCGTTGCGGTACGATACGGAGATGGCGGCATAGCCATTGACCAACGATGTCTGATCGGCCGACACCTGCAACGTGCCGTTGGGGTCGATGACCTCGGTCGAATCGTCGAGCACTCCCAGCAATCGGTCGATGCCACGTGGCATCTCTCCCTCGCTGGCCGTGATGGTGATGTCCATCGTTGTCTCCACGCTGTAGCGCGAGTCGCGGGTGGCACCCGAGTCCTTCTTCGACGAATAGCTGGCCGCTATGGCCGGTGCCGCCGAGGCTTTCGTGGCCGTTGCAATGGGCATGGCTGAGGCCGCGATCGGCGTCATCCCCCCTGAGGCGTTGTCGGACTTGGCCGCAGCCGCCTGGGTCGACGTGCCGCCCTTGGCTTTTCCGCCCTCTGCGCCAGGGGCGGGCTTGGCTGAAGCGCCACCCGCTGGGGCCGTCTGGGGTGATGAGGAGGGTTTGCTCCCACCACCCGACGTCGTGTTGAGAATGGGCGTTCCACCGCTTCCCACCGACGCCACCACCGCCGACAGCGCATCAACCTTGGCCTTGAACGTATAAGTCATGTTTGTGATGGAGAGCCTGGGCACGGGCATCAAGGTGAGCAGGGGCACCCGCATCTTCACCTGTTTGCCGTCGCGGAGAAAACTCATGGTGACGTAGACGATTTGTCCTTGTCCCTTTTCGTCCACATTCAGGCCCTCTTCGCGTATGTAACTAAGCGTTTCCTTGGCCAGGTCGCGCTGTGCCTTGATGGCCGCTCTTAACGGGTTGCCAATGATCTTGTCGAACGACAGCGTTCCAAGCAGGTTCAAGGAGTCGGCGACAAATGCCTTGTCGACCTGCACCTCGTTGAGTTCCTTGATTTGGTCAGCCATCGAAGGTTGGCTCGCCTCACTGTTTCCCAAGGTCGATTGCAAGCCGTTGGCGCCGCTGGAGGTGCCGTCCTGATTTACGCCGAGCATATTTTCCAGCTGCTGTTTCAAGTCGCCCCCATTCGGGTTTGCACCGTTGGAAGCGGTTCCCTGGCTGGCGGTTGCACCGCTTTCGCCACCCTTGGCGTCGCCTTGAACGCTACTGGCGTTGCCGTCCTCGCCTCCGCCGCCTGGTGAAACGAGATCCCTGAGCACGCCCATGGCGGTTCCCAAGAGATTGCCGCCGCCCGTTCCAGACTGGCCTTGGGCACCTTCACCACCCGCTGCGGGCGTCTGTCCCGTGGGCTGTGTGTTGCTGGCAGGAGTTGTCCCCGTGCCTTTGTTCTTGTCGTCTGGCATAGTCGGTTGCTATTTGGTTACGTTGATGACCAGCATTTTCTCACCGGCCTTTACACAATAGAATCCCTCTTTCTTAAACACACAGAGCACACCGGAGTCGTCGGAGGCCTTCTGGCAGTCATCGTTACTGACGATAGTGCCAGCGTGATTGTCCTTGTATTCGTACAGTTTGATGTCGTTGGGCGCATAATAGCCCTCATTGTTCTTGTACGAAATGTAGGTGCTTCCTCCGCCCGCCAAGCTTACCACCTGATCGGAGACGTGCAGTTCACCCTTGGTGTCAATAGAGTCGATAGAGCTGTTGAGCATTTCCAGCACCTTGGCCATACCGGCCGGCATGTCGTCTTGTCCCGCCTTGACGTTCACGTCCATCGTGTATTCCACGCTGTACTTGGAGTCGCGTGTGGCGGTAGAGTCTTTCTTGCTCGATATGCTGGTGCTCATTTCCACGCTGCCGCTGGCCACAAGCGCATTGAATCCCACCTTCGATTTCATTCCAGCCTCAACGGCGAGCGACTTGTGGTTGGTCTTTGAGGTGGACGCTGCCGCCGAGATACGCGCCTTGAAGGCGATCTCGATCTCTCGGATGGCCAGATAAGGAATGGGCACAATGGTCAGCAATGGCAGGCTGAGCATCACCGATCGCCCGTCCTTGCGGTACTCAAAGTTCACGTAAACGGCTTTGTGCCCGCCGTCTCCGTTATCGGTGAGTCCCACGTCGCGTATAAACTCCCATGAGCTTTTTGCCGCCTTGGCCTGCGCTTCGACACAGGCCGCCAACGGTCCGCCAATGAGTGTTCCAAACGGCAACGATTGCAAGGCATTGGTAGCGATGGTGGAAGGAGTCGTGTCAATGGTTGCCATAACCTTGTAAGATTAAGAGTTAATAACTGGAATACGGCCCAGAGGGCGCGTTAGGCGGTTGTTGCGGATGATGATGTGGCCTTTGCCGTCGGAACGGCCACTTCGGTAACCTTCACCAGCACCTTCTGCACGTCGCCGCACGAGATCTCGTAGGGCTCGCTTTTTGCCTCCAATTCAAACTCCATCGTCTTGTCCATGGCGTTAGGCTTGCCTGTTGCGCCCTTACACTTGATGCCTTGAGAGTCGTAAAGCCCCTTGGGTGTCTTGTACTGTGCGATGACTCTTGCCTTCTTGCCCGACTCCACATAGAACGTGGTGTCGTTGACCGAGAGCTCTCCGTCGGGCGATACGAGGTCCATGGCGGCTCCCAACATTTCGAGCACCTTGGCCATACCGGCCGGCATCGACTCTTGTCCGGCATGCACCTCCACGTCGATGGTCGACTCAACGCTGAACGAAGAGTCTTGCGTACACTTAGAGTCGTGCTTGCTCGAGAAGGACGTTTGGAGGCTGGTGGTCTTTCTCTTGTTCCAGCTCTTGTAGTTTCTCGAGTAGTTCTCGTTGTACTCGCTCGAGTAGTTAGAACTGAACGAGTCGGTCTCCACACCACTCACGGTAGCCTTGAACTTGATGTCGATGGAGTTGATGGCAATGTAGGGAATGGGCACGATGGTGAGCAGCGGTACGCTTATGGTTACCTTGCGTCCGTTCTGCACAAAGGTGAAATGCACATAGATGGCTTCGGTAACGCCATCCTTCTCCTCCTCCAGACCCACTTCCTTGATGAAATTCACCGTGGTCTGCGCTGCTTCGGCCTGTGCCCTGATGCAGGCGTTGAGCGGGCCGCCTATCAGATTGTAAAAGGGAAGGCTTTCCAACGTGCTTGTGGTTTTCTTTGATAAATCCATAATTGTAGGTTTTTAATGCGTAGGTTCTTAGCCTGGACGGTTTGACAAGATAGAACCTTCTGAAATCTTGCCATGTCCTTTGGATGAATAAGCTGGTTTCTTATGTGGATCGTTGGAGCGGGAAGGATGTTCGAGAGTTGCCTTATTTTGCGGCAAAGGTTCGGTAGGCGTTGAGCAACTTCTTGTCATACTGGTTTTCGGCGTAGCCGCTACCATTGTAGAGACGGGCGAAGGAAGCCCAGTTTTTCGCCTGCAATGCGGGAAGCATGCCTGCCGACTTGCGTATGAAGCGGCAGAACACGATGAGCTGGTTGCGCTCGCTCTGGCTCATGAACGCCACAAACTGCGACACGCTCTTGTATCCACAGAGCGCGTAGTGGAAGCCCATGATTTGGAACATGCCCCAGCTTGCCGATGCGTTGGCGGCGTCGACGTTGATCTTGCGGGCTTGCTCCAGGCGCGCATATTCGTCCAATCCGCCCTTGTAGTGTGCCTTGCTCCACCTGGGATAGAGTATGCCCGGGTTGGCGGCTGCGAACCTCTCGGGGTTGATGCGGCGCTGCTTGAGTTGGCTCCAGAACACATGGCCCTCGAAGAGGATGGCGGGCTTGCTTGGCGCGAAGAATCCTCCTCGGCCGCCCGTCTCCACTTTCTGCACCGCCTTGAGCGCAGCCGGCTCACACTCGATGAGCTTTGCGGCGAGGCAGAAATCCTCGTCGGTGAGGTGCTCGTGGGCGGGCCGCCCGTCGAAGAGCAACACCTCCCATGTGCCGTTGCCCACAACGCCGTCGGCTCCCAGGTTGTGTTTCTTCTGGAAGGCCTTCACGGCATTGAGCGTGCCTGGGCCGAAGTCGCCGTCGGCCTTGATGTTATGTCCTACGCGAGCGAGCTCCGACTGTAAGAATTTTACATCTTCGCCGCACATTCCTTGTTTCAGTAATTTCATGTTCGTTTACTTGGTTTATGGTGGATTGAAGTATGAGGGAGTTCGACAACCGATGGCAGCATGTCGCTCCTCGGTTGCAAAGTAATGGGAAAAATCGTCAACCGAGTAGGATATTTCTTACAAAGAATGGCCAATTTCTTACATTTTTCAGTTTCATTCCTTATTTTTCGACAAATGACAGTATGCTTGTCCACCTATCGAGGCTGAGAAGTGGAAATGACGGAAACCACGAATGGCATCCGCCTTACTTGTTCCAGCGGATTTCATGGTGTAACGAATTATGATGCAACATGACAAGAAAAAACATCCTCAAAACGCGCATCCGACATTGGTACTTGTATATATAAATAAGGTGGAGCGTCACCCTGAAGAGCCGAAATGTGCCAAATACCACAATCGTGGTATGCCAAATGCCACATGTTAGCTATTTCAGGAAATGGCGGATGGTTGTACCTTTGCAACCGTGAACAGTTAATATCAATAAATGTATTAGTCGAACCCACCGCCGACCTCCCATTAAGGCCCACGGCGGTTAAACGGCGCCGGATCCATCTTCACCTTTGAGATCGATGGCGACCAACAGAAGGCGTGGGACTTCATCGACCACCTGCAAATCTTCTCCAACCTGGCTAACGTGGCCGATGTGAAGTCGCTGGTGGTGCATCCGAAGAGCACCACCCACTCGGAACTCTCTGAGGAGGAGGCCACGCAGCAGGGCATCTACGACGGAACCATCCGCCTGAGCATCGGAACGGAGCATTACCAAGACCTCATCGACGACCTCGACCAGGCGTTTGAGGCCGTGAAGTAACCTCGCCGGCGAGGCCTTACCCCACCAACCGCGCCTCCATTGGCAGGGGCGTGAGCCATAGCGCAACATGCCAAGACAAAACGAACAACCCCAAGTTTACGATTATGATACACAAGAACATCACCGACCTCATTGGCCACACGCCACTGGTCGAACTCAGCAAGTTTTCCGCTCTTCAGGGCCTCGACACGCCCATCATAGCGAAGGTGGAGTTTTTTAACCCTGGCGGCAGCGTGAAAGACCGCGTGGGCCTGGCCATGATAGAAGATGCCGAGCGGAAGGGAACCCTCAAGCCGGGCGCCACCATCATCGAGCCCACCAGCGGCAACACGGGCGTGGGCCTGGCGTTGGCCTCCGCCGTGAAGGGCTACAAGCTCATCCTCACCATGCCCGAGACGATGAGCGTGGAACGTCGCAACCTTGTGAAAGCTTATGGGGCGCATGTGAAACTGACACCTGGAAAGGACGGCATGCCCGGAGCCATCAAGGCCGCCGAGGCGTTGCGCCAAAGCATTCCCGGGGCGGTGATCCTCGAACAGTTTGAGAACCCGGCCAACCCACGCAAGCATTACGAGACCACGGGTGTGGAGATATGGAACGACACCGACGGCAAGATCGACATCTTCGTGGCGGGCGTGGGAACCGGCGGCACCATCTCGGGTATCGGCAAGTACCTGAAGGAGCAAAACCCCAACGTGAAGGTAGTGGCCGTGGAGCCCGCCTCATCGCCCGTGCTCAATGGCGGCCCATCGGGCGCACATAAGATCCAGGGCATTGGCGCCGGCTTTGTGCCCAAGACCTACGACGCCAGCGTGGTCGACGAGGTGCTCGACATCGCGGGCGACGACGCCATCCGCGCCGGTCGCCAGTTGGCCCAGAACGATGGGATGTTGGTGGGCATCTCATCGGGTGCAGCCGCCTTCGCCGCAGCCCAGTTGGCCAAGCGCCCCGAAAACAAGGGCAAGACCATCGTGGCCCTGCTGCCCGACACCGGAGAGCGCTACCTCTCGACCGTGCTCTACGCCTTCGACGAGTATCCGTTATAATGGCGCAGGGCGCACGATCGCAAGCTAACTTCATAGCCATATCACTATTGTTTTGGATAAGCGAGGATTGCCTTCATGAGGCAGTTCTCGCTTATTTGTTGGGGCAAACCATGTAAAATAAGCGTTGGGACGAGCCAAAATGTGTAAAATAAGGCGTTTGCGAATTGTTATTTTGGCGTCTTTCCTCCGTAAGGGAGGGAGCGTTGCTGATGGACCGTTCAGCGCCCATGCCTGATAATGGGAATGCGAATTATGGCAACAAACTATACTGAAATCTACATAGCTGGCAACGACGACGGAAGGATTTGGCTGAAATACGCGATTCTCAGCACTATTACACAACCTGCTGATAACCAAAGCGTTATATAAAGAACAAAGATTTTCACCTTCCACAATTAACATTTTGCGCTGCGAAACATGCCTAACCGAGAGACGATAGATGGCCTTTCGTGGCTCGAAACATGGCCTTTCGAGGTGCGGTTAGGTAGGTATCGCAAAACGAAAGATGCCTAACGGTGGGCGCGCAACGCAAAATGGGGACGGTGAGCGCGGAAAAACGACGATTTCGCTGGCTGGTTCAACCCAAAACGCTACACAACTTTTACACCAAAATATCGAACAGAACTTCACCCTCGCCCTACTATGCCTACAAACTTAGGCATACCTACGTTTAACCCAAATTGGTCGTTAGATTTCAATTCTTGTTAGTGTTTGTTTCGAGCAGGTTGCGACATTCTCGTTGAAGCCATAGCGGGCTATGGCAAAACGCGAATGGAAGCAAGATGCCGAAAGAAACGCTGACAAGAGTTGGAAAGAAGCCATAAAATCATAATAACTCACCTATTTCGGTCTAACGACCGATTTGGGCTTAATACTTAAAAAACGTTAACGTCGTTGATAAAGGCCACATGTTTGCGTTTATAGAATAGGAACCAAAGAAAACAATGACTGAACAAGAGTTTGTCGACATAGTGCCACAACTGAGAGCGCTGGCCTTGCAGAAAGCCCTTAGCTACCCATCGGCATCCGATTGGGCAGACGATGTGGCGCAAGACTCGCTCATCAAGATGTGGGCCCTCAGGGAAAGCGTCAGTTCGCGGCAACACGCCTTAGGGCTGGTGGCCACCATGGCGCGGCACCTTACCATCGACCGACTCAGAAAGGAGCACACCGTAGGGCTCGAACAGGCGCGAAACATCGCCGCCACCGAGCGGGCCTCGGAACGGATGGAAGAAGAGAGCTACGGCAAATGGCTCGACAAGGCTCTCAAAAAACTGCCGCCCACCGAATACCAGGTGCTACACCTCAGGCAGGTGGAGAAACTTAGCGCCGAAGAGATTGCCGCCATCGTGGGCATCTCGCCACGATCAGTGGGAACGCTACTCTCAAGGGCAAGAAAACGACTGTTGGAACAAATAAAAAAAGGCAAGTGCTTATGACAAACGACAATATCAGGAATCTGCTCGAACGCTTCATGGAGGGCGAGACCTCGCTTGAGGAGGAACAGCGCATCGCAAGATGGTTTAACGACCATCCGCAGGTGGACGCCGACTTGGAGAACTACCGTCTGATGTTCGCCTATTTCGACGAGGGCATGCCACGAAAGACGGCTAACAAGAACCGCCATGCCAAGTGGTACGTGGCCCTGGCGGCCGCCGCCTCGCTGGCGCTCATCATAGGCATGGTGTGGCCCAGCGCCGAACCAGGCAACCCGTGGTTGGCCGACAACCAGCAACCCACCATCGTCGACACCCTGGCCATGCCCGCCAACACCAAGGCAAAGCCCACGGCCAAGCGCAAGAAGGCCGACACGCTGCGTATCAAGGAGGAAACGGAGAAGAACGTGAAGCGTTATCACCGCCATTACTTCTCGCCCGCACCCCCCAAGGTGCTGCTGGCCGAGGCCAAGCCAAGCGATCTGGCGTCGCCCATCAGCTGGCCAAAGGTGCAACCGGCGCAGGTGCACATAGCCAAAGAAACACCAACGACGGTCGACATCGGCCTTGAGTCGCTGAGCGACATCGACGACCACCTGGTGGCAGAAGCGCTGAAACAGTTGAAGCGCTCGCAAGAGGAGCTCTTCGAAGAGGCTCTCGACTCGCTCAACACGCAGATGCAACTGGCGGGACTCACCGAGAGCGACGAGGAAACCGAAGAGATATACTAACGCACCAACGAATGGTCGGACGGAAGAAAAAAATCATCGCATCACATATAAAAACATCCAAGGCGCAATGCCGAAAGGCGGCGCCCAAACTCTAAAACACTCTTATCTCATGAACAAGAACATACTGAAAAAAGTGGCACTAAGCTGCTGCTTGGCCTTGGTCTCCACACATGTCATGGCACAGAAATCGGTCGACCAGATGTCGGAAGCGTTCAACAACTTCACCACGAAACTGCTGAAAAACAAGCAGGTGACACTCGTCGTGAACGACCAGTACGAAGGTGGCTACATCCACAAATACCAGTTTGATGCACCCATCAGCGTCCTGCAGAAGTTCGACGACACCATGCTCGAATGCAGCAGCGCCTCGTTTCAGTCGTTCGTAAAAACTGCCGGCACCGAGTCGGGCTCAAAAAAGGAAATTAGGTTGGCCTACGACGTGGGCAACAAGAGCACATACGTCTTCCCCGTGGAGGTCGACAACAACTACAACATGCAACTCATGCGCGACCCCAAGGACGAGAGCATGCGCTACGCCTACATGCTCACATGGGCCAAGAGGGGCGACCGGGCCGTCGGACACGTGGTGAAGATCTACGGAAAAGACCCACAAGCTCCATCGACCAACAAAAAGGACACGGAACTGAACGAAAAGCCCAAGACCGCCCTGGAGTTCATGCAGGCCTTTGGAACCTTGCGCTCCATCTACCTCAAGCAAAACGACGAGCTCCGCAGAGATCTCGAATGGAACGGAAAAACGTGGGGACGCAAGCAGAGCGACAAGCTGCCGCTGGTGACGGCCGTGGCCAACAAGATATCGAGCCTCTGCGCCAATTACATCCACCTGCTGTCGAACCCCGACAAGCTACTGGTGCAACGTACGCTAAGGGACATGCAATCCTCAGCCAACGACAAGTATGTGGGAAACATCTTCGCCACAGCCGCAGACAACATGAGCTTCAAACGCAAAAAACCCTAAGCATGATTATACTAAAATAAGGAAACATTTGTAATTTGGTTCGGGAGGGGCACAACTGTCGCGAGGACAGCCACGTCCCTCCTTTTATTATTTATAGGTGGGGGCTATCCATGAGAACACAGCCACCATCAACAACCCGCTTTTCACCCCAGACCCAAGTGCAAACGCTTGCATGCACAAAGCATGGGAACACAACACTGCACAAACACTTTGTTTTGTGCAGAGACTTGCGGTTTTAGTGCCATTTGTTTGGCGGAGGAGTAAAATATTTGTATATTTGCGCCCGTATTTCGGAAATATCACAATTATATATCATTTATATGAAATTGAAAATTGTTGTGCTTGCCAAGCAAGTACCCGACACAAGAAATGTGGGTAAGGATGCCATGACAGCCGAAGGCACAGTCAACCGCGCCGCACTGCCTGCTATCTTCAATCCCGAAGACTTGAACGCCTTGGAGCAAGCGCTCCGCATTAAAGACCTGAACCCTGGAACTACAGTAACCATGCTCACCATGGGTCCTCCAAGAGCCGGTGAAATCATCCGCCAAGGACTCTACAGAGGCGCCGACGACGGATTCCTTCTCACCGACCGCAAGAGCGCCGGTGCCGACACCCTCGCCACATCGTATTTCCTCTCGCAGGCCATTGCCAAGATCGACCGCGAACTGGGACATGTGGACCTCGTGATTGGCGGACGACAGGCCATCGATGGCGACACCGCACAGGTGGGACCGCAGGTGGCACAGAAGCTCGGACTCAACCAGGTGACCTACGCTGAGGAGGTCATCAAGGTGGAAGACGGCAAGGCTACCATCCGTCGCCACATCGACGGCGGCGTAGAGACGGTTGTCGCTCCCCTGCCGGTGCTCATCACCGTGAACGGAACGGCTGCACCCGCACGCCCCTGCAACGCCAAGCGCGTCATGAAATACAAGTACGCCACATGCCCCATGGAGCGCAAGGGAGACGAGCCTTGGACCGACCTCTACGCTTCGCGCCCCTACCTCACGCTGGGCCAGTGGAGCATCGCCGACTGCGGAGCCGACTACGAGCAGTGTGGTTTGGCAGGTTCACCCACAAAGGTGAAGGCCGTGCAAAACATCGTGTTCCAGGCCAAAGAGAGCAAGACGCTCACCAGCAGCGACGCTGACGTGGAGAGCCTCATCAAGGAATTGTTGGACGAAAAGATTATTGGCTAAGCAGATATGAACAACGTTTTTGTATATTGCGAGATTGAAGGCACTACCGTTGCCGAAGTATCTCAGGAATTGCTCACCAAGGGCCGCAAGCTGGCCAACCAGTTGGGCGTGGACCTCAACGCCGTGGTGGCAGGAACAGGAATCAAGAACAAAGTGGAAGACCAGATCCTTCCCTATGGTGTCGACAAGCTCTTTGTGTTCGACGCCGAGGGGCTCTTCCCCTACACATCGGCTCCCCACACCGACATTCTCGTCAACCTCTTCAAGGAGGAGAACCCGCAGATCGCCCTGCTTGGCGCTACCGTCATCGGCCGCGACCTCGGACCTCGCGTGTCGTCGTCGCTGACCAGCGGTCTGACTGCCGACTGCACCCAGCTCGAGATTGGCGACTTCGACGACAAGAAGAGCGGCAAGCACTACGACAACCTGCTCTACCAAATCCGCCCCGCATTCGGCGGAAACATCGTGGCAACCATCGTCAACCCTGACCACCGCCCACAAATGGCCACCGTTCGTAGCGGCGTCATGCAGAAAGCCCTCTACGAGGGCAACGCAAAGGGCGAGGTGGTTTATCCCGATGTGGCCAAATACGTGCCCGAGACCGACTTTGTAGTGAAGGTTATCGACCGCCAGGTGGAGGCCGCCAAGAACAACCTGAAGGCCGCCCCCATTGTTGTGGCTGGTGGATATGGCGTAGGAAGCAAGGAAAACTTCGACATGCTCTTCCAGCTTGCCAAGGAGCTCCACGGTGAGGTGGGCGCAAGCCGCGCCGCAGTCGACGCCGGATGGGTCGACCACGACCGTCAGGTGGGACAGACGGGTGTCACCGTTCATCCCAAGGTTTACATCGCTTGCGGTATCTCTGGACAGATCCAGCACATCGCTGGTATGCAAGACGCCGGCATCATCATCTCAATCAACAACGACCCCGAGGCTCCCATCAACAAGATTGCCGACTACGTGATCGTGGGCAATGTGGAAGATGTCGTACCGAAGATGATTAAGTACTACAAACAGAATTCTAAATAAAAGACACAGCCTAACTGCCCTGTCACACCCCAAGGGGCGGTGGGCGTCACAAAGCATACAACTATGGCAAACTATTATAGTGATCATCCTGAGATTGAATTCCATCTCAATCATCCGCTGATGCAGCGCATCGTTGAGTTGAAGGAGAGAGAGTATGTCGACAAGGACCAGTTCGACGACGCTCCCGTCAACTACGACGACGCCATTGAGAACTACAAGCGCCTGCTCGACATCACGGGCGACGTGGCCGCCAACATTCTCGAGCCCAACTCGGAGAGCGTCGACCTCGAGGGTCCGCACCTCGAAGACGGTCGCATGATTTACGCCAGCAAGACCTACGAAAACCTCGACGCCACACGCAAGGCCGGCCTTTGGGGCATTTCCATGCCGCGCCGCTTCGGAGGCCTCAACGTTCCCAACACGGTGTTCTCCATGCTTTCGGAGGTCATCGCGGCAGCCGACGCTGGTTTCCAAAACGTGTGGTCGCTGCAGAGCTGCATCGATACGCTCTACGAGTTTGGATCCAAGGAGCAGCAGGAGAAGTACATTCCCCGCATCTCTGAGGGCGAGACCATGTCGATGGACCTCACCGAGCCCGACGCTGGTTCCGACCTGCAGCGCGTCATGCTGAAGGCTACCCAAGACGCAGATGGCACCTGGCGACTCAACGGTGTGAAGCGTTTCATCACCAACGGCGACTCTGACCTGCACCTCGTGCTGGCTCGTTCCGAGGAAGACACACACGACGGACGTGGCCTGTCAATGTTTATCTACGACAAGCGCGACGGTGGAGTTACCGTGCGCCACATCGAGCACAAGCTCGGTATCCACGGTTCGCCCACCTGCGAGCTGGTGTTCAAGAACGCCAAGTGTGAGCTCTGCGGCGAGCGTCGCTTAGGCCTCATCAAGTATGTGATGAGCCTGATGAACGGCGCACGCCTGGGAATCGCCGCCCAGTCGGTGGGTGTGGAACAGGAAGCCTACAACGAAGGTCTGGCCTACGCCAAGGAACGCGAGCAGTTTGGCAAGAAGATCATTACCTTCCCCGCCGTTTACGACATGCTCTCTCGCATGAAGGCCAAGCTCGACGCCGGTCGTTCGCTACTCTACATGACCGCCCGCTACGTGGACATCTATAAGGCTCTCGAGGACATTTCGCGCGAGCGCAAGCTCACTCCCGAGGAGCGCAAGGAGATGAAGCAGTACAGCCGCTTGGCCGACGCCTTCACTCCGCTGGCCAAGGGCATGAACTCAGAGTATGCCAACCAGAACGCCTACGACGCCATTTCCATCCATGGCGGTTCGGGCTTTATCATGGAGTATAAGTGCCAGCGCCTGTATCGCGACGCCCGTATCTTCTCTATCTACGAGGGAACAACACAGTTGCAGGTGGTGGCTGCCGTGCGCTACATCACCAATGGAACCTATCTCAACATCATCAAGGAGATGCTGCTCAACGACGTTGCCGACGAGTTGCGCCCATTGAAGGAGCGTGTGGCCAAGATGGTTGACCTCTACGCCGAGGCTGTGGAGAAGGTGAAAGCCAGCAGCAACCAGGCCGAGCACGATTTCTTGGCTCGCCGCCTTTACAACATGACAGGCGACATCATCATGTCGTTGCTCATCCTTACCGACGCCACCAAGGCTCCCGAGCTCTTCGCCAAGAGCGCTCAGGTGTATGTGCGCGCCGCTGAGGAGGAAGTCGTGGGCCACGCCGCATACGTCATGGCTTTCAACGGCGACGACCTGAAGAACTTCGTTGCTGAGGAAACCAACGACGAGGCTGAGGCATAATATCCCATTAGCATAACCCAACAAAGAGAGCGTCAAGGGCAACTTGGCGCTCTCTTTTTGTTTGCTCGGGCAAAAAATCACAAAAAACAACTTACCTGTTTTTATCTTTTCCACTTCTCAGGGTCTAAGAAGTATATGACAACAACAGAACAAAGCCTCATCAACACACTGAGGATATGCCCCGAAGCCGGTTTCAGGATGCTCATGGACCAATACCAAGAGCCCATCTATTGGCACATCCGCAGGTTGGTGGTGTCGCACGACGACGCCCAAGACGCTACTCAAGAAACGTTTGTGAGAATCTTCCGTTCGATGGGGACGTATCAGGGTAACGGCTCGTTCAGAAGTTGGATTTACCGCATCGCCACCAATGAGGCCCTGCGCTGCCTCAGCAAACGGCAAGAAGAAACCGTTTCGTTAGAGTCGGAAACGACTGGCGTTACGCTCATTGCCGACAACAGCCTGGAAGAGGCCGATAAACTGGCGGCCAAGCTACAGAGAGCCATACTCACCCTGTCACCCAAGCAACAGTTGGCCTTCAACCTCCGTTACTACGACGAACTCTGTTTCAGCGAGATTGCACGCGTGGCCGATAGCACACCAACAAGCATCCGACAAAGCTACCACGTAGCCAAGGAGAAAATCATTAAATACATGAATCAAAACGATTAAAGAATATGAATCAAGGTTTCAACTTCAAGCAAGTGGGCAAACGCATGCCATACTCCGCCCCCGACGGTCTATTTCGCGAGATGAAGATGAACGTCATGAACATGGTGAAAGACGAGCACATGGACCTGCCACAAAAGCCCATCCGCAAAAAAGCCACACGACTGTGGATAACGGCCGTGGCTGTAGCAGCATCGGTGGCCGCCCTATGGATAGTAAACCTAAACCTCAGCACCACCCAATCCACCAACGGCATAGAGGCCGTCGACCAAGCCTTCGCCAACCTCTCGCAAGGCGACCAAGACTATCTCTTGGACGTGTACCAGGCCGATGTATTCATCAACAACTAAATAATAAACAAACCACATTATTATGAAGACAATTCTGACAACGCTGATCATGGCCTTGGTCATGACCGCATTCACCACAAGCGCCGCCGCACAGAAGGACAGCAAGAGTCAGCGCCTCTCACGCGAACAGTTGGCGGAAGTTCAGGCCAAGCACATCGCACACTCTCTGGCGTTCGACGAGAAGACCACAGCGCGGTTCATAGACACCTATACACAGTGCCAAAAAGAGATATGGGCCTTAGGTCCGCGCTTGCGCAGCACCCCCAACAACACAGAGGAGCAAAACGAACAGGCCATCAAGCAGCGCTTTGAGATGAGCCATAAGATACTCAACATCCGTGAGAAGTACTACAAAACCTACTCTCAGTTTCTCTCACAGGCACAAATACAGCGCGTCTACAAGTTGGAGCGCCAGATGTCGAAGCGCCTTGAGAAGAACCGTCAAAATGGCAAACGCAAGGGCCCTCGCCGTCCCGAATCTATGCGATAGGATAACCAAACAACCAATGGAATGAAACAATTCTTATGGATTATTTATGGTGTGGACCAGCATGCTGGCCCACGCCTTCAACGCATCGAAAGAACAAATCACTACGTTGGGTATCACAATGGGTTATCGCAAATGCGTCATCACTAACGAGAACAGTACAGAGGCGCCCATTCTGGTGGTCTACCTACACGGCGGATCGAGCAAAGGCAACGATAACGAGAAGCAACTATTGGAACCCGGCACCGATTCGATAGCGCGCTATTTGGAAACCCATGGCATAAACGCCATCTTTCTCATACCACAGTGCCCAACCGACAAGTCGTGGGGTGGCCCCATGAACACCATGCTCAAGGCCATGATTGACCGATACGCCTCGGAAGGCGTAGCCGACACCAACCGCATCTATATCTTCGGAGGGTCGATGGGAGGCACTGGCACTTGGGGCATGCTCTCCGCCTACCCCAACTTCTTCGCCGCCGCCATGCCTGTGGCTGCCAACCCGTCGAAAACAGTGGTGGAGAACGTTGCCACCACACCGGCCTACACCGTCATGGGAACGGCAGACGCCATCATGAAGGTGGAAACTGCCGCTTCTTTTGTGGAGGAGTTAAAGGCTTTGGACGATGATGTTAGGATGGATGTGGAAGAAGGTTGGACTCACGAAACAACCTGCATACAGAGTTACACCACCGCCCGTCTCGAATGGGTGTTTAGCCACCGGCGCGGCACCCCGTCGGCCATCTTGCGGCCCACAAGCGTCAGCCAAGTGGTGTCCTCCCAGTTCTTCTCTATCGACGGCAAGCGTCTCAGCAACCCCGTCGCCAGCAAACTCATTATCCGAAGGGATATATTGGCCGACGGCACCACAAAAGTCACCAAGACCGTGGCGCCAACCTCATATTAGCTTAGTTCATACTCTTTAGTATATCAGACCTGCTATGGCTCATACTCCGCCATAACAGGTTGCCCGTGACAACGGATTTGTCGCCCTTGCCATTCCCCCTAAACATCCGTGCAAGAGCAACGCCGTTGTCACCTTTTTGTAAGACTGCATCCTTGCCACAATCTCCGACATAATCCTAATAAAAGCACATCGCGAAAAGAAAAGGGCAAAATCATTTCTTTCTCCGTGCGAATTGCATTATCTTTGCAAACATGAAATCACTACGCGAACTTTACAAAATAGGCAAGGGTCCTTCCTCGAGCCATACCATGGGTCCCCAGAAAGCCGCCCAAATCTTTGCTGCCCAAAACAAGGGTGCCGTGTCATTCAGTGTAACGCTCTATGGCAGTTTGGCCGCCACCGGCAAGGGCCACATGACAGATGTGGCCATTGAGGAGGTGCTGCAACCCATAGCCCCCACCACCATTGTGTGGGAGCCCAATCAGTTTCTTTCGTTCCACCCCAACGCCATGACTTTCAACGCCATTCACGCTAACGGTCGGCCCAACACCTCGTGGACCGTTTACAGCGTAGGTGGCGGTGCCCTCTCCGAAGGCGACCATCCCACGGGTGTGCTGCCTCCATCGCCCGACATCTACCCGCTGACCAAGCTCAGCGATATCAAGAAGTGGTGCTACGACAACGGCCGTGCCTACTGGGAGTATGTTGCCGAACATGAGGACGAAGGCATTTGGGACTACCTGCAGGAGATTTGGGAAGCCATGAAGCGCAGCGTGGAGCGCGGCATAGAGCGTGAGGGGCGCCTGCCTGGCCCACTCAACCTGCAGCGTAAGGCCTTCACCTATTATGTCAAGGCCAAGGGCTACCGCAAGAACCTGCAAACTCGCGGCTTGGTTTACGCCTATGCCTTGGCTGTGAGCGAGGAGAATGCCTCAGGCGGCACCATCGTCACAGCGCCCACATGTGGCTCATGCGGCATCATGCCCGCCGTGCTCTACCACCTCGCCAAGGGCCATGAATTCTCCGACAACAAGATATTGCACGCCCTCGCCACAGGAGGTCTTGTAGGCAACATTGTGAAACAAAACGCCAGCATCTCGGGCGCCGACGTGGGCTGCCAGGGCGAGGTGGGCGTAGCGTGCGCCATGGCTTCTGCCGCCGCCTGCCAAATCTTCGGAGGCAGTCCGGCACAGATCGAGTATGCCGCAGAGATGGGCCTTGAGCATCATCTCGGCATGACATGCGACCCGGTGTGTGGCCTGGTGCAGATACCCTGCATTGAGCGCAACGCCTTCGCTGCCACCCGCGCACTCGATTCGAACCTCTACGCCGCCTTCAGCGACGGCAAGCACCGCGTGAGCTTCGACCGCGTGGTGCAGGTAATGAACCAGACAGGCCACGACCTGCCCTCGCTCTACAAGGAGACTGCCGAGGGAGGACTGGCCGCTCAGTCGCTGGAATAATCCCCATCGGACCCAAACTCCCATTTTTACCATCATCCCATGCGCAAATTAGCTTTTATACCGCTGCTACTCATCGCCGCACAAGCCGTCACGGTGTCGTGCCGCATGGCTCCCAGCCAAGACGATGGCGACACTGTGGCCGCCAAAGAGTTTTACCCTCCCGACACCGCCGCCCTGCGCAAGGCAGCGGCCAACGACTCCACCGTGACCAAGGCCGTAACCGACAGCGCCGACATCTTTGTCATCGGTCCGGCCTCCACCAAGCATGAGGTGCAACTGCTCAGTTACCCCTCACGCCGCGACTCCACGCTCTACTACAAGAGCCGACGCATCAAGGTGCGTGGCAATGCCGATGTGGGCCACGTGGTGCGTGCCGTGTTCTTCACAACCGAAAAGGGCGACACCATCGTTACTCGCATCACCGAACTGAAACAGGAGGCTGCCAACGTGAGCCATGCGCCACAAGGGCATGCCCACTGACACATACCGCAACACTGAAAGGTAAAAACCGTCTTCCTTACCTCCCCGACTTATCAAGTCGAGAAAGCAAAATGGCACCAAGGCCATGAACACAGGTAAGCGGAAGTCGATTTCTACCTTTTATTAGTATATTTTTTCAGAAATCTTGCGCCCACATATTGGATTTTTCGCTATCTTTGAGACCGTTATGAACTAAAAATCCTATGCCTATAAAATCTTTTGATGAGCTAATCGCTCACTTGAAAACACACCATCTGAAAAAACGAGTGGCCGCTGTTTGTCCCAACGACGAGTCGTCGCACCAAGCCATTGCCAACGCTGAGCGCAACGGCATCATCACACCCTTGGTATTCCAGTCGGACGATCCCGCAGAGGCAGCCCGCCAGGCCGTGGAGGCCGTACGGCGTGGCGAGGCCGATGTCATCATGAAAGGCTTCGTCAACACCGACGTGTTGCTGCGCGCCATCCTCAACAAGGAGACTGGCATTCTGCGCAAGGGCCGGGTCATGACCCACATTACCCTTGCCCAATTGGCCGATTACCACAAACTGCTGTTCTTCACCGACGCCGCCGTCATTCCTTACCCCACACAAGAACAGCGTGTGGCGCAAATACAATACGTCACCCATTATTGCCAGCAATTGGGCATTGAGCGCCCGCGCATCTCGCTCATCCACTGCTCGGAGAAGGTCGACGCCAAGAACTTCCCGTTCACGGTGGGCTACGGTGAGATCAAGGAGATGGCCGCCCAAGGCGCCTTTGGCCCCTGCATCATCGACGGACCGCTCGACCTCAAGACCTCCTGCTCGAAGGAGAGCATGGCGGTGAAGCATATCGACTCGCCCATCGCGGGCGACGCCGACGCACTTATCTTCCCCGACATCGAAGCCGGAAACCTTTTCTATAAGACTATAACCCTCTTCTGCCAGGCGCGCACGGCTGGCGTGCTACAAGGCCCGGACGTGCCCGTAGTGCTGCCCTCACGCGGCGATTCTGCAGAATCCAAATACCTGAGCCTATGCCTCGCGTGCTTGTTGTAAACCCTGGGTCGACCTCAACGAAGATTGCCGTCTTCGACGACCTGCAGCCCTTGTTTGTCACCGACATCGTGCACGACTTGAATGAGTTGCACCAGTTTCCCACCGTCATGGACCAGTTCGATTTCCGTCGCCAACTGGTTATCAAAGAATTGGAGCAACGCAATGTGCCCCTGCAGTTCGACGCTGTGGTTGGCCGCGGTGGATTGGCCCGTCCGGTGAAGAGCGGTTCCTATCCCGTTACGCCCACCATGATCGCTGAGGAGCGCGCCTGCGAGCATCAGCACGCCTGCGATTTGGGTTGCATCATCGCCTATACCATTGCCCAGGAGATACCAGGCTGCCAGGCGTTTATCGCCGATCCTGGCACCACCGATGAGTTGGCGCCCGAGGCTCGCATCAGTGGCTCACCGCTGTTGCCGCGCATCTGCATCTGGCATGCGCTCAACCAGAAGGCCATTGCTCGACGTTACGCCCGCGAACACGACACACACTATGAGAACCTTCGCCTCATCATGTGCCACCTGGGTGGCGGCATCTCCATCGCCGCCCACGACCACGGGCAGGCCATCGACGCCAACAACGCGCTCGACGGCGAGGGGCCTTTCTCGCCCGAACGTGCGGGTTCGCTTCCTGTTGCGGCGCTCATCCGCCTCTGCTTCAGTGGCACGCTCACCGAGGACGAGCTGCTGAAACGAGTGGCGGGACATGGCGGACTGATTGCGCACTTAGGTTCTAACAACATGAAGGAGATAGTGAAGCGCATTGAGGAGGGCGACGACCATGCCCGCCTCGTGGTCGACGCCATGATCTGGCATGTGGCCAAGACCATCGTGTCGGAAGCCGCTGTGCTCTGCGGCCCACCCGACGCCATCATCCTCACGGGTGGCATGGCCCATTCCGACTACATCGTAGACCGTCTCAAACGCCGCATCGCCTGGTTGGCCCCTGTGGCTGTTTACCCCGGACAAGACGAAATGCGCGCCCTGGCCGAGAACGCCTTGGCGGCCCTCGAAGGCAAAAGAGCCGAATAAGCCCCCAATCGGCCATTAGACCGAAATAGGAAAGCTATTAGAAGGTTATTGATTCTTTTCAACTCTTGTCAGAGTTTCTTTCGGCATCATATTCTGACTTCCTTCCCCCAAACCATAAGGCGGGCCACCCACAGCCAAACGATTTTTGGCTGTGGGTGGCCCGCCTTATGGTTTGCCTTGCGCAGGGCAATTGCGCAACGGCTCGGTTACTTGTCGTAAGCGTGCTTCGGATAATCCACGGTGTAGTGCAAGCCGCGGCTCTCCTTGCGCTCTATGGCCATGCGGGTGATGAGGTATCCGGTGTTGATCATGTTGCGGAGCTCGCAGAGGTCACGCGAGATCTTCACACGTTTGAACAGGCTCTCCGTCTCCTCATAGAGCAGGTCGAGGCGATCCCATGCGCGCTTGAGGCGCAGGTCAGAGCGCACGATGCCCACGTAGTTGCTCATAATCTCGCCCACCTCTTTATTAGCCTGTGTGATGAGCACGTGCTCCTCATTGGTAAGCGTTCCCTCATCGTTCCACTCAGGCACCTGATCATTGAAGTTGTAGTCGTCAACATGCTCCAGCGAATGCTTGGCGGCAGCATCGGCATACACCACAGCCTCGATGAGCGAGTTGCTGGCCAGTCGGTTGCCTCCGTGCAAACCTGTGCATGAGCACTCGCCCAGGGCGTAAAGTCGCTCAATGCTCGAACAGCCGTTGAGGTCCACCTTGATGCCGCCACACATGTAATGGGCAGCGGGCCTCACGGGTATCATATCCTTCGTGATGTCGACACCGATCGACAGGCATTTCTTGTAGATATTGGGGAAATGGTGCTTTGTTTCCTCAGCGTCCTTGTGGGTAACGTCGAGATACACATGGTCCACACCATTTTTCTTCATCTCGCTATCGATGGCACGCGCCACAATGTCGCGCGGAGCCAGCGACCCACGCTCGTCATACTGGTCCATGAAGGGCGTTCCGTCGGCCAGTTTCAGTATGCCGCCGTAGCCACGCATGGCCTCGGTGATGAGGTAAGCGGGATGGGTCTCGCCGGGGTGGTAGAGCGATGTGGGGTGAAACTGCACAAACTCCATATCCTTCACCGTTCCCTTGGCGCGGTAAACCATGGCCTCACCGTCGCCCGTGGCCACCACCGGGTTGGTGGTTGTTTGGTACACGGCGCCACATCCGCCCGTGCACATCACGGTAACCTTGCTCAGGTAGGTGTCTACCCTGTTCTCTGTGTTGAGCACATAGGCGCCATAGCAGTAAATGAATGGCGTGCGACGGGTTACCCTCGCACCCAAGTGGTGCTGCGTAATGATCTCCACGGCGAAGTGGTTCTCCTTGACGTCAATATCGGGATTGGCGCGCACAGCGGCCATCAGGGCGCGCTGAATCTCAGCTCCTGTGTCGTCGGCATGGTGCAATATGCGGAACTCCGAGTGTCCTCCCTCACGGTGAAGGTCAAACTGGCCATTGGCCTGCTTGTCGAACTGCGTTCCCCACTCCACCAACTGGCGGATCTGTTCGGGCGCTTTTGTCACCACCTGACGCACAGCCGCCGGGTCGCTGATGTAGTCGCCGGCAATCATGGTGTCGTTGATGTGTTTTTCAAAATCGTCTTTCTCAAGGTTAGTCACCGACGCCACGCCACCCTGCGCGAAGCGCGTGTTGGCCTCATCGAGCGTTGTTTTGCAGATGATGCAAACCTTTCCTTTTTTCGCTTGGGCCACTTTCAGGGCGTAGCTCATGCCTGCTATACCGGCGCCAATGACCAGAAAGTCGTACTTGTAAGTCATAATGAATGTGTTATGTCAGTGCAAAATTACTAAAAATATATATAACGCCTTCCTATAACTCTTCGATTTTTAGTAATTTTGCACCTTGAAATTATGGACAGGACTTTTCATCATCGTTTTTCAGTGGGTGCCATCTGCGGCGTCGTTCTTTTCGGAGCCATCTCATTTTGGCTGTTTTGGCAAAAATGGGTAGTGCTCGGACTGCTCATGGCTCTTGTGTGCGTGGTGCTCCTCGAGCGCGTGCTCCACTCCGAATATGTGTTCCGGGGCGACCGCCTCATCGTTTACCACGGTCGTTTTGCGCGTAAGAAGGAAGTAGCCCTGGCCGACATCGTTGGCTACAGGCCCGTCACCACCACCTTCGGTCTGACCCATTTCTTGCTGCTTGGCCTCAAGGGCGAGCGCATACTCATGGTTCAGCCCGACAACGAGCAGGCGTTTGTGAAGTGCTTGACCGAACGGAAACACAACATCAAGAGAAAGGATGAGAACAATTAAAGCTTACTTATGGATTCTGATGATTGGCCTGGCGCTGCCCTTGCAGGCCCAGACCGAGATCATCGACGACGACGAATCGACAGAGGATAACGACACGCTCGCCACCGACTCGCTGTGGAGCGACTCGCTGAGCGCCAAAGGCGACACACTGCCATGGCCCCACAACGTGCAGGCACAGATCAACGCGTTGCTGCAGACCGACATGTTCCGCACCTCTCAACTCGGCATGATGGTCTACGACCTCGATGCCGACTCGGCCATCTTCTGCCACAACGAGCGCCAGCTGATGCGCCCTGCCTCCACCATGAAGGTCATCACCGCCATCACCGCCCTAAGCCGACTGGGCGGCAGCTACCAGTTTAAGACCGACCTGTGCTACACGGGCGAGGTCGACAGCTGCACGCTGCGCGGCGACGTCTACTGTGTGGGCGGCTTCGACCCACGCTTCAACAACGACGACCTGCGCGCCTTCGTAGAGGGCATCAGGCGCATGGGCATCGACACCATACGCGGCAGCATCTATGGAGACAAGACCATGAAGGACAACAATCCCTATGGCGAGGGATGGTGCTGGGACGACGACAATCCCACGCTGTCACCATTGCTGTTGTCGCGCAAAGACCAGTTCCTTCCTAAGTTCTACTCGGAGCTACGCGAGGCGGGCATCTACCTCACGGGCTCGCTGGGCGAGAAACGCAAGCCAGAGGAGTCGAACTGCATCGTCCGACGGTTCCACACCATCGACCAGGTGCTCATGCGCATGCTCAAGGAGAGCGACAACCTCTACGCCGAGTCGATGTTCTACCAGATCGCCGCGTCGACCGGCAACCGTCCCGCCACGTCGAAGAGCGCGCGCTCGGTCATCCAACAGTTGGTCAACAAGGTGGGGCTCAACGGATCGCGCTATAAGTTTGCCGACGGATCGGGGCTCTCGCTTTATAATTATGTCAGCGCTGAGCTCGAGGTAAAGATGCTGCGCTACGCCTTCTACGACCAGAACATCTATAACCACCTGTTGCCCGCCCTGCCTATTGCCGGCACCGACGGCACCCTGCGCAAGCGCATGACAGGTGCCTTCACACGCGGCAACGTTCACGCCAAGACGGGCACCGTTACGGGCATCAGCAGCCTCTGCGGTTACCTCACGGCCGCCAACGGCCACCACCTGTGCTTCGCCATCATCAACCAAGGCGTGATGCACCACAAGAATGGCCGCCGTTTCCAAGACAAGGTTTGCACCATCCTGGCCTCGCCATCGCTCTAAAAGGGCGTTTTCGTTGAGCCAAATAAGCAAAGCCCAACCATTCCGCCTGAGGCCAAAACGATTAGGGGTGAAGTGGAACCCTAACCACCACAAACATGGGATGACCCCCATTGGGGGATGGGCGGCATGCGAATTATGGCAACAAACTATACTGAAATCTACATTGTTGGTAACAACGACGGAAGAATTGGGCGGAAATACGCAATTCTCAGCGCAACTACATAACCAGCTGATAACCAACACGTTATCGCAACAAGGGAGATATTAGCCTTCCACATTTAACATTCCACGTTGCGAAACATGCCTAACCAAGGAACGAAACACGGTCTTTCGAGCGTCGAAACATGGCCTTTCGAGGTGCGGTTAGGTAGGTATCGCAAGACGAAAGATGCCTAACGGTGAGCGCGCGACGCAGATTTGAAACGGCGAGCACGGAAAAACGGCGATTTCGTTGGCTGGTTCAAGCCAAAACACCGCACAACTTTTGCACCAAAATATCCGACAGAACACATTGCGCAAAGGACGAAGAGGAGTAACAATTGTTTTCTTTCAGCACCAACAAGCCATCATGTAGGATCATCCAACATTTGGAGTCATAAAGGACACTCGTATGTTTTTACACTCAGACGCAGTAGCTCGTCGGAGGCTAAGGATGCGTTGGCCCATCGACGGATGGGGGATGAACAAGCACAAAATGTAAAAAAGCGATAACACTCAAAGGCTATTTGCCGTTTTTTGTGTACCTTTGCATAGATTAGCCCCATATTGGGGTTACAAACCAACAGATATGGACGACGACAAGATCATCAACAACAACGATACTCCGCAGGCCGACGACGAGTTGACTACCGACACCCACAGCGACTACAAGCCCGCCGACCGCTTCGACGCATCGGCCGTGCACCACCTGTCGGGCATGTACAAGAACTGGTTCTTGGACTACGCCTCGTATGTTATCCTGGAGCGTGCCGTGCCACACAGTGGCGACGGACTGAAGCCTGTGCAGCGCCGCATACTGCACACCATGAAGCGTATGGACGACGGGCGCTACAACAAGGTGGCCAACATCGTGGGCGAAACCATGAAGTTTCACCCACACGGCGACGCATCCATCTACGACGCTCTGGTACAGCTCGGACAGAAAGACCTGCTCATCGACACCCAGGGAAACTGGGGAAACATCTTCACCGGCGACTCGGCGGCCGCTCCCCGATACATTGAGGCGCGCCTGTCGAAATTTGCCCTCGAAACGGTGTTCAATCCCAAGACCACCGAGTGGCAGCTTAGCTACGATGGCCGAAACAAGGAACCCATCACCCTGCCGGTAAAGTATCCGTTGCTCTTGGCCCAAGGCGCCAACGGCATCGCCGTAGGACTGTCGAGCCGTGTGCTGCCCCACAACTTCAATGAGATTTGTGAGGCGGCGGTGAAATACCTGCGCGGCGAAGAGTTCCACCTTTACCCCGATTTCCCCACAGGCGGCGCCATCGACGTATCAAAGTACAACGACGGTCAGCGAGGCGGCTCGGTGCGCATCCGCGCGAAGATCGAGAAGCTCGACTCCAAGACGCTCGTCATCCGTGAGATTCCCTTCACCAAGACGGCCGACTCCCTGCAAGACTCCATCACCAAGGCCATCGAGAAGGGCAAGATCAAGGCACGCAAGGTGCTCGACCTCACCGCACGCGATGTGGAGATACAGGTGCAGCTGGCACCCGGCACCTCGTCGGACAAGACCATCGACGCCCTCTACGCCTTTACCGATTGCGAGATAAGCATCTCACCCAACTGCTGCATCATCGAAGACAGCAAGCCACAGTTTCTCACCGTCAGCGAGGTGCTGCGCCACAGCGTCGACAACACCATGGGACTGCTGCGCCGCGAACTGCAGATACGCCGCGACGAGCTCATGGAACAGCTCTTCTTCGCCTCGCTCGAGCGCATCTTCATCGAGGAGCGCATGTATAAGGAGAAGTCGTTCGAGCAAGCGCCCGACCAGAAGGCGGTGCTCAAGTTCCTCGACAAGCGCTTCGAGCCCTTCAAGGAGCAACTGGTGCGCACCATCACCGACGACGACTACCTGCGCTTGCTCGAGATCAAGATGCAGCGCATCCTGAAATACAACAAGGACAAGGCCGACCAACTTGTGGCCAAAATCAAGGCCGAGGTGAAAGGCATCGACCACGACCTGGCCCACATGGTCGACGTTACCATCGCATGGTACGAGCACCTGAAGCAGACCTACGGCGCCGACCACCAACGTCTCACCGAGATACGCAGCTTCGACACCATCGAGGCCGCCAAGGTGGTGGAGGCCAACGAGAAGCTCTACATCAACCGACAGGACGGCTTCGTGGGCACCGGCCTGAAGAAAGACGAGTTTGTGTGCAACTGTTCCGACCTCGACGACATCATCATCTTCTACCGCGATGGTAAGTATAAGGTGGTGCGCGTGGCCGACAAGATATTCGTGGGCAAGAACGTCATCTGGGTGCAGGTGTTCAAGAAGAACGACGTGCGCACCATCTACAACGTGGCCTACCGCGACGGAAAGAAGGGTCCCTACTACCTCAAGCGCTTCAACGTGACCAGCATCACACGCGACCGCGAGTACGACCTCACATGGGGCACACCCATGTCGCGCGTCATGTATTTCTCGGCCAATCCCAATGGCGAGGCCGAAATCATCAAGGTTACCATGGACCCCGACACCACGAAGAAGCGCCAGAACATCTTCATCGAGAAGGATTTCTCGGAGGTGATGATCAAGGGACGCACCGCGCGTGGCAACCTGCTCACCAAGAAGAGCGTGCACCGCATCACGCTCAAGAGCCACGGACACTCCACACTGGGTGGACGAAAGGTGTGGTTCGACCCCGACGTGAAGCGCATCAACTACGAGGAGCATGGCCAACTGCTTGGCGAGTTCAACGATGGCGACAGCATACTCGTGGTGCTCAACAGTGGAGAGTATTTCACCACCGACTTCGATCCCAACAACCACTACCCCGACAACATCAAGATCATCGAGAAGTGGAAGGCCGAGAAGGTGTGGACGGCTGTCATCCTCGACGCCGACAACAATGGCTATCTATACCTCAAGCGCTTCCTGATGGAGAACTCCAAGAAGCCCGTCAGCTATATTGGCGACAATGCCGAGAGCAAGGAGATGCTGCTCACCGACACCGTTTACCCACGCCTGCTCGTCACCTTCGGAGGTGCCGACGCCGACCGCATGCCACTCGAGATCGACGCCGAGACGTTTATCACCGTCAAGGGCTACAAGGCCAAGGGCAAGCGCATCGCCACCTGGCAGGTGGAGAAGGTGGAGGAGCTCGAGCCACTGCGCCACCCCGAACCCGAGGCTGGGACCGATGCGGAGGGCGACGGCGCATCTGGCGCCGAAGACGACAACCTCGACCCCGACGCTGGCAAGAGTCAGCAGCAGGTCATCGACGAGATAACGGGGCAGCTCAACCTCTTCTCCGACATCGACAACGGTAACGGCGAGGCGAAGTAAAAAAGCGCCTCGCCAGGGCGTTGGCCTTCGCCCCACAACATCTTTCACCAAACGAACCCTACTGCCTATCATGATAAAACGAGCCATTCTTCTTGCCACAATGGTGGGCATCGGCGCGCTGATGGCATCAGCCCAGCGCCTCACCGCCGTGTCAGTGGCCTACACCGACATCCTCGACACCTATCTCTCGCAAGAGAAGTTCACAGGCACCGAGATCAGTTTCCTCAGCCAGCGCACACGCATGAGCGACAGCAGTCGCGTATCGCGCGAGCTCATCCATCATGCGTCGGTGACCATGGCGGGCACACGCGGCAACGACCACTCACTGCTTTCGGCGCTCTACAACCTGCGGTTCGGTTGGCATTACAACTGGACCTTCCCCGCCCAGCGGTTGCACCTGCGGGTGGGAGGCGCCGGCGACCTGACGCTGGGAGGCGCCTACGACACGCGCAACTCCAACAATCCGGCCCAGGCGCGACTCGCCTTGTCGGTCGACCCGGCGGCGTCGCTGTCATGGGACTTCCACATAGCCCACCGACCCTTCAAGCTCACATACGCCGCCGCCATGCCACTCGTGGGCATAGCCTTCTCGCCCAACTACGGACAGAGTTATTATGAGATATTCTCGCGGGGCAATTACGACCACAACGTGGTGTTCGTATCACCACTCTCTGGCCCCCAACTCCACCAGATGCTTACGCTCGACGTGCGCCTATGGCGCACCACGCCGACCCGGGGCGACCCAGGCCGCGCCCCCCCCCCCCACCACGCTGACCGTGGGCTACCTCTGCGACATTCTGCAGATGGAGGCCAACGACCTCAAGTACCACCAGTATAGCCACGGCATCCTCATCGGATGGAGATACTAACCACCAACACGCACGCCTTATGAAAACCCACCCTACCCTCCTTCGCTTCTTGGCAAGACCCATCAGCGGCTTGCCAACACGGCTCGCCACTTACTGCCTGCTGCTTTTCGCAGGCACCTTCCTGTTGTCTTCGTGTGTCACCGAGGATGCGTTCGACGACACACAGAAGGGCAATTTCGAAGCCTTGTGGAAGATTATGGACGAGCACTACTGCTTCTTCGAGGAGAAAGGCGTCGACTGGGACTCGGTTCATGCGGTCTACGCCAAGCAGGTGGACAAAGGCATGACCGACAGCCAACTGCTTGAGGTGCTGGGCAACATGCTGGCCACATTGCGCGACGGCCACGTCAATCTCTACGCTTCGTTCGACATGGCGCGCTATTGGGGATTCCACGAAAACTACCCCAGCAACTTCAGCGACACGCTGGTCAACAAGTATCTCGGCACCGATTACAAGATTGCGGCGGGCCTCCGCTATCGCATCCTCGACGACAACATCGGCTACCTGCGGTGCGCCTCGTTTTCGGTTGTGCCGGGTTCGGGCAATCTCGACGACATCTTGCTGTACCTGGCGCCCTGCCGCGCCTTGATCATCGACCTGCGCGACAATGGCGGCGGACAGCTCACGGCGGCCGAAAAACTGGCCGCGCGCTTCACCAACGAGACGCGGCTGGTGGGATACATGCAGCACAAGACAGGTCGCGGACATCGCGATTTCTCGTCCCTGCAGGAGCAATGGCTCAAGCCTGCCAGCGGACTGAGGTGGCAAAAGCCCGTGGCGGTGCTCACCAATCGACAGGTGTTCTCCGCCGCCAACGAGTTTGTGAAGTACATGAAATGCTGTCCTAACGTGGTGCAGGTGGGCGACCAAACGGGCGGTGGAGCCGGCCTTCCCTTCTCTTCGGAACTGCCCAACGGTTGGAGCGTTCGCTTCTCGGCCTGCCCCATGTACGACCACAATAGGAAAAGCACAGAAAATGGCATTGCACCCGACATCAACGTGGGTCTCGGCGACAACGACATCGCCACTGGACGCGACGCCATCATCGAGGCGGCACGCAAGGCTTTAAGAACCAAGTAACGAAAAAGAACAACAATATAGGTCAGCACGACCATCATCACCGTTTAGCACGGCCTTAATCATTGGTTAGAATGAACATTTTCACACCTATTATATCAGAACGGCTGGGCATAGGCGCCTCGCAAGTAGACGCCACACTTGGCCTATTGGATGAGGGTTGCACCATACCCTTCATCAGTCGTTACCGCAAAGAGGCCACAGGCAACCTCGATGAGGTGCAGGTGGCGGCCATCAGCGATCTCAATGGAAAACTGAAGGAGTTGCAGAAGCGAAAAGACACCATCCTGAAGACTATCGAGGCGCAGGGTAAGCTCACCGACGAACTCCGACAGCGCATCAACACTTGCTGGAACGCCACGGAGCTCGAGGATCTCTACCTGCCTTACAAGCCACGGCGCCGCACCCGCGCACAGATCGCACGCGAACAGGGCTTGGAGCCGTTGGCCCTCGCCATCCGCCTGCAGCGCGAGCGCAACCCCGAACAGTTGGCGCAACGCTTCGTCAAGGGCGACGTGAAGGATGTGGAGGCGGCCCTGAAAGGCGCCAAGGACATCATTGCCGAGGAGGTGAGCGAAGATGAGCGCACCCGACAAACCGTACGCGCCGTGTTCCGGCGTGAGGCGGTGATCAGCGCAAGGGTGGTGGCGAAAATGAAAGACGACGACAAGGCGCAGAAATATTCCGACTATTTCACGTTCAGCGAGGAGCTCCGCCGTTGCTCATCCCACCGCCTCCTGGCCATCCGCCGCGGCGAGGCCGAGGGCGTGCTGCGCGTCAGCATCACCGTCGACGACGAGAATTGCACCGACCGCCTGCGCCGGCAGTACGTGCGTGGCTATGGCGCTTGCCAAACATTGGTGGGCGAGGCCGTCGACGACGCCTACAAACGGCTCGTACAACCGTCGATCGAGAACGAGTTTGCGGCGCTCAGCAAGGAGAAGGCCGACGACGAGGCCATCCATGTCTTCAAGGAGAACCTTCGACAGTTGCTGCTGGCCGCTCCCCTCGGACAGAAGCGCGTGATGGGTGTCGACCCAGGCATCCGCACAGGATGTAAGGTGGTGGTGCTCGACGCGCAGGGCAACCTGTTGTACCACGACGTGGTGTTCGCCGTAAGAAGCGACCATCCCGGCCGAGCCGAGCAGCGCGCCGCCGACCCCTTGAGGCGTTTTGCCGACATAGCCCAGCGCTTCCAAGTGGAGGCCATAGCATGCGGAAACGGAACAGGGTCGCGCGAAACGGCCGATATCCTGAGGCAGCTCCCCAACTTGCCCCTCTACGTGGTGAGCGAGGATGGGGCCAGCGTCTACTCTGCCTCTGAGGTGGCCCGTGAGGAGTTTCCCAACGAGGATGTCACCGTCAGGGGGGCCGTCAGCATCGGTAGACGACTCATGGATCCACTGGCCGAACTGGTAAAGATCGACCCCAAGAGCATTGGCGTGGGACAATACCAGCACGATGTGGACCAAGCCAAACTGAAGCACAGTCTTGACCAGACCGTAGAGCTCTGCGTAAACACCGTCGGTGTGGATGTGAACACGGCCAGCAAGAACCTGCTCACCTACGTGAGCGGACTGGGGCCGGCCTTGGCTCAGAACATCGTGGATTATCGGCGCGAGCATGGCGCGTTCACCTCGCGCACACAGCTCCTGAAGGTTTCGCGCCTCGGTGCGGCGGCTTACCAGCAGTGTGCGGGGTTCCTCCGCATCCCCGGAGCCAAGAACCCGCTCGACGCCAGTGGCGTTCATCCCGAACGATACGGCATCGTTCAGCAAATGGCCAACGACTGCGGATGCAAAGTGGCCGACCTGATGAGCGACCCGGAGCAGCGCAAGAAGATACGCATTGCCAACTATGTGAAGGGCGATGTGGGACTTCCTACGCTGAAAGACATCATGAGCGAGTTGGAGAAACCGGGGCGCGACCCACGCGGAAAGGCCGAGACCTTCGAGTTCGACGCACGCGTGAAGACGCCCGAAGACCTCGTTACGGGTATGGAACTGCCGGGCATCGTAACCAACATCACCAACTTTGGGGCCTTCGTCGACATCGGCGTGCACCAAGATGGCTTGGTACACATATCACAATTGGCCAACACTTACGTGAAGGACCCCAACGATGTGGTGAAGCTTCACCAACATGTCATGGTGCGCGTGCTTGAGGTGGACCTGCGACGCCACCGCATATCGCTGACCATGCGCAAATAAGCGAAGCCGTCTGAGAACTGATATCCCGACAACTAACAACAAAAATCGAATATGATCATGAAACGAAACGTTATCCTGATTGCCATCGCTTCGATGCTGACGCTTAGCCTGAGCGCCCAGCAGGCACGGCACGACATTCGCCAGCATGTGGAATTGGCTGGCAGCAACTATGTGGCCTACCCTGGTCCAAAGAAAGCGCTCACAGCCGCTCCCAAGGGCTATGAGGCTTACTACATCAGCCATTACGGTCGCCACGGCTCACGTTACCTCATCGGAACCAACGACTATGACAAGCCTTACAACATGCTGCTGAAGGCCGACTCGTTGGGTAAACTAACCGCCAAGGGCAAGGACGTGCTGGCCAAGGTGAAACTGATTCGCGAGGAGGCCCAGTTGCGCGACGGCGAGCTGACGCTCCTCGGCGCCCAGCAACACCGCGGAATAGCCAAGCGCATGTATGAGCGCTTCCCCGAGGTGTTCAAGGGAAAGACGGCCATCGATGCCCGATCGACCATCGTGATACGCTGCATCCTCTCAATGGAGAACGAGTTGCAGCAGTTGGCAAGCATGAACCCTCAACTGGAAATTGCCCACGACGCCAGTGTGCACGACATGTGGTATCTCAACGATAGCCACAGTCCGTACAACCGTTTGCGCGACACCAAGGAGGCCTCGAAGGCCAACAGCGAGTTTAGCAAGCGCCACGACAACTGGGGCCATCTCATGACAGTGCTCTTTTCCGACCCTGAGTATGTGAAAACCATCAACGCTGGCAGCTTGGCGCACCACCTTTTCAAGTTGACAAGCAACGTGCAGAGCACCGAGCTCCGCCACCAACTGAGCCTCTGGGACATCTTCACCGAGGACGAGATTTACGACTTCTGGCAGAAGGAGAACGCCACATGGTATTCTTACTACGGCCCGAACAAGAACAATAACGGCGCGGGAATGTACACGCAGGCCAACCTGTTGCGCAACATTCTCACCACGGCCGACACCTGCATCACCAAAAGCCATCCCGGCGCCACGCTGCGCTTCGGCCACGAGGTGTGCGTCATGCCGCTGGTGTGCCTGCTCAACCTCAACCACTATGGTGACCCTGTGGACGATCTGGAGGACCTCGACGACCGCGGATGGAACAACTATCAGATCTTTCCCATGGCCTGCAACGTGCAGTTTATCTTCTATAAGCCAAAGAAGCAGGCACCCAACGCCGACAACGTGTTGGTGAAGGTGCTGCTCAATGAGGACGAGGCCACGTTGCCCGTCGGCACAGACCAGGCTCCCTATTACCACTGGAAGGATGTGCGCAGCTATTACATGAAGCAACTCGACGACTACCAGGCGCACTACGTCAAGTAAGCGACAAGCGTCCCTGTAGACCATAAGACAAGAAGGGCAAGCATACCTCGGCGATCGGCCGAGGCGTGCTTGCCCTTCTTGCGTTAGATGGCGGGAGATTCAAGTTCCTGGGGTGTTGGAGTCTTTGTACCATTTCTCCCGTCTGTTGTCTTTCTCATAAGAGCACTTGCGGGCTTTTCCATTTTCCTCCAACCTTCTTGAGGAGTTTTTTATGATAGGCTCTCATCTATTTATTCCTGCCAAGCGGCTTTCTTCACGCCCTCATTTTCAAGCTAATGCAAGATAACCGCAATAGGCGTCCAAACAAAGATGTCCTCAAAGGTGGCCCGTTGGCATTTGACCCAACGGAATAATCTTGCAACCTTTGCATCCGTCGCACGGCGGTCTCGAGAACCCAAAGATACCACGCCGTCAATGGGCGACGGCGATCTTTGACTTATTTACATTTATCACAAATAGGCCATTCGGTTATCGTATGGTGTCAATCTTTGTGTTCGGAAAGCTGCGAGGCGCTGATCACCAGGTTGATGTCTTCCCATGTGATGTCAGCCCGGCAGGCGTTCTTGATGTCGGTGCGTGTGGCCTCTGGGCCGAGCTGGGCCATGGCGTGGCGCACGGCCTTGATCTTCGAGGGACTGATGAGCGCTTCGAGGCGTATCTTGCCTTCTCTCACAAAATGGAACAGGTGGCCTGTGATGGTGCTCACGGCCAGTCCGCGGGCGGTGGCGATGTCTTGGATGCTCATACCCTTGCAGTAAAGGGCGTAGGTGTCTTGGAAGGTCTGTCCCTTCTGTCGCTTGGGCTTATCGGCAGGTTTGGGTGCCGCTTTGGGCTTATCGGCCTTCGGCTCGCTGCCCAGACCGTCGGGGAAATCGTCGGTCTTGCGCTTGCGTATACGCCGTTTCCGATTGCCGTCGGGCATCACAAGGTCCATGGCGTCGAGCATGGCCTCCTGCTTGGCCTGCATGTATCCCGACACGGTGAAGGTCTCGTCGGCCATGGCTTCCAACAGTTTCGTCTTGGCAAAATACTGCACCATCAGTTCCTTGTAACGATCATCCATCAGTTCCAGCGCCTTTTTGTTTTGGCTCTTCGCCTCCTTGGTCTTCTCCAACAAGCCGGGAATCAGGTCCTTGAGCTTCTCAAGAAAATAGAGTTCGCTATGCTGCACACGTTCGAGAAACACGTCCTTGTGGAGCTCAGGCTGGGCCATTCCCCGCATGAGGCCCATCCATTTGTAGGCCACATCCATGACCTGTGCCTTCATCGCCTCAATGACGGTCTTGTGACAAGCCGTCAGCTCCGGATAGCCACGGAAAAACTCCACCAACGTGCGGTTCACCAGTTGCTCTGCATCCCACAAGGCCGCAAAATTGAACATGTCGAGCAGTTGGTAGCGATAATACTCCTCCTTCAGGTTGGGCAGTGCCGCCACGCTCTGCTCCGTGGCCTGTTGCTGGTTGGCAATGTAGGCTGCCACGCGCGTGTCGTTGATGATGTTGTGCGGATTGATGGGCGAAGCCAGCACCAGTCCTTCCAGGCTCTTGCATCGGCTCAGCGCCACATAGACCTGTCCGGGTGCGAACGATTGGGCCGCGTCGATGATGGCGCGGTCGAAGGTCAGGCCTTGGCTCTTGTGGATGGTGATGGCCCATGCCAACCGCAGCGGATATTGCTTGAAGGTGCCGAGCACCTCCGAGTCGATAGTCTTGGTCTGGTCGTTGATGACATAGCGCGTGTTCTCCCACACGTCGCGCTCCACCTTGATGGCGCTGTCGTCGCCCGGACATTTCACCTCTATGCTCTCGTCGTCGACACTGACCACATGACCGATGCGACCGTTGTAATAGCGATGTGCGCCCGAGGCGTCGTTCTTCACAAACATCACTTGCGCACCCACCTTCAACACCAGTTGGGCCTCCACGGGATAGTTGTTCTCGGGAAACTCGCCGCCCACCTCCGCATCGAACGCAAAGCGCTGTCCCTTCAACTTGAGAAGCGCCGTCTCATTGTAGTTGTCGGCCAATCGGTTGTGGGTGGTGAGACGGATGTATCCGTCCTCGGCCTTGGGCAGGAACGCAGGCTTGTAGCGCGTGTTCAGCGTGGCGATGTCGTCGGACGTGGGATGGCCGTCGCGTATGTGGTTGAGGATGGAGATGAAGGTGTCGTCTTGCTGGCGGAACACATGCGTCAGTTGGATGGTGACGTAGCTAATTTGTTGCAACGCCTTCGAGCCAAAGAAATAAGGTGTGTCGTAGTAGTTGTCGAGAAGCGCCTCTTCCTGCGGTTTCACCACAGGGGTGAGCTGTTGCAGGTCGCCAATCATGAGCAGTTGCACACCGCCAAAGGGCTGCGTGCTGTCGCGGTAACGGCGCAACACGAAATCGATGGCGTCGAGCAGGTCGGCGCGAACCATCGATATCTCGTCAATGACGAGCATGTCGAGGGTGCGTATGATGCGCCGTTTCTCCTTACGGAAATCGTATCGGTCGCGTATGGTTGTGCCCGGTATGTAGGGCGAGAGGGGCAGTTGGAAGAACGAATGGATGGTCATTCCATTGGCGTTGACAGCCGCCACACCCGTCGGCGCCACCACAATCATGCGCTTCGAGGAATGTTCTTTCACGGCCTTCAGGAACGTGGTCTTACCCGTTCCGGCCTTTCCCGTAAGGAATATGCTGGTTCCCGTGTGCTCCACGAAGTCCCAAGCCAATCGTAATTCGTTATTTTGTTGCATAGCGCAAATATACGATAAATATTTGTATAAAGCCGATGAACCCATGAATAAAATTCCTATTTTTGCAATATGGAATTACGCAAGGCCCTTCAACTCAATCCGATGCTCCGCTGGGTCGGGGCGCTCATCGCTGGCATTGTTGCCGCCGATGGGTTGGCCCACTGTGTGTCGGCCAACTGTTGGCAATGGCTTTTGGCGGGAACGGTGGGGCTATTGCTATCCACCTACCTGTTGCACGAAGAGCGGCGGGTGTGGCCCCAATGCCTGCTGCTGGTGGCAGCCACATTTCTGTTGGGCGCCACGCTACAGGGACGCGCCCAAGAGCGGCTCAGCGTAATGGTTCCCAACGAGGCTGTGGAGTATGAGGCCGTGGTGTCGAGCGAGCCACAAGCCAAGGGCAAGACGGCGCGCATGGATCTGCTCGTCACCCGTGTGGGCAATCGCCCTCTGCCACGCCCCGTCAGCGTCAGGGCCTCGCTCTTGCGCGACACGGCGACCGCACGTTGGCAATCGCTGCATGTGGGCTGTGGAATACGTGCCTACGCCCGATTTGAACGCTTGCGACCGATGGGCCATCGAAGTCGTTTCGATTATATCAGATGGGCGCAAGTGCATGGCTATCAGGCCCAAACCTTTATTTATTATAGCCACTGGGAGCCCGCCGTGGTCAGTATTCGCACGCTCAGCATCATGCAACGCGCCCGTCTGAAACTGCTGGGCTTTCGCCAGAACCTGTTGCGGCGGTTCCACGCCCTTGGGCTCGACGACCAGCAATATGCCGTGGTGGCGGCCATGGCCTTGGGCGACAAGAGTGGCCTGAGCCAAGCCACCAAGGACAGTTATGCCATCAGCGGTGCCAGTCATGTGTTGGCTTTGTCGGGCCTTCACCTCGGCATTGTCTACGGCTTGCTGACATGGGTGTTCGGCATGCGGCGGCGACGGCTGTGGGTGGGACAGGGCCTGACGCTCACCGCCGTGTGGAGCTATGTGATGTTGGTGGGCTTTCCCACCAGTGTGGTGCGGTCTGCCACGATGCTCACGGTCTGCTCCGTTTGCCTGTTGCTGCGCCGCAGGCGCGTCTCCATCAACACACTCGCCTTGGCTGCCCTACTGATGCTCATTGCCAATCCGCTGAACCTGTGGGACGTGGGCTTTCAACTTTCGTTCTTGGCCGTGCTGGGCATTTTGGTCTACCAGCGCGCCTTCTATCGGCTATGGCACCCCTCATCGCGACGGTTGCAGTGGGCATGGGGAATAACAACCTTGTCGCTGGCTGCCCAACTCACCACAGCGCCATTGGTGGCCTACTATTTCGGTAGGTTCTCGTGTTATTTTCTTCTCACCAATTTATTTGTCGTGCTGGCCGCCTTCTTTATTCTTTACACTACCCTGGCGCTGCTGCTCACCCTGCCGTTTGCCGTTGTCGCACAAGGTGTGGCGTGGGTTTTGGCCATGGAGGCAGGCGCGCTCAACCAGGTGCTGACCACCATGTCAACTTGGCCGGGCGCCAGTGTGGAAGGCATCAACCTCACGCTGTGGCAAGTGGTGGCGCTCTACGTCATGCTGTTGTCGATTACCGTCGTGGTAAGCTATGCGTGGCGACTGCGACCCTTGCAAGTGCTCGACGCATTCAACCCCGACGAGGATCCTGCCGGCCTGTCCGACGCATCATGGGAGGGCTTGATAGACAACGACCCGGGTGCGCTCTACGATGATAGGCCGTAGGCAGAAAAGGGCCATCGGGGCCAAACAAAGGCCTCATCACTAAGCATTTCATAAAACTTTTTCTGCGCGACGTCGATTTTTCTTTTATTTTAACGCCTACAGTCTCCATTTATCAACGGGAATTCAGTACCTTTGCAAAATATATATCAATTTCATTATTAGAAGAAAATGGCAGAGGACAACTTTAAGAAGATTGTAAGTCATTGTAAGGAATACGGATTCGTATTCCCAAGTTCAGACATTTATCCCGATGGACTGGCAGCCGTGTACGACTACGGACCCAACGGTGTAGAACTGAAAAACAACATCAAGAAATATTGGTGGGACTCCATGGTGCTGCTCCACAACAACATTGTCGGCATCGACGCCGCCATCTTCATGAACCCCATGGTGTGGAAGGCCAGCGGACACGTCGACGCCTTCAACGACCCCCTCATCGACAACCGCGACTCGAAGAAGCGCTATCGTGCCGATGTGCTCATCGAGGACCAGATTGCCAAGTATGAGGAGAAAATCGACAAAGAGGTGAAGAAGGCCGCCAAGCGTTTTGGCGACAGCTTCGACGAGGCCAAATTCCGTGAGACCAACCCACGCGTGCTCGAGCACCAGCAGAAACGCGATGCGCTCCATGCCCGTTACACAGAGGCCATGCAGGGTCCCGACCTTGAGGCCTTGAAGCAGATCATCATCGACGAGGAGATCGTAGATCCCATCAGCGGCACAAAGAACTGGACCGACGTCAGACAGTTCAACCTGATGTTCTCTACCGAATTTGGCTCTACCGCCGGCGCCACCAACAAGGTGTACCTGCGTCCCGAGACGGCACAGGGCATCTTCGTCAACTTCCTCAACGTGCAGAAGACCACACGTCAGAAGTTGCCGTTCGGTATCGCACAGATCGGTAAGGCTTTCCGCAACGAGATTGTGGCTCGCCAGTTCGTGTTCCGCATGCGCGAGTTTGAGCAGATGGAGATGCAGTTCTTCTGCCAGCCCGGCACGGAGATGAAGTGGTTTGAGTATTGGAAGAAGGTGCGCCTGGCTTGGCACGAGGCCTTGGGCATGGGCGACGAGAACTACCGCTACCACGACCACGAGAAGTTGGCTTTCTACGCCAACGCCGCCACCGACATCGAGTTTAAAATGCCGTTCGGCTTCAAGGAGGTGGAGGGTATCCACAGCCGCACCAACTATGACCTGAGCCAACACGAGAAATTCTCAGGCACCAAGATGCGCTACTTCGACCCCGACACCAACGAGAGTTACGTGCCTTACGACGTAGAGACCTCTATCGGTGTCGACCGCATGTTCCTCAGCGTGCTTTGCCACGCCTTCAAGGAGGAGAAGCTTGAGAATGGCACCTCACGCGTGGTGCTTAGCCTGCCGGAGCCCCTGGCACCCATCAAGTGCGCCGTGCTGCCGCTGGTCAACAAGGATGGCCTGCCCGAGAAGGCACAAGAGATTGTAGACAACCTGAAGTTCCACTTCACCACACACATCGAGGCCAAAGACTCTATCGGCAAGCGCTATCGCCGTCAGGACGCCATCGGCACACCGTTCTGCGTCACCGTCGACGGTCAGACCTTGGAGGACAACACGGTTACCCTGCGCTTCCGCGACTCAATGGACCAGGAGCGCGTGTCGGTCGACAAGTTGCGCGAGATCATCGAGGACCGCGTGAGCATCACCTCAGTGCTGAAGAAGCTCAACCAGGTTATCAAGCAAGCATAAGCGCATACGCCCCCACCCTACCATGGGCGGGGGCACCAAGCGCCTGCGGCACACACCTCGCACTACACGCTGGGTGTGCGGCCCACCATCGAACAAACTTAGAAACCTTTAACAGGCTGAATGAAAATGAAAACATCAAGCATGGCAACGGCAAGCGGGAAATGGCTCAAGGCACTCATGGCGCTACCCCTGTTCCTCTTCGCCTTCTTGCTTTTGCCCACATCGTGCTCTGAGGAGTCGGACGAGGTGGAGGAATTCCCCAACTGGGAGAAGACCAACACCGACTATTGGAACACGCTCTACTCGGAGGCCAGCCAGCGCATAGCGGCCGGCGACAGCAGTTGGAAGATCCTGAAGAAATGGAGCTTGCCCGACACGCTGCATACCGCCAACACGCAGTATATCGTGGTACACGTGCTCAACGAGGGCACAGGAACGGGTTGCCCACTCTACACCGACTCCATCCGCGTGCACTACACGGGTAAGTTGCTGCCATCTACCTCTTACAAGGACGGCTATGAATTTGACACGTCGCTCACCAATGGCGCCACGGCAGAGAACTCCGCACCCGCCCAGTTCCTCGTCAGCCAAATGACCGATGGCTTCGCCACGGCCGTGCAGCACATGCACATCGGAGACCGATGGCAGGTGTATGTGCCCTCCGACCTTGGCTACGGAAGCGTCGGAAGTGGTAGCACCATTCCTGGATACTCGGTGCTTGTGTTCGACGTCCAATTGGTGTCTTACTACCGCGCAGGAACCGACGTGCCCGATTTCCAGGCCAAGAAGTGGTTCTTCGAGTAACTAAGCAATTATTGAACCTCAAATAAAAAGAGGCGTGCCTCATGGGCGCGCCTCTTTTTATTTATCATCAGCAATTATCCGAAACACAAACCAACACCCACTCCATGAAAATCCACTCGAACAACAAAATCCTTCTCGTCAACAGATCATTCATGCTGATTGCCTTGCTATTCGCCTTTCAACCCATCGCCGCCACATCCAACATTTACACAAACATCATGTTGGCCGTAGGGGCCGTGGGCTTCATCGTTTTGATAGCAAGCATCATTTGCGTGCTGATGGGTAAAGTTTCGCTCAAGGAATATGCCGCGACGGAGAAGGAAACAACCCTTTCACTACTCGCCATTTCGGTGTTGGGCCTCATCATAAGCTACGCCTACGACTCAAACCTATACAAGTTCTGGCTGTTTATCATGGCCCTACAACTCATCGACCTTTGCATGCAACGCAAAAGAAAATGATTCAACGGAGCGCAACGCCATCCATCAACAGCTTGCCGGAAGGCAAAACATAGCCTTTCCGATCACGCCTTTGCCTTGATTCCTTTCAGCCAACTGCCCCTTCGAATACGCAAGAGGAAGATGGTGCCACGGAACGTGAGCTCGGTGGCCATGGCCACCCACACCCCTCGCAGGCCGTAGGACTGAGCCAATACGTAAGCCAACGTAAGGCGCACACACCACATAGAGAAAAGGCTCATGGCGGCGGGTTTCAGCGTGTCGCCCGACGCCACACACACGGCATAGCTCACAATGGCAGCGGCAAAGAACGGCTCGGCAAACGCCTCGATACGCAGCACCATTGCGCCCAACAGGCGAATCTCCTCGACGGGCGAGAGGAAGCCAATCATCTCGGGTGCAAACACAAACATCACCACGCCCATGAAGGCCATGACGAGCATGCCCACACCAATCGTGAGATGCGCAAAATTCTTACAGAGATCGCTCCGACCCGCGCCATAGGTTTGGCCCACAAGCGTCGTGGCAGCGTCGCCCACGCCATAGCCTGGCATGTAACACAAGCTCTCAGCGGTAATGGCAAACGAGTTGGCGGCGATAGCCACATTGCCCAAGGGCGCCACAATGAGAGTGCTCACCACTTGGGCCGACCCCATGAGAATGTTTTGAACGGCCACAGGGAAACTAATCTTCACGGCGTTGCGCACATAAGAGCCCATCCAAACAAAGGGCGTGCGGTCGAGACGCAAAGCGATAATCTTATTCTTGCAAATGGCCTGCCACGCCATGGGTATGACCGTGAAGAAATAGGCCGACATGGTGCCCAAAGCCGCACCTACCACCCCCAACTTGAGGACATATATAAAAAGGTAATTGAACGCCACGTCCAATCCACACATCATGATGCTCAACAAACTGGGCACCCGCATCTCACCGGCACTCTTGAGCATGGCGCTCATGAGATGGAACAGGAGCACAGCGGGCAAGGTTAGGCTAAAAATGAGAAAATAGCCCGACGACATTGGGGCAATGTCGTCCTTGCCGCCCAACCAATAAGGCAGGGATTGATGAATGCTCGCTCCCACCAAAGCCATCAGCACACTGAACGCCACACCGCACACCAAGGCATGGCGAAACACCTGCCGGGCGCGTGTGAAATCGTTGGCACCAATGAAATGGGCCACCTGAACAGAAAACCCCAACGACACGGCACTCAGAATGCTGCCCATCAGCCACGTGGTGGTTTCCACAAGGCCGATCGACGCTGAGGCGGCCGCACCCAAATGGCCCACCATGGCGGCATCGATGAAAAACATCATCACCGTGGTGATTTGCGCGAGCATAGAGGGAATGCTCAACTCCACGATAAGCTCGAGCTTCTCGCGGCCTGTCAGTTGGGCGCCATTACGGATCTTCGCCAGGAGGGTATCGCTTTTCTTACTGCTGAACATAGGTGCAAAGGTACTCACAAAACAACAATCGGCAAAGGCCAAACAAGGGTTTTTCGCCTAACGCCTCGCCGCATCATAGCCAAGCACCCACCCAGAGGCAAGGTTTGCTGCAACGCCTCTGCCCACGGCAAGGACAAAAAGAAAAGCGGCCTCCGTATCGGAAACCGCCCTTCGTTATATAACAATTAAATCCTCAAAATCTATGCTTCTCTGCTTTGTGCATGTTTTCTCTCTCATTCTTCTTGGTGAACCAACTGGATCAACAGTCGCCAGCCTCATTGTCGTTCAACCATTTCCATGACGCAAACAACGTTGCGTACATGGCCATTATCATTGTTAAACTCATTTCATACCTCTCTTTCTTCAGTTACTGTTTTGTTTTTCTCCCAAAAGGCATTGCCTTCATGGGGAGGTTATCCTGCCCTGACGTGGTCGTCACGACCCGTCAGGAGCTACTCTCACGTTATCCTTTCCTGTTATCCTATATCCTATTCAACAATCTTCAACCTATCAACTAACACCTGTTATCTGCAATCTTCTAACCTTTCAACTAACACCTTAACTACAATCTTCTACCTTTCAACTAACACCTTAACTACAATCTTCTACCTTGATCAACTCATGCCTGAGTAGTAAATCCTTTACCTTAGGGTAACTAATCCTACCGTATGACTTTCTCCTCTCATTCTTTCTCTCTCAAATTCTCTTATAATCTCTCTAGGCACTCACGTGTCGTTTCTGTCTTATTGACGCTGCAAAGTTAAGCCCATTTTCGATAGCCCGCAACACTTTCACCCCCCTTTTCCTCAAAAAACGGCTCATTTTTGACATAAATCAAATTGTTGTGTGCGCACACAGGTTAACAACACTCCTTTCATCGCTACTTTATGGCAACTTCAGATACGCTGCTGCCAACGTATGCAACCTATTTGGAAGACAACCGAGAAACCCCATTTCCGGTTGTCAGACATTAAAGGATGGGTTATTCTGGATTGAACAGCCTCAAAAATGCCATGCCCGAATCGCAACCTTATATAAACCCAAATCGCTCATTAGACCGAAAAAGGGGAAATGGTAGGATGTTATTGTTTCTTTCCAACTCTTTCCAGCGTTTCTTTCGAGCATCTTACTTCCCTTTGCGTTTCGCCATAGCCTGTTATGCCTTCAGCACACTTTTCGCAACCTGCTCGAAGCAACCACTAACAAGATTTGAAACCCAATGACCCATTTGTGTTAAAATAATTGGGGCAAAAGTTGTGTCGGAATTTTGGGGCAAATAGCGCGCAAAAAAGCGAAATGATGGAGCCGAAACACGGATGGCAAAGCGGGGCTCGGGGCATTAGGCATCTATCGAGTTGCGAAAGGTAAGCTTTCGTGCGACAGAAGGGCAGGTTTCGTCTTGTCCTTAGGCATGTATCGAGGTGCGAAACATGCCTAACCGTAAGGGAGAATGTTAAAATCAGGGCATAAAACAGAGAAATAAATACGTAAACCACTGAATGTTAGACGGTTACAAAAAGTGCGCAAGAATCGCATATTTCCGCCAATTTTCTCTATTGTTCGCTGCGATGGTGTAGATTGGACTATAGATTGTTGCCATTTTTTTGCATATCATCCATTCCCCTTATAGGGATTGGCGGCATAGGTCAGTGGAATGAAAAGGAAATGTTACTCATCGTAAAAGGCGCACCCCCGATATCGTTGCGTTATCGGGATGGTGCGCCTTGGTTAGTTGCCACCGCAGGCCTTGGGCCTGTCGGTGGGTGTAGGGATCTTATCTCACCACGACCTTGCGGGTAGTAGTCAGGCCGGTGCTGGCGTCGTAGGTGCTGCGCACATACACACCGGGAGCGGTGGGCTTACCATTGAGCATCCTGCCATGAACGTCGAACCAACGGGTGTTGTCGTCGTCGTCGACAGCTATGCCGTCCACATAGGTGATCTTTCCGAAGGTCAGCTCAAGCGGCTGCTTATAAGATCCGCAGATGGCGTCCTCGGTGAAGTCGACCGTTGCCTCTGCAAGCCATACGTCGCCGTTCTTGACCATGAGGAACCTCAGGTTACACTTGCCCTCGCCCGGAACGGTGAAGTAAGCGTACCCGTCGGCATCGGTAACCTCCGCCGTGCGACACTCGTCGCCTGCGAACACTCCGACCTCGGCTCCTTGCTGCACCTCATCGTTGAACGTAACACGAGCCGTGATGGTCATGTTGCTCGGATACTTGTGGTGGTCGATGGGCGAGAAGTTGAGCAGCGGGCGCGCCGCAGCCCTCTGTGGGGCGTAAGGCGCCAGGGAAGCGGGATAGGTGAACGTCCTTGTGCCCGCACTTGCACTCTGCAACATGTAACCCTGTCCGGGAACGAGCGCCTTAAGCGAACCAGTCCACTCGTAGCCGTCGAAGAGGGCGAACCCATACTGGCCCTTGATCATGTCGCCGTCTTGCGGATCCATGCCGGCCAGGGCGTCGGCCACCGATGCCGTCTGCGTATTGTTGTAGGCTATCCAGTTCCAACCCGGCACAAGGGTGATGGTGCGGTCGGCCTGCGTTCCACTACTGCCAATGAGCTTGAGCATGCGGGCTTTGGTCATTCGCACCTTATACATCGATCGGTTATCTACATCGAAGTTCTTGCCATACCACGTACCATTGTCGCAATTGACAAACACGTTTTGCGTCTTGACCGTCTGTACGCCGTCGGCCACATCGGCAAACACGCTCCTGACATCCATGTCGTCGGCCTTGGCGTAGAACGACATCCAGTTCCACCCTGCGCCAAGCATGGTGGCCTGTTCGATCTTGTCGGCCGCCTCAATGCGCAGCGGATCGGCATACTTGCCCACGAGCACATTGGCGCTGAAGGCCACAGGTTGCGATGTGGTGGTAACAGGGTACATGATGCCCGTGCTGGCGTCGTAAACCTTGAAGGTGAGCGGCGTGCCAGCGTCGTCGGCATTGCCATACACATCGAGCAGCACGAAACTGTTGTCGTAGCGGGCATTGTAGGTGGGATGGGCCATGCCGCGACACTCGTCGCCCACAAACACACCCACAACATCGTCGGCGTCGTAGCTCGGCTTGCCAAGGATAGAGAGCGTAGCGATGACGCTCATGGTGCTCTCATAGTTGGCGTTGTCGACCGTCCAATTGGGCTTGTCGCCCTCAACGGTGATGGCGAGCGTGAGCGGTGTGGCTATGCCATCGTTTCCGGTGAGATACACCGTCTCCTCATACTTGCCCACTGGCGTGGCCTCCGTTACCTCGAAAGCGATCGTCTGAGAGGTAAGCGGATCGATGGTGCCATACTCCGCGCTTGCCTTGAGCCACGACGGCAGTCCGCTGAGGGTCCACATCTGCTGCTTTCCGCTCTTGTTGGCGAACGTAGCCTCGAAGGTGTGGCTCTCGCCTACCCGCTTCGTCGTCTTCATGGTGTTCTCGCTCCATGCCAGCTCATTGTTATTGATGTATGCGCTCCAGCATACCGGCAGCGAGAGGTTGCCGTTGGCGTCGCGCAGGTCGCGCACGGTGAAGTGGATCGTGCAGGCGGCCATGGCGGCGGGCGTCTCGTTGAGGGTGATGACAATCTTGTTGTCGCTTGCCGTGAACGAATAGTCGACGTTGGTCTCTGACGGTTTCTCCCTCAGGGCGGGAGCGTCGTCGGTGAAGGCGAGGGCATCGGCATAAACAGCCTTGTGGTCGGGTCGCAGCAGGTCGTCGTCGCTGCCCACGGTCACCACCTGATTATAGGCGTCGAGCGTCTTCGTCTCAAAGGGGTAGTAGGCCACGAGACCTTGCTCCTTGCCCGTGAGACGCATCTTGCGGCGTGCCTTGAGGATGTCGGCCGTGAGGGTGGCGTTCCACAAGCGGATCTCATCAATGCCAGCCACAAGCTGACGGTCGTACTGGTAGCTTCCGTCGGCGGTGCGTGTGCGGCGTGCGCCCACAATCATGCGGTCGCTGGCTGTTGTTCCAATGCCCACCACGCTGGTGGCCAGGGTGCGCTCTCCATCCACATACACGGCCACATTGCCGTTGCGAAGGATGTTGAGAGCCACGTGGTGCCAAGCCTTATCGTGGAGCGATGTGGCGCCGGCAGCGAAGGTGTTGTCTCCAGATGTGAGTTGCAGCACACCGTCGGCGTTCATCCACAGCTCCACCTCGCCCGCCTGCAGCAGCTGGGTCTCGCCTTTCTGCTTGTCGGCGCGCATCCACAGTTCGATGGCGCAGTTGTCGGCGGCGAGCGGCGATACGTCGGCGGTAGGAATGTCGAGATGCGACGTGCCGTCGAGCGCAATGGCCTTGTTCTCGTTGTTGAGATACCAGTTCTCGCCCGTCAGGCGGAGGTGTCGGTTGCGGGCATAGTCGGTGACGACGGTGCCTTCGCCCTCGTCCATCTTCCAGTAGCCAATCAAGTGGCGTGTGGCCGGATTCTTGGTCTTGTTCTTCTCCATCAGCGCAGCCGTCATGTCGTGAGCCTCATCCCATAGCGTGAGCTCGTGGATGGCTCCCGTCAAGCGTTGTCCGATGGCGATCGGTCCGTTGCCGTCGTAGGTCGCCACCGCTTGGTCGGTGAAGAGGTCGGTGGTGGTGGCGTCTTCGGCCACGGCAGCCTTCAGCGTGCAGCCCTTGGCGGTAACGGCATAGTTCATCGTGAGGTATGCCCACTTGTCGGTTGGCATCTCAGCCTTCGACGTATAGACGTTGCTGCCGATCTTCACCTGTAGGTGGCGGTTGTCGTCCACGCCTACTACGAACTTCTGCTGTCCCTTTCCGTGTGAGAGCAATGTGCCTGCGCCCTTGAGGTTCACCCAAGCGTCGATGGCAAAGCTCTTGCCTGCCAAATTGATGTCGGCCTCGGTAGCGGCGGTGTTGTCGGTGCCGGTCATGCCGAGAGCAGTGGCGTGCGACACCTCAGCGCCGTTGAGCACACCGGTGACGATGAAGTTGGCGGTCTTCGTGAGTTCGCCCTTGAGGAAGTTCTCGTTAAACTCGATGCTCACGTCGTCGCCAGGCGAGAGGATGCCGTTGGTAGGTGTCGGCATGCCGAGCGGTTGCGGGCGCTGCATGTCCTTCACGAGGGCAATCTCCTCACTGGTGTTGTACACCTCCTCATTGCCGTACGCGCTGACGGAGAGTATGCGGAAGGTGTAGTTGCCGTCGCTAAAGTTGTGCATCGGCAACTTGTACGACACCGTGGCTGTGCCGGGCAGCAGCTCGTTGTTCTGGGTCTTGTCGGCCTCATTGATTACGTATTCGCGAACGAGCGTCCAGTCGGTGTCGCCCTGCTTGCGATACTGTATGCGGAACGCCTTGAGGTTGTGGTAGTCGCGGTCAAACTGGCTGAACGAGATGTTCAGGTCGTCGCCGGTCTGCGAGTTGAGCGTAGTGCGGTCGAGCTTCATCGTCACTGCCGATGATGAGGGCACAAACTGCGCCGATACGTATACGGTGTCGGCAATCTGGTCCCATGTGCTTGTCGGGTCGTACTGCGATTGCGAGGCGAGCACGATGCCGATGTTCTTGTAGTCGAGCACGCTGGTGTTGGTCTGCCAGAGCTGCATGGCCTTGGTGACGGTCTCGCCAGCCGGAATCTTGATGATGCGGTTGTCGGTGAGCGGCATGCCGTCGACGGTGATCTTTGCACCGTCGGGATTGCTCTCGTCGATCATCAGGAGTTTGTAGTAAACGTCCTCGTCAATCTCCGAGGCGTTGGTGAGGCGCAGCGTGTAGTTGGCGGCACTGCCCGTAGGCACATTGCTTACCACAGGTACATCCACCGTGATCTGCGGCACCTCGATCTGCATGGTGGCCTCCATGATGGTGGTGCCCGGACGATAATACTTGGTCTTCACCTCGCCCTCATACGGACCAGAGGTCTGTCCGCCGCGTGTGCGGAAGATGGGCGAATAAGCACCATACTTATAGACGTCCACAGTCAGAGCGTCGTCGTCGCCTTCCTCAGCGAGGGTATAGCTGAATGACGAGATGTCAGTCTTGGTATCCTCTGAAGTGTGATGCGATCCGCCTCCAGTCCTTGTAGAGATAGTACATTGCACACCTGTTCCATCGAAACTCATTCCCCATGAATCAGACAATACGGCAGCCGCAGTAACGGTCCATTCGTGTGTGCTTCCACTGCTTTCTTCTGTCTGTCGGCTCATTGTTATGCTGCTGCCCGAGTCGAACGAGAAGTTTTGGTCAAGGTTTTCGTCACGATTCTCGTAGGCAAGTACCTTTTCCTTCTCATTGGCGGCGAGCGTATTCTCCCAAATCTGGATTTGCGAGTTGCACCATTCCACCGAGTCGCTATAGCATTGGTTGCTATTGCTTGGCGCGATCATGGTGTACGACGGTCCGCTGATGGATACATGCTTGGTGGCTTTCGAACCCCATGCCTTCTTGTCGTGGTTGGAACTTCCGAAGCGTGGGTCGTCGGCAGCAAGCGTAGTGAGGTATACGGGATGGTCCGTCGTATTGCTGTAGCCCTGTGTGCTGGCAACGGTCTGCAACAGGCTGTTGCGCATGGTGCGCAGGTTGGGCAACAATACGTTCTCCACGTAATTCTCCGTGTAGTTGAACATGGTCTTGAAGTTGAGTCCCGTGGTGATGATGTCCTTCAGTTCCAATGCCGCCTTGTCGCTCGTTCCTTGTCGGCGGAAGTTGACATCGCGTGCCAATCCATAGATGAGATTGGTAGCCGAACCGATAAACACGTCGCCATTGGCACCCACATACTCTGGAGCTGATGATGTGGATATGGTGCGTGTGGCGGTTATGGTGCGGTTCCATGTGTTGGCATTCTCGCCTTCTGTGACGACATTAAGTCCCACGTTCAGTTCGTTCTTACTCTCTACACTGTTGAGTAGTCCGAAGCCAAAGGTTCCTTTAAGCGTCGTTACATCCACACCAAACTTGGTGGAGGTCAGCGCTTCGCTATCAGAAGTCCACACACTGCCGCTGCTGGTGGATGTAGACGTGACGCTGCCGCTGGTCCACTCGGCGCTTGAGCCGGTTCCTGGAGGATCTCGCAGAATCATCTCCACAACGTCGGGGCCGCTCGTCACGAAGTTGTTGCCTGTAGGCAGCGAACCGAGGATGATGCCGTTCATGCCACTGCCGTCCCAGTTGTAGGTGCGGTCGTCGATGTCGTAGCTGATGGAGAGGGTGCGCGAGTAGGGCGCGGTGATGTTGGGCAGACCCGCCTTCCATGTGTACACGGCGCAACCGAGACTGTCGAGTTGCAACTGGTTGCTCTCCAACTCCACCAGCGAACCGGCAGGTTTGCCAGCCGTGTTGTTCTCAAGATATACCTTCTGTGAGGCAGAGAGGGCGTTGTTGATAGTCACCACATTGCCGCTGAGCGGCACGTGCGATGCCACGGGCTGGTTCTTCACGTCGTGGTTGACATACTCCTCGAAGCCCTTGAGGTCGAAGGTGTAGTTCTCCTCACGTTCGAAGATGGCACCACCATAGTTGTAGGTCACCTTGCCGTTGGTGTCGATGGTGTAGATGTCGTCGATGGCGAGCTTGCCGCTGGCATCCTCAATCTCATACTTCGACAGTCCGAAGGCTCCGTCGTCGTGGCCACGCTGGGTGACAGTGAACGAGGGTGCGCTATGATAGGTCTGACGAAGCTTGCAGTTGTAGGCATACTCCTGACGCGCTCCATTCTCTGTGACCATGGTGTCGGTCAACTCCACAAGCGGATTGGTGGCGTCGACGGTGGTTGCGTCGCCAACGCTCATGCCGGTTGCCACGACCTTCATGCTCTCCACATTATACATAAGCGGGGGAACCATGGCAGAGAACTCACCCGTGAGCGAGTCGGTGCGTATAAAGATCTTCTTGGCGGCATCGCCCGCGCCGCGCCACGAATGGCTGGCAATGGTGCTGGTGGCCGACTGTACGGTAGCCTTGGCGGTGTTGGTTTCGTAGCTATACGACGTGCCGTTCACCTTCTTCACCACGTTGAGGCGATAGCGGTCGTTGGTGGGGCTGAGAACGAGTTCGGTGATGCCGATGTTGTTATGGCTTGCACCGAACCCAACAGGCTTCTCGCCCTCAATGCTTCCACCTACCACACGGCCCGTGAAGTTGACGAGCGTCTGGTCGATGAACTCCATGTTCTTTATCTCGCGGTCGAACGTAATCTTCACGCCGGCTCCGTTCGGGTCGGCTGGGTAGCGTCCGGCGGATGCAAACACATGGCCGTCCTTCTTCACTTGGATGAAGTGGTCGCCAATAGGCACGCTGATGGTGAATGTGCCGTCCTCGGCCGACTGTATGAGTTCGCCGTCGCGACTGCATATCGTGCCATCTACATAGAACGTGCATCCCTCCACGGGATAATCGGTGCCTTCGTAGAAGACGGTGCCCGATACGGGGAACGACGATACGTCGGTGAAGTCTACTCCGCTATGCACGAGCGACGAGGCGCTGATGTAGCGTGTGGAATAGGTGGGCGAGAATTCGTGTACGCCCAGGGCGGGGATGACCATATAGTTGGTGCCTTCGCCCGTGAACGGTACGCCACGTATGACGAAGTTGCCTTGTGTGTCGGTCAGGGCAAACAGTCCGAGCTGTTGCGATGTGGGGATGATGCTGCCCGTGGGCAATGTGCCGGCGCCGAGGCGTGCGTGGTTGCCGTTTGCCACGCCACTCGTCTTCGAGTAGTCGTAGGCGGTGGTCTGTCCGCTGAAACCTTCGTCGACGGGCCAGTAGGCCACAAGGGCGTCTTCCGTTCCGCAGAGGGTGTGGTTGTAGTTGGCGAGAATTTCCTCAAGGCTCAATGCCTTGTCGCTGAACACGCGCATCTCGTCGATGTAGCCCGTGAAGGCACGGTCGGCCGACGACTGGTAGCTGCCGCCGAGACACAATCCGGTGTTGTCGGCATTGGCAAACTGCACCTTGGCGTTGAGCTTGTCGGAGAGTGGCACAACGGTAACAGAATCGTCAGCGTTGACTGCCGTCACGGTGGCTGCGCCAGCTGCATCAACGGCGAGGGTGAGCGACGTGAAGGCGTTAGGCTTCAGATAGATGCCCGTAGGCGCCGAAGCAGATGCGCTCTTGAGGGTGAGCGGATAGCCCTTGCCGTTGGCATCGGCAGAATCAAGGGTCAGCTGCAACTTGCCACCGAGATCGAGAATGGTGGGTGTGGTGCCCGTCTGCGAATCGTCGGGGCGAATCATCATCTGCAGGGTGTAGGGCTTGGAGGCGAAATACTTGTTGAGCGTCTCGCTGTCCTTGCTAAGGAACACGCCATCGCCGGCTCCCGACACTCGGAGGGCATAGAACTGTCCGCCCTGCTGCTGTGTGCCGTTGCCACGTACCAATGCCACGCGGGTGCCTGCCACGGCTGTTCCGGTGCCGTAGGTGATGCGACCCGATACGATGCCGGTGGCGCGACTGAATCCATCGTCGTTCTTCTCAAGGCGTGTGTCGCTGCCGTCGCATGTGGTGATGCTCACCACCTTGTAGTCGTAATACTGTCCGGGCAGTGCCGTCTGGTCCTCATAGTAATAGGACGAGGCAGTGCCGCTGGTCTTGTAGATGGTGGCCCATGTGTCGGTGCCCTTCACGCGGCGTGCCACCTCGTAGCGTGTCACGTCGGCTCCTACCTGATCGGCTTCCCATGCCACCTTCACCAGTCCGTTGTAGTCGCCCTTGGTGGCGTTGACCGCCGTAACCTGCGAGTTGCCGGTGATGCGGCCCTCCAGAATGTTGGCGCTTGAGAAGAGCTTGTTCTCGAGCATCGTGGTCTGCACCTTATATATATAGGTGGGACAGAGCTTCAGGTCGCGCGTGTCGGTATATTCGTATTGCGTCTTGCCCTTGTCGGTGACGTTGACGGTAGCCACCTCCGTCCAGTCGTCGCCCGGCTGTCCGTTCTTGCTCTCGGTGCGGAGCAGCTTGAAGGCATAGCTTTCGTTGCCCTTAAACTCAGGGCATTGCCATTTCACCGTGATCGATTTCTTATCAGACACCACGTCGGTGATGTTGATCGGGAACGAGCGCTGCACAGACTGCGTTTTGCTGGACATAAGGCTGGACAGCAGTTTGCCTGAAGGCGAATTGGTAGGTACGAAATAAATCTGATAGACGTATTTTTGGTCGTAATCAGGCACATCGTCCGTGTATTTTCGTGTATTATACGGAATGTCGCTTGCTACTTTCGTTTTGTCCTCTGGGTGCCCGTCAGGGTAACGGTAGATACTCCATGTGCCATTTGCATAACAAAGACCACCAGAGGCTTGCCATGTCAATAATATTTGTTTTTTCCACATGTCGGTGGTTGCATCTACATTGCAAGGAGCGTCGTACCTGTAAGGCATATCCATCTGCCAGCCAAATATAATCGTACTGGGTCGATCGTTGGGAGTTACAGTAATTGATTTTTGTCTATATAGATAGAATGAAGACCCATCCGTTTCGTTATACGAAAGCGTCAGTCCATTATAGGTGGATGAGCCCTTGCTGTAGGTCTTGTAAACCGCTTGGTTCATTGTGGAAGGGTCGAAGTAGCGCTTGCCGTTGCCGTAGTCTTTGTAATACGAGCCGTCGGTAGTCATAGCCACGGTGGTTGGGCCGTAGCTCGTGTTGAGCGAACTTCTCGTCACCTTCAGCGAGCCATAGGTACGTTCGTAGTTTGGGCTGTCCGAAAATATGTTCCTGATAGCTTGGGTTCGGAACGTGCGTTCCTCAAACTGGATGCTTCCGCCTGGATTGGAACTATCGCCGTTGAGCTTCCACATACCGCGAATCTTTACGTCGTGCTCGGTAGCCACAGCCATCTTGTCCATGTAGATGACCATCTCCACCCAGAACTGCCCGTTCTGTTTTCGTGGGTCCCAGAAGCGTACGGTATAGTTCACGCCGTCAACACTGTTGGTGTAGGTGCTGCCCCACCATCCGTTGTTACCGCGCTGGTCATCCAGTCCGGAGGCGTTGCCATTGCCTGAGGACCATGCCAACTCCCAGTCGGGTGAGCAGATGTATTTGCCATCTACATAAACGGCGGGACCTTTGTGGCCCCTCTCTGTTTCGTCGTGCAGAAAATAGCCGTCGCCGCCCCACGTGTCGTAGAACCAAAAATAGACGGTGATCCATGGCTCGTCCACCGTGGGATGGTGCGAGATGCGCGAGTTGTAGGTGTCTCCGGCATAAACAGTGCCGAAGTGTGCTCCGGCATACGCCTGCCGCGGCACGGCCAAGGCCATGACCAGCAGGAGGAACGTCAAAAGCCTATGACGCCAAGGCGGCGTGCTCTGACATTGCTTGCCTCTCGCCACCTGAGGCGGTGAGAAGTTGGGTTGTGAGTAATAGTTTTCTTTCATAATCGCTTAGATGAATTTGTTTCGTTAGGATTATCTGATGCAATGGGGGCAACCAACTTGCAGCGCAATGCTGGTTCGACCCTTTGCAAATTTAAACGAATACAAAGAAATCTTAAGCGAAAAAAACGTTATGGTGGTTACACAATGCGTAAAGTGTAACCAAAAACCGCCATTCCATCGGGTTTTCAGACCCTCGCCTTCGCCTCCCAATCGGTTGGCGACACGCCCATCTTGCGCTTGAACGCACGATAGAGATTCACCCTTCCGGTAAACCCGGTCTCCAAGGCAAGGGCGTCGAGCGTGTGGTGCTTGAGCCATCCCGTCTCAATGAGCCTTGCGGCTTCAGCCACGCGATACTCGTTGATGTAGGTCTTGAAGTTGACACCCTGACAATGGTTGATGGCCATCGACACCACACGATGGCTCTTGCCGCATAAGGCCGCAAGGTTGGCTATCGAGAGGTCGGTCGCTTTGAAGAGGGCTTGCTCCTGCATCAACCGTTCGATCTCTTGCATGAGTAGCAGGTCGTCGTCGGTCGGTACAACCATCATGTCGGAGGAAGGGTCGGTAGGCACCTCTACGGGCTCGGTCGCTTCGCAAACGGTATCTCGCAAAGGCTCCTTGATCTTAGGGAAGATATCCACATAATTGATGAAGCGTATGGCAAACACCGAATAATAGACCGTTGTGACGAGCATGAACAGCAACTGCGTGAACGGAGTGATCAACAAGGCAAACAACAGGGCGATGACGCCTACGCCAAAGGCGCTATAGAAAGCCACGGGAACCCAATGCAAGCGCTGGCGCTCATCGTCGGAAAAATAGTTGTCCATCAACTGCAGGTAGCGTTTGTAATAGCGACGGAAAAGCGCCACATAACGCGCCATGAGCAACATGTACCAAAGCGAAAAGCCATAGAAGATGAGCGCCCTGCTGCTCTGTGGGCAGAGAAAGAACAGGGCAAACGCCGCCAATGTGGTGATGGCTATGACCAAGGTCTCGCGACACGCCGTGGCCTTGGTGAGGAAGCCTATGTCGAGCAACGCAATGAGCGAATAGGTGAACAGAAAGGCTTGCGTAATGCCAATGGCTATGACGATCATGCTATTGAGCAAGTCGCCCACAAGAGGCTCGCGCGTCACCGCCTCGCAGATAAGCGCCATACAATAAACAAGGAACGTGACGCCCATCACCTTGCGCGCAAACACATAATTCTTGAGCCCTTCCTTATCGGGAATGGAAAGGAAGAGTAGGCATATACCAAATGCAAGCATCATTCCGGGAATGATGTAAACGGTTACCAGATCATATAGAAATATCAACATAAAAACCCCATGGCGTTATGTGCCACGGTGCAAAAATAATAAAAAAGTGCTAATTCCACCCGAGTTGCCTCGAAAAACATGAAGGTTTTTCACTTTCTGAATCGCTTCGATACGGCCGAATAGCCACAACGCTGACACAAGGGCTCGGCAGCGGAATGATGGGTAAAACCCTCGTAGATGGCTTGGGCGCGTGGCGATTGGAGGATTTGCTCCAAACTATGCTCAAACAGGTTGCCCAAGTTCATGTCGCCATTGTGGTCTAAGCAGCAAGGCACCACCGTGCCGTCGACCAGCACGCCAACCTGATTGCGCAAGGCATAGCAGAACACTTCCTCCTCGGCATACACGTCGTGATCGAGGTCGGGCCATTCGAACATGTTGTCGTTCTCAAGAAACAGGTTCTCGCCAAGCTTCCAACCGTCGTATCTCGATACCCAAGGGCGTGGCTGATGGAGCGCTATACGGTCGCGGATTGCCTCGTTCATGAGGTTGTGGCCGCCCTCGTTCCACAGGCGCAGCACCACGACACACCCGCGCCGGGCGGCCTCCTTGGCAAACACCATCACCTCATCGATGTATTGGTCGAGATGGTCCTTGCCGTTACCCTCGTGCGAATGGAGCGATATCTGCAACTTATGGGGAAGCGCATCGAGCAGGTCGGTGCGTTGCGAGAGCAAGGTGCCGTTGGTGGTAAGCACCGGAACGAAGCCCTTCTGGCGCGCCATCAGTATGAACTGCGGCAATAACGGGTGAAGAAAAGGCTCGCCCATGAGGTGGAAATAGAGAAACCGAACCTCGCCCATGAGTCGTGTGGTTAGTGTATCGAATTCATCGATCGTCAGGGTGTGCTTCGCCCGCGTCGTCTTCGGGCAAAACACGCAGTTGAGATTACAAATATTGGTTATTTCAAGATAGCATCGGGTAATCATGTCGTAAAGTTAAGAATGATACATGTTGCCGGCTCTTCCAAGTGGCTGCAATAATAGTTATAACCACTGATAAACAACATGTTGCAAAGCCAATGCAAATTTAGATAAAATTTCCGAATTATAAGCCAGTTGGGATAAAAAACAGAAATGAATATCTCCGAGTGTTCGCTGCTTGCGTTGAAATGTCAAGACCGACATACTAAAATCTTGCATCAACGTGCTCTAAGTCACAAATTATATTTATTTTTGGGAAGATTTAAACCCCAAATATGCAAGCCTATGAAAGCAGTATGCGGTCTTGACGTGCACAAAGATAGCGTTTATCTTTGTATTTTGAGTGAGTTTGGAGAACTTATTGAAAAAGTTTTCGGAGTTTTAACTTATCAGTTGGAAGAAATGCGTGACCTGATGCTTCATCACCATGTTATTGAGGTGTCAATGGAGAGCACCAGCGTCTACTGGATTCCCATATGGCGTGTGTTGTCTCCACACTTCAAGCTGAATCTTGCCAACCCTTATTTCATCAAGCAACTTCCTGGTCGCAAGAGTGACGTGAAGGATGCGCAGTGGATTGCCGAGTGTACGATGAAGGAACTCATACGCGGCAGCTTCGTACCTCCTGAGACAATCCAACAGCTGCGTCAGTACGACCGCCGTATATTCGACCTCAACGAGGAGATAGTAAGAAAGCTGTCCAAACTTGATGCCGTGCTGCAACGCTGCAACATACGTCTGAGCAACTACGTTTCCAATGTTGACAGCAAAAGCTACAAAGCCGTGGTGAGAGCCATCTCACAAGGGATTACCGCCCCCGAAGAGTTGGTGAAGTTAATACATGGGCGCATCATCAACCACCACGGCATCGATGTCATCACAGCATCACTCAAAGGCGTGGTAAGTCTTGCAGTATAATACCCCCCGATATTCAGACAACCGCTTAGGCTAATCCAACACAAGTTTGT
>NZ_JAHKBE010000060.1 GCF_018789675.1 Hallella faecis
TTGTTGCTCAGGAACTTATAAATAAAGTTAAATTATAGTGTTGCGGAATTAAGGTATTATACGTTGCAGACAGGAGGACGACAGGAAAATATACCATACAACTGCGTTGCGAAGCGCAAACCATGTGAAGATAGATTATTTTTTTTATTTTTAATTTTACCGATATGCAAAAGAACTTGATTATGGGTCTGTGCAGTTTGATGCTCTTGTTGGGCATTGCCACTGCCGACGCACAAAGGCTCTTAGCTACATCTGAACCCCATTACGTAGAGGGTAAGGTTCGCGTGAAACTCCAGCCGGAGGTGGCGACGTTGCTCCAGCAGGTAACCCTGCCGAATGGAAGTGTGCAGAAGAAGGCAAAGGCTCAGTACGTAACGACCGGTGCGACAACGCTCGATCGCGTTGCGCAGAAAGTGAGGGCTGTGAGCATGAAGCGTGTGTTCCCGTACGCAGGTAAGGATGAGGCCAAGCACAAGGCTGCTGGCCTCGACCGCTGGTACGACGTCACCTTCGTGGAAGACGGTATGACAACCGCTCAGGCACGCAATCTTTACAAGTCGACAGCTGGTGTGGAGTATGCGCAGCGCATACCCATCTACCAACCTTACGGAGGCGAGAGCTTCCGCGCCGTGTCGCCAACCGATGTGACATGGGTGCAGAAGGCGCTCTCTACCATGCCGTTCAACGACCCCTTGCTGCCTAAGCAGTGGCACTACTACAACAATGGGTCCATCGAAGGAACCGTGGCGGGGAACGACATCAACGTGTTCCCTGCCTGGGAGAGTGGTGTGGCGGGATCGAAGGATGTCATTGTGGCCATCATCGATGGTGGCTTCCAAATCGACCACCCCGACCTGAAGGACAACCTCTGGGTCAACGAGGCTGAGCTCAACGGTGAACCCGGTGTGGACGACGACGGCAATGGATTCGTCGACGACGTGTATGGTTACAACTTCGTGATCAACTCTTCGAACATCAACGCACATTCACACGGCACACACGTGGCCGGTACGGTGGGCGCCACCAACAACAACGGCATTGGTGTGTCGGGTGTGGCCGGTGGAGCTGATGGCACTGGTGGTGTGAAGATGATGGTTTGCCAAGTGTTCGACTCACGTGCGAGTAGCTCGGCAGAGGCCGACTTCGCAGGAGCGCTCGTCTATGCTGCCGACCGTGGCGCAAGCATCGCCCAGTGCTCATGGGGTATGGGTATGGCTGACGAGGAGGACAAGGCCGTCTCGGAAGCCGTGAGATATTTTACGAAGAACGGCGGCGGCGAGAAGATGAACGGTGGACTCTGCATCTTCGCAGCTGGAAACAATGGCGAGGAAGGCAATTTCTATCCTGGATGCCTCGACGAGGTGGTGGCCGTGGGTTCTATGGGAGCCGACGGTATGGTGACCAGCTATTCCAACTATGGAAAGTGGGTCGATGTAACCGCTCCTGGTGGACTGGAGGACTATGGTGAGCAGTATGGCGTGTTGAGCACATTGCCCAACAGCAGCTATGGCTACAACGAGGGTACATCAATGGCCTGCCCGCATGTGTCGGGTATCGCAGCGCTCATCCTCTCGAAATATGGCAACAAGAACTTCTCTAACGAGACGCTTCGCACGCTCCTCACCACGTCGGTGAACGATCTCTATACCAAGAACCCCACCTATGCGGGACTGATGGGATCGGGTTACATCGATGCTTACAAGGCGCTGCAAGGCAAGGAGGGTAGCGTGCCTGAGGCCGTGGCCGACTTTACGGTGACTGCTTCGCACGACAACGCCCTCATCGAATGGATCATCCCCGATACTGAGGAGAAGAGCATCGACCACCATGTTATATATTATAGCACGGAGCCGTTTACAGCCAGCGATAACCTCAATAAGCTCAACTCGGTGTCGGTGGACACTAAGTTTAAGTACTCTGGCGAGCCGGTGGCTTACGAGCTCGAAGGACTGAAGGCTTCTACGAAATATTACTTCGCCATCGTGGCTTACAACCGTTGGGGTAAGGCTTCGGCCATGTCGCCCGTGAAGGAGGCTACGACCAACGCTGGTCCGAAGGTGCAAGTGGATAAGACGACGCTCAACATGACGGTCGACGCTGCCAACGCTCCTACGGCAGAGGCTTCATTCAACATCAAGAACGCTGGCGAGGGTATGCTGAAGTACCAACTCACAACTGCCACGACACGTGCCACGATGTCGACCAAGGCGCGCGCTGAAAAGCCGACGCCTGGCCAGGTGGTGCCCTTCAGCGGAACCGTGGCTCCCACGCTTGCCAAGAGTAACGTCGTGGCGACAAGCGACTATCAGGCTTCTGATTGGCCCACCACTCTCACCTACTCGGAGTCGCTCTATAGCTATCTGGGTGAGTCGGACGTGAAGATGCCTAACGCATTGGCTCAGTATTTCTATGTCGACAAGAAGACCTATCCCAATGGATTCAACCTGACGGCCCTGAAGTTCCAAGGCCACAATGGTGAGGATCCTGTGATTGAGATTTACGACGGTTCGCGTTCGATCTCAACGGCAAGCCTCATTCAGAAAGTCGACTATAGCCTGTGGGCTTACAACTATAACATCACGCTGGGCGAGCAGATCTACTTCGCGCCCGGCACAAGTTTCTGGGTGGTGGCTAAGTTCCCTGCCGGAGCCAAGAATCCGCTCGGCGCTGGTAAGACAAGCCGCGACGATGTGGCGCAGTATAGCTTCTACAGTTCCAACAACGGTGCCACATGGACACAGCTCACCGAGGTGCTCAAGGGCTCAAGCTTCGAGGCCGTATCCGACCATCTCACATGGGCCGTGCAGGCCATCAGCGCAAATCCCGATTGGAGCCAGGTGCTCAACCCGGAGCCTATAAGCGGTGAGGTGCGCCCAGGCGAGAGCCAGGCGGTGACGCTTAAGAACGACGGACAGAAGCTCGTCAACGGAACCTATAAGTTCAACATCCATGTGAAGACCAACGAGGCGGTCGACTCGAAGAAGAAGGTGGCGCTCACCATGACGGTCAAGGGCTACCTGCCTGAGTTGCACAGTCAGCAACTCATTGATTTTGGCAACCTGCTCGTGGGTCAGAAGAAGACCATCGATGTGGAGCTGACCAACAGTGGATACGGTGTGTTTGGTGGCGAATATGGCTACCTGCAAAACAAGAAGAATGTGGTGTCGTCGTCCGATCAGTTTGATGTGTCGAAGGGCATGCGGGACATCGCGGCTCGTTCTACCGGCAAGCTGCCTGTGACATTCAAGCCTACAAAGGCTGGCAATTTCACCAGCAACATCACTCTGACCGACAAGAACGGCATCAAGCACACGTTCGTCGTGCGCGGTGTGGCTTCGGCCACGGCAACCCTTGAGGTGGCTAACAGCGAGTTCGACCTCGGCGACCTGAAGGTGGGCGGTGAGACAAAGACCGCTACCGTGACGCTGAAGAACACGGGCGAGTATCCGTTGCAATACGTGTTCCCGAAGTATTCGTCGGCCAAGATCGATGGTTCTACGGCACGTGTCCACAAGTTTGGTTATACCATTAAGTCGAATGTTGGTGATGATGATTCGTTCGAATATGAGCCGGCGCCTGAGTTGGCCGACGAACAGGACATCACCTCGCAGTTCAATAGCAACAACTGGCAGTCGGGTCCGATCAAGGTCGGCTTTAAGTTCCCGTTCTACGGCAAGGAGTACGATCAGGTTTACATCTCGTCTTACGGCGGTTTGAGCATGTTGCCCATCGAGGGACGCATCTCGTGCATGGTGCCGACGGGCGACTGTGTGCAAGGTCTCGGCTACGTATCGGCCTATACCAACTCTGGTTGGATGGACATGGGCGGCAACAGTAAGATCTCTTACGGCCACAAGGATGGCAAACTCTATGTTAAGTTTAAGGATGTGGTGACACCGGCCACCGAGGGTGGCGGTGAGACAACAACGCTCAGTTTCCACATGGCCCTTTGTCCTGACGGTAGCGTCGAGGTTTATTACGACGACTATAATCCGGCAGGTGTGTTTGGCAGCGGTGGCAACAACTTCGTGGGCGTGAGCAATATCGAGGCCAACGACGCGTGTGTATTCACCGACGCCAGTCTCGTACACTCGGCCAACGAGGGTGTCGACGCTCCTTATTATGATATCATGACGGGTAGCGCCATCAAGATTGTGGCTCCCGCCAAGTCGATGGTCAAGAGTCTGTCGAGCACCGATGGTTACATCGGAAACGGCGACAGCAAGGACATCACCGTGACGCTTGCGGCCGGAGACGACCTCTACGCTGGTGAACTGACCAACTATCTCACGGTGCTGACCAACGATCCTAAACACGCCAGCAGCAACATCACATTGAAGGCCAACATTGTGGGCGACAACCTCAAGGCTGAGGCTGCGACCGACGTCAAGGCTGTCGACTTCGGCGATGTGTTCCGCACATCGGTGCAGAAGCGCCAGGTGTTGTTGAGCAACAACGGTAAGGATGTGCTGCACGTGAGCGGTGTGAGCGTGAAGAATGGCAAGTTTGGCGTGGCCGACGAGCTTAAGGAGGCATTCGATGTTCCAGCCGGACAGGGCAAGGATATCTCTGTCGTTCTGCCTACTGAAGAGAAGGGCGCCGTAGAGGATGCGCTTGTCATCGCATTGGCCGACGGCACGTCGCTCGAGGTGGCTCTCAAGGGTAATGTCATCGGCACACCGCTGTGGAGCGTTAGCCCCGAAGCTATCGAGGAGGAGACTCCTTACGGCGTGAATGTCGTGAAGAACGACATCAAGGTGACCAACAATGGCGACGAGAACCTCACCTTCTCGGCCGAGCCCGCCACATGGTATCGTGCGCTCGATGTGGAAGAAGAGGGCGACTCGCAGGTCGACTATGTGTTCCATTCTAAGAGCGATGGCTTCGACGTTCCGTTCGAGTGGGTGGACATCACCTCCGACTACACGGAGCACATGCCTTACTCTTACTACATCGACAAGACCGACTTCAAGAAGGTCACATTGCCGTTCGAGTTCCCGTTCTACGGCAAGAAGTACAAGGAAATGTACATTTACAACACGGGCTTCGTATCGTTCGACGCCCCTGTGGAGGATTACAAGCAGTTCCCCGAGCCGCCGGCAAGCCTTCCTACAACAGAGACGTTCTACAGCAACATCATCTGTCCGTTCTGGGGTAACCACTCTATGAACACTCCGTCGACCGACGGTGTTTATTACAAGGCTAACGAGAACGACGTGGTCGTGTCGTACAAGAACTATGGCAACACCATGATGCAGGGCATGAACTTCCAGGTCATCCTGCGTAAGGACGGCTCGTTCAAGTTCCAATACGACCTCGACCCCAATGGTTTCCAGCTGGGTGTGTTCGGTCTGTGCGGTATCATGGACCACAGCGAGACGCGCGGTATCACACCGGCAGATATGTACATCAACGCTGGCAACGCACTCGAGTTCACTCCTTATAAGAACTATGTGCTGGCTCCGGGTAAGAGCGCAAGCCTGCCTATCGAACTGTTGGCTGATAAGTTGGCTGACGTTTACCAATACGAGCTTAACGTGAAGACCAACGCTCCCGCCAACGAGAGCGTGAAGATTCCTGTTACACTCAACATTACCGGCGCTCCTGAGCCCGTGTTCCCCGAAGTGGTGAACGTGGAACAGGTGGTCGACGAGAATCCGATGAACCCCGTCTACCATGAGTTTACGGTAGAGAACAAGGGCTCGAAGGCATTCACCATCGACGATGTGGCTTCCGAATTGTTCATGGCTTCCGATCCCGACGATCCTTGGGCAATGCCTGAGGCTTTGCTCGAGGTTTACACCAACGCCAACAATGGCGGTGGCGACTTCCCCGATGGACCAGACATTGGTCTTGACGCCAATGGCACCATGGCTTGGACGCGTTACCAGTCGGGCATGATGGAGCCGATCGTTGTGGGCAAGGAGCCCGTGAAGTTCCGCATCACGCTCTATAACACCTATGAGGTTCGCCAGAAGGATTATCCGCTTCTCTTCACCGTCAGCGGACTCGATGAGGAAACCCACGAGTCGCTCATCAAGGTGAATGTCACAGAGGCGCCTGCCCTTTCGTTCGACCAGGATATGCTGTATATCGAGAATGTGGCGAGCGATTACGCAGGCGAGGCTACCGTCAACATGAAGAATGAGGGCGGTTACAAGCTCAACTACACGTTGCGTCTCGATCCGTCGGGCCACGATGAGGCTTCCGACGAGTTTGGCGGCGACAACCCATCACCGGCACTCAACGTCATCGCACATCCCACAACCGACCTCGCCAAGCAGTTTGCCGAGGCTTGGGTGGCTCCCTTCAAGGGCAAGAGCATGCTCAAGGCGTTGGGCCTGAGAAAGGTGAAGGACGATCAGAAGTTCTTCTATGATGTGCCCGAGGGCTTGGAGGACAATGTGCTCTACTATCCGGTGCTCAATCCTGTAAGCAGCGCTATCGCTGCCCTGATGGGTACAGGTGCCAGCGCACTCGATGAGAACTTCTATGCCGCCACACGCTACGAGGCACCTGCTGAGGGCTTCAACCTGACGCATCTCTACTTTGTGGGTACTGTGGGCGACTTGGAGAATGTGGACATTGAGGCTTCCGTGATTCTCGGCAACGATGTCACGGCTACAGAGAAGACCATCGGTCATGGTAAGATTCATGTCGATGTCGAGGAGCCTCAGGCCAATGGCAGCTATCAAGGTGTGCCGCGCATGCTCAAGTTCGACAATCCGATCTATATCAATCCTGCCGACACGTTCTACGTGGTGCTGAAGTATCCCGCCGGCTTTAAGTCGTCGGCGCTCATGGCTTCGAAGGACGGCGACATGGAAACCAACCGCTACATGGCTCACCTGAAGTCGCTGGGCGGATGGGTCGACATTGAGGCGCTCTACGATAATGTGCAGAACACAGGTGCCTTCGGTTACTTCATGACTTGCGTGGAGCATGAGAAGGGCGAGCCTTGGATCAAGTTGCTCAACGAGCAGAAGGAGGGAACGCTTGAGGCTGGCACATCAATGCCGCTGAAGTTCCATGTCAATGCCAAGAGCACTTACTTTGCCAAGGGCAACAAGGCCACACTTGTGGTGAAGAGCAACGACCCCGCAAACGCCGTCGTCAACTACCACATCTATCTCGACCGCAATGCGGCTCCGGCCATCGAGGCCCCCGAGGCTGTGGTTGCAGCAAGCCAAGGCAAGACCACTCAGGTGAAGGTCGTTGTGGCTGATCCTGAGGAAGAGGAGTTCACGGTTACCTTCTCCGACAACAAGGAGTATACCACGGTGGCTTCTTACAATGAGGCTGACGGTGTGACTTATGAGAATGGAACGTTCAATGTGCCTGAGGGCGAACAGCTCGAGGCTACGTTTGCCATTACTCCTGAGTATGGCTACGACAATGTGGGCAGTGGTGTGATTGCCATCAACGCCACCGATGCCAGCGGCAACGCTTCGACAGCCGACGTCAACTACAATGTGGTGTTCACCAACCGCGCACCCGAGTACATCGGACAGGAGGAGTTGACCTACGAGGTAGGACAGCAGTTGGGCGTCATCAGCTACATCACGCTCTTCAGCGATCCTGATGGCGACGACTTCACCTGCACCGCTTCTTCAAGCGATTCGAAGGTGGCAAGCGTCTTCGTCTCAGAGGATGGTCTTATCATCAACGCCAAGAAGGCTGGCACCACCGTGCTGACCCTCACGGCTACCGATGCCAACAACGGCGTGGCAAGTCATCAGGTCACAGTCAATGTGGTGCCTTCGACGGGCATTGCAGGCGTGACAGCCGACGGTGGCGACGTCACGGTCGACGCTGACGAGAACGGCAATGTTGGTGTTGTGGTCAATGGCGATGTGGCCGAAGCCACCTTGCGTCTCTACAACAACGCAGGCCAGCTTGTCGCTCAGAAGACCGCCCGCAACCTGCACGCTGGCGATAAGGTGATCCTCGTGGCCAATGGCAGCGCAGGAGTTTATCACCTCAACGCTGTGCTCGACGGCAAGACGTCGAACGTGAAGTTTGCTGTGAAGTAAAACGTTCAATCTCAGGCGCGGCCCATTGCCGTGCCTAAGAGATTCGCATAACAAGAGGGTGGAATGCCATTTGCGTCATTCCACCCTCTTTTCATATATCATTGATGGTTCCTCCTCTCAGAGCAGGCGGTGCTTTCTCTCCCAAAAGGTAATGGCTCCTCTCAGAGCAGGCGGTGCTATCTCTTACAAATACAAAGAGCTTCTCTTGGTTCAGGCGGTTCTTTCTTTTACAAATGGCGATATTCCCTCTCGCGGGGGACGGTTCTTCTACTCATCATCGAAGATTCTCTCTCTTCCTTCTCGCATGTCCTTGATGGATATTTATTCCATTGTCCAAATTTGATAGATGCCTCTATCCCTGCCTTCCCGCATGCGATCGATGGGTGCTTTTGTTCTTTCTCAAACACGAGTAATAGGCGTTTTCGTCTTTGGCTTTTCTGCCAACGCTTTTCTGTGTGCGTTCACCAATAGGTTTTCTTATCCGATTTTAGTTAATTTTTATATGTTATGAAAAAAAGATAGGCTAAATCGTAAAACATTCGGGATTTATTCATATATTTGCTGGGATTTAAGAAACGAAAAACTCTATTAACCTAATCTTTATTTATGAAATCACGTTTAGCTATTGTTGCCGGCTTGTTGTGTTTGGCTTTGCCCATGTTGGCAGATGACGACAGACCCACTCTGAACATTGACCTGCATTCGCGTGTGAGTTTTATGAACGACCGCGTGGGCAATGAGATTCGCCATGACGCTTCGGGCTTCAAGGGCGATTACTTCTTCCTGATTGCCAATGGACAGGTGGACGACCATTTCTCTTACTCATGGAGACAACGCATCAACAAGAAGATCGACCGCAACGATATGTTCGACGCCACCGATTGGTTGTATGTTTCTTATCAGGCCGACCGTCATTGGGGCGTGGCAGCCGGTAAGCAGGTGGTGATGATAGGTGGCTACGAGTATGACCGTTCGCCCATCGATATTTATACATCTTCTGAGTTTTGGAACAACATTCCTTGCTTCCAGTTTGGCGCCAGCGCCTCTTACACCACAACCAACGGTAAGAATCGTTTTGCGTTTCAGGTGAGCCAAAGTCCGTTTAACATTCCCCAGCATCGCGACATGCTTGCCTACAATGCTTTTTGGGGAGGCAATTTCGGTTTCTTGAATACGCTTTATTCGCTCAATATGATAGAGTATTCGCCGAGCCACTTCATCTCTTACATGGCCTTGGGCCACAAATTGAATGTTGGCAACGCTTCGCTCGAACTCGACTTCATGAATCGCGCCGCCAGTGGCCAGACCTTTATGTTTAAGGATTGCTCGGTGATGGCGCGCGTTGACTATCGTGTGCTGCCTCAGTTGAGCCTTTATGGCAAGTTTACCTACGACGTGAACCGTGCTGAGAAGGAGGCCGACAAGTGTGTTTTGCCGGGCACGGAGCTTACCGCCATTGGCGGTGGCGTAGAGGCTTACCCATTGAAGGGCAAGTCGGATGTGCGCGTCAGCCTGAGCGTGGCCCATTCTACGGGCACCAACTCGAACCCCGCGGGGACGATGTTGGACGACCAAACGACGGTGCGACTGGGTCTTGTGGCTAAGTTGCATGTGTTATCATGGAAAAAATAACCATTAAGCGAATATTGTTATGGCAAAGTATAACATGAATGGCAAAAAGCTTTTGCCAAGTGGCGTTTGGTGTTTAATCTGCGTTGTTGTGTTGTTCGGCTATTTGGGTTTCGTTATGGGCGTTCCCAACATGCTCAACACCATCATGAAGACAGCCCACGACCTCTTGCTCAACACCGTGTTCTACCTGATGAGTATCTGTGTGATTACGGGTGCCTTGGGCCGTGTGTTCGTAGAGTTTGGCTTGGTGGCCTTGCTCCAGCGCGCGCTCCGTCCCCTGATGGGTCCCATCTTCAATCTGCCGGGTGTGACGTCGCTGGGAGCCGTCATGACCTTCCTTTCCGATAACCCCGCCATCATTTCGCTTGCCAACGATAAGCGTTTTGCGAGCTATTTCAAGAAATACCAATTCATCTCACTTACCAACTTCGGTACCGCTTTCGGTATGGGCTTGCTTGTCATCGTGTTCATGGCGAGCCAGGGGTTCTATGCCGCGCCGCTCATCGGTTTGCTGGGCGCTTGCATTGGTTGCGTGTGCTCCACACGTCTCATGCAGCGTTTCGTGCTGAAGGCTTATCCCGAATATGCCGTTGAGGATGCCGTTTCGCCCGAGGAGATTGCCGAGGAGGAAGAAGAGGAAGACGAGAATCACAAGAAGACGGTGTTTATTCGCTTGCTCAACTCCATGCTCGACGGTGGCCGAAGTGGTGTGGAGGTGGGTCTGTCCATCATTCCCGGTGTGCTTATCATCTCTACCTGCGTGATGATCTTTACCTTCGGCCCTGCCGAGGACGGCACTTATTCGGGCCTCGCTTACCAGGGCGTAGAGTTGTTGCCTTGGCTTGCCAACAAGATCGATTTTGTTTTTGAGTGGCTCTTTGGTTTCCACGATCCTCATCTTGTGGCGTTCCCCATCACGGCTCTCGGTGCGGTGGGCGCTTCCCTGAGCTTGATTCCTGGCTTCATCGCCCATGGTTGGATTGATGGCAACGCCATTGCCGTGTTTACCGCCATTGGTATGTGCTGGAGCGGATTCTTAAGCACCCACACCGCCATGCTCGACTCACTTGGCTATCGCGACCTGACTCCTAAGGCCATCACCGCGCATTTCATAGGCGGATTGGTTGCAGCCGTTGCAGCCCACTGGATGTTCTTCCTGTTCACGTTGGTGGCGTGATAGGGCAAGACAAAGCATAAAATGACCAGGAAGTTTTCCATTCTTTATTCAAGAAAGATGGGAAACTTCCTGTTTTGTTTTTGCTGATGGTGTAGAACCTTCATAGGCATTACCCACATTCAATTCGCAAGGCTATGCCATGTAACTAACATCCACGGTATCGCTATCGCGCTACATCATTTCTCTTTTAAACCAAAGTTCAAATACACTATCAGCAAGGAATATACCATCTTTCTCAATGGCGATAATCTCTTTGTCAACCAAGCTTTTCTTTATACGGTCTATATTCGACTTACTGCCCAATGGATATATTTCAGAAACCGCTTGAGTGGTAAATCCTGAATGTATGTCTTTGCACAAAAGACGAATGAAGTTGAGCTGATAGGTAGTGAGCCCCTCTGTCTGTTGTATAAAGAGACTGCTGTTTTGCTCCAACAGGGCCCTCAAGCCTTCTTCAAAACACTCCTCGCTTACCTCTTTCTCTGTTTCAGCCATAACGTTCCATGCAAGTTGCTGCACATAAGATGAGTAATTCTTTACCACTTGGCATATTCTGCCAGCATACTCTTCTGTTATCTTCTTGCCGTACTTCTCGAATCGAGAGCAGATGAAGGGAACCCAATATTCCGTAGGAATACACTTGAGATGCAGCATCTCCCCAAACTGATAAAAAGGCATACGACGATTTTGGAAAATATTTTCCATCAGATGCTTCTTACTGCCAAAGAAGCAATAAGACACATTTTGATGATGCTGCCAAACGCCGCGTAGACGTTTTTGTATGGTCAGCGAGTCTGTGAACTCGCCTATCTGCTGAAACTCATCAATACATACTACAAGGCGAACGCCTTGTTCCTTGGCAATACGTTCAGGAAGATTCAAAATTTCCTCAGGAGAATAATCCTTGGGCGTTATTCCCAATGATACAGAAAACTCAGAGTTGGGTTCTGGGCTAAATGAAATTTTTGGCGAGATTCTAACCAAGAAACGCTTGATGTTCTCCATTACTTGCTCCAAATGGTTGCCAGTGGACTTCATGATTGTTTCGGCAAATCGGTTATAGAAATCATATTCACTTCGGCAATCATAGATGTCCATGTAGACGATTTTTAGCATAGGGTCGTCAATCTCGGAAATCACCTTTTTTATAAGTGAGGTCTTACCCATGCGTCTTGGAGATATAAGAATAACATTAACGCCATTTTCAAAGTCGAGCTTGATACGCTTGGTTTCTTCAATTCGGTCTGTAAAGTTATTGCCACCGACCGACATGCCATATACAAAAGCTTTCTCCATAATCTTTACTCCTTTCTCAATTAGATCACAAAGGTAATGAAAAAGAATGTAGTTCACAAGGTTGTGGACCACAAAGTTGTGAACTTGATTGAAAAATCTCATGGAGAATCCCGAGAAGACATGGAATGATATCCTTGCAAAGGAGATGCAAAAAGCGCCACCAGAACCAAGTCTTTTCGATTAGGGGGGCTTACTTTTGGAAAATAATCCCCGAAGTCCTATTTTACGGGGCTTCGGGGAGGATATTTATGCTCTTTGGAGTTTTACCGGACAGCTATGATATAGAAGGTAACGATAAATATGAAACGAACGTTGCACAAGCGAAACCATCATCACCATCCTGCTCACTATCGGCGCAACGAGGCGCAAGCGCAGATAGTGGAAGCAAGCTGTGGGAACATCATGATTTCTTTTGCTATTCCATTTCCCCTGCGTCGATCCTCTTGATGACCTTGGCGGGGTTGCCTGCTGCGATGCAGTTTGAGGGAATGTCTTTCACCACCACGCTGCCCGCTCCGATGGTTACGTTGTCGCCGATGGTCACACCGGGCAGTATGGTTACGCTACCGCCCAACCAGCAGTTGTTGCCGATGGTCACGGGCTTGGCCCATTCCTGCCGCGAGTTTCGTTCAGTGGGGTCGGTGCTGTGGCATGCGGTGTAGATGCTCACGTTGGGACCGATGAAGCAGTTGTCGCCGATGGTTACCTTCGCCTCGTCGAGCACGGTGAAATTGAAGTTGGCAAAGAATCGCTTGCCCACCCGTATGTGTTTGCCGAAGTCGCAATGGAACGGTTGGTTGATAAACGTGTCCTCGTCGGCCTTTCCCAGGATCTGCCTGATCATCTTGTTGCGCTCAGCGTGATGGGTGGGTCGTATTTGGTTATACTCCCAACAGCGGTCGTGGCAGGCGTACAGTTCTTTCACGAGGTCGGCGTCGGGCGCGTTGTAAACCATCCCGGCCTGTTGTTTTTCGTATTCAGTCATCGTTTTCGTGCTTTTGTTGTATGGATGGCGCCCTCTTCGGGCCATTATGGTTTGCCCCCTTATTGTGCAGAAGCCGCCATTCATCTGCAAAGGTATATGTTTTGCTGCAAAAAATCCTTGCGCCATTAGCCTTTTGTTGACCTTGGATGGTCGGTGTTTTGCCCTGATTCTCGCCATTTGTGCTTGCAAAAGTCGGGGGGGGCTGTCGCCAGCGTTGGTGTGTAGCCGATGGCGAGCCATGGTTTCAGCGTCGTCGTTGGGTGCTCCAGGAATATGCGTGCAATTAAAATATTATACTTTTCCGGCATTTGAGGTCATTTTGTTCCGGAAGTTGAGGCTGTTTTGTTCCGGAATTTGTGGCTATGCTTGTGTGCTTGCCGATGTGTTTTAGTCCTTCAAACAGCCAATTGGTATGACATACACGCCATCTTTTCTTTGATAGGCGAAATTGCCAACTCCAATAATTACAGCCATGAAAGAGGGCTTTTGCATCTTGTCTGTATCGATGGTGTTGGCTAAGGAGATCAGGTTGGCCGCACCTTCGTTAATCCGCTCCTCGCCTCCAATCTTCACTTCGAGAAGCGCATAACTGCCGTTGTGTCGATGCAGAACAGCGTCACATTCCAATCCACTGCTGTCTCGGTAGTGGTATAGTTCGCCATCCAAGGCTTCTGCGTAAACTCGCAAATCTCTCACCACCAAGTCTTCGAAGAACAATCCAAATGATTGTAAGTCATTCAGTAGGTCTTTAGGTCCCAATCGCAAGATGGCTGTGCCAATGCTGGGGTCTACAAAGTGCCGTGTGCTGGTGGTTCGGATGGCAGCTTTGCTTCGAATGTTAGGGTTCCAGGCTTCAAGGTCTTCTATGACAAAGAGCCTCTTCAATGCTTTTACATAATCGGCTACCGTATCTTCGCTCAGTGTGCTTGAATCGTTCGAAAGCATATCCTTGCGAATGGTGCTATACGACACTTGCTGCGAGATGTTTCTTGCGTATGAGCGCAATAGCAACCTCGTCCTCTCTGGGTTTCTATTGGTGTTGTCCACGCGTATAATGTCGCGCTGAACCACCGAGTCGGTATAATCGAATGCCTGGTCGAGAGCCACGGTTCGTGGTATCAATGTGGCCCAGGGCCAGCCTCCGCGACATGTGAGAAAGGCCAGCTCTTCCAGGTCTATCTTGTTGTGCATGACGCCAAATGGCTTTCCTTCAAACAAATCGGTCAAGCTGACGCTGCCAGTCGATTCCCCCGATTCATACAGGCTCATGGTGCGCATCTTGACGTAGGCAAATCTGCCTGTTCCGCTATGAATGGTTTCATTAGCGTTAGGAAGAACCGATGATCCGGTCAGGATAAACTGTGATGGTTCCCCTCTTCTGTCTACTTCGCTGCGTATTGTGTCCCATATAGTGGGCAAAGCTTGCCATTCGTCAATGAGTCGAGGTGTCGCGCCCTCCAATAATGTGCCAGGGCTCAATTCTATCATTTGCTTACTTTGAATCAGGGTGGAAGAATCTCCCAGGTCAAGTGTGCTTTTGGCTAATTGCTTGGCCGTTGTTGTTTTTCCGCACCACTTGGGTCCCTCTATCAAAACGGCACCTTTACCCATTATTTTCCGCTCTATTATTCGGTCTGCTATGCGTTGCTTGTATTTTGCCATAACTCTTTGATTTTGAGGGCAAAGATATAAAAAATATTATTCTGATCCAAGAAAAACTACTCCTTTTCCGGCATTTGTGATCGTTTTGTTCCGGAAGTTGAGGCTGTTTTGTTCCGGCATTTGTGATCATTTTGTTCCGGAAGTTGAGACCGTTTTGTTCCGGCATTTGTGGAAAAACTGAAGGTGGGTTGGCGACGAGAGGTTGTGAAGGGACTTCGTCGCCCCTGTTTCTCTCACGTTTTTTTATTCCAAAATTCGTAACAAACTATATTGAAATCTACACGCTTGTTTTCCACGACGCAAAGATTTGCGGCGCACCCGACAAACCCTGTGGAGTGCTGTGCAGATGCTAACCCAAAAACTATG
>NZ_JAHKBE010000061.1 GCF_018789675.1 Hallella faecis
GTTAATTAACTCCCTCATTTTCAAACGATTACGTTAGAATTAACAGAGTATTGTTGTTGAGAATGGAATTATCTATCACGACGTGTGTTGAGAATAGCCTGAACGATCACGACGCGGGGGCGTTATCGTTTCTTGGTTTTCTTCCCAAAACCACGGGGCTGGAAGTTGGGATTGAACGACTTGCGTTTCTTTTCGCGCATGTCGGTTCGCTCCGGCGAACTGCCAATGGCCTTGGGGTCGTAGTGGGCACGACCATGGTAAGGCACGCCGTCGTAGAGCTTGCTGATGAGGTCGGGCCGACCAATACGGCGCAACTCGCGCTCAATGGAAGCACGCTCCTCGGGCTTGTACCAGAAGAAGAACTGGCGCTGGGCCAACTTCTCGCGGGGTGTCTTGGCCGACGACACAGGCTCCAGGGTATAGGGATCGTAGCCGGTGTACCACGTCTCGGTGCTCACGGTCATTGGTGTAGGTGTGAAGTCCTGCACCTGTTCAAGGTGAAAATCGAGGTTCTTGGTCAGCACGGCCAGCTCGGCCATGTCCTCCTCTTTGCATCCTGGGTGTGAACTGATGAAGTAGGGGATGATCTGTTGGTTGAGCCCCTCCTCGCGGTTAATGCGGTCGAAGATGCGCTTGAAGTCGTAAAACTGACTGAATGATGGCTTGCGCATTAGGCGAAGCACTCGATCGGAGGTGTGCTCGGGGGCCACTTTCAGGCGTCCGCTCACATGGCGTGTAATGAGCTCGCGCGTGTATTGGCGAGCGGCCTCGTTCGATTTTTCGTCCTTGCTCTTGTGCAACAACAGGTCGTAACGCACGCCACTTCCAATGAAACTCTTTTTGATGCCTGGCAAGGCGTCGACAGCATGATAGATGTCGAGCAGCTTAGAGTGGTCGGTGACGAGGTTGGGGCAGATCTGTGGATTGATGCACGAAGGGCGGCGGCAACGCTCGCAGGCTTTCGGGTTGCGTCCATGCATGCCGTACATGTTGGCCGACGGACCGCCCAAGTCGGAGAGATAACCCTTGAAGTCGGGCATGGCGATAACCTGTTTCACCTCACGCAAGATGCTTTCCTTGGAGCGGCAAACCACAAACTTGCCTTGATGGGCCGATATGGTGCAGAAGGCGCAACCACCAAAACAACCGCGATGCAGGTTGACGGAGAATTTAATCATCTCGTAAGCTGGGATGGTCTTGCCCTTGTATTTGGGATGGGGCATGCGTGTGTAAGGCAGGTCGAAGGCGGCGTCGAGCTCTTCGGTGGTCATGGGAGGATAGGGGGGATTGACGACGGCAAACTGATGATCAACACCCTGAATGAGTCGTTGGGCGTGCATCTTATTGCTTTCTTCTTCAATATGCCTAAAGTTTTCGGCTTGTGCCTTCTTGTTGCGAAGACATTCCTCATGCGAATGGAGCACGATGTCGGTATCGGTGATGCCGCCAGGAATATCTTCTTTCTTAGCGAGATACACCGTTTGGGGAATGTCCTTGACATCTTTGATGCTACGGCCATTCTCAAGTTCCCGGCATAGTTGAAGCGTGTTCTTCTCGCCCATGCCATAGAGAATAATGTCTGCGCCACTCTCACAAAGGATGCACTTCTTCAGTTTGTCTTCCCAATAGTCGTAGTGGGTGAGGCGGCGTAGGGATGCTTCGATGCCTCCGAGCACCACAGGAACATCGGGGAACAACTGTTTTAGGATTTTGGAATAGACGATCGAGGGATAGTCGGGGCGCATGCCATGCCGACCGTCGGGAGTGTAGGCGTCGTCGTGGCGCATCCGGCGGTTGGCGGTGTAGCGGTTGACCATAGAGTCCATGGCACCTGGCGAAACGGCAAAGAACAAGCGTGGCCGCCCCAACTTCTTGAAGTCGCGGTAGTCGCCATGCCAGTCGGGTTGTGGAACGATGGCCACTCGGTAGCCGTTGGCCTCAAGCATGCGTCCAATGACAGCTGCGCCAAACGAAGGGTGGTCAACGTAGGCGTCGCCCGAGAAAAGGATGACGTCGAGTTGGCCCCACCCCCTTAGCTCACATTCCTTCTTCGTGGTGGGTAGGAAATCGGTCAGTTGATAGTTGCGCATGCCTTAATCGCTCACCTCTTGTGGATCCACTTCGTCTTGGTTAGCATGCTCACCCTTCCATTTCACATAGAGCAGCACCAACTGATGCAGACCGAAAGCCTTCATGTTGTTATTGTAAATAACGTCGAGGCACAGGTCCAACAGATCCTTGTCGTTGCCCGTCTCGCTCTCGAGCATCGAGCGGACGTTGAATTTCAGCTTGTCGAGAACTGTCTCGTCGATAATACCATTGCTGTCAATCAAGTAGCGAAGAAGGGCGTACTTATCAATGGTTTGCAGGTGTTTCTCGGTCACCTCTATGCTGCGGGTGCCTGAATGGTTGGCTTGTATCTTCATGATAGAATGATTTGATATATGATATGTTGTTTGTTTACTGTAAAATATAGTTGAGTATGCCTTGCATCAGTTTGTTGCGCGTGGTGCGGTCGGTGATGCACTCGAAGGGGAAACCCATGACAAAAGCCTTGTAATCGGTGCCTGCGTAGGCCACGGCGGCCGACTGGCCGCTGCTATACTGCATGGCGCAGATGGCGTTGCCCTCTGGGCTGAGCACGTTGGTGTGGGTGGCTGCGTAATGGTATGGGTTGAGCGTTCGGTAGAAATCAAACTGCATGCCCAATCCGTTCACACCTGTCAGCGAGTCGGTTTTGACGGTTCCACCATAGCTGGCCTTCATGAATCGGCTGAGCCATGCTGCGTCGTCCTCTTGCATCATGTCCTCGCCAACGTAGGCGCCACTCACCAAGATGCGTCCTCCGCCTTGTGTGTAGGCGGCAATTCGTCGCTGCATCGACATAGGAAACGACTTATAGTACTTGACGGTGTTGGGGTCGTACTTCTCCAATCCCAAGATCAAGTCGACGGCTTGGTACTTCTCGAGTTTTACCTTGCCAGCTTCGATGGCCTCAGAACTGCAACTGACAACGTTGTATTGCTTGGCTGAGGCGATGGCGTCGGTATGTGCAATGGTGTAATTGAAATCGTTGCCTGCTATGAAATGGCCGGCAAGTTCGTCGCCGCCATATCCCAATCCGCCAGGGCCTTCGTGCCCCATGCGCGAAACGTCGAAGCATTGTTGACGTCCATTCCAACCTGCGGTGAGGCCGTATGACACACCTGGGTCGCGGTCGATGTCGAATCCCTGTTGGTAGTTGTTGTCGACAACAGCTGGTGTTGCCAATCGGTGGAAACCATTGATGACAAGGATAGTTTTGCGTGCGTTCGGACAGCTGAAGGCTGATACGGTCTCAGACGGGAAGCTCTCTCCGCCTCGGTTGGCTGCCGTAACGCGGAAATGATAGGTCTCGCCAGGCTCAATGGTCATGACGGCGGAGGTGCCATTGACTTTTGTGCCGTTATCGAATCCACCGTGTCCGGTAGCCGTATAGATAATGTAATAGGTTGGGGTGGCAGTCGGTTCTTGCTCGTCGGGCTGAGCGCTCCACGACAGTTGCACTTGGTTTTTCGCTGTCAGTTCAACAGACACATTGCGAGGGGCCAAGGGCGCTATGATGGTCGAGCGGCCATGCATGCTGTTGACGTATCTCACAATGGTCTTGTACATCGAGCGCGCCAATGTGAACTTAACATTGGGATCTTGACCCAAAGCCATGTCGGGGAAATTTTGGTGCGACAAGGTCTCAATAATGGCTGATGGAACTTCGGGTAGGCGCGTTTCTGAGTAGTTGCGGTCCCAAAGGTAACGACGGTTCCAACGTTTGTACACAAATGTCATGTCGCGTGTGATGCCTGAGAGAAGTTGTTCTGCAAATATCTTCGACGCTTGTCGGCTGACACCCGATGACAGACGCCCGTCGTTGAAATCGGTGGTGGCAATGGCCAGTGAGCCAACTATGTCCTTGCCGTTGGGTGCATAACCAGCGTCGCTATGAATGGCCAACGACAGCTCGATGGGTACTTTCTTGCCGTCGACCGTGGGCACAAAGACGGACCCTCCCGCCAACCAGTTGGTCATCTTCGAGCGTGTGTTGATGTCGTCGGAATAGTCGTCGTCGCCACCTCGGGCACCATAGGTGGTGTAAGGGGCGCCCGCCCACTGGGCATAATAGCGTGCTCCCTCCAAGCAACGGGGGTAATGGCTGATGGCGCCACCGCGTTCAATGTTGCCCATGCCGCCTCCAAAGCGCACGGCATCGGCTGTTACGATGCCTTTCATGCGGCTTTGGTTGGTCAGCATGACACAGTTGTACACGTTGTCGCCCTTGTCGAAATCGAAGGTGCCGAGGTAAACCCATGTGCCGCCTCCCATCTGTTGGTTTACGCGAAACTCGGTAGCCTGTCCTTTGTGGAACACGGTATAGTGCGCGTCGTCAACGCTATTGGGAAGGGATTGGTAACTTACGTAAACGGCGTAACGGCCTTCTTTGGCGAAATGGGGCTGGTATTTGACGAACGCCTTGTCGCTTTTCTTGCTGGCTTTCATCATTCGAGCCGTACCTGCCAAGAAGGGATTCTCATGGTCTACATAGTGTCCGCTATGCGCCTTAAATCCTTCATGTGGGGCTGTTAGCCAACTTCCGTTTTCCGCATATTCCTTGTATTGGCTGTCAGAGGAGTTGAGGCCACCATCGTTGTCGACGATATACTCATCGGTTTGCCAGTCGCGTTCACGTGGAGTGAACACCACAGCTCCTGCGTTCTCGAGCATGGGAATGAGGAATGGCACCACGATGGTTTGAGTGAACAGGTCTTCTGTGGTGCCAAAAAGATTGGGCCTTTGCCATTTCCAAAAGCCTTTTTTGTTGTCGTAATACCTACCGTGTGAGGCCCATAGACTGATGTGACGGTCATAAAGACCGTGTGTGATGTTGATGGGGCGTGATGCGTTGTCCACCCAAGGTCGTCCGTTATAATTGATCTTGCCCCACAAGGCTTGCGAACCGTCGCGTTTCGACTTGTGACTGGGTACGTAATCCTCCACAAGCATGCCATTGCTGACAATTTGTATGCGGTATTTGTTATAAGGCTTGGGTAGCGCCTTCTTGACTTTTCGGTAGATCTGCCCCACTTGTTTGTCGGTGAAGTCTTGTTGGGCAAAGTGTTCGTCGGTGGTGATCGTAACCAGTTGGTTGCAGTCATCCACCGAAAAACTCTTCATTCGAGGCTGTTGTGTAAACCAAGAACCTTTCGCATGATAATTGAGGAAATACTCGTTTAGCGAACGATTCGCTTTTTCCTTCTGCGTAAGGCCTTGCGCTACGACACTTGTCGAAAGCGCAAACAGACATGCACAACCAATAAGCAGGCCTTTTCCTAAAGTCATATTAGAATCAAATTTGTACCCGGCTTACACTTCTCCGATGGAGAAATTTTCGGGTTTCTTGCCTTTGAAGTCTTTGAAGTAGAGCTTAATATGGCGCATGTCCTTCTCCAAATCTCCTGACGGCATGATGCTTTCAGTACAATTAATGAGTTTCTTCTCGTAGTCGGTTCCGTAGAGCAAGATTGGAATTTGCGCCTTCAGGGCTATAAAATAAAACCCTTTCTTCCAATCAGGATTGAGTGATCGTGTACCTTCGGGTGTGATGCACAGCCCGAATTGTTGGCGTGTCTTCGCCTCTTCGGCCAAGTGGTCGGTCATGCTGGTGTGCTTCGAGCGAAACACGGGGATGCCTCCCATGCGGCGAAAGATGGGGCCTAATGGCCAGAAGAACCACTCTTTCTTCATCAGGAAATTGGTGTGCATGCCTTCGGCGCGCATGTACAGTTGCCCAATCAAGAAGTCCCAGTTGCTGGTGTGAGGCGCCAAGCAGATGATATACTTGTTCGGATGTGCTACGGTAACGTTCTTTTTCCAGCCCAATTGTCTATATAAAAGCCAATGGCAGAACTTTCTCATGATCATTCGGACGCTATGTTTATGCTAAAGTTCCAATCTGGTCGATAATCTCGTTGATCCGCTGGTTGAAGTCAGAGATGAGCTGACGGTAATACTCGTGTGCCGTCATGCCGGGCTCAGGATGAGAAACGCGCTTCACAAAGTCGTTCCTTGTGACGATGATGGACGAGAGGAGGTTGTTGACGGCTTCCTCGTTGTTAGCTGTTCCATACAGTGATGCTGCTACACCCTCTGCGAACAAATCGCTGCAAACGTAGTTGATGGTCTGCTTTAAATCTCTTTTCTTTGCCATGGTTTGAAATTGTTTTTTGGTTGATAGGCGGGCATAGGCCATGGGAGCTTGCCCGACACAGTTTCTTGAAATCCAAGTCCAAAGATAAGTAAAATTGCGGAAATGCAAGCAGAAGTTCTAAAAAATCTTTTAAAAAAGACTTTTCTTTCTCTTTTCTTTCCATATATCAAGGAAAAAACGTAAATTTGCAACAAATCTGACGTATTAATTAATTAGAAGAACAGAAAATGAAAAAGAGTCTTTTGCAGAAGGCCCGTGCTCTTTATCAGCCGAAGCTGCCTAAAGGTCTGCAGGGTGCCATTAAGGTGAAGGAAGGTGATCCGACACAAAGCGTGGGTGATCAGGATGAAATCAAGAAGTTATTCCCCAACACTTACGGTATGCCTCTCATCGAGTTTGTACCTGGCGACAAGTCTGCCGACAGCGCTGTTAATGTTGGTGTTATTCTCTCAGGTGGTCAGGCTCCTGGTGGTCACAATGTGATTTGCGGTATCTTCGATGCCGTGAAGAAGATGAACCCTGCCAACAAGGTGTACGGTTTCTTGATGGGTCCCGGCGGTTTGGTGGACCACAACTACATCGAGCTCACTTCTGAGTTCGTTGACGACTATCGTAACACAGGTGGTTTCGATATGATCGGTTCTGGCCGTACGAAGCTTGAGGAAGTTGGTCAGTTTGAGAAGGGTATCGAGATTCTTCGCGAGCTCGATATCAAGGCTGTCGTAATTATCGGTGGTGACGACTCTAATACTAACGCTTGCGTGTTGGCTGAGTACTATGCTGCCAAGAATTACGGCGTACAGGTTATCGGTTGCCCGAAGACCATTGATGGTGACTTGAAGAACGACCAGATCGAGACAAGCTTTGGTTTCGACACCGCTACAAAGGTTTACGCTGAGCTCATTGGTAACATCGAGCGCGACGCCAACTCTGCCCGCAAGTATTGGCACTTCATTAAGCTCATGGGCCGTTCGGCTTCGCACATCGCCCTTGAGTGCGCTCTCCAGACCCAGCCTAACATCTGCATCGTCTCTGAGGAGGTTGAGGCCAAGGACATGACGCTCAATCAGATTGTTGAGCAGATCGCCTCTGCTGTTGCTCAGCGTGCTGAGGATGGCAACAACTTCGGTGTGGTGCTCATTCCTGAGGGCCTTATCGAGTTTATACCTGCAATCGGTCGCCTCATCGACGAGCTCAACGACTTGCTCGCCGCTCACGGTTCAGACTATAAGGATCTTGACAAGGACGCCCAGCGTGCTTACATCCTCGCTCACCTGAGCAAGGAGAACGCAGAGACTTTCGCTACTCTTCCTGAGGATGTAGCTCGTCAGCTTTCTCTCGATCGCGACCCTCACGGAAACGTGCAGGTGTCTCTCATTGAGACCGAGAAGCTTCTGTCTGACATGGTTGCCGCTAAGCTCGCTGAGTGGAAGAAGGAAGGCAAGTATGTGGGTCATTTCGCTGCCCAGCACCACTTCTTCGGTTACGAGGGACGTTGTGCCGCTCCTTCTAACTTCGACGCTGACTATTGCTATGCTCTCGGTGTGAGCGCTGCTAACCTCATTGCCAATGGCAAGACGGGTTACATGGCCATCGTTAAGAACCTGTCGGCACCCACGGATGAGTGGAAGGCTGGAGGTGTGCCTATCACAATGATGATGAACATGGAGCGTCGTAATGGTGAGATGAAGCCTGTTATCCGCAAGGCTCTTGTTGAGCTCGATGGTGCTCCTTTCAAGAAGTTCTGTCAGTGTCGTGAGGAGTGGTCACGTGAAACTTGCTTCGTTTATCCTGGTCCTATCCAGTACTGGGGTCCTGCAGAGGTTTGCGACCGCGACACACGTACTCTCTCTCTCGAGAACGCTGCTAAGAACAAGTAATTATCAGGTGCTTGCACCTTGTTAACTATTTGTGTAAAAAGAATAAAAGGGGCATTCCTCTCGCTCAAGGGCTGTGTGGGAATGCCCCCTTTTCTAACCGATGGAGACCGCAGTTTACGTTCAGGTTATGAAACCTAACAGTTGTGGTCAAGAGAGCAGAAGGCTTGGCTTGTTCATCAATGATGGCAAACTGCCATAGTGATGTGTGGCTGAATATGCCTTGCATTCTTTGTTAATGCTCCTTCGGTTGGTGATAAGTCAAAGCTCAACCTATGTCAACCAAAACACCCACACGCTCCAGATACCAGACGACCCGCCACCGCAAGCCAACGACTTACCGTCGTTCACATGGTTGGGGACAGTTGTCATTGCTGCCTTTCATGAAGAAAGGTAGGCGTTGGCCTTGGCTTCTTGGGGGTATTGGAATCTTGGTTCTTTACGTTTGGGCGTTTTATTATTTCTTTGTGGGTCCCACGGGTTTCCGGTGGCGCGCGCTTTATGGCGACGCCAAATATCCGGCAGGCTATGAGATACACGGCATCGACATTTCCCATTATCAAGGCACCATCAATTGGAACCGTTTGCGCTATAGCGCCATGGTTGATGGTTGTCCGATTCGTTTCATCATCATTAAGGCAACGGAGGGCTCCTCGCGCGTTGACGAGAATTTCTCCGATAATTTTGACAATGCCCGCGAGTATGGTTTCATTCGTGGCGCCTACCATTTTTGGAGCAATAAGTCGTCGGCTCGCGATCAGGCTTATTACTTTTTAAGCAAGGTCCATTTGGAGGAGGGCGACCTTCCGCCCGTGCTCGACATTGAGCATATGCCTCAAGGCAAGAGCGTTGAAGATTTTCAGATGGATGTGTTGACGTGGCTACACATCGTTGAAGATAAGTATCACGTGAAGCCAATCATTTACACCTATTATAAATTTAAGGAACGTTACCTTAGCACCTCTGTCTTTGATGGCTACCCCTATTGGATAGCGCATTATTATGTCGATAAGGTTGAGTATAAGGGGAAATGGAAATTCTGGCAGCATACCGATGCAGGCCAGTTGCCTGGCATCAAAGGGAATGTTGACTTGAACATTTACAATGGTTCCTACTATGACCTTATGCAGTTGACCATAGGAGGCTCTGACGAGATGACCACCGATGAGTGACGTTCTTGCCAGTCATAGAATCCCTAACTTTATTTTTCGGTAAGGGGGCTTGAAGGCTAATCCGTATAACCTTTCTTATGGCATGGTGAGCGCTCTGGGTGAGACCCTGGTGCGTGATGCTTTCCATGCGATTGCTGCAACTTGCTCTTTCTGTGTCGTGATGCCTATTTAGGGGCGGTTGAGCATAGGCATAGGAAATGGGCAAAATAAAACCCCAATCGAACGAACGATTGGGGTAGAAAGGGTAGTATGTGTTCTTTGATTATTCCAAAATCTTAGTCATCGACATGGCTGAAATGAGACCGTCTGGGTTCACGGTTGCCGAGATATGGTATTTTGCGTGCTTTTCCTTGCTGTCGTCAGTTCTGTCTATGTCTTGAAGGGCAGAGAATTTGACGGTGTATTCGTATTCCTCATCGCCCACTTCCTTCTTGTCGATTTCGTAGTCGTTGTTCAAACGCCAGGTCATGCGTGTAATGTCATCCTTGTAAATCTTGTGCATGAACGTCACAACGTCGGCCTTGATGGCGTCGGGCTTACCCAGGAAGTTGGTAAGGATCGGAGCCACCGAGGCTTGCAAATCGCCTTCGCTCTTGGCATTGATGGCTTGGAAGAAATGGCGGAATACCGAGACGATCATTGTCTTCTCGTTGGGTTGCACCGTGTTGGCTTTAAGCGACTTGATAGCTGTCTGCGCCTCGTCTACATGTTCGCCTTCGTCGTGTGCGTTGAGATAGGCTTGAAGCGCCTCCAAGGTGTTTTTACTGCTTGCGTCGGCCCAGTCGATAGAGTCGATCTTGTGCATGGCTTCCGCCTTGTGCTCCGTATCGGGATGCTTGGCCAAGTAGTCCTCCAGTGCTGCCTTTGTACCGCTTACCACAGCGTTGGTCCATTCCACATCTTGCTTTTTCAACTCCTCCAACCGTTCGGTTACGGCTTGGATGTGCTCTGCAGGAGCGTCGAGGTTGCTGTCGAGATAGGTCTGTAACACCAATGGGTCATCGCTCTTCATGGCAAATTCGTATGATTCCATCTCTTTGTTGCTCTTGGCATTGCTGTAGAAATAGAAGCAAACGCCGCAGATGGCAAGGGCGATGACAAACGCTACGATGAGTGGGCCGTGATTTTTTTTCTTGGCCTGATTGGCCGTTTCGTTTTGGCTCTTTTGAGGTTTGACGGGCGGTGGGGTGGGCTGCCTATTCGTTGCAGGTTGGCCATTGGGCTTTGTGGTGGTAGCCTGGGCGTTTGGCGAAACGATCTGGCCGCCATTTCCTTGGCTTTCTGCCTGACGCGTATTGGTGCCTTGTGCTGCTTGTCCGCTTGAACGTGTCAAGTGGTGGCAGTTGGGGCACATTTCCTGGTCGCGGAAATAGATTTCCCCACATTGGGGGCATTTCATGATTTTTCCTGCGATTTCCACTCCGCAGTTGGGGCAAACCGGAGCTTTGTCGCTGATTTGTCGTCCACACTCTGGACATTTAATGATAGCCATATCTTATGATGTGATGATTTTCGTTGGTTAATGGGTGAGGGTGTTTGTTGTGCAGCGTTATCTATGTCTGAACCTGATTTCTCTCAATCGGTGGTTGCCCATGAATCGGCTTTTGTCCACATATCCGTTGATGCCGTTGAGATGTCCTTTACCCGTGTATTGCCACAGTATGAAGTCGAGGTCGTCTTTCAACACAGGCTCTCGTGCGGTGTATTGGGCAATCATCACCTTGTAGTCGCCCAAGAGCCCCAACAGGTTGTTGTCGTAGAAATTGGCACCCGTGTAAAGAAGCGGTTTTTGCTTGTAAGCTTTTTCCACAAGATCAAGGAAGATGAACAACGAGTCTCTGAAAGCCTCTTTGCTCAATCCGCTTCGCGTCTCAATGTCGATCATGGGCAACAAATCCTGGTCTCCAGGCCTGCATTGGGTCATGAAGTTCTCAAGTTGCGTTTGTTGCGCAATCTTTGGGCGGTAGAAATGGTACGAGCCCACTTTCAGCCCGTACTTGTGCGCCAAGTCGATGTTTTGCTTGTACTTGCTGTCGATATTGTCGCCTCCTTCCGTGGCTTTCAGGTAGACGTATGCCATTTTGCTTTCGCCCACCGTTTCCCAGAATACTGAGCCTTGGTAGTGGCTTATGTCGATTCCGTGGATGTGGCTGCATGTGTCTTCGCACTCCGTGTATCTGCTTTGCGCATGGAGTGAGGAGAATGCCAACAAACTAATCAATAATGTGATGATTCGGTTCATACTGCAAAGTTACTGAAAAGATTTAAGAACGGCTCGTCCCTATTTGTAAAAAGATACAAAAAAGCCGCAAAGAGATATTCTTTGCGGCTTCTTTCATGTTCCTTTTCGTCGGGGCGACAGGATTCGAACCTGCGACCACCTGGTCCCAAACCAGGAGCGCTACCGGGCTGCGCTACACCCCGTTCCCTCTTGGCGTTCCTTTTGATATGGAAGTGCCGTCGGATTTGCGGGTGCAAAGGTATGGCTTTTTTTCGACCCTACCAAATTTTTGGTCTATTATTTTACGCCATCGTTTGTTTGTTGCGCTTTTGCGGTTGCTATCGAAGTCTATCGCTGTGCGGTGTATTTGTGTAGTGTGCTTCTTACGGCTCCCTTTCCGGCAAAGAGTTGCTTGACCATTCCTTCGATGCGGTTGCCCAGCGGAGTTTCGTATAGGTTGAGTCCGAACACGTCCTTCCTGCTATAAAGGTTCTTCAGGCAACTGTAGTCTTGGCCTTCCTTGCCCACGGTGAGCGGTTCCACAATCTGTTGTAGCTCCTGCAGCATGGGGTCGGGCGAGGGTGTGAAGGGTTTTCCGTTGTCGTCGACACCCTTCAGGTAACGGGCGTAGCCTGCCAACACGAGGGGAATAAGAACCAAGTTGTCCATATCGAGATGACGAGCGGCATACTTCTTGATGGTCTCGCCAAAGCGTATGGGCAGTTTCTGACTGGTGTCCATGGCAATGCGTTGCGGCGTGTCGGGCATGAAGGGGTTGGGCAGTCGGCGATTGATGAATGCGCCAATAAACTCATACGGATTGATGATACCCGGGTCGGTAACGACAGGCATGGCTTCGATGTATCCAATTTTTTGGATGAACGGGCGGATGTCTTCGTCGTTCATCTCGGCGGATATCAGCGTATAGTTGAGCATGCAACCATAGAGCGCCATGGCCGTGTGGAGGGGATTCAGGCAGGTCGTTACTTTCATTGTCTCCACCTCGTCGACGGTTTTTCGCGTGGTGTAGATAACGCCAGCTTGGTCGAGTGGTGGACGTCCGTTGGTGTAATGGTCCTCGATAACAAGGTATTGTGTCTCCTCGGAGTTGACAAACGGGGCGGTAAACGTGTGCTTCTCGGTCTCGATATATTGGTTGTCCTCGAAGCCGTCGGCGGCCAGCATTTCCTTCACCTTGGCATGGGGGCGGGGTGTTATCTTGTCGATCATCGACCATGGGAAACTAATGGTTTGCTCATCCTCCAGGTAGTCGACAAACGCTTGCGGCGCCAGACGCTCTTCGGCCCATCGTTTTGCGTAGGCCATGACGCCGGCTTTCACTTTGTCGCCGTTGTGCGAGCAGTTGTCCATGCTCTGCACCGTCAGTGGCAACTTTCCGGCTTTGAACCGCTCGTAGAGCAAGGCGGTCACCTTTCCCATGGCCATCATAGGCTTGAGCCCTCGCTCCAAGTCGGCTGGTGGCACCCCATAGCCTTTTTCTGTGATGGTAAATGTGGCCATCTGCAAGGATGGATTGCGGAAGATGTCGACCAGACGGCTCCAATCGTCGAACGCATAGTCGGCCTTCAACGATTCGGTCACCGATGCGATGACCTTCTTCTCGATGGTTCCTGACGCTTGCAGGCTAACAAGCAATGATAGGTTGTCGTAGGGCGTATAGGCCTTGTCGACGACCTCGTAGTCGAATGTTTCGGCCACGATGACGCCACGGTCGTAAACTCCTTTGTTTAGAAGGTCGTTGAGGATGGCGGCAGGGAACGCCCTGAATATGTTTCCTCCACCGAAATGAACCCAAGTGGGATTCTCATGGGTGCGTGTTCTTACGGCTTCAATGTCGTATGTGGGTAGTTCGTAGCCCTTGGCTTCCCACTCGCTGGCGTTCAACTTGCCAGAGCTGATATCTTTGAGTTTCATGTTGTTTCGATTTGAATAATGAGGTTAATCGAAGAAGCCTGGCTGGTGGAAGGGCTTGTTGAGTTCGCGGTCGACGGTGGCTATGATACCTTGTACCTGGCCCATGGCGAACATGCGCCCCAGGAAACTGTAGCCGGCGTTGTAGCCCTTCGTCTCATCGCCGAGCATCGTCATGCCATGGTCTACGCGCATGGGTAGGCGCTCGATGTTGGCGTTTCCCTTGCGGCGCTCCTCCTCTTCCTCAAACACACGCGCCAGTTGGATGATGTCGGCGCGTCCTCCAAGATGGCTGGCTTCGGTGAAGTCGCCGTTGGGGAACACATGGCAACTGCGCAGATGCACAAACCATGTGCGTGAAGCGTACTTGCGTGCCATCTCCACTACATTGTTTTGGGCACCGGCCGAGAGCGATCCTGCGCAGAACGTAAGACCGTTGTGCTTGTTGGGAACGGCGTTGAGGAACCACTGAATGTCGTCGTCGCAGGTTACGATGCGCGGCAGACCGAGCACCTGGAAGGGTGGGTCGTCGGGATGGACACACATATACATGTCGCACTCTTCGCAAACGGGCATGATGGCCTCAAGGAAATACTTCATGTTGGCGCGCAGTTGGTCGCGGTCGATGCCCTTATAGAGGGCAAGCAGTTGACGGAACAGCTCCACGGGATGCTCGTCGTCCTCCTTGAAGTTGCCGCTCACGAAGCCTTGTGTCTTGATGACAATGTTCTCCACCAAGGCGTGGTCCTTCTCGGGTGTCATGGTGCTTCGCAGTTGCTCCACCTCCTCGATGATGTTGCGGCCGTTAGGCTTTCCGTCGGGTCCCAACACCTGAAAACGTGCCCAGTTGTCCTTGGCGCCCTGGCGTTTCAGAATGTAGATGTCGAAATAAGCAAATTGTGGGATGCTGAAATACAGGTTGCTGCTGCCGTTGGGATTGTCGTGAAGCAGGTCGGTGCGGGCCCAGTCGAGCACGGGCATGAAGTTGTAGCAAATGGTATGGATACCCTCGGCCGCGAGGTTGCGCAAGCTCTGCTTGTAAATGTCAATTTGTTCATCGCGGTCGGGGCCAGCATACTTGATTGTTTCGGTCACGGGCAGCGACTCGACGACGCTCCAACGCATGCCGTAACTCTCGATGAAGGTCTTTAGATCGTGTATCTTCTCACGTGTCCAAACCTGACCCAAAGGTACGTCGTGCAGGGCGGTGACGATGCCCTCCACACCGATTTGTTTGAGCATGGCAAGCGTTATTGGATCGTTCTTGCCAAACCATCTCCATGTTCTTTCCATAAATTTCGATTAGTTTAAGTAATTGATTACAAAGATATACAAAAAAACGTTTGTCCGCTTATCTTATAGCGTAAATCATGATTGTATTATGATGTGCTGACGAATGTTAACGTTGGTTAACGTTGTGGGGTTCTTGATTCTTTTTTTTGTTAGTATGAATCTTTCCTTATACCAATAGTTCGTTAAAATTTGAGATAAAGGCTAAGCAGTTTTACGCTGCCAGC